>CATWBG010000013.1:0-47944 GCA_958348985.1 uncultured Collinsella sp. | reverse complement strand
GGTCGCTCAATCTAGCGGCATGAGCGCTTTCGTACGGAAAAACGTCAGCATCCCCCAAATCCAATCCATTTATCCCGCATTTCAAGTTTGAATTTCACCATAATCTGTTCAGTTAATGTGATACTCAATTACAAATTGAACAAGTCATTCAATCTATCTATATTAATTGCAAGTAATGAACACCTTAATCGGAGGCCCGCAATGGAACTGAACAAGCGCAACTTTACGGTTCTTTATGAATACCTAAAGCACCCCTATGCCAGCCAGCGAGAAGTTGCCGAGCGCACTGGCCTTTCACTTGGATCAGTAAACGCAGCAAATAAAGAGCTTACGAATGAGGGCCTTCTCGAATTGGACAGCCTAACCGACAGCGGTTACGAAGCACTTCACCCCTATAAGGTTGAAAACGCAGTGATATTGGCTGCGGGGCTTTCGAGCCGCTTTGCTCCAATTTCGTATGAAAAGCCCAAAGGCCTTTTAAAGGTACGTGGTGAGATTCTCATCGAGCGTCAGATTAGGCAGCTGCAAGACGCGGGTATCAGCAATATCACCGTCGTTGTCGGCTATAAAAAAGAGTATTTCTTCTATCTTGAAAGCAAGTTCGGCGTTTCGATTGTCGTCAACAACGAATACGCATCCAAAAATAACCACGCATCGCTTATGTGCGTAAAAGAGCGACTTGGCAACACCTACATTTGCTCAAGCGATGATTACCTTCTAAACAATCCATTTGAAGCATACGTTTGGAAAGCATTTTATTCTGCTCAATATGCTGAAGGCGCCACCAAAGAATGGTGCATTCAAACGGGAGCAATGAACAGAATCACCAATGTTACGATTGGCGGTTCCGATGCTTGGTATATGCTCGGGCACGTCTACTTTGATAAAGCTTTCTCGCTTGCATTTAAGCAGATTCTTGAGACGGAATATAGCAAGCCGGAAACAACGGACAAGCTTTGGGAAGATCTATATATCGAGCACATCAAGGAGCTCGATATGGTGATCAAGAAGTATCCTGCGGGCGAGATCAACGAATTCGATTCTCTTGATGAGCTGCGTGCCTTTGATCCACATTTTATCGAAAACGTTGACTCCGATATTTTCGATAACATCGAGCAAGTGCTCGGCTGCTCCAAATCAGAGATTCACGACGTTTATCCCCTTAAACAAGGTCTTACGAATCTATCATGCCACTTTAGAACCAATGATGGAGAGTACGTTTACCGCCATCCGGGAGTCGGGACCGAACTGCTCATTAACAGAAATGGAGAAGTAGCCGCACTTAAAAAAGCTAAGGAACTTGGCCTTGACGACACGTTCATTCATGAGGACCCAAAGCGTGGTTGGAAAATTTCGAAGTTTGTACCCAACGCAAAGCAGCCTGATCCGCATGATGCTGCCCAAATGAATCGAATGATGCAGATGTGTCGTTCGCTTCACGAAAGCGGTGCAAATGTCGAAACCGAATTTGACTTCTACCTCGAAGCAAAGCGCTACGAATCACTTCTTCTGGAAAAAGGTCCCATCGACATTCCAGGCTACAGGGAAATGGCCGCCGAAATCGATGAATTGGAGCGCTTTGTACAGGCCGATAATGCGCCAAAATGCCTTTGCCACAATGACTTCTTTTACCTCAATTTCCTTATCGATGAAAACGACAAGTACTATCTTATTGACTGGGAATATGCCGGTATGAGCGACTACGCAAACGATTTTGGAACATGCAGCGTCTGCTGTGAGCTTACCGAAGACGAAGTCGACCACGCGCTGGATGCATATTTTGGACGCAAGGCAACAAACAACGAAATTGCACATAACTATGCGCACATTGCGCTTGCAGGATGGTGCTGGTACCTCTGGTCTCTTCTGAAAGAAGCCGAGGGCGATTTCGTGGGCGAATGGCTCTATATCTACTTCAATTACGGTGCCAAATACCTCAAAAAGGCACTGGAGATTTATCGGAAAGATCAGTAGCAATGCAATTTGGCTTTTTCAGCGGCCTTCTTTGGGGCCTTGATACGGTTATTCTTGGAATCGGTTTGGCGCTCGCGCCCTATATTGGATCGGCAGAAGCGCTTGTATGCGCCTCCATTGCGGGATCTTTTCTCCATGATGCCTTCTGTGCGATCTGGCTCTTTGGCTACATGGGAGTCCGAGGCAGGCTAAAAGACACACTCGCCGCACTTAAAACTCGTTCGGGGAAGGTCGTCATCGCCGGCGCGCTGCTCGGCGGACCTATTGGAATGACTGGTTACGTACTGGCAATCAATAATATCGGAGCAGCCTACACGGCAATTATCTCCGCCTTCTATCCCGCGGTCGGAGCATTCCTTTCATTCGTGCTGCTGAAGGAGAAAATGGGCAAAGGTCAGATTCTTTCCCTTCTTGTTGCTCTTTGTGGCGTAATGACGATGGGCTATCTATCTGCCGGATCGAGCGAGATTGCAAATGCACCCCTCGGCTTACTCGGCGCGGTGCTTGCCGTTATTGGATGGGGATCCGAAGCCGTGCTGTGCGCATGGGGAATGAAAGATGATGCCGTTGATGACGAAACGGCTTTGCAAATCCGTGAAACTACGAGTGCGTTTGTTTATGGAGTGCTCGTACTCCCCCTCTTCGGTGCATGGCATTTCACACTGGGTGCTATCCCGAGCATGCCCACATTGATTATTGCGCTCGCCGGGCTCGCAGGAACCGCATCCTATCTGTTCTATTACAAGGGCATTGCGGCAATCGGAGCAGCACGCGCAATGGCTCTGAACATCTCCTATTCGGCTTGGTCGGTAGTATTTGGCCTGATCTTGCTTGGTACAATTCCCGACATGGCATCCGTAATCTGCTGCGTAGTAATTGTATGCGGAACTGTTTTGGCCGCTAGCAACTGGGACGAACTATTTGGACGCAATCAGACGGCATAGCTTGATTTCAAATTCAGAGGTCGTCATAGGCGGCTACTCTCACGATGTCGATGGTAAATTACTCCGCACTACCCAACGAATAGCGACTGGAGCTTGATTTCCTATACCATCGCATGTGCAAAACTATATAAGATGAACAAATTCATTTTTTTGGGGCGAAAGATTCACGACGATAATCTCGTTACCCGCATTGCAGAGGGCGTTGCAGTAATCGATTCCGACTCGCTTAATTCCTCCGCATCCCAGCCCATCAAATACAAATGCAAGTTTCATTAAAGTACAATCACTTTCTACTATCTTAGTTGCAGCTCATTAAGCAAATCAAACAAGCCAGCTGATAAGCAGCCTATACGAACGGCCTAAGAACGCCCTTAATCGGATAGCCTACATATACGCTGTGCACACGAACCCCATAACGAGGAGATGCCGCTTCTATAATCTGGTCATTACCCAAATAAATGGCGATATGACCGTTGTAACAAATCAAATCTCCCCGTCGGCGCTGAGAGAAATCGAGATGCATAAACTTCGGATCATTCCACATATCGTTGGCATAATGGTTATGTCCAGGAGTGTAGTAATGATCCCAGGGCGTATAGCGACCCAAATCCATGCCAGTTGCATATAAACACTGCATTACAAGTCCAGCGCAATCAACTCCAACACCAGGCGCACAAGAATAATCCCAAACATAAGGTGTGGTTCCTACATAATCATATGCTCGAGTAATCATCGCGTTAACGCATTCATCCCTTGTGGCGCTAACCGAGATCCTCGACTCTGTTCGATAGCCAAAGATGCCTTGTCCGAGATGCGGAATAGTAACCGACTTGCTAGAAACTTGATATAAGTTAGAGGGATTTTGATATCCCCAATAAACACAGCTACCATCTGGATTGAAGGTTCTAATGTAACCATCAATCATCAGCGAACCGGTTACCATTCTTCCACCGTTATTTGGATTGAGATAATACCAGCTTTGTCCAACCTTTTTCCACCCAGTTGCCATTGCCCCACCGTTATCGGGGTCCAGCCAATACCACGAGTCCAAATCCAATACCCAGCCGGTACGCATAATTCCATCTGATTTATCTAAGTAATAATAAGCAGAACCATTCCAATACCAGCCTCGATGCATAATCCCATTGGAATCAAACAGATACCAATTATCATCAATCCTCTGCCACCCAGTTAATACATGACCCTGTGAATCAGCATATAAACGATCGTCACCACAGTCGACCCATCCCGATAGCACCTCAGTGAAGGTTGCATCTTTGTAGAGCACTCCATCTTTAACCGCCATACAAAGAACACCATCGTTGGCAGCGTAAGACAAAAAACCCTCAGGCATCTCGACCCAGGCCGACCTGGCGCAGGCCCCGCCGTTGGCGGGGTCGAGCCAGTAGCTCTTGCCGTCGATCTCGACGGCACCGGTCAGCATCCTGCCGGACTCGGGGTCGAGCCAGTACCAGAGGCCGGAGATCAGCTTCCAGCCGCGGACCAGCTCGGCGCCGGAGGCGCCGTAGTACCACTCGCCGTCCTTCCAGACCCAGCCGTTGAAGAGCAGCGAGCCGGAGGAGGAGAAGACGTACCATGTGCCCTCGACCTCAGCGGGGCCGGTCGCCATTGCGCCCCCCTTGGCGGGGTCGAGCCAGTACCAGAGGCCGGAGATCAGCTTCCAGCCCTTATACGGCTGTCCATCTGCGGAAACGTAAAAAACACCGTCTTCTGTTTTTTCCCAGTGATCGCTAGTTGAAACCCTGTACCAGTAATTGATATCGCAATACCCATCGATGCCCGGCACAGTGGAAAGAATCGAATACTGCCAGCAGTCAAACTTGGCAGGATATTCCGGCCCCAAGCCCAGAGAGGCGTCATAGCGCTGTCCATACCAGTACTGCGCGGTCCAGATGCTCCAGCCGTTGTTGCTAAAGCACGGGTCAGTCAGAATATTCTTAAACCAACTTGCACTTGCGTAGATGCCGGGAGTGTGACCAGCAGCGGAAATCGTATTGCAAAATGCCGTAGCAATCGCCGCATGATCGGTATCTTTGATACTGTTGTCTTCGAGGTCAAGATATACCGGCAGCGTAGGCTTATGGTCCTTCAACAGTGCAATGATGTGATTTGCACCCTTCACGGCATCGTCAGCATTCTTTGCATACGAGTAGGCATATACGCCATAAGGAATACCCAAGCGCTCGCATTCACTCAAATTGCGTTGAAAACGGCTATCGGTATACCAGCCGTCCGGCTCGTGAGCATTGATATTGCCAATCTTCAGGATTGCAAAGTCAATACCTGCGTCCTTGACTCTCTGCCAATCGATATCTTTCTGGTACCCACTCACATCGATGCCCTGCAACGTAGCGCCTTCGGGCATTTCGTGCATTGAGCGCGAGTCGACACCAAGGTCAGTTGCATTGTCATCCCGCAGGTCGCTACGCAGCTCGCCGTTCTGGTAGCGCCAGGAGTTTGCCTCGCTGTCACCGATCACGGTGCCATCTGCCGCCTGCTCGTCCGCGGCATCGAGAGACTCGGGAGCCGCAGCGTCCTCCTCGTTTGCTGCCGCGTCTTCATCTGAGGCGTCGACAGGGGATGCTTTGTCTTGTGCCGCATCCGCAGAGTCAGCGTCTTTGCTCACCTCATTGGCTGTGTCATCAGACACATCCCCGGCAGAGCTATCCTGCGCACTGGATGCGTCAGCCGCCTCGGCTGCAGACTGCTGAGCTTGCAGCGTAGCAGCATAGGCGGCCATAGGCTGCAGGAGCGCCGACGCGCACAGCACGTAAGTGAGAACAATAGCGGCAGCGGCTTTGATTAGATGTTTGAATCGATTCATGTAGGCGGCCTTTGCAATCTCTGGCATTTATGCGGTCATCATTTTAGCAGGCTGAAGTTTCTATACATATTGCATATTGTGAAATGACAGCTATCGAAAGGCAATATAATTGAAAATAGGCTCTGGTACCCTTCGGGATTAGTCGGCCAAGTCGCGCTTGTTCATTGCCGCTCGTGCCACGATGACCTCTCGCAGCCCTGATTCAAAATCACCGTGCACAGGAGCCCACCCAAGCTCACGTCGCAACTTAGATGCATCAATTGCATAGCGCCTATCGTGACCGGGGCGATCACGCACCCAATCGATGAAGTCACGGGGTTTGCCCATTGCCTCAAGAATCATCTGCAGGACCTCAAGATTACTCCGCTCACAATTGGCGCCAATCAAATAGGTCTCCCCCAACCTGCCCTCATTTAGGATGGTCCATACAGCACAGGCATGGTCATCAACATGAATCCAATCACGAACATTTTTACCGTCACCATACAGCCGCGGGCGCTCACCACGTCTAACGCTCTCTATCGCAGCGGGAATGAACTTCTCTTCGTTCTGCAGCGGACCATAGTTATTGCAGCAGTTCGAGATAGTGATCGGTAAGCCATATGTTCGGGCCCATGCACGAACGAGCAGGTCGGAGCTCGCCTTGGATGCCGCATAGGGCGAACCTGGTCGATACGGCGAATCCTCCGTGAAGCGCACGGGATCTTCCAAGGCAAGATCACCAAAAACCTCGTCCGTGCTTACATGATGGAAGCGAATGCCGTGCGCGCAAGCAACTTCGAGCAAACAATACGTACCTTCAACGTTCGTTTTTATGAAGGGCGCCGCGTTGGCTATCGCGTTATCGTTATGAGACTCGGCGGCAAAATGCACGATGGCATCATGCCCCGGCGCCACGCGTTCCAACAGCTTGCGATCGCAGATGTCGCCCACCACAAGATGGACCCGCCCAGCAGGTAAATCCTCGATGTTGCGCATGTCGGCAGCATACGTGAGCTTATCGAGCACCGTCACATGAACATTGGGCGCATGATTCACGACATAACGGACAAAAGCTCCACCGCAAAAACCGCAGCCGCCTGTCACTAGGATGTTCTTATATCGCGCCCGCATGTTTGTCATCCGTTCTCGACGTAATCGTTATCGTCATTAAGTGTATTGCCGAAACTTAATCAACTCATCGTTAAGCAGTAAGAAAGCTATCTGGGGCCCAAGTTTTGAGAACACCTATTATCTTAAAGTAACCAGGCAAAGCCATTTCATTGCTGTATGCGAAAAGGTGTTGGAAACCCATGGGCAAAAGTTCTAGACCGACTGTGAACGACTCTGTCCGCTCAACATCTATTCATCTGCATTTGCTCTGTTTATCAACATCCCTCGCTAAAACTGCAACGAGAAATTCAGGCTATACTTAAACACAATAAATGACTCAGAAAGGTGCACTCTTGCTCACCGTGCATTTTGGCGACATGGAAAACGTTGTGTACAACACGTCGGTGTATTTCAACAACGTCTATTCCCCCGACTGGTTTGAAGACCCCTTTGCCCAACGCATCATCAAATCGATTGACCGCGGAACCGTCCTCGGCCCCAATGCGATCGAGACCAGAGCCCTGGGCATCATTCCTCCCGAGAAGCTCTCCAGCGGAACCAAAACGCTTCTACTCATGCACTTTATGCCAAAGACGGTCTACAACGCCTCAAACTGCGGCGACAACTGCTCGTATTGGATTTTGCGAATCGCGGCTAAGCAGAACATCACCATCAATCTTTACCATCTTATGGATTTTGGTAAAGGCAGATTTACCATGATCGTCTCCAACACTGGCGACATCGTCCACTCCATGAACGAGCTTATCCCCATCGCACTCCGTTGCCTAAAGGAGTCTGCATAATGCGCGGCGAGTACCTCGTCACCGTGGCGAACAACCGGGTTAAATTCAAACTGAATATCCGTCGCAACCTAACCATTCTTCAAGGCAACAGCGCAACCGGCAAAACGACCCTTCTTGAGCTTATCGATCAGTTCGACCAGCTAGGGCCGGACAGTGGCGTCTCCGTTGCATGTGATGCCCCCTGCCACGTCCTTTCCGGGCGCAATTGGAAACGCGATCTTAAAGAAATCAGTTCAAGCATTGTTTTTATCGATGAAGACAGTGCGTTCATGCGCTCCCATGAGTTCGCTCACGCCGCAAGAGAGAGCGACAACTACTATGTCCTTGTAGCACGCGAATCCCTCCCCCAGCTTCCCTATAGCGTGGATGAGATCTACGGATTAAAAAAACACCAATCGGGCAACGACCAAGTATCCCGTCTACTCCCGGATATACACGTCGACGTACCGCATCTACGGCGAACAATCGTTCTCGGGGCAACGCCCCGAGCTTGTTATCGTGGAAGATTCCAACTCTGGATATGAATTCTTTAGCGCCTTGTGCCTTAAAAGCGGCATTCCTTGCGTAAGCGCACAGGGAAAGTCGAATATCTACTCGACCATTCTTGCAAGCAATGCAACCAGCTTCCTGGTTATTGCCGATGGCGCCGCTTTCGGACCCGAGATGGAAACCGTCTATGCACTCACAAGGCTAAAGAACATCGAGCTTTTCTTACCGGAGTCCTTCGAGTGGCTCGTTCTTTCTTCGGGGCTATTCAAAGATACCGAAATGCGAGAGATGCTCGAGCATCCAGCCGATTTTATTGACTCGGAGCGGTTCTTTAGTTGGGAGTCATTCTTCACCGATGCTCTCATTCAAAAAACGAAGGACACCTATCTCGCTTATCGCAAGAAGGAGCTCAACCGCGAATACCTAAAGGAACACGCGGCAAGCGCCATTGAGGCAACGCTACCAAGCTTGGGCTTTAACGCCTCATAACCCCCGGCCCCATCCCCCAATGTGTCACATTAAACCTGTCGACTTTTTGACACACTCCAGGACAGACAACGGGGACGCCGCCCTAAAGGCAACGTCCCCGCCAAAACTCGCAAATTGTCGCGCGCGCAACTACTTGAGCGTTGCGTACATCACGGCCTTGATGGTGTGCATGCGGTTCTCGGCCTCGTCAAAGACCTTGGACTGCGCGGACTCGAACACCTCATCGGTCACTTCCATCTCGGTGATGCCAAACTGCGCGGCCTTCTCGGCGCCCACCTGGGTGTTGGTGTCGTGGAAGCTGGGCAGGCAGTGCAGGAAGATCGCCTCGGACTTGGCCATCGCCATAACCTCAGACGTCACGCGGTAGGGCTCCAGCTGCTCGATGCGCTCGGCCCACACCTCGTCGGGCTCGCCCATCGAGACCCACACGTCGGTGTAAATCACGTCGGCACCGGTGCAGGCATCGGCGACGTCGCTCGTCAGCTTGATGGTGCAGCCGTTCTCCTGGGCAATGGGCGTGCATGCATCCACCACGTCGGCGGCGGGCATGCAAGATTCGGGACCGCAGGCCACGAAGTTCATGCCCAGCTTGGCGCAGACCACCATGAGCGAACGCGCCACGTTGTTTTTGGCGTCACCCATAAACACAACGGTGCGGCCCTTGATGTCGTAATTGAAATTCTCCTGGATGGTAAGCACGTCGGCGAGCATCTGCGTGGGGTGCCACTCGTCGGTAAGGCCGTTCCACACAGGCACGCCGGACTTTTCGGCAAGCTCCTCAACGTCTGCCTGGGCAAAGCCACGGAACTCAATGCCGTCGTACATGCGGCCGAGCACGCGCGCGGTGTCCTCGATGGACTCCTTCTTGCCCACCTGCGAGCCAGAGGCATCCAGATAGGTTACGCCCATGCCTAAATCCATGGCGCCTACCTCAAAGGAGCAGCGGGTGCGCGTGGAGGTCTTTTGGAAGAGCAGGACGATGTTTTTGCCCTCCAAGTAGCGGTGCGGGGTACCCGCGCGCTTGAGGTCCTTAAGGTTGCGAGAGAGTGCCAGCAGGTACTCGATCTCTTGGGTAGAGAAGTCGAGCAGCTTCAAAAAGCTGCGGCCAGAGATATTGACGCCCATAGCAGGTCCTTTCGTCAGAGAAACTGGCCAAAAGTATGCCACGTTCGCATTCACTCTGCACGAGTAAAGCGCATGGGGCCGCTTTGTTAACAAAATGTCCCTTTCGGCGTCACGCTCGCATCCTTTGCCGGCATGATTTCTCTCTCGTTATCCAGTGGCGGCAAATCGAACATTTTGAAATGAGTGGCGGTTATTGAAACGCTTTGGGGCAGTTTTGGGGCCCGGAATGTGCGATTGTCCGCCACTCGTTGAATTAGGCGTCGCAAATGTACGATTTACCGCCACAGATCGCGTCGAACGCACTCGTACTCAAGCTAACTCGCAAAAGCCGCCTGTGTAATCATATGGTCAACAATCCGATATGTGCCCCCGCCCCACCCAAAAGCCGGGTATTGTTGGTAGAGAGCAAAGCACGTGCAAAGGGAGCATCATGGCAAAAGATAAGAACAGCAAGAAATCGGCCGCGAAAAACGTAGTAGAGGTCTCGCCGCGCAAGCGTCACGACCTCAGCTACACTCAAAATCGCGAGCTTTCGTGGCTACGCTTTGACGGACGTGTGCTAGACGAGGCCTTTGACGAAACAGTTCCGTTGTTCGAACGCCTCAAGTTTGTCTCCATCTTCGAGAGTAATCTCATCGAGTTCTTCATGGTGCGCATCGGCGGCCTTTCCGACCTCGCCACGCTCAAGCGCCAGCCCGTGGACAATAAGAGCAATATGACCCCCGCCGAGCAGATAGAGTGCGTTTTTAATGCTCTCCCACCGATGATCGATCGCGCGGTTGACGCCCAGCATCGCGTCGAGGCAGCGCTGGAGAGCTACGGCATCGTGCGCGCGCACCCCGACATGCTCGACGGCGACGAGCGCACCTTTGTGGAAGGCTACTTCCAGGCCTACGTCTCCCCCGTCATCTCGCCGCTCGTCATCGATACGCGCCACCCCTTCCCCAACCTACGCAACGGAGGGCTGTATCTGGCATGTGCCATCGAGAGCGCCGAGGAGGAAAACCTGCTGGGCCTGATCGAGATACCGCCCTCGCTCAACCGCGTGATCGAGATGCCGCACGCCGTGGGCGAATACCGCTATATCCTGCTCGAAGACGTCATTCTTGCCTGCTTTGACAGCTGCTTTGGAAGCTATACGCCGCTGGATCGCGCCGTGATCCGCGTGACGCGCAACGCCGATATCGACCCCGACGGCGAGGGTGTAGAAGAAGACGAAGACTACCGCATGCACATGAAGCGCATTCTCAAGAAGCGCTTGCGCCTGCAGCCGGTGGCTCTTTCCGTCTCGGGTGACCTTGCCCCCTCCACGCTCAAGACCATCCGCAAATCGCTTGGCCTCAAATCGCGCTCGGTTCTAAACATCGACTCCCCGCTTGACCTGGGTTATGTCTTTGGTATCGAAAGCCATGTACCGGAACATGTGCGCGAGAGGCTTTTATTCCCCCCGTTCAAGCCGCAGCAGAACCCCGATATCGACCCCTCCCGCCCCATGCGCGAGCAGGTGCTCGAGGGCGATAAGCTCCTCATGTACCCTTATCAGGCCATGACGCCATTGCTGGACCTTGTACATCAGGCGGCCTCTGACGAGGATTGCATCTCCATCCGCATCACGCTCTACCGCGTAGCCAAGCAAAGTCGCCTGTGCGAGAGCCTGATCGACGCAGCGGAAAACGGCAAGGAAGTCACCGTCCTCATGGAGCTGCGTGCCCGCTTTGACGAGCAAAACAACATCGAGTGGGCCGAACGTCTGGAAGAGGCGGGCTGCACTGTCATCTACGGCTCCGAAGGCTTTAAGTGCCACTCCAAGGTCTGCCAGATCACCTATCGCGAGGGCATGTCGCTCACGCGTCTCACGCTTTTGGGCACCGGCAACTTTAACGAGAAGACGGCCAAGCTGTACTCGGACTTCATGCTTATGACCGCGCATCCCGGTATCGGCGAGGATGCAAACTTGTTCTTCCGCAACCTCTCGCTTGGCAACCTCAAGGGCGATTACCGCTACCTGGGCGTGGCGCCCGCGGGCCTCAAGCCGCTCATCCTGCGCGGCCTCAACCGCGAGATCGAGCGTGCGCAGGCAGGCCAGCCCGCCCGCGTCTTCTTCAAGCTCAACTCGCTCACCGACCGCGAGGTCATCGACAAGATTTCCGAGGCCAGCCGCGCCGGCGTGCAAGTGCAGATGATCATCCGCGGCATCTCGTGCCTGCTGCCGGGCATCGAGGGCAAGACCGACGGCGTGCGCATCCGCTCCATCGTGGGACGCTTCTTGGAGCACGCGCGCATCTACTCGTTTGGCGTGGACTCCGACACGATCTATCTGTCGTCTGCCGATATGATGACGCGCAACACCGAGCATCGCGTGGAGATTGCCTACCCGGTACTCGATCCTGCATGCCGCGCCCTCGTGCAGCGCTATGTGAAGGCGCAGCTCAAGGACAACGTGAAGGCTCGTGTGCTCTCACCCTCAGGCGAGTGGATGCCTGTGATGCGCGGCGCGGGTGAGGCTCCGTTCAACTCGCAGGAGTATCTGCTGGCCCGCGCATATCGTGATGCCGACGAGGCGGCAAGCAAGCGCGAGAGTGCATCCGCAGGGGACATTCCAGACGATAGCCCCGCGGCCATGGCGCAGGCAGAGGCGGAGCTCGATGCAGCCGAAGCATCCGCTGTCGAGGCTCAGACGCTGGCCGCATCAAGCAACGATGCCGGGGCGCCTGCGGGTGCTCAGACCCAGGCGGCCGCCAAGGAAGCGGGAATGTCGGCGGGGCTCAACGAGGCTACCGCACCTATGGTCAGCGCCGAGGCCGGCGCAGCCGCGCAGGCCGCTGCCGCCGGGCCGCAGGCCGCACCTGCCGCAGGTATCCCCGTAAAGGCAACCATCGTGGAGCCCGAACCGGAAAATCAGGCGGAATCTGCACCTCGCGCGACTGCCGGCAGCTCTCGTGGCCAGCACGCGATGCCCAACGCGGCCGCAAAAAAGACGCTTGCGCGCCGCCAGCCAGGCCGTATCAAGCTGGGACTAGGGCTCATCGGCATGGGCATAAAGACGCTCATCACCGGTAAGACCAAATAGAGAACGCGTCAACACGCACGCGCCGCCCGCGCCCTCTTGCGCAACCTGCTACTATGAACAGGTTGAATACGCAGGAGGGCGCAATCATGAAACTCACTATCGAATCCATGATGTACGGACCGGACGGCCTCGCGCACGCCGAGGACGGCAAAGCTGTATTTGTTGCCGGCGGCGTTGCAGGAGACATCGTAGAGGCACAGATTGTCGAGGACGGAGCCTCGTTCTCGCGCGCCACGGTGAGCGAGGTGCTGGAGCCCTCCCCCAGCCGCGGGGTATCACCCTGTCCGTTTGTGGGCGTCTGCGGCGGATGTCCCTGGGGCAACCTTTCCCGCGAGGCACAGCTCGCCGCAAAGGAAGAAAACCTGCGTTCCTCGCTCAAACGTATTGGCAAGTTTGATGACGACGCCGTTGCCCGGCTGGTGCAGCCCATCCGCACCACCCGCGATGATTGGGGCTACCGCAATAAAATCGAGCTCGCGCCCACTATTCAAAATGGGCGCTTCCGCCTGGGCCTGCACGGGCGCGATCCGCAGCAAATCATCCATGTGGACGCCTGCCCTCTTTTTGAAAAGAAGTTCCCCCGCGCCATCAAGGCTGTTTCTGGTGCCCTGGGCTTTTTGGGCAACTCGCACGACCTTTCGCTCGAACGCGTAGGCATTCGAGCTTCACGCCGCACGCATGCACTCGAGGTTGCCCTGTGGACACCCACCGGCGGCTTCCCCCGAGGTCAAGTGTCGCGCGTACTCTCCGATGCGCTGCCCTCAACAAGCATGGTCCGCGTGATGAGCAAGGGCGAAAAGAAGGCTCGTCGCGTCTCCAAAGTCGAGGTCCTCTCCGGCGAGGGCTCATGGGCCGAGAACATCGCCGATTCTCAGATGCGCCTTTCTGCACCTTCGTTTTTCCAGGTCAACACCAAAGCTGCCGAGATTCTCATCGATCTGGTCATGGATGCACTGAACCCACAGCCCGAGGAAGTCGCCGTGGACCTTTACTGCGGTGCCGGCACCTTTACGCTGCCACTTGCGCGCCGCTGCGAGTACGTCGCTGCCGTTGAGGCGTATGGTCCCGCCGTGCGCGACCTGCGTCGCAACCTCGAGATCAACCACCTGGACAACGTTGACGTCATCGGCGGCGATGCCGTACGCGAGTTCCCCGACGAGGATGCCGACGTGCTGGTTGTGGACCCGCCGCGCGCAGGGCTCGCGCCCGAGGCTATCGGCCTCATCGCCAGCACCTCCGCACGAGACGTCGCCTATGTGAGCTGCGACCCCGCCACGCTTGCGCGCGACCTCAAGCGCTTCTGTGACGAGGGCACATTCGTACCCGCAAGCATCACCCCGGTGGACCTTTTCCCCCAGACGTTCCACTGCGAGGCCGTCGCCCACCTTACGCGCAAATAGACCCGCCCCCTCGACCCTGCCGTAATGTGACAAAATAAACCCGTGGACTTTTGTCACATTGTGCGGGCAAGCGGGGTATAAAGGCCTCAACATCAACCACGTCCGAGAGGTAAAAACATGTCTGCTGTTGCCATTCTTGCCGCCGATGGCTTTGAGACGATCGAGTGTCTGACCATTGTCGATGTCCTGCGCCGTGGGGGTGTGCGCGCCACGCTTGTATCCATCATGCCCACGCGCGACGTCATCTCAGCCCAGCAGATCTCCGTCTCGTGCGACTGCACCTTTGACGAGGTCGACTTCTCCGAATACGACTATGTGGTACTCCCCGGCGGCATGCCTGGCACCACCAACCTGCAAAACGACGGGCGCGTATGCGACGTTGTGCGCGAGTTCGCTGCAACCAAGCACGTCGCCGCTATTTGCGCAGCACCTTCCATCCTGGCCCATCTGGGTCTGCTTGAAGGCCGACGCGCCACCTGCTTCCCCGGGTTTGAGCTCGACTTCCCCGAAGGCACCTATGCAGGTAGCAAGACCGTCGTTGCCGACGGCAATATCATCACGGCATCGGCCATGGGACAGGCACTTCCCTTTGCCCTCGCCGTTCTTGAAGATATCGCCGGAGAGGTTGCCGTCTGCAAGATTCGCGAGGGTATCCAGCTGTGATCTTAGCTTCGCAATCGCCGCGCCGCATTGAGCTGATGCGAGAGGCCGGCTATGACATGCAGATCGTCCCAGCAGACATCGATGAGACCCCGCGTGCTGGAGAATTACCCTTTGAGCTGGTAGAACGTCTGGCTTGCGCCAAGGCGGCGGCTATCGCTGCGCTGCCACTCGCAGCAAGCCAGATCGTTGTTGCAGCCGACACCATCGTCGCGATCGACAACAAAAAGCTTGGCAAGCCCCACGATACCGATGAGGCTTGCGCCATGCTGCACGGCCTCTCCGGCCGCACACACCAGGTGGCAACCGGCGTCTGCATTATCTCCAAAGGCACACGCCAATCCTTTGTTGAAGTGACCGACGTCACATTCTATGAGCTAAGCGATGCCGAAATCGAAGCCTATGTGGCAAGCGGCGAGCCCATGGACAAAGCAGGCGCCTACGGCATCCAGGGCGCAGGCGGTCGCATGCTCGTTCGCGCCATCAATGGCGACTTCTACAATGTGGTGGGCCTTCCCATCGCCCGCGTCAAACGCGCACTCGACGCTCTTTAACGGGTTTCGACCTGTTTTGGCACCTGCAGAATATGCTACTTGTACAAAACAATTCGAAGTGCGTACCCTAAATTGAATTTAGCAAGTAGCCCCGCTTTTTTCCTAACAAAAGCCCAGGATTCAAGCGGCTAAACAAGGCAGCTACTCGTTAAATCCAATTTAGGGTACGCACTTCGAGAAGTTTTGAAAAATGAAGGGGGCAAACGCCCCCTTCCTTTCCTGTTGTAAGCAAAACCAGTTTGCGCTGTGGCACCTTAGTTGAATTTAAAGATCTTCGAGGCCATGTGATAGATGCCCACAGTAGTCTTCTCGCCGGCGCGGCCACGCAGGTTGGTAAAGAAGCCGAGCACGCCATAGCGAGCATGGCGATACATGCGAGCGTCAAACTCCTTGAGGTCCGCCCAGAGTTGCTTCAAGCGCTCGTCAGCGCCCTCCTCGTCGGAAAGCTTGGTGAACACCGAGCAAATGGCCATCATCATGGTGAAATAACCCATCATGTAGCTGCGCAAACGCGAGCTCTCGATGTCGTCAAACAAATGAAACGAGTTCATCATGATTCGTGTCACGCGGAACTGCTGGTCCAAGCGCTTGACCATGGTGGCCTCGTTAACGCTCTGGCCCTCGCGACCAATGAAGTAACGATACAGGTCGATATCGGCGTAGTACATGGTGCGACAGCGCGGGAGCGGCACGTACGCATAGATGTTATCCACGTAAAAGGTGTGCGCCGGCATGGGAAGGCCTCCGTCGCGCAGCACATCGGTGCGGTAGCACAGGCTATGCATAAGCAGATTTTGATCGGGGCGGAAGCGGCCCATCTCGTCCCAGCCAAAAATCTTCTTGCGCGGCAATGCCATGCGGTAGCTCACGGTATTGTGCGTACCTTCATGCACTTTCTCGTACACATAGTTCGAGATAAACAGGTCCACACGCAAGTCACGCTCAATAAAGCCACGCAGGATGGAAAGCATGGTAGAAAGCGCCTGGCCATCCAGCCAGTCATCGGAGTCGACAACCTTATAGTAGACGCCCTGAGCCTCGCGCAGGCCGGCCATCACGGCCATGCCGTGTCCGCCGTTCTCCTGGTGCACCGCACGAATGATCCCGGGATAGCGAGCCTCCCACTCATCGGCCTTTTGCGGCGTCTCATCGTGGCTGCCATCGTCGACGATGATGATCTCCACATCGGAAGCGTAGGCAGAACCCTCCAGGATAGAGATGATGCAATGGTCCATGTCGGCAGCGGCGTTGTAGCTGGGGATGCCGAAGGTTATGGTCTTGGCGCAGGCGGTATTAGGCATGACAGGCGATAATCTCATCAGACAGGTTGAGGGCAGAATCGGTTACGGCGTCCATGTCGTAATAGCGATACTCCGCCAAACGACCCACCGGGTGGAAGTTGGAAAGGTCCTGAACGCGCTCGAGGTAGCGCTCGTACAGCGCACGGTTCTCGGGCTCGAGAATCGCATAGTACGGAGTCTGACCGCTACCGGGCTCGTAAGCATGGCTGAATTCCTTCATGATGACGGTCTTGCCGGGAACAACCTGACCGGTCATGTTCTTGAACTCGGTGATACGCGTGAAGTCCTCGCTCGTGGTGTAGTTGACGGTACCCACCGGCTGGAACTGGTCCATATCGAGGGTCTCGAACTGCATATCGAGCGTACGGTACGGCAGGGCACCCAAGTCGAGGCCAAACAGCTCGTCCAGCGGACCGGTGTAGACAATCTCGCCACCGTAGACCTTGCCGCATACGCACACGTTGGTCTCGCCGATCTCGAAGATATCGCGCGCGTCAACATCGCAGTAGACATCGATAAGATCATGGTCGAGCATATGCTCGAACAGCGGGGTGTAGCCATCGGCGGGCATTCCCTGGTGCGGGGCCTGCGGGAAGTAGCGATCATCGTCACCGATAAAGACGGGCACGCGTCCGGTAATGGACGGGTCGATCTGATCGGGGGTCTGGCCCCACTGCTTCATGGTGTAGTGCAAAAAGACATTCTCGAACACATAATCCGCAACCTCGGCGAGGTCGGGGTCGCTCTTCTTGCGCAGCTCCATGATGGGAACCTTGACGTCGCGGCCAAAGGTATCCACAAGCTTGTTAAAGAGCTGCTCGCCGCGCTCTTCGCCAAAGGCGAGCTTTAGGCTCTGATGATTGAAGGGCACGGGCATCAGGGTGCCGTGAATGTTGGCGAGGACCTTGTGCTGATAGTCCGTCCACTTGGTGAAGCGCGACAGGAAGTTATGCACGCGCTCGTTAAAGGTGTGGTAGATGTGCGGACCGTACTTGTGGACAAGGATGCCATCTTCGTCCAGGTAATCGTAGGCGTTGCCCGCAATATGGTCGCGGCGCTCGAGCACGGCAACATGGAATCCAGCGTTTTCGGCCAGACGGCGCGCGCAAACGGCGCCGGCGTATCCGGCACCCACAACGATCATGTCATATGCGTCGGGATTAAAATTCTCCGGTAGACCAGAAGTGATCTGCATTACAGCTCCTTGCAGGAAAATCGAATGCGCAAGCTCTATAGCGTGCACAAAATGTCGTATGGATTATAGCGCGTGGCACCTATAATGTTTCGTGCCACACAAGGAATGCTCAACATGAACTTGAATGTTTGTGCACAAAGAGATGAGGAGAGACATGAGCGATTTCCTGGACCGTATGAAAGCTGCTGCCAAGGCAGACAAGAAGACCATCGTTCTTCCCGAGGGTGAGGACCCCCGCACCATCGAGGCTGCCAAGAAGATTGTCGAGGAAGGCCTTGCCAACCTCATCATCCTGGGCGACCCCGCAGAGATCGACGTTCCCGGCGCCACCGTTATCAACCCCCGCACTGCCGAGCGCAAAGAGGACTATGCCGCCAAGTTCGCCGAGCTTCGCGCCAAGAAGGGCGTCACCCTTCCCGAGGCACGCGAGCAGATGAACGACGCCACCTACTTTGGCACCATGATGGTCAAGATGGGCGACGCCGACGGCCTGGTCTCCGGCGCTTGCCACTCCACGGCCAACACCCTGCGCCCCGCACTGCAGATCCTAAAGACCGCCCCCGGCACCAAGCTGGTCTCGGCCTTCTTCATCATGTGCACCAAGACCCCCGAGTACGGCGAGAACGGCACCCTGCTGTTTGCCGACTGCGGCCTGAATATCAACCCCACCGCCGACGAGCTCTCCGAGATCGCCATCGCCTCTGCCGACTCCTGGTGCGCCTTTATGCCCGGTGCCGACCCCAAGGTCGCCATGCTCTCCTTCTCCACCATGGGCTCCGCCAAGGGCGACGTTCCCACCAAGGTCCAGGAGGCCGTGCAGCTGGCCAACGAGAAGGCTCCCGAGCTTGCCCTCGACGGCGACCTGCAGCTCGACGCCGCGCTCGTGAAGTCCGTGGCCGAGCTCAAGGCTCCCCACTCCTCCGTTGCCGGTAACGCCAACATCCTGGTCTTCCCCGACCTCGAGAGCGGCAACATCGGCTACAAGCTCGTTCAGCGCTTTGCTGGCGCTGAGGCTTACGGCCCCGTGCTCCAGGGTATCGCCAAGCCGGTGAACGACCTGTCCCGCGGCTGCTCTGCAGACGACATCGTGGGCGTCGTTGCCATCACCGCCGTCCAGGCTCAGATGGCCGAGTAACCTTTCTGCTCAAAAGCCCTTTTCTTACGCGCCTGTCTACGCGGTAAGAATTCGCCCTCCCCCGTAACGACCAGCCGGCCAAAGCGAGAGAGGGCGTTTTTTCTACGAGCTACGGCATATCCCAAGCCATATGATCTGTGTGCAAAAGCTTTTCGGAAAGCTCGGAAAGCGGCTCGCCCAGGAAGTCTCGATAGCAGGCTGTCACGTCGGGATTCTCGTGGCTAAAGCGAATCTGCGCATCATGGTCGAGCGCTCGCAGCACCGCTGCCCTCTCATCGGCAAGCTCAACGCCATCGTGAATGGGCTGGCCGCCACCGCCAACGCAGCCGCCCGGGCACGCCATGACCTCAACGAAGTCATAGTGCACAGCGCCACGCTCCAGCGCATCGAGCAGCTTACCGGCATGTGCCAAGCCATGGGCTACCGCTACGCGAAGCTCGCGGCCGTTGAGGTCGAAGACGGCCTCGCGCCAGCCATCACAACCGCGGACCTCCTTAAAGGCATCGGGCGCGGGATTCTCTCCCACTACGAAGAAGTACGCCGAACGCAGCGCCGCCTCCATGACGCCGCCGGTCGTGCCAAAGATCACACCGGCACCCGTGCCAAAACCGAGCGGTCGATCGAGCTCGCGGTCTTCGTAGCTGGCGGGGTCCATATGCGACGCCCGAATCATGCGCACGACCTCGCGGACCGTCAGGGCAACGTCGACGTCGGAATCACCGCTCTCCCCCATCATGGTGGGAAGCGCGGCCTCGGTTTTCTTCGCAACGCAGGGCATAACCGAGACGCAAAAGACGTCCTTCGCCTCGACGCCAAGCACATCGGCGTAATGCGTCTTTGCCATGGCGCCAAACATCTGCTGCGGGGACTTCGAAGTCGAAACCTGCGGCACGAACTGCGGATAGCGCGCCTTGACGTAGCGCACCCAGCCCGGACAGCACGATGTCATGAGTGGCAGCGCGGGCGCATCCCCGGCGCCGGCATCATGCTCGGCAATGCGATGCAGCAGCTCGGAGCCCTCTTCCATAATGGTAAGGGCGGCCGAGAAATCGGTATCGAAGACATAGCTCGCACCCATGGCGTGAAGAAGGGAACAAAGGCGCTCGACCGTTGCCTCCTCACGGGAAAGGCCAAGCTCCTCGCCCCAGGAGGTGCGCACGGCGGGAGCGATCTGGAACATGACGACTTTGTTCGGGTCTGCCATGGCATCAAAGACGCGCTCGGTGTCGTCGCGCTCGCGAAGAGCGCCCACGGGACAATGGGTGATGCACTGACCGCACGCGGCGCAATCGACTTCGGTGATGGGTTTGCGACCGCGCACATCCACAGAGGCATGCGAGGCGCGGTTGGTAAGATCCCAGACCCCAAGCCCCTGAACCTTCTCGCACACCTGGATGCAACGAAGGCAGCGGATGCACTTCTCGTTATCGCGAATAAGCGGAAACGTACGGTCCCAAGAGTTATGCTCAACATGCTTCTTGTACGGAAGACGATAGATGCCCAGGTCGTTAGCTACGGTCTGAAGAGTGCAGTTGCCAGAACGCACGCAGCTCGTACACGAGGAATCGTGCTGGGAGAGCAAAAGCTCGACATTGGTCATGCGCGCGGCACGGACCTTAGGAGTGTTCGTATGGACGACCATGCCATCAAGAACGGTGTTGTTGCAGGCGGCAACAAGGTGTTCGGCGCCCTCGACCTCAACAACGCAAACGCGGCAGCCGCCCACTTCGTTTAGATCCTTGAGATAGCACAGCGTCGGAATCTTGATGCCTACAGAAGCTGCCGCCTCCAGAATCGTCATGCTAGCGGGCACTTCGCAAACGTTACCGTCAATCGTAATCGTTACCATTGGTCAATCCTCCCTCCGCGAAACGAGCCAAAGCCAAAGTGGTCGCAGCGCAGGCAGCGCGAAGCCTCCTGGCGCGCCTCTTCGGACGAGAGTCCCTGCTCGACAAGCTCCCAATCATCGATGCGCTCACCGGCCTCACGCTCTTTGAGCTCGCAACGACCGCATGTATGAAGGCCCTTGAGCCTGAGCGAAGGGAGCTCGGTATCAATACCGATCTTGTGATCGAAGCCAAGATAGTGGTCGATATTCGCAGCTGCGACCTTACCCGCATTGATGGCGCGAATAACCGTTGCGGGACCGGTCTGGCAGTCGCCACCGCAGAACATGCCGGCAAACCCAGGAATGCTTCCATCGGGCTCGGTGAGGATGCGTCCCCATTTGCAGGCAACGCCGATGGATTCAAAGGGCGCGGAGACGATATCCTGGCCGATAGCCACGTAGATGCGCTCGCACTCAACCACGCGCTCGGCTTCTTCGGAAGCACGAGGAGCCGGACGGCCACGACGAGGCTCGCCGATAATCTGAGGCTGGACACGAAGACCGCAGGCATGTCCGGATGCATCGACCTCAACCGCAACAGGGGCCGTAAGCTCGAGGATCTCACAGCCCTCGGCCTGTGCGCCGGCGATCTCGGCATCCTGCGCCGTCATATCGCAGATACGGCGGCGATAGACAATGGAAACCTTTTGTGCGCCAAGACGAACAGCGGAGCGGGCAACGTCCATGGCGACGTTTCCGCCTCCCACGACCACGATGCGCTGGCCCGAAAGATCGGGCAAGACCTCGTCGCCAATGGCGCGAAGCATCTTCACCGCAGACTCGACGCCGGGCGCATCCTCGTTGGGAAGGCCGAGCTTCTTGTCTGCATGCGCACCAATTGCCAGATAGACCGAGTCAAAATCGGCGCCAAGACGCTCGAGCTCCGCGGCATCGATGGAATGCTCGAGCTCAACGTCGATACCGCAGGCGAGAATCCAGTCTATCTCGGACTGAAGGCGCTCACGAGGCAGGCGGTAACTGGGAATGCCATAGCACAACATGCCGCCAAGATGCTTACGCTGCTCGAAGATCGTGACCTTATGGCCCATGACAGCGAGGTAGTAAGCGCACGAAAGGCCGGCAGGGCCTCCTCCGACAATGGCAATCCTCTTGCCTGTTGCAGACGCAATCGCGGGGCGGTAATCGCACTCCATATGCTCGGTAGCAAAGCGTTTGAGCGCAAGGATGTTCATGGGGTCGTCTACCATGCCACGGCGGCAATGCATCTCGCATGGGTGCTCGCACACAAGGCCGCAGACGCACGGCAGGGGGTTGTCCTTGCGAATGAGCTTAACGGCATCGGTGTTGCGTCCAGCCTCCACCAAAGAGATGTAGCCGGGAATATCGACATGGGCAGGGCAGCCGGAAACGCAGGGAACCTGTTCTGCTCTGTCGAAGCCGCAGCTACGATGCTGAATGTGATGTTCAAAGTCGTCACGGAAACCGCGGATGGCGGTAAGGGCCATCTCACCCGCCTCGTAGCCGATGGCGCAATCGCTCGAATAATAGATGGTCTCGGCCGTGCGCTCGATAAGCGCGAGCGTGTCGTCGTTGGCGTCTCCCTCAAGCACATCTTGCAAAAGATCATCGAGGGCTCGCAGCCCAACTCGGCACGGCGTGCACTTGCCACAGCTCTGCGTCGAACACATACGCACGAGCGCTGCGGTGAACTCGACAGGGCACGGTGCAAGCGAACTCACCGCCAGCCTGCGACCGAGTGCATCGTGCAGATCGTCCATGACCGCCTGTGCGTGGCTGCGCTCCATTACGTGAAGTCTTGCCATACAGTCTCCCCTCTCCATAGCAACACACAGCAAGTAAGCCTAAACGTACTTATCTACCTTGTATTTCTCCTCTTGTTGCAATGAGCCATCGCAAAGCAACAAATTGGTGTAAGTGTATCGGCTGCCATTTCTTGCAAGACGGATGCCCTCCCCCAGCGGCCCTAAATAGCCCGCGGGCGAAGCTATTTCGACTCTGCGGACAAAAGATGAACATCTTTGTTTGGGTCGTTCATCAAAGGGGGCGGCCAGGGCTAAAAGCAAAGGACCATAGGGGAATCGCTCAAAATCCGAGCAACGCCGTGGAGTAGCGCCAGACAGTTGCGCGATAAAAAACGCCCGGCCGCACAGGCGACCGGGCGCATACGTCAATCGAGCGAGCAGCTAAGATTAGCCAAGCAAAGCCTCGACATCAAGGGCGATCATAAGCTCCTCGTTGGTGGGAACCACGAGAACGCGAATCTTGGAATCCGGCGTGGAGATGACGCGCGGATCATCGGAACGGATAGCGTTGAGCTCGGGGTCGATCTTGACGCCCATCCAGGCCAGACGGTCGGCAACGCCCTGACGCATCTCGGCAGAATTCTCGCCGATGCCCGCGGTGAAGGCCATGGTGTCCACGCCCTCCATGGAGGCAGCCATCTCGGCGAAGAGCTGGCTCGTGCGATAGTAGAACATCTCGAGGGCCATGGCGCACTTCTCGTCACCCTCGGCAGCAGCGGCCGTGATGTCACGGGAATCGGAAGACTTGGCAGAAACAGCGAGCAGACCGGACTGCTTGTTCATCATGGTGTCGATCTCGTCGATGCTCATGTTGGCAACGCGGTTGAGATAGAACACGGTAGCGGGGTCGACGGTGCCGCAGCGGGTACCCATGACCAGGCCGTCGAGCGGAGTCAGGCCCATGGTGGTATCCATGCACTGACCGTCCTCGATGGCGCACAAGGAAGCGCCGGAGCCCAGGTGGCAGCTCACGAGCTTGTGGGTCTCGTGGTTGGTGAACTTATCGACGGTGCGCCAGATGTAGCGGTGCGAGGTGCCGTGAGCGCCGTACTTGCGCACGTGGTAGGTGTCGACCACGTCACGCGGAATGGCGTAGCGCCAGGCATGCTCGGGCATGTGGTAGTGGAATGCGGTGTCCGGAACGATAACGTTACCCAGCTCGGGGAACATCTCGCGGCAAATCTCGATAACATCGGCCTCGGCATAGTTGTGCAGCGGGGCAAGCGGTGCAACCTCACGGACCCAGCCGAGGGTCTCGTCGGTAACGACCTTGGACTCGGGGAAGTACCAGCCGCCCTGAACGACGCGGTGGCCGATGCCCTCGATAGGCTGGTCGACGGTCTTGAGGATATCGAAGACATACTTGATGGCCGTCTTGTGATCGGGCAGGGCAACCTCCAGGGTGTCCTTCTTGCCATTCTCGGAGTGGCCGATGAAGGAACCGTCGATGCCGATGCGCTCGCAGTTACCCTTGGCAAAAACTTCACCGGTCGTCGTGTTGAGCAACTGATACTTGAGGCTCGAGCTGCCTGCGTTCACAACAAGAACGTTCATGAATCTCCTATCTTCAAGATACTTTCAAGCGTGTCGAGGACGCACCCTCGACACAACGGTGCCCATGATACGCCAGAAACGGCGTCCGCATGGGCAAAATACGCAACTGCTACAGGGTATTTACAACCAAATACGACGTTGACGCTGGAGAAACGTTGTCATGCACGCCTAGATGAGGTTCTCGCCAAGGTCGCATCCGCCCAGCACGTGCATATGGAAGTGCATCACGGTCTGACCGGCGTCGACGCCGGTATTGGTAATCACGCGGAATCCGCCGGTAAGGCCCTTTGCACGCACAACCTCGTCCACAGCGTGCGCCATGGCAGCGAGCGTCTCGCCCGGCACGCCGTCGCAGATATTGGCATAGTGCTCCTTGGGGATAACAAGCGTGTGCACGGGCGCCTGGGGGTTCAGGTCGTCAAAAGCGATAACCTGATCGTCCTCATATACCACGGTAGAGGGAATCTCGTGAGCAGCGATCTTGCAGAAGATGCAGTCTTTCATGTTGGGTCCTTTCGTATTGAGTTGCAAGGTCAAAGCTTCAGCCGCACGGTGCACGGCAGCCGGACGCAAGCCAGGGCAGCGCAGGCTGCCTCGATTATACGGCGGGCACGGGTGAGCCGCCCGCATCCATCTCGCCGTAAACGACCAAGCCCGGGGCATCCTCGGCGCATCCCTACAAAAAGCTCGGCTTGTCCTCCGTGCTCGCTGCGTCTGCGGGCTGCAATACATCGTTTCCATCGATATCGGCCACAAGCACCGAGACCTTCTGCTCGGCATCCGCAAGGCGAGCGCGCAGGCTGCGGAGCAACTCCACGCCGCGCGTATAGCTCTTAAGAGAAGCCTCGAGCTCCATATCACCCGATTCAAGGTTGCGAATGATGCGCTCGAGCTCGGTCGAAGCCTCACGGTAGCTCAGCTCGTCCACGTTGGTCTGGTTCTCCATAGTCAAATCCCTTTCTTCCAAGGTATCTATATCCAAAAGTTCCCGCTAGTTCGCAGGGTCCGCATCATCGATGTTCAGGTTGTCTGCTGCTTCGACGGATGTCACGCGCGCGTGCACGTTACCGTCGACGAGCGCAATGCGAACCTCGTCGTCCGGGTGCGCATCGGCAATACTCGTGAGCACTCCTGCAGGCGCATACGCAATCGAGTATCCGCGCGCAAGGACTTTGAGCGGAGAAAGCGCATCGAGTGCCGCGGCCGAAGACGCCAGCTGCGAATGGGGAGCGCTAAGAAGACTCGCACCCACATGGCGAAGCTGCGAGGCGGAGAGCTCAAGTGCGTGACGCTTCTTGGAAAAGCCCGTGGTGGCTCCACGCAAACGAGGGGTCACAAGGTCAAGCTGCTGCGCGAAGCGCTTATGCGCGTGTTCAATAGCCGCGTCCAAACGCTCGGCGGTCTGCGAAAGCTCCACCCGACGGCGATCCACAATAACCGTAGGGTCGGTCAGGCAGGGACGGGCGGCAGCCGCTTCGAGCGTGAGACGCATGCGCTCCAAGCGCGCGTCCATAGCCCTCTGCACGCGCTGCAAATCATTGCCAAGAGCATCTTGAGCTGCAGCCAGACGCACGTTCATCGCGTTTGCCAGGCGACGCTCGCGCGTGGAGGTCACCTCAACGAGGTCGGCAAAAGCGGGCGCCACCGACTCTGCTGCAGCCGTAGGCGTCGAGCAGCGGCGATCGCTCACCATGTCGCAGATGGACGTGTCGGGCTCATGGCCGATACCAGTCACCACGGGCACCGGGCAAGCGGCCACGGCGCGTGCCAAGCACTCATCGTTAAAGGTCATGAGGTCCTCAAATGAGCCGCCTCCGCGCACAAGCAAGATGCAGTCGGGAGCAGGCTCGATTGCAGCGGCGCGGCGCAAGGCCTCGATAAGCTCGACAGGGGCCCCCTCGCCCTGAACCTTCGCGCCCACGCAGATAAGCTCCACAAGCGGGTTGCGGCGGCGCAGCGTACGCTTCACGTCGTCGATCACCGCGCCCGAAAGCGACGTGACCACGGCCACACGATTGCAAAACACGGGAACATGGCGCTTGCGCGCCTCATTCATAAGGCCCTCGCGACGCAGTTTCTCGGCAAGAGCCGCCACCTGCTGACGAAGCAGGCCCTCCCCCGCAAGCGAGAAACTCCGCGCAATAAAGCTCATGCGCCCCGTGGGCTTGTACAGATCAAACGATCCGGTAAACTGCACCTGCAAGCCGTCGCGCAAATCGAAGGCGCGCTTTGAGTAGACCCCGCGCCAAATCTTGCAATCAACCGCAGAGGCATCGTCCTTGATTTGGAAATAGCAGTGGCCACTTCGGACGTTGGGTCCGCGAAAACCCGTCACTTCGCCAATTACCGTGAGCTGCGGGATGGCATCGAGCGCATTCGCCGCCATCTCGACTGCCTGGGAAACAGAAAGGGCATCGGCGTCCTCTCCCGCAGCGGATTGCCCCGCAGCCTCGTTATCTGCCATGGCGTTCGCAATGTCGATAAACGAGTCCGAAGAGGTCCCGGTCAAGTTCCAGCCTTCCACTATCAGCCCCCCTTTCTTTTTATTTGAAGCATCGATTTACTCAAATAACAAGTCTATCGCGCCGCCCGGACAGGACCGACGCGACACCCCTCCCCGCATGACAAAAGTCCACGGGTTTGTTTTGTCACATTTCTCGATAGGGTCGCTAATCGTTACGACGAGACGTGCGAGCAAGCAGGTAGAGCAGCTGAATCACCGAGGAGAGGGCAGCCGCCACATACGTAAGCGCAGCCGCGGTGAGCACCTTCTTGGCGCCGCGCACCTGCTGAGCGCTCATGCCCGATTCCTGGATATAACGCACGCCGCGACGGCTTGCATCAATCTCGACCGGCAAGGTGACGACCTGGAAAAGTACAGAGAACGAGAAGAGCCAGATGGCAAGCGTGGTCAGGCCTGCAAGGTTCAGCGCAACGCCGAGGATAAAGACGATCGTCCAGGCGTTCTGGGTGAGGTTCACGACCGGTACCAGGGCCGAGCGGAGCTTCATCATCGCATAGCCCTGCTCGTGTTGAGCGGCGTGGCCCGCCTCGTGGCACGCAACGGCAACGCTCGCAACCGACCCGCCGTACTGGTTATCGCGCGAAAGGTAGAGGTTGTTATCGGTGGGGTTGTAGTTATCGGTAAGGGTGCCGCCAATGCTTTTGATGCCAACGTTTTGACAGCCGTTGGCATCGAGCATGCGGCGCGCTGCCTCGGCACCGGTGATGCCATCGGACTTGACGTTAGACCAGGTGCCGTACGTCGACTTGATATACGCCTGGGCGGCAAGGCCGATAACCGTGGAAACGAGCACCACAAGCAAATAGAACGGATCCATTCCGTAGCCGTAACCATAACCGTAATAGGGCATGTGCGTCCTCCTCATTTCAAATTTAAGGAAGTGTACCCAAAAGCCCCTCGCTCCCATGTGACAAAAATCGACAGGTTTATTTTGTCACATCCGAGCCTTCGCCGAGGAGCGCTGTCAAAGGAGCACCAGTTAGATGCCTGTGTGACAAAAGACGACAGGTTTAATCTGTCACATTTTGTCACTGGCCGAAATGTCGAGTTACCGTGAACGAATCGAAGGCGGTTCCTTGACCGCCACGCTCTTACCCCCACCGGTCGCAGGGCCCCGCCCAAGTTGCAATGCGGCGCGGTACGCACGCCCGGCAACGCTATGGCTGCAAGATTTGATAACCCGCCTTGTGCACAACATCCGAAAGAACCTTTTGATCGATTGGGGTCTTCGATCGAACCGTGGCGATACGGCTCCCAAGATCAACCGTGGCCCAAGTCCCCTCGACGGCATTCAAGGCATTGGTGACGTTTTGCGCACAGCCCTCGCAACTCATACCGCCAATGAGGAAATTTGCTTGATACGGATAGTGGGAGACATCGGTATCGGCCACGATAGCCTTCTTAACACGCGTGCGCTTCTGTCCATCCGAGCAGCAGCTCTTGCCAGAAAAACTAGCAACAATGCGAGAGAGACCTAAGAGGAATCCTGCCGCAATGAGAATCACGACGATGACAGTGGATACGGACATATTAATGCGCCTTTCTTGTTGGTAGACATCCTCCGAGCCCAAGCGCTGCCGACTATACCCCGCTCGGGCTGGAAAGCATCGACTGTCATAAAAGTTTAATCAAGTTGACTTTTTCTCTTGACCACAAGGCCTCAAAACTATAAGTTCCCCTTAGTTAACTTATGCCGACCACCCGCCGCTCGCTAAGGCACGGCGAGGCCACGAGAGGAGAACGCCATGACATGGCCCATCGATGTCCAGGCCCTCGAACAAGCCATCGTGCGCAACTGCTCCCCCACTTTGGCTGCTCTAAAACCCGCCAGCTTGTTCACCTTTCCCGGATCGTTCACAGCGCAAGCGCCCGAGAACCAGAGCGAAGCGAGCACGCGCAGACAGGCCCTCCTCGAAGCTGTGAAGTATTGCCAACGTCAAGTTTCAAACGCCGGAGTCGCAATCCGCATTCTGGCCTGGAAGCGCTGCGGAGCCCTCGTCTACGTGTATCGCCCTCGCGAACTTGCAGTGCATCTTGCCGACCGGCGGGCGGCGCATCCGCTTGAGAGGGAAGGGTATCGCCCCGGCGATCTCGATGCGTGCCTTGATGAGCTGTCGCGTCGCCTGCAAAACCGGTCGAGCGCAGGCGCAAAACGGGGCACCAAACAAAGCGCAAAACAAGGGCACGATGAAAGCAAGCCCTGCCCCTGCAGCAATCGCGTCTGCCAAAGTGAGTTCCCGCACGAAATCGGCTTTTTCCTGGGCTATCCCTATGAAGATGTGATTGGCTTTATCAAAAACCGTGGGCAAAACTACCTCGAAGTTGGCCCTTGGAAGGTATACGCCAACCAAAACCAAGCAAGGCGGACGTTCGCTCGCTACCGACGCTGTGCACGCATATACGCTCGCGCATATCGAAGCGGGCAGAGCCTTCACCGCCTCGCGGTAAGCCCCGCGGCAAGCGGGCGCAACGCAACGCGCCCACAACACGCACAACGGTAATCCCGCCCATCCGGGCATCGATCGAACAAAGGAGTTCAACATGAGCAAGGTAGCAGTGGTGTATTGGACCGGCAGCGGCAACACCGAAGCGATGGCAGCGGCAGTGGCCGAGGGAGCCGAGACAAAGGGCGCAACCGTCGAACAGATTCTAGCCGCCGATTTCCCCCTCTCTGCAGTCGAGGAATACGACGCTTACGCCTTTGGTTGCCCCGCCATGGGCGCAGAGGAGCTTGAAGACAGCGAATTCCAACCCATGTGGGACGAGGTTAAGGGCAGTCTTGGCGACAAGAAAGTCGTACTGTTTGGCTCTTACGGCTGGGGCAACGGGGAGTGGATGGACGCCTGGCAGGAAGATGCCGAAGGAGCCGGCGTCAACGTGATTGACTCCCTCATCATCAACGAGGAACCCGATGGGGACGGCATCGCCGCCTGCCAGGCCCTCGGCGCCCAACTCGCCTAGCAGCGCGACAGCAAGTCGACAGGTTTATTCTGTCGCATCCGACCGTTCACCGGTCGACTCCTCCCTGTGTGACAAAAGTCCTCAGGTTTAATCTGTCACATTTTGCCGTCTACCAAAAAACTCAAACCGTCCGACAGCGGCATGTGCGTAACTGCCGAGCGTCCCACCTCAACTAATTTGCGTCACCGCCCACATAGCGTCCGCTGACTCCCATCGGCGGGCGCTATAGTAGATGTCGCCACGACACATCGAGAAAGGGCGTTCCCATGAACGATTTTTCCTTCTATTCGCCAACGCGCATCATGTTTGGCCGCAAAATGGCCGACCACGTAGGAGAGCACGTCGCAGCCGCTGGCTACACCTCGGCACTGCTGGTATACGGCACCGGATCTGTAGTTCGCACCGGAACGCTCGACCGCGTTAAGGCCTCACTCGACGCCGCGGACGTCGCACACGTCGAACTTGGCGGCGTACGTCCCAACCCCGAGATCTCCTCGGTTCGCGAGGGCCTGCGCATCGCACGCGAGGCAAACGTCGATTTGATTCTGCCTGTGGGCGGCGGCAGCGCCATCGACTGCGCCAAGGCCATTGCCCTGGGCATTCCCTACGACGGCGATGTCTGGGATTTCTTCCGCAAGCGCTCCGCACCGGCTCAGCGCGTAGACGTCGCCTGCGTGCTCACTCTCCCCGCATCAGGGTCCGAAGCCTCCAATTCCTGCGTCATCAGCAACGATGCTGAGCACCTCAAATGCGGCTGCAACACCGACCTCAACCGCCCCGTCATGGCGTTCATGGACCCCGAGCTCACCTTCACCCTGCCGCCCTACCAAACCGCAGCGGGCATCACGGACATGTGCGCGCACATCATGGAGCGGTTCTTCTCTGGCCAGCCCGCGGTTCCCGTTACCGATAACATCGCCTGCGGCCTGATTCGCGCCATCATGGATGCGGCACCGCGCGTAATGGAAGATCCGCAAGACTACGACGCGCGTGCCAACATCATGTGGGCAGGTACCCTCGCTCACAATGGCATCGCGGGCTTGGGCCTGGGCTGTGCCGGTGGCCGCGATGGCGACTGGAGCTGCCACGGCATGGAGCATGAGCTCTCGGCTTTTGATGTGAAGATCACCCACGGCGCCGGCCTCGCGGTACTTTTCCCCACCTGGATGCGCTACGTGTGGCGCGAGCACCCCGAGCGCTTCTTGAAGTTTGGTCGTCAGGTTTTTGGCATCGAGCCTGTGGACCCCGAGGCAGACGGCGTAGATATCACGCCCGAGCAGGCAATCGAAGATGCCGTGCTTGAAACGATTGATGAACTTCAGGATTTCTTCGTCTCGTTGGGCATGCCGCGCACGCTCGCGGAATTTGGCATGAAGGCCGATGATATCGACACCCTGCTGCCGGGTCTCAAGATCACACGCGGCGAGGTGTTTGGCAACTTCAAAAAACTCACGCTGGACGACGCCCGCGCGATTTACGAGTCTGCGCTCTAACGCGACCCGCTTTCACAGCAGGGGCTTTATACCCCCCCTCCGGAGAAAAATGTGACAAAATAAACCCGTGGACTATTGTCATATGGACTATTGTCATAAACGCCCCCGTCGAGAAACGATCTCGACGGGGGCGTCGCAATCAGGTGACCAAAATGTGACAAAACAAACCTGTGGACTTTTGTCACATTAGGAGATGTGGCCGAGGAATTCGCGGGTGCGCTCGGATTTGGGGTGGTCAAAGACCTCGGCCGGGGTGCCCTGTTCGACAACTACGCCGCCGTCCATGAAGATCACGCGGTCAGCAACATCACGCGCGAACTTCATCTCATGGGTCACCACAATCATGGTCATGCCGCCGCGGGCAAGATCACGCATAACGGCAAGGACGTCGCGCACGAGCTCGGGGTCCAACGCACTCGTGGCCTCGTCAAACAGCATCACGTGCGGGTTCATGGCCAAAGCGCGGGCGATGGCGACGCGCTGCTGCTGACCGCCCGAAAGCTGGCTTGGCATGAAATCCACGCGGTCACCCAAACCAACCTTCTCCAGCTCCTGGATAGCGATCTGCTCGGCCTCCTCCTTGGAACGCTTGAGCACCTTTTGCTGGGCGATCATGACGTTCTTCTTGACCGAAAGATGCGGGAACAAATTGAACTGCTGAAACACCATCCCCAGCTTGGCACGCACACCGTTGATATCCACGCCCTTGGCCGTGATGTCAGCGCCCTCAAAGATAATCTGACCGTCCGTAGGCTTCTCAAGCAAGTTAACGCAGCGCAGCATGGTCGACTTACCGGAACCGGAAGGGCCAAGCACAACCACAACCTCACCGCGGTGCACGTCGATGTCGATGCCGCGCAGGACCTCTAGATCCCCATAGCTCTTGTGCAAATCCTTAATGCGAACGATTACGTCGTCCTCGGACATAACGCCCTCCTGGACCTCGTTGTTCTCACTCATAGATAGATCTCCTTCTCGGTCCTAGAGGGTTGCGTCGGCAGCATTTGTCTTTGCACGGGCGCCCTTGGGGGAATTCTTCTTGGCAGGCGTCTTACCCGCAAGCCTGTTCTCCAGACTGCTCACCACGCGCGTAAGCGGCAGGGTAACCAGCAGGTAGAACAGGGCTGCCACCACATACGGAGTGATGGAGCCGGTGGTGGCGACAATCGTCTTGGCGTACATGACGATTTCCATCACACCCACGGCGGCGAGCAGCGACGTATCCTTGTACAGCAAGATAAACTCGCTGGTAAGCGTAGGCAAGACATTGCGGAAGGTCTGCGGAATGATGACATAGAGCATCGTCTGCACACGATTCATGCCAAGGGAGCGAGCTGCCTCATTTTGTCCCGGCGGGATAGATTGGATGCCCGCGCGGAAGATCTCACACAGATAGGCCGCCGAATTCATGGCCATCACGATGACGCCCAGCGGATAGTTGCCAATATTCACGCCCGCAAGCGGCAGACCAAAAAATGCGATGTAGATTTGCAGGAACGCCGGCGTGCCGCGGATGATGTTGATATAGAACCCCGAGATGCCATGCAGGATGCGCGAGTTGGAGATGCGCATAAGCGAAAGGATGAAGCCAAAGGGAATGGCCAGCGGGAACGCCACGAGCACGATGGCGAGCGCCATCAAAAAGCCCGAGAACACAACAGGCAAGCTGGAGACGATGATGAGCGGGTTGAGGAACAAGCGCAGGAAGCGGTTGGAATTCCATGCCTCAACCCAAGGCTGTTTCTCGAGAAACGACTCAAACTGGTCGAGTGCCGAAGTACCCTTGATGGTGAGGGCGGGGATGTTCGCCACATCCTTCTCGGTACCATCGGCGAGCTCATAGGTTGCACCCAGCTGCTCACTGCCGCCCTGTGCGGGAAAGACTACATGGTAAAGCTCAAAGCGAAAGTACTTGCCCGCCTCAGTCGCCTTAGGGAAGGTGGCCTTTACCGTCTGGCCGTCGACGCTGTACTTGGGCTTGACGAACGTGCGATCCATCAGGTCCTCGCCGGACAGGATGGTCACGCGCGCGTCCTCGGTGGAGAACTCGGTTCCCTGCGGAAGGGTAACGGTAAATCCGGTGAGGGCCTCATCTTCATCGGCCTGGAACTCCCAGGTCAGGCGCGTCTCCTTGCCGCCCAGGATATCGCTTCCGGCATCGGCATTGGGCTGCGCGGTAAGCTTTTGCACCTCAAGGGCGCAGGCAGGCGCGGGGGCCAGAACGGCACCGCAGCCCAAAGCACAAGCCGCAAGGGCACAGGCAACAACCAAGCGACGCAGGGCCGCGCAGGCGCCGTCAAGTGTTGTGTTCACGGGTTCAGTCACGATAAAACTCCTTACGCCCTGTTCGCCTAAGCGCGCGAATACGCGCAAAGGCCCCTCCCGCGCTGAGCGAAAGGGGCCGGATGGCTACAAGCGGGGCAACAAACTACTTGATGTTGTACTGCTCCATGAGAGCGTCAACGGTACCGTCCTCGGTAAGCTCCTTCAGAGCCTTGTTGATCTTCTTAGTGAGCTCGGGGTTGTCCTTGTTGACAGCGATAGCATACTCTTCGCCGGTGCTGATCTGCTTGATGGTCTGGCAGTTGTCGAACGAGGATGCGGTGAGCTGGGAAGCAACAGAACGGTTGGTCACCAAAGCGGCGGCCTTAGAAGCCTGAAGTGCAGAGAAGCAGTCCGTGGCGTTCTTGAAAGGAACGAGCTCGGCGTTGGGGAAGTTCTCCTTAGCGAAGGACTCGGCGGTGGAGCCGGACTGGACGGCAATCTTCACGCCCTGTTTGTTAAGCTCGTCGGCATAGTTGTCGCCGGTGATGGCGGTGTTGTCCTTAAGGGTGACGATAGCCTGGTCGTCCATGTAATAGGAGTCGGAGAAGTCGACTTCCTTCTTGCGATCGGGGGTAGCGGTGATGGCCGCGATGGAGCAGTCGTACTTAGTGCCGCTGGCAACGCCTGCTACCAGGGAGTCGAAGTCGACGTTTTTGTACTCGACCTCAAGATTGAGCTTCTCGGCGATCTTCTTGATGAGATCGAGGTCGAAGCCCTTGTAATCGCCATCCTCCATATACTCAAACGGCTCGTACTCGGCAGAGGTGCCCACGGTCAGCTTGCCCTTGGTGACGAGCTGCACGCTGTCGGACTTCGCGGCAGAACCGGCATCGGCGCTACCAGCGGAGGTGCCACCGTTACCGGAACAACCGGCAAGGGCGAGAACAGCGGCAAATGCGCCTGCGGCGACTACAGCGCCAAACTTCTTGAACTTGTACATACTTTTCTCCTTCCACGCGTCCCCTCTTGGTCAGGAACGCATAAAACTAGGGGCCATTATGCTCCGCCGTGCATAACGGCCCTCCGAAAAAGTGCCTTGTAACAAAATAGACTTATTTTTATCCATAATTGTTGAAAACAATCGCCCAAACGACTAGTCCCCCTGCAGACCCCGCAGCAGTTGAATCTCGTGCGCATAACCCGCAAGCTCATTGGGCGTTTCCAGAATAAACGGCAGGCAGCGAAGACGCGGATGAGAAACAATGTGCGCGAAAACCTCCTCACCCCCGCCAAGCTCAGCAGACCCCAGGTAGCCCGCACCGATGACCTCGTGACGATCCTTATGCGCCCCGCAGGGATTCTTGGAGTCGTTGATGTGAACGGCGCGAAGACGCGAAGCTCCCACCACGCGGTCGAACTCAGCCAGCACGCCATCGAGATCGTGCACGATATCGTAGCCGGCATCGCTCACATGGCAGGTATCGAGGCATACACCCAGGCAGACGTCCAGCTCGGGTCGGCGCGTACGCACCGCATCGATAATCGCCGCGAGCTCTTCAAAGCGGCTTCCTACCTCGGTGCCCTTGCCCGCCATAGTCTCGAGCAGCACGCACGTGCGCTGCCCCTCAAACATCACCTGGCACAGCGTATCGGCGATGAGCTCGATACCGCGCTCAACGCCCTGTCCCACATGGGCTCCGGGATGGAAATTATAGTAATTGCCCGGCAATGCCTCCATACGACGCAGGTCTTCCCCCATCGCCTCGAGTGCGAACGCACGCGCACGCTCCTTGGCAGAGCAAGGGTTATACGTATAGGGAGCATGCGCCACAAGCGGGCCAAATGAATGCTCGGACATAAGCGAGCGCAGCGCGGCCACATCGTCTAAATCGAGTTGACGCACAGAACCGCCGCGCGGGTTGCGCGTGAAAAACGCGAACGTGTTTGCGCCAATAGACAGTGCCATCTTTCCCATCGCCTCGTATCCATCTGAGATGGAAAGATGGCATCCAATCGTTAACATCGCAGCCTCCTATTCCCGATGAGCACCGTAGAGCGAGTACCAGCCGTCATGCTCGCTCACGGTCAAGGGCACGTCAAACAGGTCGCTCATCACGTCGTCGCACAGCAGCTCGCGCTTGGAGCCGTCGGCAAAAATAGACGTGTCCTTGACGAGCAGCACGCGGTCGATGGCGGGGATGATGTCCTCCGGATAGTGCGTGACCAGAATGATGGAGCAGCCCTCGGCGGCAAGCATGCGCATGGTTTCGCGCAGGTGATACATACCCTGCGGGTCAAGGCCTGTACGTTTCTTCATCGATGTGACAGCAAAACGACAGGTTTATTTGTCACATTTTCACGCTGCTCTCATATTTAGCCGCGCACGGCAAATGCCTTGCTCGACAGGACTCTACTCGATAAGCATCGCATCGCCAAAACTAAAGAAGCGATACCGTGCCTTGATGGCCTGCTCGTATGCGTCCATCACCTGATCGCGCGAGGCAAGCGCCGAGACAAGCATCATGAGCGTGGAGCGTGGCACATGGAAGTTGGTGATGAGGGCATCTACCACGTGATAGGTGCTTCCCGGCATGAGGTAGAGCTGCGTGGTCGCGTTCTCATGCACGGTGACATCGCCGCGGCCAAGAGTGTCGGCGCCATCGGCGCGATTCTCGAAGTACCGTGCGGTAACGGGTTTTGGGGCCACGGGCGCATCCGCGTCAAAGGCGCTTTCGAGCGAGCGCACAGCGGTGGTCCCCACGGCGATCACGCGATGGCCCGCCGCCTTGGTGGCATGCACGGCGTCGACCACCTCGACCGGCACATGATAGCGCTCGGTATGCATGACATGCTGAGTCGGGTCGTCTTCCTCCACCAGACGGAACGTATCGATACCCACTTCAAGCTCGACAGCCGCAAAGTGCGCACCCTTACCCTCGATGCGCTGCATAAGCTCGGGCGTGAAGTGCAGACCCGCCGTTGGCGCCGCAGCCGAATGCTCTTCGGGCATTGCGTAGACGGTCTGGTACTTCTCGGGATCGCCCTCGTAATCAGTGATGTAAGGAGGCAGCGGCACGTGGCCCGCAGCGTGAATGGCCTCGTCAAGTGTGCGCGACTCGCCCGTTGCGGGGTCGGTGCCTTGAGGCTCAAAGCGAACCAGGCGACCACCACGGCTGTCAACCACGTAATCGGTAACCTCGGCCGTCAACACGACCGGCGCGCTCTCGGGAGCATGGGCGCCGCCCGCACGATATTCGATCTTCGCGCCGGGCTTTAGGCGCTTACCCGGCTTGACCAGGCATTCCCACACGTGACCCAAAGGATCAATGTCCTCACGGCGCTTGAGCAAAAGCGTCTCTACCACTCCGCCAGTCTCTGCTTTGCGCCCCATCAGGCGCGCCGGCATCACGCGGGTCTTATTGATGACCAGCAGATCACCTGACTCGATGTAGTCGATGATGTCGCGGAAGATGCGATGCTCGACCGTCCCACCGTGCTCCAAAGCCACGGCATCCGCGGCGTCGCTCCCCTTGCGATTAAGTACAAGCAGACGACACGAGTCGCGCGGATCGGCAGGTGCCTGGGCGATAAGTTCCTCAGGCAAGGTGTAATCAAAATCATCGGTACGCATGGTCACGATTGGCATCCCCTTTGAGTCAAAGTTCGTTGACCATCCTAGCATGACCGCGCAAGCTCAACGCAAAACATACGACCCAGGCCCGTTGCGCATTAAAAACGCCACGGCACCTGCTCGATGCCGTGGCGTTAATTCCGGTCGATGCGACCGTCGTCGATGTGACTTACCGGACCTTAGTAGTTCTCGGCCTTAACCTCAAAGTACGCCTGCGGGTGGCTGCAAACCGGGCAGACGTCCGGCGCCTTCGTACCTACAACGATATGCCCGCAGTTGCGGCATTCCCACACCTTGACCTCGCTCTTCTCAAAGACAGCGGCGGTCTCGACGTTGTGCAGCAGCGCACGGTAACGCTCCTCATGGTGCCTCTCGATCTCGCCCACCTCGCGGAACTTCACGGCAAGCTCGGGGAAGCCCTCCTCCTCGGCGGTCTTGGCAAAGCCCTCGTACATATCGGTCCACTCAAAGTTCTCGCCGTCGGCTGCAGCAGCAAGATTTTCGGCAGTGTTGCCGATACCCTCGAGCTCGCGGAACCACATCTTGGCGTGATACTGCTCGTTTGCAGAGGTCTTACGGAAGATCTCCGCAATCTGCTCGAAGCCCTCATTCTTTGCGACCGAGGCGAAGTACGTGTACTTGTTGGTTGCCTGCGACTCGCCGGCAAAGGCAGCCGCCAAGTTCTTCTCGGTCTGGGTTCCGGCGTATTTAGACATAGGTCCTCCTCTTCTTCGCGGCACTGCCGCGGCCGGTTAATTTATGGTATATCTACCCGGCTTGCTGTGGGTTGAAACGCACGGAAACTTTTGCGGCACCGACGACACAGGGTCGTCAAGTGAAAACTGCGACCGGAACAAAAGCCGAGCTGCAGCACTGATAGGACGAAGCTGCCGGGAGCGTCCACGCCATAATAAATTCGATTGATTCAATCGCACATATCCTAAAGCTGCGTTTGATTTTGTCTCGTCAGACGTTTTGGCGCAGCACCCTCAATCGTTTTGGCGGAAAAATGGAAATATGTACGATAGGTGCCCGGACAAACAGCCCTTATTCCTTTGAATAAAGCTGCCCAAGAGAAAAAAAATGCTTTATGAACAACGTTCATAAAGCATTTTCAAAGCAGTCAAAATCCAGCTTATGCTCAATCGGCTCCCAGCATCGTACATTTTTCTATTATTCCGCCAGTTTGAAGCGACGCTCCTGCAATCAAACGCCACAAAACACCAAAATGAAAAGGTCAACATCGGCTTGATACATTATTACGGCCAATTTGCAGCTATTTATACATTCCAAAACTATCAGCTCGCTTATTGGATTCGTGGCAAAACGATTGCGCCGGTCTTCAAAACGCGAAGTATTCAACGAACACAAGCCTGTCAACCAAATCGGGGCGTTTCCGCGAAAATCACCCCCTCGACCCAACCTGTCCCAAGCCAGCACAGCCAAAGAGCTACCCAAATAAAAGCCCGTTGCTGAACCATAGCTATTACCTATATACATCGATAAATTCTTAGTACTTCCCTATGACAAAAGCTGCTGCCATACTCTGGTTTACCAATCAAACCAGAGAAAGGACCCCAATGTCCACTACCCATAACGCACCGTTTCGCTATGACATCGTTGGAAGCTTCCTGCGCCCCGACGTGCTCAAGCAAGCCCGCGCCGACCACGCCGCAGGTATCATCGACGACGGCGCGCTAAAGACCGTCGAAGACGTTGCCATCCGCGACCTCGTAGCCAAACAAAAGGCCGCCGGCCTGCACGTAGTCACCGATGGCGAGTTTCGCCGCAGCTATTGGCACCTCGACTTCATGTGGGGACTCAACGGTATCGAGCATCGGGCAAGCCGCACCGGCTATATGTTCCACGACGAGGAGACTACGGCCGACACCGCCGTCGTTACCGGCAAAATCTCAGGTGAGAACCATCCGTTCGTCGAGCACTTCAAGTTCGTGAAGGCGCTCGAGGAGGACGGCCAAGTCGCGCGCCAGACCATCCCCGCCCCCGTCCAGACCTACTCCGAGGTGATTCTTGACCGTTGCGATGGGCAGATCGAAAGCCTGCGTTCCGTCTACCCGACAGATGAGGCCCTCATCGAAGACATCGCTGCCGCCTACCGCACCGTCATCGCCGACCTCTACGCCGCAGGTTGCCGCAATATCCAGCTTGACGACTGCACCTGGGGCATTTACTGCGACACGGACTTCGTGGCCAAAACCGGTATGTACCCGGTTGACATCCAAAAGGTCTCCGAGTTGGGCGTTCGCCTCAACAACCTTGCGATTGAGGGCAAACCCGATGATCTGGTGATCACCACGCACGTGTGCCGTGGCAACTACCACTCGACATACGCTTTCGAGGGTGGCTACGACCCCATCGCGCCATACCTGTTCGCCCATGAGAACGTCAACGCTTTTTACCTTGAGTTCGACACGCCGCGTGCCGGCACCTTCGAGCCGCTCAAGTATGTAGCGCCCGGCAAGAAGGTCGTGCTCGGTCTCGTGACCTCCAAGCAGCCCGGCCTTGAGGACGAAGAGCTCTTGATCGACCGTATCAATGAAGCCGCCAGGTACGTGCCGCTCGAGAATCTTTATCTCTCCCCGCAATGTGGCTTTGCCTCCTGCGAATGCGGCAACAAGCTTACCGAAGATGAGCAATGGGCGAAGATCGCGCTGGTCAAGCGCGTGGCCGAGCGCGTGTGGGGCTAAACAACCTCTCGGGTATCGCAGCAAAACTTATTTACATAAATAGCGCGGCGCGCAGAGCCATGGACATCTGCGCGTCGTGCTTTGTTGCAACGGGAACTTGTGCCTACAAATCTTCTCGCTCAAAAGCCATGCTCATGCAGTGAGGACCTCCCCTACCGCGCGAAAGCTCGGATGACGGGACCTCGATAAGATCGAACCCACTCTTATACAGAAGGTCGTTCGTGACCGAATTTCGCTGGTAGACAATAACCTTACCGGGACTTACTGCCAGCGTGTTGGCGCCGTCATTCCACTGCTCGCGGGCAGCCGCCAACGGGTCGCCACCGCCGCATTCGTAGATTCGAACGGAATCGACCCCAATCGCATCGGCCAGCACACTCTCAAGCGGCATCCCCTCGAGACTCCTGATGGCAGTCGAGCCAGCGCTCGCTCCACGTGTCAGCTCAAAAACCTTGAGTGTCTCGAGAATCCCGGGGTGTACCAAGAACGCATCGACATCAAGCTGCGTAAACACCGTGTCCAGATGCATGCACGAACGTTTACGCGGAATCGAAAACGCCAAAACTCGGTCGACGCCAGAGGCGGGACTCCCCCACAGCAGCGTCTCGGCGAGAGCGTCGATACCAGCAGCATCGGTCCTTTCGGAAATGCCGATGCCAATCGTACTCGGCCCGAGCACGAGAATGTCTCCGCCCTCGATACATCCGCTCGCCTCATGGCCGGGTTCGTGCCATACGGGCGCGCCCGCATAGACAGGATGATGCTTGAAAACAATCTGCCCAAACAACGGCTCGCGACGCCGCGTGACCGACCACATACCGTTAAGCGACACGCCCTGTCCAATGATGGAAAAGGGGTCTCTCGTAAAGTACAAGTTGGGAATGGGATCGATAAGAAGGCCACCGCGTTCATTACCGTCTGCTGCAACAACATCGGCAAGCGAACGACACGCTCCGCCCGCGCAAAGCTCGAGTTCGTCGGCCCTGATACCTTCAATCAGCTTGTCAACAAGAGCAAGGGGATCCTCAATTCTTTCGAGCTTGACTTTCACCGCCTCGAGAACCGAAGGGGAAGAAACGCCCGACTGCGCGAGCCAACCATCCAGGAGCTCTTCCCGAGCAGCCGCGTTCGATGCGATCGACTCGGCAACGAGCTGGTCAAGGTGCAGAACCTCAACGTCGTTTTCGCGCAGAAGCTCGGCAAATCTATCGTGCTCCTCTTGCGCCGCCGCAAGATACGGGATGTCATCGAACAGCAAGCGTCCCATACTGTCCGGCGAGAGATTGAGAAACTCCCTGCCCGGTCGATGGATCATGACTTTTTTCAACCGGCCGATCTCGGACCGGATATGTAGGCTATCACCCATAATTCTCCCTGGTTTATCGGCTTGGCCGTATTATCCCCGCTTTGGGCGTTTGATACCCTTGGGATCGAGGAACGACCAGAAGCGCAAAAGCAGGCACAGGCTCGCCACGCTTCCAAATGAAGCAAATAATCCCACTTAGGGACGCGGTCACGGGCTCTAAATGGGATAATTTGCTTCTTTTGCGCAGAGGGATGAGCCGGTTCCCGCACGGCGCGGTGCCGCTGGTCGAATTTGCTTCATGTGCGCAGAGGAATGCCACCCGAGCGGCCCCTTCGGTTCCTAACATGCTCGTAAGAAAGCGCACGCACGAAGCATCGTCCAAGGTCGTCATGTAAACTATCGAAGAAAACATGTAAACCATCGAGGAAACCGAATCTATAGAGGAGACCCCATGGCTCAAGATCCCAGCACCTCCCAGGACGAGGTCCAGCACCTGCCCGTAGACTCGACCGAGACTTTGCCGCTCTTGACCACCGCAGACCCCGAGCAGCAGGATTCTTCCATCTCCGATGAAGAGGCTTACGCCAAGCTCAAGGCCAAGCGTGCCGAGCGCCGCCGCAAGAAACTCATCCGCCGCGGCATCGTCGCAGGCGTCATCTCCGGCGTCATACTCATCGCTGTCGTTGCGACCGCCATCATGAGCTCGAAGTCGCAATCCACAAACGAGCCCGTACTCGAGAAGGTCCAGGAAGGAACGTTCACGACCTCAGTTGAGGCGAAAGGCCGGCTCAAGCCCATCTCGGCATCGGTGGTTTCCCCTACCGTCGACGGAACCGTGGCAGAAATCAACGTGCAAGCGGGCCAACAGGTCAATGCCGGCGACGTACTCATGACGATCAAGAACGACGAACTCGATCGCAACGTTACCGAGGCCCAACGCGCCCTCACCGCGGCACGGGAGGACCTCGCCGCTGCAAAAAGGGCCCTGGCCAGCGCACAGAACGCACCGGCCATCGATGATGAGGGCAACCGCGTCTCTACCGATACTTCCTCGGAACAAAGCGCCGTCTCGAGCGCCCAGCGCTCGGTAGAATCCGCCCAGGCGACCCTTGACCAGGCCAATGCCCGCGCCGCCGAACGCACCGTAAAGGCATCCAGCTCGGGCAGCATCGTGGAGCTCAACGCCAAGGTGGGCGCCACCGTCTCGGGCGGCAGGGTCATGGGCGAAGGTGACACCAGCGGCGGCAAGCAGTGCATGCAGATCGCCGACCTCTCCAAGATGAAGGTGACGGTCCAGGTGGGCGAAAAAGACATCGCCAAGATCGTCGTGGGCCAAACCGCCAACGTCACCTATCCCGCATTCCCCGACATCGTGAGTCAGGGAACCGTCACCGCCATCGCCTCGGTGGCAAGCGGTGATTCCGGCAATGGCGGAGACAGCGTGAACTTCGACGTCGACATCCTCATCGATGCGCCCGACAAACGCCTAAAGCCCGGCATGACCGCCGAGGTCTCGATCATCACCGAGCAGCTGGATAACGTTGTCATGGTTCCGACCCTCGCCCTCATGACTGGTGATGGCGACACGCACTACGTCAACCTGGCAACCGACGAGACGGGCACCGAGACCCGCCGCGTCGAGGTAAGCATCGTGACCCAAAATGACAACGAGGCCGTGGTGGGCAAGGTCGAGGTCGAGCATGACGACCAGGGCAACGAGATCAATCCGAACGTTCCCGTAACCAAGCTGCGCGACGGCGACACTCTTGTGGTCGACACGAAATCCGGCTCCAGCGATGCCGACGCCCCCGCAGACACCGCGGCATATGAGGACATGTAATGCGCCCCGTCATCGACATCCGCAACGTGCATCGCATCTTTGAGAGCGAGGCCGGCTGCGCGCACATCCTCCATAACGTGAGCCTAGCTGTAGAGCCGGGCGAGTTCGTGGCCATCACCGGCCCCTCCGGCTCGGGCAAGTCGACGCTCATGAACATCCTGGGCTGCTTGGACAAACCGACGGCAGGTGACTACTTCTTGCGGGGACTCAACGTGGCCGAGCTCGATGACGACGAACTTACCGAGGTACGTGCCTTGAGCATCGGCTTTGTCTTCCAGAGCTTCAACTTACTGCCGCGTCTTTCGGTCATCGAAAACGTGATGCTCCCCCTCTCCTACACCGACGTGCCGCGCTCGCAACGCGAGATGCGCGCCGTCCATGCGCTGCAAGCGGTAACGCTTCCCGTCGACCACTGGGACCATCGCATATCCGAGCTTTCGGGCGGCCAAATGCAACGCGTCGCCATCGCGCGAGCGCTCGTCAACGATCCGCCCATCATCTTGGCCGACGAACCCACGGGCAATCTCGACTCGACCACCGGAGCCCTCGTCATGGAAACGTTCCACAGGCTCCAGGAGCGCGGCAAGACCATCGTGCTCATCACGCACGACCCCGGCATTGCCTCCAAGGCCGACCGCTCCGTGACCATCCGCGACGGCCGCCTGCACGCAGGCGCCTATATTCCGCGCGCAGCACACACGCGAAGTGCCGCCAACGCTGCCGGCGCCACCGGATTTCGCTCAGATATTGCTGCACTTCCCACCCTGCAGCCACGAGAGGGGGCAACGTCATGAGCACTCGAGATTTGATGCGCGAGGCGTTACACTCGCTTGAATCCAACAAGGGTCGGAGCCTGCTCACCATCTTGGGTATCGTCATTGGCATCGCCTCGGTCATCGCCATGACGTCGCTCATCGGCGGCATCCAAAACGGCCTTATCAACAGTCTGGGCCTCAATGCGGCGCGCATGATCCAAATCAATTCATCAGAAAACCTCACCGATTCGGATATCGAGAAACTGCGTAAGACGATTCCCCAAATCGAGCAGATAGGCATTATCGACAACGCCTATACCGATTATCAAAAAGGCGACACCACATATAACGTCTCAACTGAGGGCATGGACATCTCCGTGCTCAAGATTAAGGGGTATGACAAGCCCCTCTGTGGACGCTCCTATACTGAGGCCGAGGCCAAGACTGGCGCGCGCGTGGCGATGATCAGCCGCAACGGCGCTGAACAACTTTTTGGTCAAAACATGGAAGACGCCCTGGGAAAGACAATCAAGATATCGAGCGGCGAAGTGCGCATCGTCGGCGTGGTCGATAATGGCGCCGAATCCCTGGGATCGCTGTCGCTCATCATGCCGAGGGCGACAATCGCCGCGCTGTTCACGGAGTCGTATAGTGTGTTCCCCAGCGTGACCGCCCTCGCACGAGAGGGTGCCGATATCGACGAGCTGTGCGACACCATCAAGACCAAGATTCAGGAATTCAAGGGGCTGAGCGGCGGCGATGAAAGCGGAGACGTCATGGTCAGCTCGATGAAAAGCGCTATCGACGCCATGAACTCCTTTATGGGCTCGTTCTCGCTCATCATGGGCGCCGTGGCGGGCATCTCACTTTTGGTGGGCGGTATCGGCATCATGAACATGATGCTCACCAACGTTACCGAGCGCATCCGCGAGATCGGTATCCGCCGCGCACTCGGCGCGAGCAGGCACGATATCACAGCCCAGTTCTTGGCCGAATCCTCGGCGATATGCATCACGGGCGGCATCCTGGGCGTAGTCATCGGATACCTGCTTGCTTGGGCACTGACGCTTTTTGCCGCAAACTCCGGCATCCTGAGTGAGTTTGGCGCAAGCGGGAGCATCGTCCCGAGCTTTTCCATCACAACGGTACTGCTCGCCTTTGCGGTATCCGTAGGTATTGGCGTGATCTTTGGCTTCTACCCCGCTCGTCGTGCAGCAAAGCTCGACCCCGTGGAATGCCTGAGGTATCAGTAGAGCGGTTGCGGGCATCGGAGATTGTGGGCGTTGGCACATGTGCGTGCTGACGATTGCCAGCACGGGTTCTTGCGTGGACGAGGGCGGCAAACCGCCACGACAAGCCAGGGTGTCTATCGAGAGGAAAAGATCGAGCGCGGGGGCACTTGCGGTGAATTCAATCGGCCTCACTTCGGGATGAGCGGCGGCTATTGGCGCCCTCGCAGACATGTCACCCATCTAGAACGGCACTATCCCCGGGATGAGTGGCGGCTTTTAGCGCACTTACGAGCGCAGCGCCCGTCTGGGCCATCGCGTCGCCCCAAACGAGCAGCGGTTTTCCAACGTTTTTTAAACGAGTGGCGGTTTTTGAAGCGTCCCGGGGCCGGATACGGCCATATTCCGCGCGATTGTCCGCCACTCATTTCAAAATGAACATTTACCGCCACACATTAACGCCGAAAGACACAGCGGGAACCCGTTCGCACCTTATCATATTCAACCGGCCGTCTCGGCGGCCTCGATCAATTACGGTCGATTGACAATCAACCCAATGCGGCTATGCAGCAAATCGGCCTCCGACATCTCCCCTATTCAACAATCGAGAAACTCCTGTTACGAGGCTTCTTCTTGGGGGCTTCCCGCTGAAACTCCTTGGGAACCGGTATCAATCGAGACAACCCACAAGATGCGCACTCCTCCGAGGCGATGTTGTAGTTGAGCGTCGGATAAAACTTGGTAACTCTGCCACAGGTTGGACAAAGGCGCTTTCCCAGCCCCTTGAAATACGGATGCAGCGGCGTGAGCCTGGGATCATCCTCGTTCCCATAATCGTTACGCGGCATCACGCGTCACTTCCCCTCAAAGATATGTTCCGCAACAGGCGGCCATATGAACAAGAGATATCGTGGAACGTCGCACGGACACAAAATCCGGCAACGGCCCGCAAGCACCCCATCGGCACCGCCGCGCTAGGCCTCCAAGAAGGCACCCGTCTGACGGCCCCACAGGCTCGCATACTCGCCGCCCGCATCCACAAGCTGCGCGTGCGTGCCGTCTTCCACGATCTTGCCATCGGCAAGCACCACAATGCGATCGAGTGCCGCCACCGTGGAAAGGCGGTGCGCCACCACAATCGAGGTGCGCCCACGCATGAGGTTCTCGAGCGCCTCCTGCACCAGCGCCTCGGACTCGCTGTCGAGAGCAGATGTCGCCTCGTCAAGCACCAAGATCGGAGCGTCGGTCAAAATGGCACGCGCGATAGCCACGCGCTGGCGCTGCCCGCCCGAGAGCTTAACGCCGCGCTCGCCCACCATGGTGTCAAAGCCCTGCGGCAGACGGTCGATAAACTCGGTCGCGTTAGCCAAGCGAGCCGCCTCATAAATCTGCTCGTCGGTAGCGTCGGGGCGCCCGTAGGCGATGTTCTCACGAATAGAACGATGGAACAGCAGCGCCTCCTGCGGCACATAGGCAACTTGGCGGCGCAGGCTTTGCTGCGTGCAACGCGAGACGTCCTGTCCGTCCACAAGCACGCGGCCACCCTGAACGTCGTCCAGGCGAAGCAACAGCTTGGTGAGTGTCGTCTTGCCCGAACCCGATTTGCCCACCAAGCCCACGCGCTGGCCCGCCGGCACGTGCAGCGTAAGGTCGTCAAACACGCTCTCGCCCGATGCTGCATCGCGATAGGCAAAGTTCAAGTGCTCGAAATCAATCGCGCCCTCGTCTACCTTGAGCTCGGGAGCGTCCTTGTCATCTGCCACCAAGCGCGGCTCGTCCAGCACGCGCGTCATCTCGGCGGCGTCGCCCAGCGCACGGTTTATGCGCTGCATCATGGAGCTCACGTAATTGAGCCGCATGGTGAGGTTGTATGTGTAGCTAAAGATCATAACGAGCGCACCGGCCGAGATGCCAAACCACGCGTTGCCGCCCGCCACGAAAACGCTCACCACGGCCATGGTGATAACGATAAGGCCGGAAGTCGTGAAGTTGCGCTGCATCATGGCGTGCATCGAAACCGTCTCGGCATCGCGCGCGGCACGGTCGGCGGTGTCGAATAGATCGCGTTCAAAGTCCTCTCGGCCGCAGGTCTTAACAGCCAAGATATTGGTCACGGCGTCGGAAAGCACGCCCGAGAGCTTGTTTTGCGCAGCGGACGTAGCGGCCGATAACGGCATGATGCGCTTGTACATCACCCAGACAAAGGCAATGTAGACAATCATAATGAGGACCAGAGTCGCCGTGAACAGCGGCACCACCGGCGCCAGCGCCGCAACCGTGCAAATAACCGAGGTAATCGTGGGAATGAGCGAGTAAACGGTCACATCCACCAGGCCGGTGTAGCCGCTCATGAAGCGACTCGTCTGACTCACGAGCGATCCGCCAAAACGGCTGGTGTGAAACGTCATGGACTGATTGGAGAGTGTGTCAAAGCACAGACGTGCCAGATGATAATTACCGGCGATCTCGAGCTTGTAGACGGTATAGTCCTGCAGCTTGGAAAGAATTTGGCCCGCCAGGTTAACGAACACAAGCGCGAGAATATACGGTCCAAAGACCTCAAATACCCGATCGCCCGCCACGGGGCCTGCTTGAACGCGGTCGACGATAAGCGCCATGACATAGGTGTTGGCAAACGTAAGCAAGAAGATGTAGCCCGCAGAGGAAAAGACCGAAAGGAAGACGATCAGCGGCTGCGTGCGCGTGACGTCCCAAAATCGCCGCAGCGTTCGACGCACAATCGATCGCTTGAGCGGGCTGGTGCTTCGCTGAGACATGGGTTTCCTTTCGCTGATGATGGGCAGTAGCTATTGTTGCACATTGGAGGGTAGCGCGGATGCCGGCACAGCGTCGACGGCTTGGCCGCCAACCCCCGAACCCCCCCCCCCTACCCCCGGATTATACACAAACAAAAATTTTTTTAAAAAAAA
>CATWBG010000012.1:0-50367 GCA_958348985.1 uncultured Collinsella sp. | reverse complement strand
GAAGCCCCGGCCAAAACCGCTTGGGCAATCTAAAAAAGACGGTTATAGGTAGGTTTAAGCGCTTCTTCAAAGTAGAGACGCAAGAAACCCAGGAAAGCGAGCTCGCTTTCCTGGGTTTTCTTTAGGCTACTTGGCAATTTGCTGGCAACCTACCTATAACCGTCTTTTTTAGAGGCGACGGTCCAATAGGCGCGAGCCGGCGCTAGTCCATATGGGCGTAATCGACCTTGGCGCGGCGGGCAGTTGCAATCTCCCAGTCGCGGGTGCCCTCAAAGACATCCTGCTTGTAGGGGTTGCGGCCGAGCTTCTTGGCGCGATAGACAATGTAGATAATCGCGGCGATGTTTGCCACGAGCGCCAGGATCGAAACCACAAGTGCCGCGCCTGCGTCGAGCGTGGAGTGCGTCACAAAGATGGACTGCTCCTGGAAGAAGGGGAATACCTGCGCGAACATGCACCAGATGGCAAGCGTGAAGGCGCGGTTTTGGATCCAGCCGCCCTTGTTCCAGATAAAGGCCGCCACGGTGGGCGCAAGCAGCAGGGCAAAGCCGCAGAACCAAGAGTGCGTGGGCAGGCAGTTGTAGGTGTAGCAGAAGTTCCAGATGTCGTAGGCGATGATGTAGACCCAGGTCATGTCGGGCCACAGCATGTCGGTCTTGTCTTCGCTTGCGTAGACGCTCCACCAGCCGGTCATGCAGAAGATGTTGATGATACCGGCGATGCCGTTGAACACGTTGTTCCAACCGGCCAGCTGCGTGGCGCCCTCGGAGGTGACCCAGGTGGTCTCGCCCAGCGCGAAGAAGTGGTAGGCGCTTTCAAAGTCGGACACAACAGCGATCAAGATGTTGATGGCAACAATGACAAACGGCCATGCGCGGAACCATTTGGCCTTACCGATCTTGCCCCACTGGTACTTGATGGCAATAAAGCCCCAGCATCCGGCAAGCGCTGCATAGACCTTGGCGTAGTGGAACCAGCTGTTCTGGTACACATGCGTGGGGTTGGTAAGTGCCCATTCCTGGCCGTTGGCCACGCCTACGGCGATGGCAATGCAGTAGATGGTCATGGCAAGGGGCGCCACGACAAAGATAATGGCGGCGCCCGCCTTGCTGCGGCGCCCGACCTCATTGAGCACGATTAAGCCGATAAAGACCATGGCCCAGCCGAGCCAATGGATGCCGGTGTTGCTCCCCCAAACATCAAACAACATATCGCTTTCCTTTCCCTAGGCCCGTCTTTCCCTCTCATACATGGCGGGCGCGAATAAACAGTTACGGCCGCTGGCATCCTACTTAGATGGCCGGCGCTCTGGGTACTTGGCGGTATATCCCTCGATGTGCAGCGTCGAAGCGATGATGTCCTTCACGGTCTCGTCGGGCACATCCGGGTGCGTGCGAATGTACATGAGCAGCCCCATGACAAGCGTGTAGAAGGTCTCGTAAACATGGTCGATGCGCAGGTCGTGACGGGCAACAAAGTCGGCGACAGTCGTTTCGCACAGGTAGCGCGTAACGCGCTCGACTGCATGGTGGAGAAAACCGCCGTAGAGGGCCCCGCTACCCGAAGTGAGCGTGGCCGGCAGCTCGTGCCCGTCGGCCACGAGGCGCTTGAAGAGCGGGGCCACGCTGTCAAGCGCCCCTTCGATGTCGCCTACGGTGCGGCTGGCGTTCCAGCGTTCAAGTTCGCTGACAAAACCCTCGATAGCCTCGTCCATGACGGCTTCGACGGCGGCGTCCATATCGGAAAAATAGTGGTAGAAAAGCGAGCGCGTGCAGCCGGCCTGCTTTGCTACTGCCGATACCGAGAGATGGGATACCCCGCGCTCGGCGCTAACGACGCGCACTGCCTTAAGGATTCTGCGGCGGCGTTCGTCTCCGGGCAGGCGCTTGGAGATCGTGAGCGCAGCTGTGCCCTGGCTTGGCTGGGTTTCGTTTTGCTGCGAGGCGGCATCGCCTGGGTGGTTCGATGTCGCGCTGCGGGTGCTCATCCGCTTGCCGCCTTTCTGATGCTCCGGCCCGATGATTCACCTCCTAGTCTTGAATATTGTTGACGGTTCGTCAATACTGTTTTTGACAGTATGTCAACTTTACGGGTCAAGCGCGGGCGGCCGCGCATAGCTCGCTTACACAAGGACCGCAGCCTGCGCAGTCGCCGCGCGGCAAGGGAGGGGACGCCATGATTCTCAATGGACCGGGGATTAGCTATACCGAGCCCGATATCGGTGCGGAGTTCGTGCCGCCGTTGCCCGAGCACCCGCGCGAGAAGATCGTCAAGCTCTGCGAGCATTGCACGAATCGCCTGCTGCATCGCGATGAGCTTTTGGGCTACGAGTACTGGTCGTTTGCCGAGGCTGCCACCGACGAGCAGGCAGATGTTTTGCTCAAGATGAAGATGCGCCGGCCCTACACCCTGGCCGAGATGGTCAAGCTCACGGGTATGCCCGAGCCCGAGATCGAAAAGATGCTCGACGATATGAGCTACACCGGCTTGCTTGAGTACAACTGGGAAAACCCCACGCGCACCAAGCAATGGGTGCTGCCCATGCTCGTGCCCGGCTCTGCCGAGTTCCTTAACATGCGCGTGGGCCAGTTGGATGAGCACCCGGTGTTCGCGAAGTTTTTCGAGCAGGCCTCCAAAGGCCCGCTGTCTAAGGCGACGCCCATGGTGCCTCCCGGAGGCGCGGGCATTGGCATGCACGTTATTCCTGTCGAGCAGGCCATCGATGCTGCGAGCACGTCGGTGCCTATCGAGCATATCGAGCATTGGCTGGACAAGTATGACGGCAAGTACGCCGCCTCGACCTGCAGCTGTCGCGCAAGCCGCAAGGTTTTGGGCGAGGGCTGCGGCGACGACCCGCACGACTGGTGCATCGCTGTGGGCGACATGGCCGATTATGTGGTCGAGACCGATCGCGGCCACTACATCACGCGCGAAGAGGTTTACGACATTCTGCGTGCTGCCGAGGACAACGGATTTGTGCACCAGATCACCAACATCGATGGCGAGAACAAAATCTTCGCTATCTGCAACTGCAACGTAAACGTGTGCTATGCCCTGCGTACCTCGCAGCTGTTTAATACGCCCAACCTGTCGCGTTCTGCCTATGTTGCGCATACACAGGCCGACAAGTGCGTGGCGTGCGGCCGTTGCGTGGAGGTATGCCCCGCGGGGGCCGTCAAGCTTGGCCAGAAGCTTTGCAGCAAGACGACGGGCAAGGTTCCGGAGTATCCGCGCCAGGAGCTTCCCGATACCGTGAAGTGGGGACCGGAGAAGTGGTCGCCCAACTATCGCAACGACAATCGCATCGAGACACATGACGCGGGCACTGCGCCCTGCAAGACCGCCTGCCCGGCGCACATCGCTGTCCAGGGCTACCTCAAGCTCGCGGCTCAAGGGCGCTATGACGAGGCACTCGCGCTCATCAAGCGCGAAAACCCGCTGCCTGCCGTGTGCGGCCGCATTTGCAATCGCCGCTGCGAGGACGCGTGCACACGCGGCAGGGTCGATGCCGCCGTCGCCATCGACGAGGTAAAGAAGTTCATCGCGCAGCGCGACCTCGACGCTGCAACGCGCTATATTCCGCCGATGGTCACGCCTACGCGTGCGGGCGGTTTTGACCAGAAGGTCGCCATCATCGGCGCCGGCCCAGCGGGTCTTTCGTGCGCCTTCTATCTGGCCGAGAAAGGCTACAGGCCGGTCGTGTTCGAGAAGATGCTGCGACCGGGCGGTATGCTCACCTACGGCATTCCTTCCTTCAAGCTCGAGAAAGATGTCATCGAGGCAGAGGTCGAGGTCATCCGCGAGATGGGTGCCGAGTTCCGCTATGGCGTGGAGGTCGGTCGCGATGTGACCTTGGCTGAGCTGCGCGAGCAGGGCTTTGCCGCCTTCTATGTTGCTATCGGCTGCCAGGGAGGCCGCCTGCCCGGCATCGATGGGCAGGACGCGAAGGGCACCTGGACCGCTGTTGACTTCTTGGCCAAGTACACCGATCAGAGCGCGGATGCAGCCCCTGCAATGGGCCGCACGGTGGTTGTGGGCGGCGGCAACGTTGCCATCGATGCTGCTCGCGTGGCTGCGCGTACCCAGGCCCCCGAGGTTACGATGCTGTGCCTCGAGTCTGCCAAGGAAATGCCCGCAAGCGACGAGGAAGTTGCCGAGGCTCGCGAGGACGGCGTCGACATCCGCTGCGGCTGGGGCCCCAAGGAGGTCCTCACCAACGAGGCAGGCGCGGTGCGTGGCATTGTGTTCAAGCGCTGCACGCGCGTGTTTGGCGATGACGGACGCTTTGCTCCCGAGTATGACGAGAATGATCTTGTGACCATCGAGTGCGACCAGGTTGTCTTTGCCATTGGCCAGAGCATCGAGTGGGGCAACCTGCTGGAGGGCTCTGCTGTCGAGCTTGGTCGCGGCCAGGGTGCCGTTGCCGATCCGCAGACGTATCAGACTGCGGAGCCCGATATCTTTGTGGGTGGCGACGTCTACACGGGTCCCAAGTTTGCTATTGACGCCATTGCCGCTGGTCACGAGGCTGCCGTGTCGATTCATCGCTTTGTCCAGCATGGAACGCTTACCATTGGACGCAACCAGCGCAAGTACGTTGAGCTTAACAAGGACGACGCCGATCTTTCGAGCTACGACACCGCCCAGCGCGAGGTGCCGGCTGCCAAGGACGCTGCGGCTGCCAAGGCGGCGCCCTTCCGCGAGTACGCGCAGACGCTTACCGAAGAGCAGGTGCGCGCCGAGACCGCGCGTTGCCTGGGCTGTGGCGCCTCGGTTGTCGACCCCAACAAGTGCATTGGTTGCGGCCTGTGCACCACCAAGTGCGCGTTTGATGCCATCCACCTTACGCGCGAGCGTCCCGAGTGCTCGAATATGGTCAAGTACGAGAAAAAGGTTCCCTCGCTGGCAAAATATGCCCTCAAGCGCGAGATCAAGATTCGTTTTGGCAAGAAGAAATAGCGCGGCGGGCCCTGAGGTTTAGCTGCTGCATTGGATGGGCGGGGCCGGACGCAATGCCGGCCTCGCCTTTTGGATAAGAGGTTGATGTCATGCACGAGCTGGGCATCGTGTTTCATATCATCAGGACGGTCGAGGACGCGTGCCGCGACAACGCGATTTTGCGCGTGTCTGCGGTGACGCTGCAACTCGGCGAGGTCTCGGGTGTGGTGCCACACTATCTTGAGGACGCCTGGCGCTGGGCAAGCAACAAGAATCCGCTGGTAGCGGGCTCTGAGCTTAGGGTCGAAGAAATACCTGCTGTCACGTATTGCGAGGACTGCAAAAAAACGTATGAGACGGTAGCATACGGCAAGACGTGTCCGCACTGCGGAAGTTCTCGCACGTATTTGGTGCAGGGCCAAGAGGTGATGGTAAAGGAGATCGAAACTCCCGACGAGCAGCTTTCGCGCGATGACGTGGACAAAGAGTATGCCGATGACGAGTCTTCGCTGGGCCATGGCGCCATGCGAGAGGCATCGCCGGACCCAGTGGATGCCGCCAACCCGTTGATTATCGAGTGAGATGGGGCTGGGTGGCTGGCTGATCCGCCCGTCCTGCCGTCCTGCCGTGTTGCTTTGCCGCCTTTTTGCGTTGACGCATCCAGGCGGGTCACATCTGCTAGAATGCAATACGCAATGCCTCAGTAGCTCAGGGGATAGAGCACCGCTCTCCTAAAGCGGGTGTCGTACGTTCGAATCGTATCTGGGGCACCAGAGCTTATACGGGCCGGAAGCCATGTTGGTTTCCGGCCCGTTTGCTTTTAGCCCATCGCGTGCCCACGGGGCGAAATGAGAGTAAAAAGCGTGTCGGGGCGCCTTGCTGGGCCCCCGGCTGGTAAAACCCGCGCACAAACGTCCACTTTTTCTTATTTTGGGCAAAAAGTGGACGTTTGTGCGCGGGTTTTTATTTGGTGTCGCCGCGGCGTCTGGTTTGGTGCGGCGATGCGATTGCATCGCAAAAGTCGAGCGCTCCTAGAGACTTTCAAAGTAGCGGCGAATTTTCTGGGCCATCAGGGTGCGCCTTTCCACAAGAAAAGTCTCGTAGTCCTCGGCGGTCATATGGAAAACTCCTTCAGGAATGCAGTTCGCCTTGAGGTTCGATATGAGCGTTTCCTCATCGGAGATATCTCCAAAATAGGGTTTCCCCTCGATGATGGCGGCGCGCGCTTGGGAGAAATACTCGCCGGGACTTTTCTCCCCGATGGCAATGTTGATGCGTTTTTCCAGATAGGTGTAGTTGGCGATTTGGTTGTGGAGCCGCTGAGGCGCATCAATTTCCTTGCGCAGGTAGGCTTTCGGGAAGATGTGATGGATGTCCCCTACGTTGCCTATGACGTCGGCGACCTTGAAACCGTTCGTGAACAGGGTGTTATCGGCTGCACGGACCTGCGAGGCGACGTAGACCATTCAGGCGCCGGTGCGCGTGGAGGTCGTGGTCAGACTCTGCGGCAGGGTGACGCTCCAGAAATTGTCGGACAATTGGGATGCTGCGATTTCGTTGTAGAAGGACACAAAGCTCCGATCGGCTATGCCGCGCATATCGCGATCCATGATGGACTCGGATGATCCGGAGTATCTGCCGGTAAGTACCGACATCACGTACCAGCGCTGGACCCATCGCTTGACATCGGTCGAGGGGATGGAGCCGTCCTCCTTGAGCGTCAGATACAGGTTATATGCGAAGTTCACAGCGCCTTTCGAGCCGATGATCGCAGGGGAGACAAAGTCTGCCGAGCGCAATGCGGCTTTAGCTGCATATTCTGATGCCATGAACTCGGCGTCGTTTTCGGTAATAGTTGTCCAGAACTCCGGCTTGACCGAGAGATGGCAGTAGTAATCGATTGCCTTGCGCAGCATGTTGCCACCGCGGGCCTCATCGGCGGCTATCTTTGACATGGCAAAGTCGGCTTGTGACAGAACTGCGCCCTTCGAATTGATGCGAATGAAGATATCGGTCACTTCATCGATGCTGCATTCTGCAGCCACCACGATGCAGCCCAGCTGGCGCGTGGCAATCGCTTTGAGATCGGTGATCCGGGAGTTAACTATTTTGGGATTGCAATCGGGATTCGCTTGGATGTAATCGTTGACGAATGAGCACGAATCAAAATCCGGTGCGAAGAATTCCGCGATATCGGATATCCAACGAGAGTCTTTCTCGATGACAGGTGTGAGAACGGCGAACGGCGTGTCCTCACCCTCATAGAGGGGATTGAATGCAATCTTAAAGTTGCGGTTGGATGAATACGTGGGTCTCCGTGCTACGGTGCCCACGAAATGCGTACGAGCCACGATTGAGAGCCCCAGCCATGGCACTAAAGCGCCTCACCTTCGCATTAGCCGCCCTCCTCGTCGCCATAACCCTGCTCGCTCCTGCCCGCGCCGCGACCGCGGACCGGGGGTCCTCCCGCACGGCGCGCGTGGCCTACCCCATCTAGGAGGGCCTGACCGAGCTCGACGAGGGTGTCGCCTGTTTGGTACCGTTTGCCGACAAGCCTTAACGATGATGATCCAGAACGGCTCACGTCAATGAGCTATTTGGATGCCTGCATGAGCTACAGGCAGGTATGGCTTGATTGCTTGAGGTCGTTATTTGTGCGTAGTACCATTTTTTTGTCAAGAAAACAGCAGGTAAATAATAAAGGTCAGAAGGAGCGTCTACGCGGCGTGCCGTCCGCGCTCCGCCGAGAGGGGGATACGAACGAAATGAACGCAAGTGATCTTATCGATCCAAAGACAATCGTGTTCGATCCAACGATTACGGACAAGGAGACTATGCTTGGTCGCGCTGCGCAGGCGCTCGCCGACGCGGGGTATGCGTCGGGCGTGTCGGAGCTTTTGGGCGCGCTGCATGCGCGCGAGGCAGAAGTTTCGACGGGTATCGAGGGCGGTTTCGGCATTCCGCATGCCAAGGATCCATGCGTGACCAAGCCCGGCCTGGCGTTTTTGCACACGGGTGTTATGGACGACTACTTGGGCCTTGACGATGAGCCCATCCAGTGCGCGTTCGTGATCGTTTGTCCGGAGGGGGCCAATGACGCGCACTTGGACGTGTTGGCCGACCTCGCTCGTCGCCTCATGGACGATGGTTTTCGCGGGCGCATCGTCCGCGCGCAGGATGCCGACGCAGTTGTCGCCGTGCTGGCTTCGTAGGGGTTGTTGAGTGCGCTGTACAGGCGCGCTGGTAATGACAAGACAGGTTGGTATCGAATTAGGGGAAGGTGACCAGTATGACGAAAATTGTAGGTGTCACTTCGTGTCCAACGGGTATCGCCCATACGTACATGTCCGCTGAAAAGCTGACGAAGGCGGCGGAAGCCCAAGGGTTTGAGGCTCAATTCGAAACTCAGGGGGCGAAGGTCGATAATGAGCTGACAAGCGCCGATATCAAGTCGGCCGACGCGATCATTCTCGCGATCGACCGCTCGATTGACAAATCGCGTTTCGCCGGTCTGCGTGTCAAGGAGGTTGCCACGAAGCGCGCCATCAAAGAGCCTGAGAAGGTGATCGAGGAAGCACTTGCCGGTGAAGGTATGACGAAGGTTGCTGAAGGCTCGGCGCTCGTCGATGAGGACGGGAAAAAGGCGACGCTCTACAACCATTTCATGAACGGTGTCAACATGATGCTACCGTTCGTGATCGCCGGCGGTATTCTCATCGCTGCGTCGTTCGCCTTTGGCATCAAAGCTGCGACGCCGGGTGACCCGACATATAATCCCATCGCGTATGTGCTGAACAACATCGGTGGCAACGCGGCCTTCTATCTCATGGTTCCCGCGTTGGCGGCCGGTATCGCCCAGTCCATCGCCGGCAAACAGGGCCTTGCCGTGGGTATGGTCATGGGCCTGCTCGCAAAGCTGGGTGGCTCGGGCTTTCTTGGTGGCATGGTCGGCGGTATCATGGCCGGCTACTTCACGCGCTTCATGGTTGAGAACCTGGGCAACAAGGTTCCCAAGTCCGTTTCTGCCATTTACCAGCTCATTGTGGTTCCGCTGGTTTCCATGCTGGTCGTGGGCGTGGTCTTCTCGTTCTGCATCGATGCGCCGGTTGCGTGGATTTTGAATGCTTTGACCGACTGGCTCAATGGCCTCGGGTCTGCTTCCGGTCTTCTGTTCGGCCTGCTGATCGGCATCATGATGGCCGCCGACATGGGCGGCCCTATCAATAAGGCGATTTCGACCTTCTCCATCGGCCTTATGTCTGCCGGTGTGAACGCCCCCATCGCCGCCTGCATGGTTGCCGGCATGACGCCACCGCTGGGTTTGGCGCTGGCCACAATCCTGTTTAAAAATAAGTTTACCGAGGAAGAGCGTACGAACGGTAAGTCCTGTTGGGTGCTGGGGGCCTCCTACATCACCGAGGGCGCCATTCCGTTCGCCGTGGCAGACCCGCTGCGCGTTATCCCCAGCTGTATGGTGGGTTCGGCAGCCGCCGCAGCCATCTCGCTTGGGTTTGGCGTGACGTCCATGGCCCCTCATGGTGGCATCTGGGTCATCCTCATCCCCAACGTGATCAGCAATCCGCTCGTGTATTTTGCGGCCATCGTCGTCGGTGCCGTGCTGACGTGCCTGTGTGTCGGCTTGCTTAAGAAGCCGGTTGCGGCGAAGGCATAGTTCGGGATTATGTGCGGCTCGGTTGCGCCTTCCTCGCGCGCTGGGCCGCACCACTATGGTGTTTTTTACGAGGCAAGGAAAGGATTGAAGACATGCTGCTCACCATGAAAGATCTCGCGAAGGTCGCAAAAGAAAACCGTTTTGCGGTGCCTGCGTTTAACATCTGCAGCTTCGACATGCTCAAGGCGATCATGGAGGAAGCCGAGGCGCAAAACGCCCCCGTGATTCTGGAGATTCATCCCGACGAGATAGCCTACCTGGGCGACAGTTTTGTTGCGACGGTGCGTGAATACGCCTTGCGCAGCTTGGTACCGGTCGTAATTCATCTCGACCACGGCGGCAGGATTGAAGACGTCATGCGTGCCATTCGAAACGGGTACACGTCGGTCATGATCGATGCGTCGACCCTCCCGTATGACGAAAACAAGGCGCTCACCAAGCGCGTGGTCGAGTTGGCCCATATGGTGGGCGTTTCGGTCGAGGCCGAGCTGGGCACAATTGGCAACAACAACTCCGCCGAGGGTGGATCGGCAAACATCATCTACACCGATCCCGATCAGGCCGAGGATTTCGTGACGTCCACGGGCATCGACACGCTGGCGATCGCGATCGGCACCGCTCATGGCCTCTATCCCAAAGACATGATTCCCAAACTCAACATCGACCTGCTTAAAGAGCTCGAACAGCGTCTCGACATTCCCTTTGTGCTTCACGGGGGGTCGGGTAACCCCGACGTGGAGGTGTCCCAGGCTGCGCAGCACGGCGTGTGCAAGGTCAATCTGTCTTCGGATCTGAAGAGCGTCTTTTTCGCGACTGTGCGGACGTATCTCAACGAGCACCCCGATCAGTACGAGCCTAACCAAATCTATCCTGTCGCCAACGAGGCGGTCAAGGAGGTCGTGCGTCACAAGTTGGGCGTGTTGGGAGCGATTGGCAAGGCGAGCCTGTACTAGCATGGCAGCGTGAGTGTCGTAACATTTCACGCTGGTTTACTATAGACGAAGGCGGGCCGGACCGCATGGTCATCGGCTCACCTTCGTTTTGACCGGTGTGGGACTGGGACGCAAGGAGGTTTCGATGCTGTCGCTGCAGGAGAATCGCCGCGACCAGATCGCGAGGCACGTCGGGACACGAGGTTTTGCCAGCGTGTCGGAACTTGCCGATTGCACCGGGTACAGCGTCGCGACAGTGAAGCGCGACCTTGCCGTCTTGGAGCGTCAAGGCGTGTTGCGCCGCATGCGGGGCGGGGCCGTGCCAGTCCCTGTCGACAAGCTGGATGACCCTTATTTCATGAAACTGTCCCGCACGGGGGCCGAGAGGAACAAGGAGATTGTTGCGGCGCTCGCGCAGCATATGATTCACGACGATATGACGATAGTAATCGACTCAAGTACGACCTGCCTTCATCTCATCGAGCGTCTGTCTAAGTTTCAGGGACTCCATGTCATCACCAACGGTGTTGTCACGGCCGCGATGCTGTCGGAAAAGACGAACGCCGAAGTGTGTGTTTTGGGCGGCGTCGTGACGAGTATGCGCCAAACCATCAACGGTGCGAAGGCGTACAACGACATGCTGAGCTACTCGGCCGACCTCGCTTTACTGTCATGTCGCGGGTTTGACTTTCAACAGGGTGCCTCTGAGGTTAAAGAGGGCGAAGCGCTCATCAAGCAAGCGATGCGCAGACAGTCGACGGAGGTAGCTTTGCTAGCGGTTGCCGACAAAATACCCAGCCGGTTCACCTACCAAAGCCTTCGATGCTCCGACATTGACTGCTTGGTGACAGATGCGGAGCTGAGCGCGGAGGAGCTGGAATCCCTCGGACAAAACAACATCGAGGTGTTCGCCCCGTTGGGGGATGTTTCGAAGGCATGAGGCGCGGCATAGCGCCCCGCCTCTTGGCTCGTGTGTCCCGCCAGAGTTTGGATGGCGCTGTAACTCGACAATCGCGTCAAAGGAGTTGCCATGTCGTATTACCTCGGAATTGACCTAGGTACATCAGCCGTCAAGGTAATGCTTGCTGACGGAAACGGTTCAACGCTTGCTATGTCCAGCGCTGGATATCCGTCTTGTATCCTCGACTTGGGTGGAGCGAGCGGGATCCGCAGCTGTGGTGGGACGCGACGCGGCGCGCCATGGGCGAGGTGCTCAGCGGCCGCGATGCGAAGCTAGTGCATGGCCTGGCGGTTGCCGGTCAGATGCACGGTCGGTAGCCCTGGATGACGCAGGGGGGGGAGGTTGTTCGTCCATGCATATTGTGGAATGATGGCCGAACCAAAAGGGAAGTAGCCTATCTCAATGAGGTGGCAGGGCGTGAGCGCCTTGTGTCGTTGATAGGCAATCTCTCATTTGCCGGGCTTACGGCGCCCAAGCTGCTGTGGCGCAATTCACCCCGGCCAGTGCGTCATCAGTTTGGATACCTCGGGCACGGTTTTATTCCTAAGCGATTTGTTTTATCCGGAGCCGGAAGGTTGCATTCGTTTTGCCATGCCAATGGGGCGCATCACTTCATGGGGCGCATTCTGCCGACTGCAAGCTGCGCTGCTTGGTTTATGGACGAAGTGATCCGGGAGACAGATTACGGGCGGAGTCAACGATCGACGCTCGTGCAGTTCGAGCCGGCGCCCCATTGTTCCTACCATATCCAAACTGTATGTGCGCGACGACCTCGATCTCGACACGTGGGAGCACCACAACGTCATGTGGCGTGGACTGTTCTACGGGATGGGAGAGGTAAAGAAACACTCTGCGCATAACGACTGGCTGTAGGGCTGTCTCCTAAGTCGCTGGCGACGTGAGTAAGCCCCGCCTCCTACTCGAACACCTCCGAGGAGCGGCGGGGCTTTCTCGTGGCGGTGAGGGTATCGACGATGCGGAGTGGCGAGCCCATGCCATGCGTTTTATAATCAGCGAAGTGTATTCCTTGCTGTTTAGGAGCGGTCCATGGGCTCTGACATTGAAGATCGTTATGTTCACGCCGCGTTGAAAGACTATCTCGGCGAGCTGCTGCTCCCCGAGGACTTCCTTGATGTTGATGACGGCAAAACGGGCGATCTGCCCCAGGTGTTCTCGATAAATGACGAGCTGGACTCGCATGAGAACCGCAATCGTCGCTTTTTGCTCGGTGTTTTCATCAGCTTCGTCTCACTTGCTGAGGAGCTATGCCGGCAGAACGGCGTTGACTCCATCGATCGTGTCTTGACGAAGTTCCCGCCGAGGACTGAGGTCAACTCGGGAAAGGCGAATAGTTTGACGTTGGGCAACCCCGAGCTCTCGCTGCGTACGTATTACAACGCTGCTGAGAAGGTTATTCGGCACGACTTGCTCCGGTCGGATTATCCCAACTGCGCCCCGCACGCAACACAGTCTTGGTCGCAGTATCGCAACACGTTCGAGCGCATCTGCGCGCTGCCCTCTTTTGGCCGCGCGGAGCTCATGTGCCTCCTTTGGGGCCGCGTACTCGACATCCCCATTCCGGAGGCGGGAAGCGGGGTTCGCGAGATCAGGCCCTTTGAGCACATTGTTTTGAACTTCCAGAAGGCGCCGGACGAGCCCGGCGGTGTCGTGCTCCAGGCGTTAGCGTATGCCTACTACCGCGCGGATAGCCCCAATGTCACGTTCCGTCCGTATAAGGTCGGTTCCGGTTCGAGCCGCGTGGGTGCCGCAGGGGATGTCGACGGTTGGGTCGGCAATCAACTCGCTCTGAGCATCGAGGTCAAAGACAAGCACATCGGCGAGGACAACCTCAACGAGCTCGATCAGTTCATTTTGCAGCTGCGTCGATGGCCGAACTGCACTGCCGTGGTTCTGGCTGAGTCGTTTGACGACGAGGCCGTTGAGTATTTCCGCGACCATGGGATCTTGTGCTTCGATCGCGACACCATGATTCAAAACATCTCGTACTGGGACGTTCCGAAACAGAAGCTCGCTGTGCGCGAGCTGCATTACTACTTCAGCGTCATTCAGCAGAACACGAGGCTGACCAAGCGTTTCGAGGAGTTCTGCAAAGAGGCCGGCATATCGCTCGACTAGACCTTGAGATCCTTGAGCCGGGGCATTGCCTCGCATGCGAGCTTAAAGTAGCTTTCGTCGCGTTCGATGCCGATAGCACGGTATCCCATGGACTCTGCAGCAGCAATCGTTGACCCTGACCCTGCGAAGGGATCGAGTACGACGCCCTCACCAAGGGGCAGTGACGCCCGTACCACCTCGCGCATGAACTTCTGCGGTTTGAGCGATGGGTGTGGTGCTATACGTCGCTCCTCGGGGCGAGTCGGCGCCGACTTGATGACGTCGCCGAACGGCTTGTCGTTAGATATACGTCGCCAGCCGCCGGTTTTCCACGTTCTAAGGTTGTTTGCCGTTGTCCCGTCGAGTGGCTTGCGTAACATGATCCACGGTTCCCATTGCGATCGGGCCATAGCGCTGACCTCGTTGAACTCCTGTTCACTGCCTTTCGGACGGTCGCCGCCGCGCATGGTTTGTACGAGCCGGATGACCTGTCCGCGCGTCTCGAATCCCACCTTTGCCATCGACGTGGTGACGATATGGCACACGAGCGGGTTGGACGCGATTAGCACGTTCGCGCCGGGGACAAGCACGCGCATGAGTTCTTTGCCAAGTTGTTCGAAGAATCTCGACATTTGCTTTAGCTCCGCATCGCTCAACGTGGTGAAACGGGGCAAAGGACTGCGCTGGCAGCCGTCGTACGAGGGCGGTATCCGCCAGACGCCGCCGCGTCCGTGCCGAAGTTTTGAGAGCTCCTTGTCCTTGTACTCAACCAGCCCATAGGGTGGGTCCGTCACTACGGCGTGGATGGAGTTCGACGGCAGGAGAGGCAGGATCTCGAGTGAGTCGCCGAAATAGAGACGGGAATGACCAAATGCATGAAATGCGAGGTCATATGAGTAAACACCTCGCTCTGTGTTTACGATTGGAGAGTTATCGCTTTGCGATTGTAAACGCAGCGACGAGGTAATCGACGAGGTCGAGACAGTGTGTTCTAGCAGGGTTTCGACTTGTTGCTGTATGTCGGCTCGGCGCATGGGTCCGCCTTGGCGCCAAAGCACAAGGCGGACCGCCCCTTTGATGGAATATGCGCCGCTCATAACTCTCCAATGACGTCAAATATCAAATTTTTTATCTTTGACGTCATTATGGTGTATCAGTAGCAATTCGTCAACATTGTCACAACGTCGTCACGGTCCGCTGGGCGATTTGTTGACTCCGTCTGTAGCGGGTTATTCTTTCCCCCACCGTTCGGCGAGCTCTCGCGAGCACGCTTCGACGCACGCGGGCAGCACGGCGGCGCGCTTGGAGTCGATGACGGCCTCGCCTTCGACGGCCTCGCGCAGCAGGCCTGTGACGCCGTCGAGCGTTTCCAGCATTTGAGCGGTTGATATGGGTTCACCTCAGTTCATGAACGGTTTGCACATCAAAAGATTAAGCCCCTGCCCAGCACGCGGCTGAGCAGGGGCTTCGTCTACGGTAATCCTTCCTCGTCGACCTCGGTGTAATAGGCATACTCCGGCTCGAACATCGGATCGTCGAAGGCGGCCTCGATCTCCTCGGCCGTCATGGCGGCGACGTCGGCATCGTACTGGCCGCTGTCGGTGAGCAGCCACGCCTTCTGCCACCACGACGGGCGGCCCGCCCAGACGCGGCCCCCAGTCGGCCTCGCTGACGTAATCGGCGGAGTCGTTCAGCCGGTACACGCCCTCGTAGGGCTCGAAACGGTCCTTGACGTGCCGCTTCAGCTCGTCGGTGACGTCGCCGATCCTCGTCATCAGCTCGTATCCGATTCCCGCCATGACTATCCCTCCCTCCTCACGCGGCGCACGGTGGGCGTGCGCAGGTAGTTGTTCACGTTGTCCTCGGCGGGCCCGTATTCTGTGTACATGGCCACGTAGGGCACGCCGGTCGTGTAGCGGCTGATGCCCACGCTGAGCCCGTCCGCGCCCATGAAGTTGGCAATGACCTGACACAAGCGCGCCCAACCGCACTCATCAGCGTCGGGCGGGCGGAAGCCGCGAAGGTCGCAGTAAGCGAGGAACGCCTCGACGGAGTCGCGGCCGCCGTTCCAGTGCAGGTAGAGCGCGAGCCTGCGCTCGGTGGGTGTTCCTATAGTTTTGTCAACTGGGAAATGCTGTCCGCGCGACTGAATCGCGGCATGCTGACGCCAGGCCATTCGGCCGGTGGGCTCCAATCTGCTCAATGCGCTTCGGCTGGGCGGCGTAAGGCGCCCTGTCCCGCATGACCGCGTAGATGACCTTCAGCCTCTTTCTCGCCGGCGCCTTGAGCGCCTTGCCGTGCGGCATGCCCCGCTCTCGGCACCTGGTGTAGCAGCCGCCCCATTCCCCTCTGTCCGGGTAAAGCAGTTGCATGAGAATATGGGCAGGTTCTTCAGCCTCTTGTTTCCGTGGCGCTTGCGCCCGGCAGTTTCCTATCAGTCGTCCGGAGCGGCGAGCGCCCCCCGGTGGCAACACCCCCCCGGGGGGCCTCTACGGGGCAGGGGCAGACGGCCATCCGGAGGCGCCCGATCGGCGGCCCCCCGGCTTGCCCGTATCGTAGGCAATGCGCCGAATGCTCGTCCTCGAAATTTATCGATGGTCTATTTCGAACTGTAATGGGCAAAGGCCTGCCTCGCGCTTGTTGGATAAGTCCCTCACCGGTTAAACCCGCGCACAAACGTCCACTTTTCCTTATTTTGGGCAAAAAGTGGACGTTTGTGCGCGGGTTTTTTATTCGTGCGTTCCGGGGTTGGGGTCCGATGCGTGCGTTTGCCCCATACGCGGCGGGCCCCGCCGGCGTGAACCAACGGGACCCGTTTCGCGGCTGTCGCGCAGCCTATGCTCCAATGCGGCTCGCTATGCCGCTAGGGGCGTTTCATCTTGGCCGTTTGCAGCGGGGCTGTCGGGGCCTTCGGAGTTGTCGGAGCCTTCGGGGCTGCCGTTTTCACTGCCGGTGTCCTGGATGCTGTCAGCGTCGGATTTGTTGTCTTGGCCGGCTGCCGAGGCCTCTGGCGCACTTGCTTTGTCGTCATCCTTGCCAGCAGGATCGCCCTGGGGCACGTACTCCGCCTTCGCCTGCGGGACGTACTCCGCTTTCGTGTAGTACGTCCCGGCGACTCCGGCCGGCACGTTTGCGATCGCGTATGCGGTCCCGTCTGCCCCGTAGAGGGTGTCTGGGAGGCCGGAGCCGGCGAGGCCTTTCGTCCATTTGGGTCCAATTGTTATGGACTGGAGCGAAGAGCAGTTGTAGAGCAGCCCGCCTGAAAACGAGACGTTCGAGGTGTTCCACCCTGAGACGTCAATCGAGACGAGCGAGGAACAGTCTCTGAACGTCTCCTCCATGTACCTGACGCTCGAGGTGTTCCAGCTCGAGACCTCAAGGGAGGCGAGCGATGAGCAGCCGGAGAACAGGGCTTGCATTTCCGTGACCTTGGAGGTGTCCCACTTCGAGAGATTAAGCGAAGTGAGCGATGAGCAGTCGGAGAACATGGATGACATGATCGTGACGTTCGAAGTGTTCCAGCCCGAGACGCCGATCGACGTGAGCGATGAACAGCGGCTGAACGTAGATCCCATATCCGTAACCTTCGAGGTGTCCCAGTGCGAGACGTCAATAGACGCAAGCGAGGTGCAATAAGAGAACATCGCGCTTATGTCCCTGATGTTCGAAGTGTTCCATTTCGAGACATCGATTACGGGGAGTGACTTACATTGGGAGAACATGTTCCATGCCGATACGACCTTCGACATGTCCCAGTTCAAGACGTCGAGCGAGATAAGCGAGGAACAGCCGGAGAACATGGCGTTCATCCGCGTGACGCTCGAGGTGTCCCAGTTGGAGACGTCGACTGTTGGGAGCTTCGTGCACCCACTGAACATACCGGTCATGCTCGTGACCTTCGAGACTTTCCAGCTCGAAACGTCGAGCGAGGGGAGGGACGAACAACCGGAGAACATATCCTCCATGTTCGTGACGTTCGAGACGTTCCAGTCCGAGACGTCGAGCTTCGGGAGGGTCGAGCAGCTGTAGAACATACGGTACATGTTCGTGACGTTCGAAACGTTCCAGTTCGAGACATCAAGGTCAGCGAGGGCGTAGTCGTAGGAGAACATGCTGTCCATGTTGCTGACCTTCGAGACGTTCCACTTCGAGACGTCGATTTTGGTGAGGGACTTACAATCGTTGAACATGCCGGACGTGTCCGTGACGTTCGAGACGTTCCAGTCCGATACACCGATTTTAGGGAGCGAAGCACAAGAAGAGAACATACCGCTCGCGTTTGTGACGTTCGAGACATTCCAGTTCGAGACATCAAGGGTGACGAGCCTCGTGCAGCCATAGAACATCTCCCCCGTGTACTTAACGTTTGAGACGTTCCAATTTGAGACGTCGAGCGAGGTGAGCTTGATGCAGCGCTCGAATGTCTGGTTCATGCTCGTGACGCTCGAGGTGTCCCAGCCCGAGACGTCGAGCGATGGGAGGCTCTGGCAGCGGTAGAACGTACCCGTCATTGTCGTGACCTTTGAGGTGTCCCATCCCGAGAGGTCGAGGGATGAGAGGTTGTAACACTCATAGAACGTCTGGTACATGCTCGTGAGCCTAGAGGTGTCAAGCTTGGAGAGGTCGACGCTCTTGAGGTGATAGCAGGTGCGGAACCACTCCGACGTTGTTCTGGGCCTAATGCCCTCGTCAACTGCCGTGACGCTCGTGACGTCACTGTCGTTCTTGAAAAGCTCCGTCTTGTCCTCGATGCCCGCGACTACCTTGGTGACCGTGCGTCCGTCGAAGGTGTCGCCCACGGCGGGGACCTCGAGCCTCTTGTAGAGGCCTGCAGTGCCGTCGGAATACCATACGGCGAAGGCCTGCTTCTGTCCGAAGGTGAAGTCGACCTTGGCGAGCGCGAAGGTCCCGTTCGCGGCTGCCTTGAGCGTGGAGGCGTTGGCGGCCGCGTCGAGCTTGCCCACGGACCAGTCGACGGAGACGCTGGCGCCCGGGGCAAGCACCTCGCCGGTTTTGGCCTGCGAGAAGGAGCCGTCGTTCTGGTAGGAGAACCACTGGGACTTGGCGCCGTCATCCATCGACGAGCTGGCGGAGAGGCCAATTTTCTTGTCGTGCGGGGTCACGGAGACCTTGCCCAGGCTGACCTCCTCGGAGCCCGTGTTCTTCATTTTCCAGCTCGACGGCGTGATGACGGTGCCGTCGTGCTTTACGAAGCAGGGGACGGTCGTGGGCACGGAGACGTCGATCTGAGCCCCGTCCGCGAGGGCGGGGGAGGGCGCGGCGGTGAGCGCCGCCGCGAGCGAGAGGGCGCCGAGGAAGGCGCCAAGGAGCTTACCTCTCGTCCTCATCGGCGCCCTCCTTCCTCGTGCGCGAAGTTGCGACCAGCCCCGCCGTGCACGCGGCGGCGCCGGTCGCCAGGAATGGGATCCACGCGGACGGATCGCCCGTCTGCGGCATGTCGCCGCCCGTTCGATTGCCCTTCGCTTTCGCGCCACCACCCTCCTTTTGGCCCCAGCCGGGGCCGGCGACGACGGTGACCTCGGTTGTGCCCGTGTCGGACGCCTGCGCGAGCGCGGGCGCCGGGCAGAGCGCGAGGGCCCCGGCAAGCGTCAGCGCGGCGGCTGTCGCCGCTCCTCTTCTAGCGTCCATCGGCGGCCTCCTACTGAGCGGAGCCAGCGGCGAGCGTCCAGGTGACGGTCGCGGCCTTCTGGGCGGAGTGGAGGTTCTTGGTCACGTGCGCAACCTTGCCCGTAGAGGTGATGGCTACAGAGTCCGCGCCGGAACCCGCGTAGCCCATGTTCCAGGCTGCTTTGGCGGAGAGGTCGGCGGGGGTGGCGGCGGAGACGCCGTTGAGCTCGAAGGACAGCGCGTTGGTCTCAGTGGACTTCGAGGCGTCGGCGACGAGGTTCCAGCCCGTGTTCTCGACGGAGGTCGACATGCCGGTCACGTGGATGGGGAAGACGGACTTGTTGACGATCTTGGTCGCGTCGGCGGAGGGACCGACGAGGGCGCCGTCGGCCTTGGCGGCAAACGGGATTACCGTGGGGACATCGAAGGAGAGCTGGTCTTTGCCCTGGGCGTCCTTCTCGGCCTGGATGGTGACCTCGGTCGTGCCGGTGTTGCCGACGGCGAGGGCCGCGGACGGCGCGAGTGTGGTGGCGGCGAGTGCGAGGCCGCAGACGACGGCCGCGGCGTGCTTCTTGATGGACATGGCGTTTCCTTTCTGTTGCTTTCCTGTCCTTGCTATGGAACGCGGGCACATGCCCGCGGGTTCCCGAATGGAGTAATGGAGTACTAGGCCGCGGTGGTGGTGGCTGGGCAGAGCGCGAGCGACGCCGTGACAAGTGAGATGCCAGCGGCAATTGTCGCGGCATGCCTTCTGATATGCATGCCCCCCCTGGGCTCGACAGCATATAACGCGGGTGCTAGTTTGCGGATTCCGTTGTGACGAGTTCCTTGGTTGTCCGCTCGATAAGCGCTATTCGACGATCTCTACCGTCACGGACTGCGGGTTGCCGGTGGCCTTGCCCGTCTTGGTGTCCGCCGCGCTCACGGTGATGGTTGCCTCGCCGGCGTGAGCGTCCTTGGCGTCGACCCATTCGACGGTCTTGCCCGGGTCCACGACGCCCGACTTATAGAGGACCTTTCCGTCCTGCTCGAGGGTGAAGAGCTGGGCAAAGCGCGAGTCCTGCGCATTTACCACGTTCACGCGGACGCGGCCGTTTTGCAGCTGCGGCTTGGCGGCCACAGAGATGGTCATGCGGCTCGCCTCAACCTGGCGGTCGAGCTCGGCCTGGATCTCATCGTCAGACATGCCATCAAAGGAGGTGACGGTGGCACCGGCGTCCGCCTTGGGTGCAAGAAAATGCCAGGCCACCAATGCACCGATTCCAACGAGGCAAAGCGCCAACAAAATCGTTAGCACGATGCGAGCTGTTTTGCGCCCGCTATTCTCCCTGGATTCTGCATGTTTGCTCACGGCTTCCCCCTATGCAATTGTGTCCGCATTTCTTTGATGTGGGCATTTTAAAACGGTAAATAGCCCAAGCATTATTTCACTTTTTTGCAAGGGCAGTGCACATATTATTGCCTTTATGTACAAATTGTTAAGTAATTGTTAAGTCATAGATGCCAGATGTCGAGCACGATGGCGTTGAGCAGGCCAAGGGCCTCCTGCATCTCTACAAGAACATCCACTTCATCACGGGTGAGAAATCCGTCACTTATAGCTTCCCCTTCACGAAGGTTGTTAAGAAGGGCGGCGACATCGCTCCCGGCAAGCAGGAATTTGAGCTTGAGATTTTCAACGTCGGCGTCGGCCAAATTGAGGATTACACTGGCGTGACCGTGACGGCGGGCGTTGTTACGGATGGCGAAAAGGAGTACGAGGGGCTTCTCACCATCAAGGGTCCCAAGAGCCAGATTCGCGACATCACCTGTGAGGGTTTCTGCGTGCGCGAGAACAATACGGGTGCGGCAAACTGGACGTATTCCAACGCTGTCTACCAGATTTTCTGCCATGAGTACACGATTGCGACTGACGTTCAGTCGGCCGCCCAGTCGAGGTGCGAAACCTTCCCCGTTAGGCTGGTGGCAACCGATAACGGTGCATTCTACGAGAAGACTCAAGACACGCCCGTGGCAAGCATGACGTTTGAGAACATCTATGCGAAAACGGCCGCTCCCGCCGAGGGCGATAAGCCTGATACCGGCAAAAAGCCTGCCGGCACCACAAAGCCTGCCGGAAAGAAAAAGACCTCTGCAGGCAAGATTCCCAGCACGGGCGACAGTAGCGCCCCGGCTATGGAGTGTGCCGCACTGCTTGCAATCGCAGGCGTGCTGGCTGTTGGGCTTTCGATCAAGAAGCTGCGCGGTGGACGTAACGCTCGCTAAGAGCAGGAGCCATGATGTCTGCTGAGGCGGACATGACCAACCAACAAAGGGGCCGATTTCAGAAGAGTTCCGGAATCGACCCCTTACGTTCTGGCCGTTATTCGGCGTGCCCGAGCCCTGAGCTCAATTAGTCAATTTCAGGAAGCTGCAGCTCTCGCGCGTAATCCTCTTGCGTGAAAAGATCCACAACCGAGAACTCGCCATCTTCATAGGAGAAGTGGATCGCTCCGCAGTTGCCGGGTACCTTGTCGTTGGGGTTCGCTGCCTCTCCAAGAACTGCGTCGTAAAACTCTTTGCATGAGCGCCCGTGGCTTACAACGAGGACGCACTCAGCGTCGTCTTGCTCCATGATGTCATGGATGCAGTTGAACATGCGGTCGCGCACTGTCGACTGGGCTTCTCCGCCAAACTGGCAAAAGTAGTCTCCAAAAGGTGCCCGAGGCATTATGGCAACTCTTTCTGCCTCGTAATAGCCAAAGAACCATTCGCGAAGCGGCTGCTTAATTTCAGGTGCAAGGTTGGGCTCAACGAGCTTTGAGGTCTCTACTGCTCGATGGAGATCCGAGCAGTAGAGATGGTCAAAATGAATTCCCTTGCTTTGAAAGAAGAGGCCGGCTCGCTTTGCCTGCTCGATTCCTTTCTCGGTAAGAGGGGAATCGGACCATCCGGAAATGAGATGCTTGGAATTAAAGAGCGTCTGGCCGTGCCTTAGCAAATACAGATTCTTCTTCATCTAGGCACCGGCCTTTTTATTCGTGAAGGCGCGGCGAGCATTGTGGATGAGCATCTTGTCTACCGTTTGCTGGCTTATTCCGGAAGCCAGGAGGCGAGGAGTGAAAATGCCAAGGTTGTAACCGAGGCCGGGGCCTCCCTCGTAGGAGCGAAAGTACGATTTTCCTCCCAGGTCGGCACCCATCAGCAGCTGATCTTCGAATCCCGTCTCGACCATATGCTCGATGAGGTGGGCAATTACCTCGTCCGTGTAGTACTTAACGCGGGCGGCACCATCATAAATAAGAAAAACGCCGCGTTTGGCAATCTGCTCGTGGTAGTAGTAGTCCGGGTTGCGGTCGATGTGGCCAAGAATGATGTTGTTGGGCTTGGCTCCGTTTTCGAGAAGAATATCGATCGCCTCGAGCGCCATCGTGCCTTTCTCAAGGTGAAGGGAAACGGGCGTACCGGTTATGTTTGAAGCGATTGCCGCAGCACGAAGCTCTTTTTTCTCGACAGCCGTAATTGATTGCAGGCTGCATGCCGCTTTGATGACGCCGGCGCGGCCTTCCGATCTTTTGACCATGGGGCCGGCGTAATCATAGATATCAATGCCGTCGCATACATCTGCAACGAGGAGCTCGACAAGCTGCTCCGTGTCGTATTTCCACAGGAAGTGAGACTTGTCATAAAACTCCGACTTGTGAAAGCCGGTGGTCGCAATGATGTTGACGCCGCTTTTTGCACTGATCTCACGCAGGCTTTCGATACTGCGCCCACTGCCGATGGGGGTCATTTCGACGAGGGTGTTGCCGCCAACTTGTTTGAAAAGCTCCAATTCCTCGAGGGCTTTGTCCTCGTTGGGCATGTCGAAGTCGCTTCCATTGGTGATGACTTCGACACCGCCCTTTCTGATGAGGTGATCGTGGGCATCGGTCTTGCCGATGTTTGACGGATCGATTTTTCCCAGGACCGTTTCGATAAATGCCATAAATGCCTCCAAAAGAACGTGCGGGCACCTTTTGGCAAGGCACCCGCACGGAGAGAAAGGCTTTTTGCGGGAACGGCTATGCGATGCCTGCAATAAGCTTGATGACGAAGAGAACCGGGAGCCAGAACACGGCGTAGTCGATGTTCGAAAGCATGAGGCCGGTGCCAAAGAGCGAGCCCATCATCGGGTAGAGGGCGATGATGCCCAGGTGGGCGATGAAGCTGGAGACAAAGCCACCCAGGAGAGCTCCCTTCCAACCGCCGTACTTGTTGCCAAACACGCCGACCGTGCAACCGTCAAAGAAGAGGATGATCGGGCTCGGGAAGACAACCACAGAAGAGCCGAGGGCAACAGTGAGCAGGCAGACGATGATGCCGGCAGGGATGGAGCCCAGGAAGCCGAACATAGCGCCGGAGGGGCTGAACGGGTAGAGAACGGGGCAGTCGAGAGCAGGGACCGAATTGGGGATGAGCTTCTCAGAAATACCCTTGAATGCCGGGATAATGGAGTTGAGGAACATGCGGACGCCGGAGAGCATGATGGATACGCCAGCTGCGAACTTCAGGCCTTCCATGATGAGGAAGATGACCCAGTTCTGAGAGCCGGAAAGCGTCTCGACCTGACCCTGCCCCACAACGAGACCGATGATGACGAAGAGGATCGGCATGATGAGGGAGAGCGCCAAAGTGACGTCCTGGAACAGGTAGAGTCCGCCGGGGAGCTTGATGTTCTCAGCGTCCTCGTCCTCAGCGTGCTTGCCAAACAGCTTGCCGCAGAGTGCGCCGATGAGGGTGCCGAACTGTGCTGCGTGACCGAGGGTGAAGTCCTCGCCAAAGTACTTCTTTCCCAGAGCGCGAGGAATTGCGGGAGTGAAGGTCCAGTAGAGTGCAGCCAGGATCGCGCAGGTGACAATGAGGGGCATTCCCTGAAGACCGAGGATGCAGTTGATCGAAAGCGCGAGGAAAAGCGCGAGGTACAGCATCATGTGCGCCGTGAGGTAGACGTTCTTCATATCCTTTTTGGGCATGAGGAACACCATCGCAAGGTGGATGATGAAGCCGAGGACGAAGATGGAGACAACGGTCTCGGACATGGTGGACATACCTACGGCGAATGCCGCCTCGTTCATGGGCATAACGCCGTTAACGCCCACAACGTCGTTAAGCAACTGCATAACGGGGGTGATGGTGTTGGAGATAAGATCTGCGCCGGCATTGAGGATCAGCATGCCGACGATGGTCTTGATTACACCCTCGAAGACTTCGCCTGCGGGGGCCTTTTGCAGGAGCAGACCGACAAGCGTGATGATGCCCAAGAAGATGGGGGCTTGGTCAAGCACCTGGAAAATGATGAAATTGCCGATGGAGGCAAGAATATCCATGTCACTTCCAATCGATAGGGAACTTAGGGCGGAATTGAAAAATAGGAGTCACGCGACAGGCTTTACTCAGCCTGACCAGCGAAGAACTCGTCGAGCTTTGCGTTGATTTCGTCCTTCTTGATGAGGTTCGTGACGTACATGACCGTGGTACGGCTGCGAATGTCATCGGAGATGTGGCTTGCCATGCTCTTGGTGGTCAAGATGATGTCGGCATCGATGCTCTTGACGCTTCCGATGTCGGCGACGGTGACGGTGGCATCGATGCCGTGGCTCTTCACGTAGTCCATGATCGCCATACGGGCAAGGCTGCTCGTTCCAAGGCCCATACCGCAGAGTGCAGTGATTTTGTAGCGCTTATCCATGTGAATCATCCATTTCTTGGGTTAATCGATCAGATAAATTGGGTTAAAAGCGGCTGACGAGATCCATGACTTCAGATACATCCGCAGCGTCGAGAATTCCTTCGACATTGCGTTTGTCTTCGAGAAGCGAAACCAGCCTTGCGAGAGCATCGAGATGCGACTCTGAATCTGTCGAGCAGAGGCAAATCACGAGGCTCACGGGATCATTTTCGGGACTTCCGAAATTAACGGGAGTGTCGAGGGTGATCAGGCTCAGGCCGACAGCAAGGGCTCCGTCTTCTGGGCGAGCGTGAGGAATGGCAATACCAGGGGCTATGACCATGTAAGGGCCGAATTCCTCGACAGCAGAAATCATTCTTTTGGTGAACGATTCGGTTGCTTTACCTGCTGAGACAAGGAGGTCTCCACCAATCGCGATCGCTTCTTCGTAGCTGTCTACCTTGTTGTGAAGCGAAACGCACTGCGGCTCTAGCCAGTTTTCAAGCATAAAACCCCTTTCGTTATCATTCGTTTCTACAACGCTTGCGGAGCATCGATGCATATGGGCGCTGCCTGAAATCGAGAATACTGATTCGTTTTTTTTTTCGAAAATTGGAAAAAAATTTCGAACGGTGCCATTTGTTCGGTGAACGTATTTCGGAGTAAAGCGAAAGTTAACATCTCGTTAACGAAATTAACCAGTTTCGTTCAAAGAACTCGTTTGGCTTGCACACCTTTCTTCAAGTAATAATCCATCGGCGTAGGCTCTCGATTTGACATCGGTGGACTGGGGCTCTCGCTTCTCATCCCACTTCCCCTGCTGGGGTGGTAAAGTTGTTGACCACACGGAAATGCAGGCGCGGAAAGGGAACGATCGCATTGGCTCAAAAAGTGACACTCAAGCAGATTGCCAACGAGGTGGGGCTATCTCCCTCCTCGGTTTCCCTCGTGCTCAACGACCGGCCCTGCCGCATCTCGGAGGAGAATCGTCGGCGCATCAAGGAGGTCGCGGCGCGTGAGCATTACGTTCCCAATCAGATTGCTCGCAGCCTGGTGATGCGCGAGTCCAAGACGCTTGGCCTCATCGTCCCCAACATCGAGAGTCGCTTCTTCTCATCGCTTGCCAAGAACCTGGAGCAACGTTGCCGCGCCGAGGGATATGCCCTGTTCATCACCAATTCCGATGGCTTGCCCGAAAACGACCTGGATTTGCTGGGGCTTCTGGTTACACGCGGTGTGGACGGCATATTCTTGGTTGTTGCCGATGAACTCGCAGACGACAGCGTGCTGGTCGATGAGCTTTCTCATCTGCCTGTGCCCTATGTGATGATCGATCGCGTGGTGGATAACCTTTCCTGCGACAAGGTTTTGTTCGACCATGAGCAGGGCGGCTACATGGCAACAAAATACCTGCTGGAGAAGGGCCACGAGCGCATTGCCTGCATGGTCAACGCGGCCAAGTCCATGACGGGTCGTAAACGCCTTGCCGGTTACGAGCAAGCGCTTGCCGAAGCCGGCGTGGCATTTGATCCCTCGCTGGTAATCGAGACTGACTACTACATCTCCGACGCATACGAGGCGGCGATCAAAGTTCTTGATACCGATGCCACGGCCGTTTTTGCAAGCTCCGACAACATTGCCCTTGGCCTGCTCAAGCGTTTGTACAAGGGCGGCCATCGCGTCCCGAGCGACTATTCGGTGGTGAGCTACGACAACAGCGCTGCCGATGCTTTGTTCGAGCCGGCTTTGACCTCAATCGAGCAGGATGTGACCATGCTTTCCGAGCATGCCATTAACATGATGCTTCGCAAGATCGAAAAGCCGACGGCACGCCCCATCGAGCGTGTGCTCGAGCCGCGTCTGGTGGTACAGGGTAGCGTTTCCCCGCGCTAGCAAGGGGCGGGGGAGCGCCCGCGTCTTCTTGGCGCATACTGCAAAAGCAAAAACGGCTTTGCCCGAATGCTTCATATGAAGGCGTTATGGAGAGCCGGGGTGATAATCTTTTAGATTGTCAAAACCGCGAACGAGCCCACCATGCTGCATAAATAATCAAATAATGTCCCTCAATATGCATACGTCTTTACAGTGCTAAAACGTTTTTCCATAACGATAAAACGTTTTACCGCCTATACTCTCGGTTTGGATACAGTGCTTGTTGTACCTGATGCCGTGCCAGTAGGCGTCGGTTCCCCCCTATACGCCCCGTCTGTCCCTAAATGGGTGTGTTTCCAGACGCCTTTTAAGCCTTGGCGCCCCGTGGGAGAGAGCGGTGCGTGCCCGGGAGGCCAGCATCAAAGCGCTTGAATCTGCTGCATGCGGTCCCTTGCATGCGCCGATGCGTGCGAAATGCGCTCCCGCGGTGATTGCCCTGCCCGGCAGGCCGTGGGAACGCAGCGCAACGCTCACGGGATAATATGCGCTGGCAATGCCGGCGAAACCTAAAGGAGGCATATATGACTCAGCCTGTTATCGGAACGCCGTGGAAAAAGCTCGATGCGCCCGTTTCCAGCGAGGAGCTCGAGGGCGTGGAGAAGTACTGGCGTTGTGCCAATTACCTTTCTGTCGGCCAGATTTACCTGCGCTCCAATCCTTTGATGCGCAAGGATTTTGTCGACGAGAAGACGGGCGAGGTGCGCGACTTTGGCCGCCCCGACGTCAAGCATCGTCTGGTGGGCCACTGGGGCACCACTCCGGGCGTGAACTTTTTGTTTGGCCATGTAAACCGCCTTATTGCCGATCACCAGCAAAACGCCATCTTCCTTATGGGTCCCGGTCACGGCGGCCCGGCCGGTACCGCGCAGTCCCTGCTGGATGGCACCTATCGCGAGATTCGTCCCGACATCACCAATGACGAGGCCGGCCTGCAGAAGTTCTTCCGTCAGTTCTCTTACCCCGGTGGCATTCCCAGCCACTTTGCGCCCGAGACCCCGGGCTCCATCCATGAGGGCGGCGAGCTTGGCTACACCCTGTCCCACGCGTACGGCGCTGTGATGGATAACCCGAGCCTTCTTGCCGTGGCCGTGGTGGGCGATGGCGAGTCCGAGACCGGCCCGCTTGCGACCTCTTGGCAGTCCAACAAGCTTGTTAATCCCAAAACCGATGGCATCGTGCTGCCTATTCTGCACCTTAATGGCTATAAGATCGCCAATCCCACGATTCTGGCGCGCATCTCCGACGAAGAGCTCACTAAGTTCTTTGAGGGCATGGGCTACGAGCCGCACTTCTTTGTGGCCGGCTTCGACAACGAGCCCCACAGCTCCATCCATCGTCGTTTTGCCGACCTGTTCGAAGAGGTCTTTAACAAGATCTGCGACATCAAGGCACGCGCCGAGGCGGGCGACGAGACGCGTCCCGTCTACCCGATGATCGTATTCCGCACGCCCAAGGGCTGGACGTGCCCCAAGCATATCGACGGCAAGAAGACCGAGGGCAGCTGGCGTGCGCACCAGGTGCCGCTGGCGTCTGCCAAGGATACGCACGAGCACTTCCGCGTGCTGCGCAGCTGGCTTCGCTCGTATAAGCCCGAGGAGCTCTTTACCCCGGAGGGCCAGATTCGCCCCGAGGTGACGTCCTTCATGCCCGCAGGTGACCTGCGCATCGGTGCCAACCCCAATGCAAACGGCGGCAAGGTGCGCCACGAGCTCACGCTGCCCGACATCCATACCCATGAGGTTCCCGTGGCAAAGAAGGGCCATGGCTGGGGCGCGACCGAGGCGGCGCGCGTCTTTGGTGCCTACACCGCCGATGTCATGGAGCTCAACGACGACTTCCGCATCTTTGGTCCGGACGAGACCGCATCCAACCGTCTGCAGGACGCTTACAAGGTGACGCGCAAGCAGTGGGATGGCGGCTACTATGCCGATGCCGACAACGACGAGCTGCTGGCACCCACCGGCCGCGTGGTCGAGCAGTTGTCCGAGCATCAGTGCGAGGGCTTCCTCGAGGCCTATACCCTTACCGGTCGCCATGGTGTGTGGAGCTCCTACGAGTCGTTTGTGCATATCGTCGACTCCATGGTCAACCAGCACTGCAAGTGGCTTGAGGCCTGCGTGCGCGAGATTCCCTGGCGTGCTCCCATCTCCGGCTTGAATATCCTGCTGTCCAGCCACGTGTGGCGTCAGGACCACAACGGATTCTCGCATCAGGATCCCGGTTTTGTGGACCTGCTGCTCAACAAGGCAAACGACACCCATGTGGTCAACGCGTACTATCCGTGCGACGCAAACATGGCGCTTGCCGTGGCCGAGCGCGCATATACGTCCACAAACTGCGTGAATGCCATCTTCTGCGGTAAGCAGCCGGCGCCGACGTTCATCACGGTGGACGAGGCCCGTGCCGAGCTTGAAGAGGGCCTTGCCGAGTGGAAGTGGGCAAGCAGTGCCACCAGCCTTGATGAGGCCGATTTGGTTATCGCTTCTTGCGGCGACGTGCCCACGCTCGAGGCGCTGGCGGCACTCGACATGCTCAAGAAGATCGGCGTGAAGGCGACCTTTGTGAATGTGGTCGACTTGCTCAAGATCAAGAGCGCGGCCGAGAACGATCAGGCTATCTCCAACGAGCGCTTTGCCGAGTTCTTTGGCGCCAACAAGCCGGTCCTGTTCTGCTTCCATGCATATGCGGGTACCATTCATCGCCTGATTTGGGATCGCCCCAACCACGACAACTTCCGCGTGCACGGCTACGAGGAGAAGGGCTCCACAACAACTCCCTTTGACATGCTGCGCCTTAACAACATGGACCGCTGGGCGCTTGCCGCCGATGCCCTGCGCATGGTGGATGCTCAGAAGTGGGCGGCGCAGATTGAGGAGTGGGAGAACTTCCGCCAGGAAGCCTTCCAGTTTGCCGTGGACGAGGGCTACGATCATCCGGCATTTACCGACTGGGTGTGGCCCGATGCCGCTGCGGCAACCGAGGGCCAGCTGTCGGCTACGCAAATGACTGCCGGCGATAACGAGTAGCTGCTTGACGTGTGGGCGGCGTACCCCTGTTTGAGGGACGTCCAGGCGCTCGGGCAATAGGCTCAGTTGCCTCTCGATTTTGCTCGACGCTCCATAAACTCAGCCCCCTATGCATGCCCGCGTCCGGTTTTTCCGGATGCGGGCATTTTTATGTGCGTGGACCTTTTATTTCATATTGAGAAAAGCCATGCGGGCGGGACCGTGCCTCCGCTTTTTGCATGGGCGGCGCCCTGCCTGGCTATTGTTTCATTTCCATGCTTTTGCACGTCGGGTTGTAAGATACTCGCAAACGATGCCGATGAAACGGGAGGGACGCACGGGTGTTGGAGCGGCGCGAGCGGTTGGATAGCAGCAGGAGGGACCGCCTGGGTGCTTCTTGGCTCGAAAGCAAGGTTTTCGCTTGGTCCGACGACCCCACGCCAAAGCGCTATGCGATCGATCTTGCCTGCATATTCTTGTTTTTGGTGGCGGCCACGCTGGTGGGGTTTGCCTTCTTTGCCTTTGATATGGAGGCGTGCATCGTCGTTACCTATGTGCTTGCGGTTCTTTGCATATCGCTCTTTACGGTAAAGCGTGCGTACTGCCTTGTCGCATCGGCGCTTTCTGCGCTTCTGTATAACTACTTTTTCACCACGCCGCGCTTTTCGTTGACGGCCTGGGGGCACGCGTATCCTGCTACCTTTGCCGTGATGTTTGCGGTCGCCCTTATTGCGAGCACGGTTGCCATGACACTGAGGCGAGAGCTGCACGCTTCCCACACGGCGTACCGCAGGACCAAGATCATGCTGGAGGCAGACGAGGCCTTTCGTCGCTGCGAGACGCGCCACGAGATCGTGAGCGCGGCGGGCGCCCAGTTGTCGAGGCTCCTTGACGCAACGGTTGTGTGGTACTGCGATGAGGGGGAGGGCTTCTTGGAGCAAAGGAGCTTCTCTTCGGGCGGCACGTCTCCAACCCCTCCGGTGATCGAGCTCTCTATGGCAAGAAGGGCTTTGGAGGACGGCGAGAGCGTCGGCGTTGGGACGAAGCTTTTTCCTTCGGCATCCGGCTTGTACCTGCCCCTGCGCTCTGGTACCGATGTCGTGGGCGTCATGGGCATCTGCCTTATGGGCGCAGCCCCGCTTCCCGTGGAGCGCAACGAGGCCGAGGCCGTTGCAGGAGAGGCATCGCTTGCCCTTGCTCGTGCCAAGGCGCTTGAGGAGCGCGAAAAGGCTGCCGTTTTGGCTAAAAATGAACAGCTGCGCGCCAACCTGCTCAGGTCTATCTCGCATGACTTGAGAACGCCCCTCACGGCAATTTCGGGCAATGCCGATGTGCTCCTGTCTGATGGCGAGGACCTGAGTGCCAAGAAGCGCGAAGGGCTTTTGCGCGATATTCGCTCCGATGCCATGTGGCTCAACGCCACGGTGGAAAACCTGCTTGCGATCACGCGCTTGGAGAATGGCGAGGTGCGCCTTTCGACGACAACGGAGCTGCTCGATGATATCGTCGAAGAAGCGCTGCGCCATGTAAGCCCGGACTCCGAGTTCCACAACATCGAGGTCGAGTCGAGCCGCGATCTTTTGCTTGTCGACGTGGATGCGCGTCTTATGGTGCAAGTTGTGGTGAACCTGCTGAACAATGCCGTTGCCTATACTCAGGCGGGCTCATGCATTCGCATTATGTCGCACGCCGATGCCGACGTGGCCGTTGTGCGTGTGGAGGATAACGGCCCCGGTATTGCCGAGGGGGATCGTTCCCGTGTGTTCGAATCGTTCTACACGGCAAGTCATACTCTGGCAGACTCGAAAAGGAGCGTGGGCCTAGGGCTTGCTTTGTGCAAATCGATCGTGGAAGCGCATGGCGGCAGCATTGGTGTTGATGCGGTCGAGCCGCACGGATGCGCGTTTTGGTTTACGTTGCCCTTGCATCGTATGGAGAATGGAGATATAGACCATGCCGATTGAGAGCCATGCAAAAATCCTTGTTGTCGAGGATGACGCTACGGTTAGAAACCTGGTGCTCACGGCGCTTGAGGCCCAAAGTTTTGATCTTTTTGCCGAGTCTACAGGGCGAGGTGCCATCGCCTCGGCCGCCACGAATGCGCCCGATGTGGTTTTGCTCGACCTGGGGCTTCCCGATATTGACGGCATCGAGGTCGTTCGCGCTATACGCGTGTGGTCCCAGATGCCGATCATTGTGGTGTCGGCCCGAAGCGAAGACGCCGATAAGATCGCCGCACTCGATGCGGGGGCCGATGATTATCTCACCAAGCCGTTTTCGGTAGGTGAGCTCCAGGCGCGTATTCGCACGACCTTGCGCCGCTCGAGCTACCTTTCGAATGCCCCCATGCGCGAGAGCTCCATGTTCGAGAACGGAGATCTTCGTATCGACTATTCGGCGGGCGTGGCATACCTGTCCGGCGAGGAACTGCATCTGACGCCCATCGAGTATAAGCTCCTGTGCTTGCTGTCGCACAATGTGGACAGGGTCCTTACGCACAGCTTTATCTTGAATGAGGTTTGGGGTGTCGAGCATCAGGCGGACCTTGCGTCGCTGCGCGTATTCATGGGCACGCTGCGCAAGAAAATCGAGTCCGATCCGGCGCATCCCCGCTATATCCAAACCCATGTGGGTGTGGGCTATCGCATGATTCGCGCCACTGCGGCTAAAGACTAAACATAGCCGCTTACCTGGTGTCTTTAGGCCTTCTTTATCCGAGTTTAACGGCACTTTTATGCCTGGCACATGTTGAATCGTGCAAGGGTGATAGTCTTGTGCTAAAGAGGCCCAAGGGTGGCTATTCTTCCGTTGCGTTGGCGGCATTGCCGCCGGCCGCGCATGTCCGTCGGGCACGCGCGCAATCAAAGAAAGGAGGACCCTTGGATACTGCGTCCGAATCGCATGAGGAGAAGATCTCGCAACTCTCCTCGCTCACCGGCGCGGCTGCGCTTGCGGCCCTGGGTAGCAGCGCTGCTGGACTAACGAGCGACCAGGCGGCAAAGCTGCAGGCCAAGCACGGCAAGAACCTCATCCAGGCGGCCAAGAAAAAATCTCCAGTCCTGGCATTTCTCTCCAACTTCACGCATCTCATGGCTATTCTGCTGTGGGCGGCGGGCATCATCGCCCTGGTGGCAGGTATGCCCGAGCTGTGCGTTGCCGTGTGGTTGGTCAACTTGATTAACGGATGCTTTAGCTTTTGGCAGGAGCACCAGGCGGACAAGGCAACCGAAGCGCTCAAGAAGATGCTCCCGTCTTACGTCAATGTTATTCGCGACGGCCAGCAGTCTCAGGTGCTTGCGGAAGACCTCGTGCCTGGCGACATCATGGTTCTAGCAGAAGGCGACAAGATCTCTGCTGATGGTCGTGTTGTTCGCGCTTCTGATTTGCAGGTGGACCAGTCGACGCTTACCGGCGAGTCCAATCCGGTGCGAAAGACCGCCGACGCCGTGCTCGAGACCGATCTTACCGCTGCCGAAACGCCCAACCTCGTGTTCGCGGGAACCTCGGTTTCCGAGGGCAACGGCCGTGTTGTTGTCACAAAGATCGGCATGGCGACGGAGTTTGGCAAAATCGCGAGCCTGACGCAGAACATGGAGGACTCCGAGAGCCCCCTGCAGCGCCAGCTTGATCGCCTGACCAAGCAGGTTACGCTGTTTGCCTTGTGCATGGGCATCGCGTTCTTCCTGCTTGACGTGCTCTTTGTGCGCAACGGCCTTGCCTCCTCGTTTATCTTTGCCCTGGGTATGGTTGTTGCTTTTATTCCCGAGGGCTTGCTGCCCACGGTTACGCTGTCGCTTGCTATGGCAGTGCAGCGCATGAGCAAGCGCAATGCCCTGGTGAAGAAGCTCAGCTCTGTTGAGGCCTTGGGTTCTACGAGTGTTATCTGCACCGACAAGACCGGCACGCTCACTCAAAACGAGATGACCGTCAACCATCTGTGGACATGCGAGCGCGAGTACGAGGTCACTGGCGTTGGCTATGCGCCTGCGGGCGACATCGAGGGCGACGGCGAGAAGTGGCTGGCTGCCGATAACGACGAGCTTCGCCTGCTGGTGGCAGGCGGCGCGCTGTGCTCCAATGCGCGCCTTGTTGCTCCCGAGGAAGAGGGCGGCCGGTATACCGTTTTGGGCGATCCCACCGAGGCATGCCTGCTCGTGAGTGCCCAGAAAGCCGGACTTACGCTCGAGGACCTCGAGCGCGAGATGCCGCGCGTAAGGGAGCTCCCCTTTGAGAGCCGCCGCAAGCGCATGACGACCATCCATCAGCTCAAGCGTCCGTTTGAAGGCGCTTCCCGTATCGCATTTGTGAAAGGCGCCCCTAACGAGGTTGTCCGTCTTTCCGAGCACGTGCGCTGCCGCGGCGAGGTCGCTCCCATGAACGATGAGATGCGCGAGCGCATCATGGCTGCAAACGATGGCTATGCAGCGAATGGTTTGCGCGTCCTCGCTTTGGCATATCGCCCGCTGCGCGCCGACGACGATTCCATTCCCCGCTCGATGAGCGATTACACTCCCGATAACATCGAGTGCGGTCTTACCTTTGTTGGACTGCTCGTTATGCAAGACCCGCCAAGGCCCGAGGTTGCGGCAGCTGTTGCCGAGTGCCGCCGCGCCGGCATCCGCGTGGTCATGATCACGGGTGACTACGGTCTGACCGCAGTGTCCATTGCCCGCAAGATCGGTATCGTGCAGGGCGAGCACCCGCGCGTCTTCTCGGGCGTCGAGCTCGAGAAGACCTCGGATGAGGAGCTCAAAGAGGCGTTGAAGGGCGAGGTAGTCTTTGCTCGCATGGCGCCGGAGCAGAAGCTGCGCGTTGTCGAGAACCTGCAGCAGATGGGCGAGATCGTGGCTGTCACCGGAGACGGCGTGAACGACTCTCCTGCGCTTAAGAAGGCAGACATCGGCGTTGCCATGGGCATCACCGGCACGGACGTGGCCAAGGAGGCCGCGGACATGATCTTGACCGACGACAACTTCGCCTCGATCGTCCATGCCATCGAAGAGGGCCGTGCAGTCTACGCCAACATCAGGAAGTTCATGCTCTATATCTTGAACTCCAATGTCCCCGAGGCTGTTCCTTCTGCGATTTACCTGCTCTCGGGCGGAGCGGTGCCTCTGCCGCTTACGACGATGCAGATCCTCACCATCGACCTGGGCACCGATATGCTGCCTGCCCTTGGTTTGGGCACCGAGCCTCCCGAGGCCGACGTTATGAGCAGGCCCCCTCGTGACCCGAACGAGCCCTTGCTTTCTGGCAAGGTCATGCGCAAGGCCTTCCTGTGGTACGGCATGCTTGGCGCGCTCTTCTCCTTCGCTGCGTTCATGTTCTGCCAGATCATGAATGGTTGGCATCCGGGCATCGCGATGTTTGGCGTGGGCGCCGACCTCGATCCGGTCTATGTCCGCGCAACGACCATGGCGCTTGCCGCTATCGTCTTCACGCAGATTGGCGAGGTTTGGAACTGCCGCACGGAGACCGCTTCGGTTTTTGCCGCGGGTCTGTTCTCGAACAAGCAGATCAACAAGGGTATTCTGTTCGAGATCGTGCTCATTGTTTTCATCACGCTGTTCCCGCCGTTCCAGGGCGTCTTCCACACCAGTCCGTTGCTGCTGAACGACTACGTGTTCTTGGTGCTGCTTCCGCCCGTTATCTTGTTGATTGAGGAGTGCCGCAAGGCCATCGTTCGCAAGAAGAACCATATCGACCGTAATGGCGTCGCGCTTTCTCAGACGCCGGAAAAGAGGTAGCCATGAACATAATCGTCGTGGGCATGGGACGCATGGGCGTGAGCCTCGCCCGCAAACTTGACAGGCAGGGCTATGAGGTTTGTGCCATCGACCAGGATCCTGAGCGTCTTGAATCTTTGGGTGCGTCGTTTGGCGGCCGCACTGTCGAGGGTATTGGATTTGACCGAGCGGTTTTGGAGGCTGCAGGTATCGACCGTGCCAGCGCCGTGATCGCCTGCACCTCGTCCGACGAGACGAACATCGTCGTCGCGCGCATCTCGCGTCAGACCTATCGCGTCCCACGCGTCATCGCTCGCCTGTACGAGATCTCCAATGCCGAAACCTACCGTAGGCTCGGCATCCAGAGCATCTCCACCACCGATTGGGGCGTGCGCCGCGTTTGCGAGCTTTTGACGTTCAACGAGCTGGACGATGTTGTCGAACTGGGGTCCGGCGATGTGCGCCTCGTGCGCGCCGACGTCCCGGCGCTTCTTGAGGGAAGCCCGGTGCGCGAGCTCACTGTTGTGGGCGAGATCAGCATCGTTGCCGTTTCGCACGATAACGAGACATTCGTGCCCACGCAGGGAACGGTGCTTGACCACGGAGACATCATCTATGCGGCGGTTGCGTCGAGCGCTGCGGGCAAGTTCCGCACCATGCTCGGCTTGGCCGAGTAAGGAGGCAACCATGAATATCATTATCGTTGGCGGTGGCAAGACCGGCTCGTATCTCGCCTCCCTGCTGAGCGGCCGCGGCGACACAGTGCGCGTTATCGAATCGAGAAAAACCGTGGTGCAGCGTCTTGAGGCAAAGCTGCCCGAGGGCACGGTCGTGCGCGGCATGGGCTCGAGCCCCGATGTCCTCGAGGCGGCAGGCGTGCTGCACTCGGACGTCGTGATTGCCGTTACGGGTAACGACGAGGTTAACCTTGTGGTTTCGATGCTCGCAAAGATGGAGTACGGCGTTGGCCGCGTGGTAGCACGTGTCAACAACCCGGCGAATGCCTGGATGTTCGATGCCTCTATGGGCGTCGATGTGGCTATCGACCAGGCCGATCTGATTACGCGCTCCGTCGAGGAAGGCCTTGATATCGAGGACGTCTACACGATTATGCGCTTGGGCAAGAGCGGCCACGCTATCGTTCAGGGCGAGGTGCGTCCCCGTTCCTCGGTGGTTGGGAAGGCGGTGCGCGACCTGCAGCTGCCCGAGGACCTTGTGCTTGTAGCCGTTGAGCGTGACGGGGATATTGTTATCCCCAATGGCGGCACGGAGCTGTGCGCAGGTGATCGCGTGGTCGCGTTCTCCGACGATTCTGGCAGGGATTTTTTGAGCCACGCTTTGCAGTAAACGCTTGAACCGACACCGGGCTATATCGGGTGCACTTGGATCGAGACAGACGATCCGGGTGCGCCCTTTTTGTTTCGATTGGGTTTTACGGGTGCTGTATCAAGAGAGCGGAACTATCGTTTTCGGTGTATTGCGATTGAGAAATTAAACGGTTGTTGGCGGTGCCGATTCAATGAGTTTTGGTCATGTTGCGATAGAGATGGTTACGGTTTCCCTGCCGATTGCATTGGGCTGGGTCGTATCGCGCCTGGGTCTTATGAGTGAGGGGTTTGAGCGCGAACTGTCCCGGCTCGTTCTGGATGTGGCCTTGCCTGCCTTGGTTGTCTCCTCGGTGTTTGGCGCCACGAAACTTCCCGGTACAGGCGAGCTTTTGCAGGTCTTCTTTGGCATGATGGCGTTTTTTGTCCTGGCATTTATCGTTGCCTGCGTTTTGTGCGCCGTCATGCGCGTGCCCAAGACGTCGCTGAGTTCATTTCGCTTCATAATCATGTTTGGCAACTGCGGATTTATTGGTTTTCCGGTTATCACGGCGATACTGGGCAAGCGTGCGCTCCTGTATGCGACGATTGGTCTGATTCCCTCGAATCTCTTTATTTTCACCTTGGGCATCATGATGTTTCGCGGCATTGACGGCGGATGGAAGGCCGTGTGCCGTGGGCTTTTGGACTGCTTGAAGATGCCTACGCTCATCGCGAGCCTCATCGTGATCGTGTGCATGGCGACGGGCTTTACCGATTGGGGGTTCGTGGGCGATTCCATTGAGCTCATAGGCCAGATGACAACTCCCTCCGCCCTGCTGTTGATGGGGGCGTCTATTGCTCATTATCAGCCGCTTTCCATGTTGACCAACTGGCGCGCCTATGTTGCCGCAGCAGGAAGGCTGGTGCTGGTTCCGCTTGCCGGTATGGTGATGCTTCGTAGCTTTGGGGTTGCACCCGGCGTCATCGCGGTGCTGGTTTTGGAGAGTGCTATGCCTGTAGCGAGCAACGGTACGCTGTATGCCATTCAATACGGTGCCGACACCAAGCCGATGATGCAGGGCACGTTCATCTCTATCGTGGCGAGCATCTTGACCATTCCCTTTGTGATGATGCTTGCCGCGGCCTGATATCGAGGCTCGCTGTGCCTGCAAAATTGCACGCTGCTCACGCTCCCTGCAATCAATATGAAATAATCGCAGAATACACTCTAGTATGCTAAAGTATCAGACACCGGCTGAGGCCGGGTCTTTTTTTCGATATGTTGGCTATCGTAGAGGGGATGGACGCACGTATGACGGCCACACCGTGGGGATTCAGGGACATTTTGCCCGAGGAGGCTCAGGCGCGCGAGGAGATCGCGCAGACGGTGAGGGACTGCTTTCGTGCCCATCATTACCTTCCGGTCGAAACGCCGCTGCTCGAGGACAAAAGCTCTCTCGAGGAGGGCGGCCGCATCGCGGACACCCCGTTCAAGTTGTTTGATGACGATGGCCGCTTGCTCGTGGTGCGCCCCGACAACACGCTTCCCATCGTGCGTCTGGTCTCTACGCGCATGCGCTCGGCCGATTTGCCGCTTCGCCTGCGCTACGAGGCTCCGGTCGTGCGCGAGCAGGTGCGTGGCGCTGGCGGCTCCCGTCAGTTTACGCAGCTGGGCTTTGAGCTTATCGGCGAAGGGGACGCCGCAGGCGATGTCGAGATGGTTTCGCTGGTGACAAGTGCCGTTCGTGCTCTGGGTCTTGCCGATGCCAGGGTTGTATGCGGCAGCGTCCGTCCCTTTAAAACGCTTCTTGCACATGTGGGCGACGCATCTTTGGCCGAGGACGCCTTGCGCATGGTTCACGCAAATGATTTTGTGGACCTGGACGCCCGCGTGATGGCAAGCAGCGAGCCCGATGCCATGAAGGCTGCCATCTGCGAGCTGCCGCGCCTGGTGGGCGGTGCATCGGTTCTCGATCGCGTAGACGAGCTTCTCGCCGCAGCCGGTGTCGCGGGTGACATGACGTGCGAGCTTCGTGCGCTTATCGCGGGTTTGGATGCTCAGGATGCCGCGCTGCTCTCCTTTGACTTTTCCATCATGAATTCGTTCGATTACTATACCGGGCTGGTGTTCAAGGCATATGCGGGCGGTCTGCCCGATCCTGTGGGTTCGGGCGGTAGGTACGATTCGGTGTTCTGTGGCGTGTTCGCATCTGCGGCAGATGTTCCGGCGGCGGGCTTTGCTTTTTCGCTCGAGCGTCTGGAGAGCGCGCTGAACACGGCAGAGGACGCTGCCGACGGCGACCACGCTGCCGTGCGCACGGGCAACGCAGCGGGCTCCCCGTTGCGCATCGCCGTGCCCAAGGGTTCTCTCAAGGCCGATACGCTCGAGGTGCTGAAGGCCGCCGGCATTGACGCCTCCGAGCTGCGCGACCCGGGCCGTCATCTTATCGTGCACGGCCGTGATACCCGCGCGGGCGAGGACGGCATCGGCGACATCGAGTTCATTATCGTGCGTCCCAGCGATGCCCCCGCCTTTGTGGGCTGTGGCGGCGCCGACTGCGGCATTTGCGGCCGCGATTCCCTGATCGAGGCCGGTCTCAATCTTTTGCAGCTGGTCGACCTTGGTTACGGCGCCTGCAAGTTTATCGAGGCGGAGCCTTCCTGGCGTGCGGGCCAGGCCGAGCGCAACTATGCCCGTCGCGGCTCGCTGCGCGTGGCAACCAAGTATCCGCGCATCGCCGCAGCGTGGTATGCAAGCCGCGGCGTGGTGGCCGATATCGTCTCACTCCACGGCAATATCGAGTTGGGGCCCATCGTGGGCATGACCGACCGCATTGTCGATATCACGGCCACGGGTGCCACCCTGCGCGAGAACGATCTGGTTGTCACCGGCGAGATCATGGAGTGCACGGCGCGTTTCTTTGTGAACCCCGGCGCTGCTCGCCTGGATCCGCGCGTGCGCATCCTGGGCGAGCGGCTGGCCGCTGCGGTGGAGCATCTCCATTTCGAGCCCGTTGCGGGCTCGGCTCAGTAGCGGGCATATATCGATTTTGACGTAGCATGGGCGCAGATGCCCAATAGAGATAGGACTGTTTGAGATGAAGACCATCAAGTTGGCAGCGGGCGAGCTGCTGAGCGTCAACCAACTCAATCGCAAGGGCGTGCTGCCCGAGAATATCGTGGCTTCTGCCAAGGAAATCGTGGCCCGCGTGCGCGCCGAGGGAGATGCGGCAGTGCGCGACTATTGCAGCCGTTTTGACGGTGTTGACCTTGAGAGTTTCCGTTTGCCGCAGGAGCAGATCGATGCGGCGCTTGAGGGCTTGGATCCCACGTTTGTCGCGGCGCTCAAGAAGGCCGCTGCACAGATCCGCGAGTTCCACGAGCGCGAGGTCGAGCAGAGCTGGTTTACCACGCGCGCGGATGGCACCATGCTCGGCGTCAAGGTGACCCCGCTTGCGGCTGCCGGCATCTACGTGCCGGGCGGACGCGCGCAATACCCCTCCACGGTGCTCATGAACGCTATTCCCGCCAAGGTCGCAGGGGTCAAGCGCGTGGTCATGGTCACGCCTCCGCAAAAGGATGGGCTTATCAGCCCCTACACGCTTGCAGCGGCCAAGCTCGGCGGTGTGGACGAGATCTACATGGTGGGCGGCGCGCAGGCGGTAGCGGCCCTTGCCTATGGTACCGAGACTATCCCTAAGGTCGATAAGATCACCGGTCCGGGCAACGCGTTCGTGGCCGCTGCCAAGCAGATCGTCTCGGGTGATATCGGTATCGATATGATCGCCGGCCCGTCTGAGGTCTGCGTGCTCGCCGATGCGAGCGCGAACCCCATGGTTGTTGCGGCCGACCTTATGGCGCAGGCCGAGCACGACCCGCTGGCAGCTTGCTACCTGGTTACCTGCGACGCCGATTTTGCCGCCCAGGTCGAGCGCGGTATCGAGGTCCTGGTGGCGCAGTCGCCCCGCGCGGAGATCACGCGCGCCTCTCTTGACAACGAGGGTACGATCGTAGTCGCTGCCGATATGGCGGCTGCAGTCGAGGCCGTCAACACCGTGGCGCCGGAGCACTTGGAGCTTCACTGCAAAGACGCCATGGGCCTGCTGGGCGGCATTCGCAACGCGGGTGCCATCTTTGTGGGCGCTTGGAGCTCCGAGCCGCTTGGCGACTACGTTGCCGGTCCCAACCACACGCTTCCCACGGGCGGCACGGCGCTTTTCTCCAATCCGCTTTCTGTGGAGGAGTTCGTCAAGCGCTCGAGCATCATTTGCTATACGCCCCAGGGCCTGATGAAAGATGCGCCTGCGACCCAGCGTTTGGCCGAGGCCGAGGGCCTGTGGTCCCACGCCCTTTCTGCGGCGCTGCGCCGTCGCATTCTGGAGCATGGTGAGGATGCCGTGAGCTGCGAGGCACTTGCTTCTGCAGATCTCACTGCCGTCGCCTGGCCGGGCGATGACGTCCAGACGGTCGCCCGTGGCGCGACGCCGGTGGGTGAATAGCGATGGCAGAGCTTTCCCAGAAGATGAAGGAGCTCGTGCAGCCATATCTGGCGAACATCGAGCCGTATGATCCCAACTTTACGCCCACGCGCATCAATCTTTCGGCAAACGAGAATACCTATCCCGTGCCCGAGGGCGTGCGCGAGGCCATTGACGCCGCGCTTGCCGCAACGCCGCTCAATCGCTATCCCGATCCCATGAGCAATGACCTGCGTGACGAGCTGGCCGCCTGGCATGGCGTGCCGCGCGAGATGGTTTGCGCAGGCAACGGTGGCGACGAGCTGCTCTATAACTTCCTGCTCGCCTTTGGCGGGCGCGGGCGCACGCTGCTCAATTGCCCGCCGTGCTTTAGCGAATACGCGTTTTTTGCCTCGCTTGTTGAGACCGGGGTGCACGACGTGTGGCGCGACCCCAAGACCTTCGAACTCGATTGCGCGGCGGTGCTTGAGGCGGCCCCCTCATGCGATCTTGCTATCGTGACCTCGCCCAACAATCCCACGGGAGACGTGGCTCCGCTCGATTTTGTCGGCAAGCTCTGCGAGGCATGTCCCGGTATGGTCATGGTCGACGAGGCGTATATCGAGTTCGCCGATGCCTCCTTTGGTGCCAAGACCACGGCCCAAGGACTTATCGAGAAGTATTCCAACCTCACTATCCTGCACACGCTTTCCAAGGCCTTTGGGGCGGCGGGCGCGCGCTGCGGATATGTGATCGCGGCGCCCGAGGTCATCGACGTGTTTGCGGCGATTCGCCAGATCTACTCGGTCAATGTGCTTACCCAGGCGGCGGCGCTTGCGGCCGTGCGCGCTCGCGATGCCTATGCGCCGGTTGTGGCCCAGGTTGCCGCGGAGCGTGAGCGCGTCAAGGCTGCGCTCGAGGCGCTTGCTGCCAAAGGCCTGCCCGTTGAGGTCTGGCCGAGCTTTGGCAACTTCCTGCTTGTGCGCACGGCGCATGCGACCCGTGTGCGCGAGCGTTTGCGCGACGAGTACTCGATTCTCGTGCGTGACTTTAGCTACGCGCCCGGACTTGCCGACTGCCTGCGCATCACCGTGGGCACGCCAGCAGAGAATGACGCTGTTTTGAGCGCGCTTGCTGTGCTCGTTAAGGAGGAGATGTAGATGTCCCGCACCGCAGAGGTAACCCGCAAGACGGGGGAGACCGACATCCAGATCAAGCTTGACCTCGATGGGTCTGGCGTTTGCGATATCGATACGGGCGTGCCGTTTTTCGACCACATGCTCAACGCGTTTGGCCGTCATGGCCAGTTTGACCTGATGGTGCATGCCGTGGGTGACGTTGAGGTCGATGCGCACCACACCGTGGAAGATACGGGTATCGTGCTGGGCGAGGCATTTTGCCAGGCACTTGGCGATAAAGTGGGAATCGCGCGCTTTGCCTCCTCGACCATCCCCATGGACGAGACGCTCGTCATGGCGGCGGTCGATATTTCCGGTCGCGGTCAGGCCTATTGCGACCTGCCGCTGCCCACCGAGCGCGTGGGCTCGTTCGATACCGAGCTTGCGGTCGAGTTCTTCTACGCCTTTGCGCGCGATGCCCGGCTCACGCTGCACGTGCGCGAACTGGCGGGCGAGAACAGCCATCACATTATCGAGGCGGCTTTTAAGGCCACGGGCCGTGCTATGCGCTTTGCGTGTGAGATGGACCCGCGCGTAAAGGGCGTGCCATCGACCAAGGGCACCCTTTAGCTGGGCGTTTTAATCGATTGAATGGTAAGAGAAGAGGGAACAGTGCTCAGTCCATCGATTGTCATCGTCGACTACCACAAGGGCAACCTGTCGAGCGTGGTGCGCGGCTTTGCGCGCGCTGGCGCCGAGGCCTATGCGAGCGACGATCCTGCGTGTGTCCGCGCGGCCGACGGTATCGTGATTCCCGGCGTGGGGTCGTTTTACGATGCCATCTCCTATATGAGCGAGTCGGGGCTTGACCAGGCGGTGCTCGAGGCCGCTGCCGAAAACAAGCCGATCTTAGGTATTTGCCTGGGGCTTCAGCTGCTGCTTGACCGCGGTGACGAGGGCGTTCCCGCGGATGCCTCTGCAGCTGTTGCGAACGACGCCTACGGCAAGGGTTTAAATCCCGGAGTGTTGTTTGAGGCTGACGGTAGGCGTTGGGTACGCGGTTTGGGACTGATTCAGGGGTCGTGTTCGCGCCTTGAGTCCACGCGTCTTAAAGTTCCCCATGTTGGTTGGGATCAGGTGCATCTGACCAAGGAGGGTGCCGCTTCGTCTCTTTTGCGTGGCTTTCCCGAGGGCGCCAACATGTACTTCACCCATTCGTATGCGGCCGACCTCGATGTGTCCGCCGCCGACACCCTTGCCCATACGCACTATACGCGCAGCTTTGCCTGTATGTTGCAGCGCGGTCGGGTTTTTGGCTGCCAGTTCCATCCCGAGAAATCCTCTGCGCGCGGCCTGCGACTTATCGAGAACTTTGTGGGTATCGTCGAGGATGCCATGAACGGTGGGGAGGTAGACGCATGATTTTGTTTCCCGCTATCGATCTGATTGGCGGCAAGGTCGTTCGCCTGGAGCGCGGCGACCGAAGCCGCTGCAAGGTGTATTCCGACGACCCCGTTTCGGTTGCGCGGGAGTTTGCCGCGCAGGGCGCAACGTGGCTCCATGTGGTCGATCTTTCGGCTGCGTTCGAGGAGGATGAGGCCGCTCGCGAGGCTAATTCGCGCGCTATCGAGGCAATCTGCCAGGTAGACGGGCTGTCCATTGATGTGGGCGGCGGTGTGCGCTCGCTTGCACGCATCGATGAGCTTGCGGGGTTTGGCGCCAAGCGCATTGCCATGGGCACCGTTTTGGTAACGGAGCCGGGCTTTGCCGAGGTCGCGGCGCGCGGCTTTGGCGACTTGCTGGTGGCCGATGTCGCTGCGCACGATGGCCAGGTCAAGGTGAACGGCTGGCGCGATGGCGCGGGCCTGGCGCTTGACGAGGTGGTGGGGCAGCTTGCCGAGCAGGGCTTCAGGCACCTGGTCTATACCGATATCGCGCGCGACGGCATGCAGACCGGCATCGATGTGGCGGCATATGCCCATGTGGCCCACGTTGCCGGCTTTCCGGTTGTCGCCTCGGGAGGAATCTCCACGCTCGACGACATTCGTGCGGTTGCCGCCGCGGACGCGGATGTCATCGAGGGCGCCATCACCGGGCGTGCCCTGTATGAGGGCAACTTCACGTTGGCCGAGGCCTTGGCTGTGGCCCATGGAGAGGAGGGCGCATGCTAACAAAGCGCATCATTCCGTGTTTGGACGTCAAGTGCGGACGCGTTGTGAAGGGCGTCAACTTTGTGGAACTGCGCGATGCAGGCGATCCAGTCGAGCTTGCCTCGGCATATGATCGCGAGGGCGCCGACGAGGTCGTGTTCTTGGACATTACCGCCACGAGCGACAATCGCGCGACAACAATCGACATGGCTGCGCATGCGGCCGAGGAGCTCTCCATTCCCTATACGGTGGGCGGCGGTTTTCGCGATCTTGCGGGTATGCGCCAGATGGTTGCCGCGGGTGCCGATAAAGTGTCGCTCAACTCGGCGGCCGTGCGCGACCCAAATTTGATTACCCAGGCCGCTGCGGCGTTTGGCAGCCAGGCGGTGGTGTGCGCTATCGATGCCAAGCGCGTGGGCGCGCCCGGAAAGCCCGGCGCCGACAAGTGGGAAGTCTTTACCGCGGGCGGTCGCAATGCCACGGGTATCGATGCCGTTGAGTGGGCTGCGGAGGCGGCACGTCGCGGTGCAGGCGAGATCTTGCTTACGAGCATGGATCGCGACGGCACCAAAGAGGGGTTTGACCTGGCGCTCACGCGTTCCGTTGCTCGCGCGGTCTCTATCCCTGTGATCGCGAGCGGCGGTGTGGGTACGCTCGAGCATTTTGCCGAGGGCGTTATCGAGGGCGAAGCGGATGCCGTGCTTGCGGCAAGCGTGTTTCACTTTGGAACCTTTAGCATTCGCCAGGTAAAGGAGTACATGGCAAGTCAGGGCATCCCGGTAAGATTGGATTTTTAGATGATCGAGGTCACAACGCCCGTGCAGCTCACCTATGACGAACGCGGCCTCATCCCGTGCGTGGTTCAGCAGTACGACACGGGTGAGGTGTTGATGGTGGCGTGGATGAACGAGGAATCTGTGGGGCTTACGCTTGAACGCGGCACCACGTGGTTTTGGAGCCGCAGCCGCCAAGAGCTTTGGAATAAGGGTGCGACCAGCGGAAATATGCAGCAAGTGCGCGAGCTATGGGCCGATTGCGATAGCGATACGCTGCTTGTGAAGGTCGACAGCCCCGGTCCGACATGTCATACGGGTGCACGCAGTTGTTTTTTCAAGCGCGTTGAGCCGTAGGTAGATGGGATGCAAGCCGCGATAGCAGCGGCGTTACGTTTGGGAGGAATCAAGCATGGGCGTACGTACCGCTAACGTGCAGGATGGCAATATCGGCGAGACTCTGGAGAGCCTGGCCGCGACGATTCATAGTCGCCGCGAGTCTTCTCCCGAAAAGAGCTATACGGCGCGCCTTTTGACCGACGTCGAGGACGAACTGCTCAAGAAGATCGCCGAGGAGGCAAGCGAGGTGATCATGGCCTGCAAGGATAAAGACCACGACCACATTCGCTACGAGGCGGGCGATTTGGTGTACCACCTGCTCGTGACGCTCGAGCGCTACGGCGTGACCCTCGACGAGCTTGCCGGAGAGCTCAATGCGCGCATGAAGTAGCCGTTTTTACATGAAGCGATCGGGCGGGTGCCTTCTGCGAGGATGGCGTCCGCCCATTTTTTACGGGTATAGGTAGGTAAAAACCGTTCGTTCGAGTAGACGCTCTTTTTGAGGCGCGACAACCTGCGAAAATGCTGCCGATTTTAGAGGTGCACTTTGGGTTTTGGGTTTTACCTACCTATACCCGTATTTTTTGGTTGAGAGGGTGCTGGCGACGCTGCGATGTGGTGTTGCCAGCACCCTTTTTTGGTCGCTTTTGGCAACGGATGGCATGTTTCGTGAGGGGCCAGCGCCCTAGAGGGAGACGGTCTCCCATGCCCCGGCATCGCGGGGGATATCAAACGAGCGGTATCCGCAGCTATAGGCGAATGCGTAGGCATCACGGATGCCCCAGCAGATATCACAGGCGCGGTGCGCGTCTGATCCGAATGCGATGGGGACGCCTGCGCGAACAAAGCGCTCGAGCAGACCGCGAGTGGGGTAATAATCATTCACGCTTTTGCGCATACCGGCCGTGGAAACTTCGATGCGCCTGTGCGTATCGTGTGCGCACGCTGCCATCTGGTCCCATAAGGGGGAAAGATCAAAATCCGGCGCAAGCCCTTCGTTTGCAAAGCGCATGGGAAGGTCCGGGTGCGCCATCACATCAAAATCGAGCGGGCTTTCGCAGGCGGCGCACCAGGCGTCGACATAGCGGCGCCAGACCTCGTGAACGCCAAGGTTGTTCCAAACATGCAGGTCTGCATCGTAGTCGATCCAGCCGGCGTCGGAGTTGGGCGGGTCGGCACGGGGCACATCGTCGGTTCCGGCAGCGCCCGCGGCACCCGCCAGGATGTCTCCCGGATTGCCAATCCAATGCACGCTGCCCAGGCGTACGGCAGCACCTGCCGACCACGCTTTGACCAGCGGCTCGCATCCGGGATACCAGTCGCACTCAAAGCCGTATAGCAGTTTGAGCGAGGGTGAAAGCTCGGCCGCGAGTCTGACTGCATCGTCGAAGGCGGCGCGGTGGGCCGGAAGGTCCGCTTCGGTAACCTGCACGTCCCCGGCGGCGTCCATGCTGGCGGGCAGGGTGAGGTGATCGGTCGAGACCATTAGCTCGCAGCCGGCACCCACCGCCGCGCGGACGTTTTCCTCGAATGTCGAGACGCCATCGGAAAAATGCGTGTGAGTATGGCAGTCGACCAACGGGCAACAAGGCATAAGAGCTCCTGTATTGGGCGCTGGCTTGTTACAGCAGGCCCATGTTCTTGAGCTTGAACAGGTAGATGCCTACGAGTGCGAGGCTGCTGAGGATGCAAAGCACGCCGATAGCGATGCCTGCGAGGGCAAGGCCAAGGCGTGGAGATGCCTGTTTGCGCGCCACAACGCCCAATACGATGGCGACGATGCCGGCGATAACGCTCAAAATCCAGCTGACATAGCCGCCGAGGATGGCTCCTGCTACGGCAAAGATGAGAGAAGCGATGGGAAGGCCGGGATTGCCGGAGCCGGGCTTGGGGGCTCGTTTTGCCGGTCTCGGGTCGTCCTCATCAAAGGCGTCGTGGATGCTTTGCTTGATATCTTCTTGGGACATGCGTGCCTCCCGTACATATTGTTGGCGCATTGCGTGCAAACGATGCCGCAAAGCATACCATGCGGGCGTGGGGTTATCGTGGTACGTACAAGAGCCGTGCCTACCTGTTTTTTGGTGCCTTTGATTTTCTGATGTAGAGCGCTCGGCTGAAATTGAGAGCCAACGGATCAGTCTCCATCCGGTATTCAATGGCTCAGACGATAGTTTCTATCGCTTGCGGGGCATATCCTACAGCGCATCAGGTTTTCGTCCTAAGAGCCGTCAAGACTCAATATCCAGCCATCCGATATGCCATTCGGAACGAAATTTGTAACGTATAAAAGAATGGCTTGTCGTTATAGCAAGGTTGGGGGAATCAAAAAAACATGGGTCCCATGAAAAAGCTTGGATTTCTGCGGGAGGAAAGTCTCATGATTAGCAGAAGGACGTTTCTAGCTTCTTCGCTTATGGCCATTGGTGCTCTTGCAATGCCGAAGTCGGCCTTGGGCGGCACTGTAGTTAAAGCCGACGTCGAAAAAATATCCTCTCTTGCGTCAACGTTGTGCGAAATCGAGGCTAACAAGTTTGGCATAGGACTTGATGGTGTTGATTTCTCATCCCTTTCAATCTGCCAACCAATCAGTTCCTATGAGGCAATTAATGGGTCGATTAAGGAGATTGAGCCTCGATATCCAATTCTTGACCAGTATTCAAATATTAGAATGCTTGCGTACGATATTGGTGCTGAATCTATGATCGTAACAACAGCTCTTGCCGAGCCAATTAACGATGCAGTCAAAAGGGGAAATCAAATTGCCGTTGTATACGATTCAGATGGGTGTTGCCTATTAAAAAGAAATGGCGATTTGATTAGAGTTGGCGAAAGCAGCTATACCGTTTCTACGAGAGATTCGCTTAAAGATTCTTCAACGATGGACACCGATAAAGCGATATTCTCGGAACTTGATGAGATTAGTTCAATCGACGCGCTTGCCTCGTCCCTATCTCGGTCTGCGCATTCGGCCATTCAAGTTGGCTATGTAACGCAAAACCCGCCGTCAAATATCTGTTGGGCGGCGTGCGTTGCGTCGATTGCAAACTACCGAAATGGTGGGAGCAAAACTGCGAAAAGTGTTGCCCAGGCATATTATGGATCTTCGTATAACAAGGCCCTGCCGAACATAATGTTTCCGGCAGTCCTCTCGGAAAACGGAGTGAGCGAGTACACGCATTATTCGTCTTGGCCGTCTGACAGTACTGTTAATAGTAATCTTGGCTCAGGGTATCCTTTGGTTGGAATTCTGTCTGTCAATGGGAGCACGCAATCGACGCATGCTGTCGTTGTAAGCGGATGCACCGCTTCAATAAGCATTCTTGTTATGGATCCGGAATTCGGTTTCACAACGGCATCGAAAATCGGTTCTTACTACGCATACTCAAGTGGCTATTCCGGCGCAAGCCTGAGAACAATAGGTGCTGTTAGGAGAAAGTAGGAGCCAAAGAACATGATTAGCAGAAGACGTGCCATTTCGGCTGTCTCATTGTTCGCTCTAGCCCTTTGCACCTCGTGCGGAAGTGCCAAAGACGCTGGTGACGACTGCGGCAAAAGCGGCGATAGCAGCCTCGGGGCAGCCAGAAAGCATATCTCCGTCGATAACGTAATCGACGTCTTCCTCTTCTCGCTCGACGGCCGGTCCATTTCCGAGATTGGTGAGGAAGATCTCCAGGAGACGATCAGGGTTCTTTCCGACCTCGATTCGGAAACGTCGGAGGACCCCGCTTCCGTTCCCGAGGGCGGGGCCTCCGGCGGTCGAGACCGCATGTTCTTTGTTGTGCTCGAATCGGCGGCAACGGTGACGGTTGGAACGGACGGATCTTGCGCTATATACGATTCCGTTTCTTTTGAAAGCGGCTATGCTGCGTGCCAGAGAATGGGTGATTTGTATTCCAGGCTCATAGAAACGGCGTCGTTCTAGTATCTGTTGTTGGCGTCGACCCGCCAGTGCCAATCCTGAAATAAATGGCTACAGCTCGCACGCATTTCTGAACAGTTTCCTCTCTTGTTGGCGGGTGAACTGAATCCCTCATATTGGACCCGGAGCGAAGATTCATTCCGGGTCCTTTTGAGTTAGGGAGCGAGTTGAAGTGCGGAGAACTGATGGCCGAGGTCGGTGGGCCGTTCGCCTGGCGGCGGGAATGAGCTACCTGTTCAGAGCGTTCGATTGAAGTTGAGAATCAGCTTTTGTTTGAGCAAAGCTCGTTTTCGGTACGCACCTGCTGTGGTAGCGTTGGCGAGAAGCGTTTGCGATTGAGGCTGGGAGGGATCACGTAGATATGCCAATACATGCGGCACATTCGGGTGGCGGCAAAACGCTCTATTTGGATTGTCAGGCGGGAATTGCCGGCGACATGCTTGTTGCGGCGTTGCTGGATTTGGGCGGCGAATCCGCGCAGGAGCGCCTGCTTCAGATGCTTGGAAAACTCTCGCTTGAAGGGTTTTCGCCTGCGGTGGCGCGCGTGAAGAAGGCTGGCATCGATTGCTGCGACTTCGACGTGAAGCTGGACGCCGCGCACGAGAACCATGATCACGACATGGCCTACCTGCACGGTTTGGGCGACACTTTCCACGACCACGACCACGACCACGACCACGACCACGACCACGACCACGACCACGAC
>CATWBG010000011.1:0-70581 GCA_958348985.1 uncultured Collinsella sp. | reverse complement strand
GGAAAATCTCTCCAAATCGTTTCGATATTTGAAAAGCGGGCCCTCCGTCCCCCCCTCTCTCTGAGATGTGGCTTCACGAACATCTCAGAGAGGGGGGGGGACGGAGGGCCCAGGCTCAAACGAGACGGGACTTCATCCACTAAGTTGTGCCACAAGCAGATATTCCCGCAGTAGATTCCCAACGCCGTAAGAGAAGGGCCGGTCCCCTTCAGTCGGGCGAACGTTCGTGCAACCATGTTCGACTGACTGAAGGGGACCGGCCCGAAGGGATTCGCAGGCGTTAATCTACGCCAATCTACATGAGCTCGCAGACGCTTGCGGCAAACGCCACGGGGTCCTCAGGAAGAATGCCCTCAACCAGCAACGCCTGGTCATACAGAAGGCCGGCGTACAGCTTGATCTTCTCGGCATCGCCTGCCTCGTTTGCAGAAACGAGCTTCTTAAAGACGGGATGCTTGACATTGAGCTCAAGCACTCGCTGGCTCTTAGGCATGCCCTCGGCCTCGGAAGACGGATCGCGGCGCAGCACGCGCTCCATCTCCAGCGAAAGCGGTCCCTCGGTAGTAATGCAAGCGGGAGCATCGGTCAGGCGCGCAGAAACAGCCACCTTCTCGACCTTATCGCCCAAGGCCTCCTTCATCGCCGTGAAAAGCGACTCGTTCTCCTTGGTAGCCTCCTCGGCATCCTTCTTCTCGTCCTCGGTCGCAAGGTCAAGATCGCCCGTTGCAACGTTTTTGAGGTCGAAAGTACGGTCCTCGGTCTCGGGCTCGGCGCCGTCGGTCACCGCTTTCTCAGCAGCCTCACGGGCGGCATCGTCCTCGTAGACCTTGGGCAGATCATGGGCATGGTAAGAACGCATGGCCTGGAAGGTAAATTCGTCGACATCGGCCGTGAGCAGCAAGACGTCGTACCCGCGGGCAAGCACGCCCGTCACAACAGGCATCTTAGACAGACGCTCGCGCGAATCACCAGCAGCATAGTAGATAGCCTTTTGATCGGCAGGCATCGCCCGGGCATACTCAGCCAACGTGACCATCTTCTGCTCTTTGGCGCTGTAGAACAAAAGCAGGTCGGCAAGCTCGTCTGCCTTCATGCCGTAGCTCGAATAGATACCGTACTTAAGGCCACGACCAAAGTTCTCAAAGAACTTCTCGTACGCCTCGCGATCGTTATCTCGCATATCCTCAAGGTCGGAAGAGATCTTCTTTTCCACACGCTTGGCAATGGCTCGCAGCTGACGATTTTGCTGCAGGGTCTCGCGGCTGATGTTGAGCGAAACGTCGGCAGAATCGACCACGCCACGCACAAAGTTGAAGTAGTCGGGCAGCAGATCGGCGCACTTCTCCATGATCAGCACATTGGAGCTATAGAGGGAAAGGCCCTTCTCGTAATCCTTGCTATATAGGTCAAACGGCGCGCGGTCAGGAATGAACAGCAGGGCATCGTACTCGAGCGTGCCCTCTGCATGGAACGAGATGGTGCGCGCCGGGTCCTCGAAATCATGGAACGTGCTCTTGTAGAACTCGTTGTAGTCCTTTTGCTCCACGTCGGAGGCGCGCTTCTTCCAGATGGGAGTCATGGAGTTGACGGTCTCGAGCTCCTGATAATCCTCCCACTCGGGCGTATAGTCGTCGCCAGCGTCCTCAGGCTTGGGCTTCTCGCGATGCTTGGTAACCATCATCTGGATGGGATAGCGCACGTAGTTGCTGTACTGCTTGATCAAGTTCTTGAGGCCCCACTCGGACAGGTAGGTATCAAAGCCCTCGCCGTCTTCGCCGCCCTCGTCCTCGCGGATCGTCAGAATAACATCGGTACCATGGATGGCGCGCTCGGCGGGCTCGATGGTATAGCCCTCAAGGCCGTCGCTCTCCCACACGTTGGCTTCGTCAGAACCAAAAGCGCGGCTCACAACGCGCACACGGCTCGCTACCATGAAGGCAGAGTAAAAGCCCACGCCAAACTGGCCGATGATATCCACATCGTTGCCCTGGCTTTCGGCGTTCTCGGTCTTGAACTCCTGGCTGCCGGAATGGGCAATGGTACCCAGGTTCTTCTCCAGCTCCTCGGCAGTCATGCCAATGCCGTTATCCGAAATGGTGAGCGTACGATTGTCCTTATCAAAGGAGACGCGGATGGCAAGATCGGCACTGTCGATATCCACATCATTATCCGTAAGGCTCTTGAAGTTGAGCTTGTCTACAGCGTCGGAAGCGTTGGAGATAAGCTCGCGCAAGAAGATCTCTTTATTGGTATAGATGGAGTTGATCATCAGATCGAGCAGCTTTTTGCTCTCAGTTTTGAACTTGCGCATATACGCATCCTTTCGCTTTGACGGCGCCCGAAAAACAGCCCGACAGGCGGGCTGCATCAGACCTCATACGTTGAGACTTAGATTTTATATCCCAACAGCGCGCATATATACATTGCCAGTCTATTTTTTGCATAAAGCAAGGACGGAGAGACGATAAGCCTCTTCAAAACAACCGGTCGCCGGAGGAACTTCCTGATTTCAGTACCAGTATTTGATTTTGCCTAGTAGACTCTATAAATAGCGTTTCATTATCTGGTCTTTTTCTTTGAAAAAGACGCCTCTACTCAGCGAATACCCATACTGCTACTGAAATCAGGAAGTTTCTCTCGACGCGGCTTGAATGGAGCGGTTTTAATGCCTCAAACCGTCTGCGCACAGAGCGCTTTTCGCTTTCACCGGGTTCCCCCACAACTCCGAGCGCTCTATCCCCCGTTACCGGGCACATATCAAGACTCGAATCATCGCAAGCTCGCATCGTGCAGCACGGCTTCTGACCTGCTCGGTACCCCCATTCATCGCCTTGTTCGCGCAAGGTCCGCTGTTAATTCCGGCGCCACCTATCAATCGCATCTCGTTGGCGGCGAGCTTCCGTTTGGCTGCATCCAAGAAACCGATCACGGCTTTTTGCTCGCCGGGCCCGAGCTTACGCTTCTTACTATGGCTCCCAGCATCGACCGCATTGAGCTTTTGATGGCAACCTATGAACTTTGCGGCTCGTTCTCCGTTTTTCAACCGACAGTACAAACCGAAAACTTGCTCAAGGAAGCTGCCGATCAGGGCTTTATCCCCGAAAACGCCGGATGGAAACGGGTCGTCGATACGAAGGATGCCCAGACATCGCTCTGGAAACGAGACCCGACGACCAGTCCCGAATCGCTTCGTTCATTCCTCGACCAGACAAAGGGTCTGCGCGGGTCCAAAAAACTCGCCTGGGCCATCGATCGCGTAACAGGGACCTGCGCTTCCCCCTTTGAGGTACAGGCATCCATTTTGCTGGGCCTCTCGCGAAGGCTTGGGGGCGAAGGTCTTCCCATCCAGAACAATCACCGCATCCGCCTTAACAAGCAAGCCCGAGCACTCTACGGACACGGCCATTGCTTTGCCGACATCTATATAGAGGCAAGCGGATCGCATCCCGCCCTTGATATCGAGTGCCAGGGCCGCAGTATCCACGATAGCGAAGCCGCAGGAATCTCCGATGCCGATAGGGCGGCGGCGCTAGAACGCATGGGGATCCAGGTCATCCAACTATCTTTTAAGCAGTTCTCAAACGAGCGCAGCTATCAAGCGGTAAAGGAGCTTATCGCACTCAAGCTTGGCGTACCCGTCAAGCCAAAGACGCCAAAGGAGCAGGCAGCAGAAAAAGCCCTGCGTCACAAGCTCTTTATCGATTGGAATACGCTTGGCACAAGAACTCGATAGCAGCCGTTCCCACACGAAGCACGCATTGGACAAAGCGAAGCCTTAACTCCAAAGCGAAGGGTCCTGCACGGGGAAGAGCACCGTGATGGTTGTGCCCTGCCCAAGTTCGCTTTGCACATCGATCTGCGCATGGTGAAAAACCGCAGCATGTTTGACGATGGCGAGTCCTAAACCTGTACCGCCACGTGCCTTAGAGCGGCTTTTGTCCACTCGATAAAAGCGCTCGAAAATCTTGCCGCACTCCTCGGGAGCAATACCGATGCCGGTGTCCCGCACGCGCACATACGGATGGCCCTCATCATCGGCGCCACAGTACAGGTTGATCGAACCGTTCTCGCGGTTGTAGCGAATGGCGTTATTCGTCAGGTTGTAAATCATCTCGTCAAGCAGACGTGGCAAGCCAAAAACGATTACCGGGTCCGTATCTTGTCCCAAGGTAATGCCGCTCGCATCTGCAACCGGCTCCAAGCGCTGACAGACCGCATCCACGACACGTGATAGGTCAACCGGCTCGGAGGCGCCCCAAACGCTCTTCGAAACCTCCGCGTCGCCATGCTCGACTTCATCGAGACTCGAAAGGGTCAAGATATCATTGACGAGCGCCGCGAGACGCGTGGCCTCGTTATGGATACGACGGCCAAAATCACGCTGGTCGTCCTCGCTCGCCACCAAGCCGTTCTCAATCAATTCGGCGTAGCCCGAAATGGTTGTAAGCGGCGTTTTGAGTTCGTGGGTTACATTTGCCGTAAACTCGCGGCGCATACGGTCGTTATCGGCCAAAACGCGCATCTGTCGTTTAAGTTCCTGACGCTGCGATTCGATACGCTCGAGCATGGGGACCATCTCGGCATACGCGGCGTCAGCATTCCGACGCGGATGGTCAAGATCCACATCGCGCAGGGGCGCGATGATCGCGCGGGCCTCGCGGCGGGCCACAAAAAGCAAGCCGACGATGCAGACAAGAGCCATAGCGAGAATGGGACCGATTACCGAAAGCAACACGGTCAAAAAGCCTGACTGGGCCTGCGAGAGGCGAACCACGCGCCCGCAATCCAATCGCTTCGCCTCATAGAGCATGACCTCACCAAGCGTTGAACTCGAACGCTCGGAAGAGCCCCTGCCTTCTTTAAAAGCCTGAGAAATCTCGGGGCGATTTTTATGATTGGGCATCATTGCGGGGGATTCTTGACTATCGTAGAGCACGGATCCATCGAGATCCACCAACGTGACGCGCGCATTGTCAAGCTCAAGATGAGACAGCATCGCAATCTCGTCTTCCGACCCATTGAGCGCCGCCGCCACGACATCGAGCTGGTTGGAAATCTCCTCATGCGTAAGCGTCACCAGCCGGTTTTGAATGAAGGCCGTACCTACGCCCGTAAGCGCCACGATGATCACCATGGCGATGGTGAAGATAGTTCCAAACACACGCTTCGAAAGCGACCGATGCACCGTCGCAGCTATTGCCGCCGCCATATTCGACTACGCCTCGTGGCCAGCAAAGCGATAACCCACGCCGCGCACCGTTTCGATGCAAGAGGCATGATCGCCCAGCTTTTGACGGAGCGTCTGCACGTGTACGTCAACCGTGCGTGAGCCGCCGTCAAAGTCCCAACCCCAAACGCTTTGCAGCAGGGCCTCGCGTGAAAAGACGATGCCGGGCTTGCGCATAAGGTACTCAAGAAGGTCGAATTCGCGCAGCGTGAGCTTGATCTCGTTGCCGTCAACCGCCACTTCGCGTCGACTGGGAGACAGCGTGATGCCCTGGGAGGACAACGTGTCGCTCACTTTTTTGGTCATACCTCCGCGGCGAAGGAGCGCGCGGCAGCGGCTGGTGAGCTCCATGAGCGAGAAGGGCTTGGTGAGGTAATCGTCGGCGCCGCCGTCAAGGGCAACAACCTTATCAAGCTCGGTATCTTTTGCTGTAAGCATCATGATGGGCACCGTTGCGGTTTCGGAATCGGCGCGAAGGCGACGCATGATCTCGAGGCCATCGGTGTCGGGAAGCATGATATCCAAGAGCACGGCATCGGGCACGCGACGCGCGACCGCCGCTTTGAACTCGCTGTCGCACGAGAACCCCTCTGCCTCGATGCCTTGCTGTTTGAGTGCATACAGGGTAAGCCCTCGAATGTTGTCATCGTCTTCCACGTAGTAAATCATGAGGTACTCCTCCCGTTTGCGTCTGTGTGCCATCATACACCGGCAACATACGCCACCGGGCCATATCAGCCAAAGCGGCCCATCAGGTAATCGGCCGTACGCGAATCTCTAGGAGCGCGGAACAGCTCTGCCGTAGGCGCATGTTCGACCAGCTCGCCCAGCAGGAAAAACGCCACCGAGTCCGAAATGCGCGAAGCCTGCTGCATGTTGTGTGTGACCACCACGAGCGAGTACCGTTCGCGCAGCTCACATGCGAGTTGCTCGATCTGTACCGTCGAGACGGGGTCAAGGGCACTCGTGGGCTCGTCCATAAGCAAGACCTCAGGCTTGACTGCAAGGGCACGCGCGATGCACAAACGCTGTTGCTGACCACCGGACAGGCCCAGCCCCGATGCCTTGAGCTTGTCCTTGACTTCATCCCAAAGCGCGGCGGAACGCAGAGACTCCTCGACAATGCCATCGAGCTCAGAGTGGCTCTTGATACCAAGTCCGCGCGGACCGTATGCCACGTTATCATAAATGCTCATTGGAAAAGGATTAGGGCGCTGAAACACCATGCCCACCCGCTGACGCAGGCGCGTGACGTTGTAATCGCGATAGATATCGCGGCCATCGAGGGTAATCTTGCCCTCTACGCGACAATCCTTTACGTAGTCGTTCATGCGATTGAGACAACGAAGCAGCGTCGACTTTCCGCAGCCAGAAGGACCGATAAACGAGGTGATCTCGCGTTCGCGAATGTCGATATTCACGTTTTTGAGGGCCTGGTGATCGCCATAGAAAAGGTCAAGATGCGACACCGACATGCGCACTTCATGATGAGGCAGCCGCACTGCATCCTGCGGCATCTCCCCCATCATTTCGCGCTCATGCGCCTCCTTGGCCGCCAGGGCCATGGCATCCGCAGGATCGAGGCCAACCTCAACAGGCGCTATATCAACAGCAGGTTCACTCACGCGCGATACCTCCTCAATCATTTCAACGATACCTTGCCGATGGTACGCATACGCTTTCATGATGAAATAAGCGATATGTCAGGGAATCGTAAAGACGCAGGTTGCGAGAGGTTTTGCCTCAAGTCTGGTTTGGGCAGGCGGGGCGGGCCTGTATATCGTCCTGTGCTCAAACATACTCGAGAGGGTTCACCCGTTCGCCCCGAACGGGTGAACCCTCTCTGCGTAACTGCGCCAGGAAGATATACAGGCCCGCCACGCCCGACCCAACCGCCCTCTCCAGGTCAATTGCAGCTATACTGGGAGCCGTTGCGCGACTGCGCCGATATCACCCTCCGACACTGAATGAAAGCGAGCGATTGTGAGCACCCGCCATAACGCCCTGAACCTTCGTCTTTCCGCCTTTATGGCAGCACTTCTTTGCGCCCTGTGCATCACAGCCATGCCCGCCGTTGCACTGGCCGACCAACCCGACACCGATATCGTCTGTGGCACTGCCGAATCCGAACGCCAGGACGCCGCGGCCGACCGTCCCGACATCTCGGCACTTCACGCCATCGTGGTAGGCAAGGACGGCACCGTCTATTACGAGCGTGCGGCCGACGAGCAGGTAAAGATTGCATCGATCACCAAGGTCATGACCGCCATCGTGGCGCTCGACAATGCCCCGCTCGACACCACCATCACCGTCGACCACGCCGCAGCAACCGTGGGCCAGTCCTCAGCGGGCCTCAAAGAGGGCGACACCATGACACTCGAGACGGCACTGAGGGCACTTCTCATCCCCTCGGGCAATGACGCCGGCATGGCGATTGCACGCTCCATCGGCGCGATTATCGACCCCTCTTCCGACGACCCCTACGGCACCTTCATCGACGCCATGAACAAAAAGGCCCAGGAGCTGGGCATGGGCAGCAAGTTCACCAACCCTCACGGCCTTGATTTCGACGGCTGGGAAGGCGACATGCACTCCTCTGCACGCGACGTCGCAACCATGTTCTCCTACGCCATGCGCAATGACGACTTCCGTGCACTTACCTCTTCTACCGATAATGTCGCGCACGTCACCGGCGCCGATGGTACCAAGCGCGAGATCACGATGATCGAGCGCAACAAGATTTTGGGCACGAACGGCAATATCGGCGGAAAAACGGGCGGCACCTACGAGGCCCTGCAGTGCTTTGTGGGCGCGTTCTCGCGCGAGAATGGCGGCGAAATCTACACCGTTGTGCTTGGATGCAATGGCGACGAAGTGCGCTTTGCCGACACCCTCACCCTTGCAAACTGGTACTACGACCACATCGTCGACTACCCCGCCGTCACCTCGAACATGACCGCAGCGGATGGCCAGCCGCTCGTGGCGCGCGCCACCGACTCCGACTGGACCGATAAAACCATCGACGTCACCGCCGAGAACCCCACGCAAACGGCACGGATATTCAACCTTGCCGGAGAGGTCAAGCAAAAAATCGACCTCAAGACGCTCTCGGGCGATATCAAGCGCGGAGACGATGCGGGCACCCTCACCCTTGTACAGGACGGCCATACCGTCGCCACCGTCAAACTCGTCTGCGCCCAAGATCAGGCAGCGCCAAATCCTTTAGAGTGGTGTCTGGTCCAGCTTGACCGTCTCTTCCGCCTGGTGACGGGTCAGCCGCAGCAAGCAAAATCCAGCCTCGTCGCCACAGCGCCCTCGCCCCTGAAAATCGACAGCACGAAGTAATACGTCCCGGCATATCGATACGCACAGCGAGCCCGTGCAGGACCACAGTCTTGCACGGGCTCGTTTTACATCACACTTTAAATGGCCGATGGCGCCGAAAGCCCAATCCTATTGCAGCGTTTGCTCGATCTCGAAAAGGGCCTCCAGGCGCTCGGTAGCCTCCTGCGGCGCCAGATACGCGGTACCTAAACAAGGAGCCGAACTGTAGCGTCCATGGAAATCACTGCCGCCGGTGACGAACAGGCCAAAACGCTCTGCCGCCTCAAAGGCGCGATCAACGTCTTCGGGCGTATGCGAAGGATGATACGCCTCGATGCCCATAAGACCGCAGGCAATCAAATCGGGAATGGCAGACCACGAGTCTTTTTGACCCGGATGGGCAAGCACCGGCACGCCGCCCTGCTCACGAATGGCACGCACAACCTTTTTTACCTTGGGATACTCGATGGAACGCGCAGCGATACCGTCCTTTTTGAAGAACACGTCCCAGCAGAACTGATAATCCGGATCGTTTTTAGGGCGGCCCGTCAACGCCTGCATGATATGCGTCTTGTAGACGCTCGTACTTTGGGCGGCAACCTCACAGACCTCATCGATGGAGAGATGCTTGCCCGAAAACTCAACGTTTGCCTGCTTGAGGCGCCAAGCCTGCCACAGGCTGTTCGCCGTGCGCAAGTACTGCGTTTGGGCAACAATGCGCTCAAGCGGACCCGAGCCGTCGGGTGTAGCCTCAAGTCCGTATGCCAGAATGTGAATCTTCTTGCCGGTCTTGGGATTGACAGCCGAGACCTCGCACCCCGCAAGCACCGGGAAATCGAGGGCGCGTGCTTGATTGCGAATGAAGGATAGCTGAGACACGCTATCGTGATCGGTGATGGCAAGACGCGCCAATCCGCACGCACGTGCCTGCTCGATAAGCTCCTCCACCGTATATTCGCCGTCCGAGAACGTCGAATGGGTATGCAGGTCCCATGAACCCTCAAGGCGATGATTATCTGCCTGCTGCGGCTCACGATACGGAATAGCCGCAATTGCGCCTGCGGTTCCCTTAAGCTCACAAGGCTTTTTCTTAGACATAGAACCCTCCCTCTCGTGATGGTTGAGGCAATCCTACACCGTCATCGCGCGGGCAGACAATTCGATTGCCCGCGCATTACAAAAGATGCCGAGCCTACAGCCCCATCGCGAGCTTGACATGCGTACGCTCCATCCCCCGCGCTTCATAGAAGCGACGGTTTGCAAGCGCATCGGCAATCTTGTGCATGCAAACGGGATATCGTGCTAGAAGCCGAGATTAGACGTCCGAGCGATCGGCAAACAGACGCTGTGCGTTATCCCACGCTGCTTGCGCGATAACCTGGGCAGATTCTCCCGTACGGTCGACGCGATCGTTAATAAGGGCATGGGCCGTAAGGCCGATCATCGCAGGTTCGCACTCAAGACCACGAATGGGCTCGGGTGCCATATAGGGGCAGTCGGTCTCAAAAAGCAGACGATCGAGAGGCGTTGCCGCAAAGGCCTCGCGAACCTCGGTATTGCGCTTGAACGTAGCCGCTCCGCCATAAGCGATATAGCATCCCAGGTCGCAAAAGCGCTCCATCGTAGCACGGTCCTCGCCAAAGCAATGGAGCACGCATCCCGCCCGCGGTATGCCCACTTCGCGCAAGACGCGTTCGGCATCCGCATGAGATGTACGCTGTTCGTCGGAAGCTTCGTGGCGCAGATGCAGCTCGACCGGCACGTTATGCGCACGGGCAAGTTCAAGCTGACGAGCCATGCACGCCATCTGCACGTCGTGATCGCACGGCGACACATCGTCTTCGGCATCGAAGTGATAATCAAGGCCAATCTCGCCGATCCCCGCGCAGAGAGGATCGGCAAGTGCTGCCTCGATGCGCGCATGGATATCGTCCGTATAATCGAGCGCACCATACGGGTGCACACCCGCCAGATATTTGAGAGTGGGAATCTCCCCTGCCGGTACGGCCTCAACAATCGATGCGCGCAACCACTGTGAAAAAGCAGCCGCATCCATCTTGTCGCCCACGGGATCGATGAGCGTCACCAGGGCATCCACGCCGGCACGGTGCGCACGCCTCAAACACTCAAGCGGGTCCTTATCCCAAAACGAGAGCAGGTGCGCATGGGTGTCGTACAAAGGGGCCCACGGCTCAGGTGCCTCGATGGTCTTCTTCTTTTTGATGAATGTCGGCGGGTTGATGCTATCGAACACGTTCAAGCTCCTGGGCAAGCGCGATGAAATCGGTGGTTGTAAGCGTCTCCGCACGCGTCGTGGGTGCGATGCCGGCGGCGGCGAAGGCAGCATCGAGCACGTCTTTCTCAAACCCGTTTGCGCTCATGGAATTACGAATGGTCTTTCGGCGTTGGGCAAAGGCGGCATCGATCACGCGCGCCACCTGTTCTTCGCCCAGGCCATCGGGCAGTGCCATGTCCACGCGATCGATACGGACCACGGCAGAATCGACATGCGGGGCAGGCATAAAGCAGCGCGGCGGCACCTCAAAGCGCCCCGTCACCGTGCCATAGAGTCCGAGCTTTGCCGTATAGCCACCGTACGTCCTATTGCCAGGAGCTGCGGCAATGCGATCGGCAACCTCTTTTTGAACCATCACCACCGCGCGCTTGAGCGCAGGCATGGTTTGGAAGAACTGCAAGATAATCGTCGCGGCAACGTTATAGGGCAGGTTTGCCACAAAGACCGTGGGCTCGCCTTCTGCTACCTGTGCGATCTGCTCCGGCGTCACGTTAAGGGCGTCGCCCATAATAAAGCGGAAATTATCGGTATCGTACTCGTGCGATGCCAACACCGATTCCAGCTCGGAGTCGGCCTCAATAGAGACCACGCGCGATGCCTCCTGAGTAAGCGCCAAAGTGAGGGTGCCAATGCCCGGCCCCACCTCGAGCACCAGCTCGCTTCCATCGAGCTCCGCAAGGTTGCAAATGCGCTCGATTACATGATTGTCGATCAAAAAGTTCTGACCCAGGCGATGCTTTGTCGCAAGGCCAAACTCTTCAAGGAGCCGGCGCGTGGCAGAAGCGCTTGCAAGCGGCGATTGCGTCATGAAAGTATCCTCATTCTCGTCGAAGCGCAGGTATGGCGCGCGTGTTATTCGGAGTCCGCAGCTTCCTCACCATGAGGAGCAGAGGGACTCGCCTTCATGGCCTCGATAGTCTTTTCCATCAATTCGGAAAGATCCCAACCCAGGCGCTCGGCACCTTGAGTAATAACCTCACGCGAGCAGCCGGCGGCGAACTTCTTGTCCTTGAACTTTTTCTTGAGCGATTTGACCGTCAGATCATCAACGCTCTTGGAGGGGCGCATCAGCACTGTGGCGCCAATCAGGCCGGTAAGCTCGTCGGCTGCAAACAAGACCTTTTCAAGATCGGACTCGGGCTCATAAGGCGTGCCCGTGAGGCCCCATCCATGGCTGCAGCAAGCACGCACCACAGCGTCGTCGATACCTGCCTCGCGCATGAGCTGCTCTTCGCGCACACAATGCTCGTTGGGCCACATCTCAAAGTCCAGGTCGTGAAGCGTGCCCACACTCTGCCACAGGTCGGCATCCTCCGCGTGGCCCATATCTGCGGCATACCAGCGCAAGACCTCGCCCACAATGCGCCCATGCGTCAGATGGAACGGGTCGGAGTTGTACTGTTTGAGCAGCTCATAGGCTTCTTGCGGCGAAGGAATCATATACATCTCCTACTTTTGGCATGCATCTCGCATGATTTTACTTCTCTTCATTTCTCTTCATGCAAGTACGCATAAAAAAGCCCTCGATTACTCGAGGGCGCGACATCGCATTATGGCAAACGGCTATGGCGTTTACTTGTCGGCCTGAAGACGCGGGAACAGCGGATCGCCCTTCTCTACGGGAGCACCGCCGGCAAGGCCGCCCCATGCGCAAGCGGTGTGCAGGTCGTCACACTGGGCCTCATCGGCGCAAGCGATACGACGCAAGGCCTCCGCACTCGTCTGCGGCATAAACGGCGCCAGCAGGTGAGCTGCGATACGAATCGCCTCGAGGAGGTTGTAGATCACAAACGCAAGCTCGTCATGCTTGGCCTCGTCCTTTGCCAGGCCCCAAGGCTCACAATCCTCGATGTAGTGGTTGGCCGCGTGGATAAGCTCCATCACAGTATCCTTTGCGCCCACGTAATCGACCTTGTCCATGCAGGCGGCATAGCGGTCATAAAGGCCCTCGGAGATTTGCGCCAGCGGGTTTGCGAACGCCGCGGCATCGGCCGGACGTGCAGGGGCGCAGCCATCAAAGTACTTGGCGCTCATGTTGAGTGAACGGGAAATGAGGTTGCCCCAGCTGTTGGCGAGGTCGGCATTGTAGACCTGCTGCATACGATCGAAGCTGATGGCGCCATCCGTGCCCGGAACGACATCGGTCATGAAGTAGTAGCGGTAACCCTCGACGCCGAGCATATCGATGACCTCGCGCGGAGCGATGGCGTTGCCGCGGCTCTTGGACATCTTCTCGCCCTTGCCGGTCTCCTCGTTGCGCACCATGAGGAAGCCGTGAGCGAAAACGTGCTCGGGCAGGGACTCGCCGATAGCCATGAGCATGGCAGGCCAGATCACGCAGTGAAAGCGGATGATGTCTTTGCCCACGATATGGAACTGAGCAGGCCAGCGATAGGCAAACTCGGCCTTGGCCTCCGGCGTATCGACGCCGTAACCCACCGAGGTCATGTAGTTGAGCAGGGCGTCGAACCATACATAGGTGACATGGTCCTCGTCAAAGGGGACGGGAATGCCCCAGTCAAAACTTGTGCGCGAAACGGAAAGATCATTCAGACCGCCCTCGACAAACGAGCGCACCTCGTTCATGCGGAAACCGGGCTGAACAAAATCGGGATGCTCGTCATAGAGCTTGAGCAGCTTGTCCTGGAACGCGGAGAGCTTGAAGAAGTAGGACTCCTCCTGCACGCGCTCGAGCGGACGATGGCAATCGGGGCACAGATGCTGACCCTGGCTGCCATACTCCTCGTCGCCCTTCTCAACCTGGGTCTCGGTGAAATACGTCTCATCGGGCACGCAGTACCAGCCGTCGTAGCTGCCCTTATACAGGTAACCCGACTCCTTCATGCGCTCCCACAGGTACTGAACGGCATCATGCTGACGCTTCTCGGTGGTGCGGATAAAGTCGTCGTTTGAAATCTCGAGCTCACTCCACAGGTCCTTAAAGTGCGGAGCCTGGCTGTCGGTCCACTCCTGAGGAGTCATGCCATGCTTCTCGGCAGCCTCGGCCACCTTCTCGCCATGCTCGTCCATGCCGGTGAGGAACTTGACGTTATAGCCGGCAGCACGGCGATAGCGCGCCTGTACGTCGGCAAGGATCGTGGAGTATGCCGTTCCCAGGTGCGGATCGGCGTTCACGTAGTAGATGGGCGTGGTGATGAAGAAGGAGGGCTTGTCTGCCATAGATGAACCTCTTTTACGAACGTGCGGCGGCATATGGCGCCCCGCAGGCGAATGAGCCGCAGGTCATTGTATCGCAAAGTGCGACGTATGCGCAGGTGTAGATGGTGTTGAACAAAAGCTCTAGCGTGCGACAGCGTTCTGCTCTTCCTGCATGGCAAGAACGCGCGCATACACTTCGCGCTTGCGCAGAGAGTACTTTTGCGACAGACGCTTGGCTATAGCAGAGGCGGGTTCGTCCGCCTCAAGGGCGCACGCGATGTCTTTTGTCAAAAGCTCCTGCTGATCGGAAGCGTCAACGTGCGCCGCGATGCCCGTCATCTCATCGGGAGCGGGAGGCGCCACGACAATGACCATCTCGCCGCGCATCTCGCCGCGCGCAAGAACCGTTTCCAACAATGCCGGGGCTTTGTCGCGCAAAACCTCTTCGTGCAGTTTGGTAAGCTCGCGGCAAAGTGCCACCCGGCGTTTGGGGAACACCTGGGCTATCGCCTGGAGCGAGGCGGCCGCACGATGGGGAGACTCGTAAAAAAGCAAGGCGCCGGGAACGCCCGCGAGCTCGCTTAGGCGACGCACGCGTTCTCCGTGTTTACGCGGCAAGAACCCCGCAAAGAAAAAATGCTCGCAGGAGATACCGCTCGCCACCAAGGCGGTTACGCAGGCAGAAGGGCCGGGGATCACCTGCACCTCGACGCCCGCATCGCGAGCCGCGTCAACGAGGACCTGACCCGGATCGGAAACGCTCGGCATACCTGCGTCGGAGGCAAACGCCAAAGTCTCGCCCGCCAGCAAGCGATCAACGAGTTCGGGAGCGCGCTGGACGATAACGTTTTCGTCGCAGCGAATAAGCGTCTTGGATATACTAAGATGCGCCAAAAGCTTGGACGTCACGCGAGTATCTTCGCAGCAGATAGCGTCCGCGGTACGAAAGGCCTCTGCCACGCGCGGGCTCATATCGCCCAGGTTGCCGATGGGCGTGCCCACCATATACAGGCATCCGCTCATACGATGCGCTACCTCTCTCTTTACCGTCAGTCGATCATCGCGCGCTCAAGCGGCGCAAGCGCCACGCGAGCATCCCACGCGGGAATGCGTTTCTCGGTCTTCCATGCCTGGAAGTACCAGCCCCATGCGGTGTCGAAGCTCGCCAGTTGGCTCGATACGAACACGCGCTCGTAGGCAGCGCGGCCTTCGGGGGTCATGCTCGCGCTCGAAAGTACGGCAGCAGCCGACCACTCACCCACCAGAATGGGGAAACCGGTAGAAACGGCTTCACGCAATAGCTTCCTGTTACGCGCAATCGCCTGCGATATGCCCTTGGGAGACGTGATATCGCAAGCCGATTCATCGCGATAGTGATACAGGTGGAGGTCCATCACGACGTTTTTGTACTTGCCGGCGCGCATAAAACCCTTCCATAGGTCCGGATGCCCCGAAGCAGAAAACACGATGGCCTTCTCCTTGGGCATGTGCACGCGCATGAGTGCGTAGGCATCGCGATAGAAATTGCGCAGGTAGTGAGCGGGAATGCCATCTGTCATGGTAAAGATATTCTTGCGAACGCTCACCACAGGCGAGTCCAGCATCTCGATTCCCAGCAAGGACACGGCAGACCCATAGCGAGCGGCCAGCTTCTCAAGCGTAGCAAGCGCAACGTGACGCCCATTTTTAGAGGAATGCCAGTCCGCCGTGCTCTCGGGGGTCGTAGGGCTCTCGTTGGAATCCCCTTGGCCACCGGGCACCGTTGCCAAAGAAAGCAAAACGTTTAGCTCATATTTCTCGGCCCACTCAATCGCACGGTCCACATAGTCGATTGCGGGGATATTCGTGAACGCATCCTCCCGAGCGCCAAAGACATGCCAGGGCACGGGAATGCGCACCGAATTGAAACCGATTGCGGCGATACGGCGAAAATCATCTTCGGTGATAAAGGTCTCAAAATGATGGCGCAGGCGCTCGCTATACACCGCCGGACCCAACGCGCGTTGCAGCTCAAGCGCGTTGGCGGCGCCCGTCGCCGCAAAGAGCGAAGGCGAGACCCACGTCTCGGGTATAAACCAGCCGGAAAGGTTGACGCCGTGAATTCTCTGTGCCATACCGACCTCCTATCGAACGGAGCGATAAAAAAAGCGCCCGGCTCGATGCCGAACGCTTTTCAAAATTCGAAGGGTGGCCAGAGGGGGAGTCGAACCCTCGACACGCGGATTTTCAGTCCGCTGCTCTACCAACTGAGCTATCTGGCCACTATGTCTGTCGCGAACGACAGCTCGATTACTATACCAAATCGAAGATAGGGGTCAAGCGGCAAAATCCAACTTTTTTGAAAAATGCCTGTCTTGGGATTTTGCAATCGCAAGACAGGCGCGAGTCTTCTAGTCTTGACCTGGGGACTCTTTAGTCGATACGCGCTCGATCGCCAAACTCGCACCAGGACAAAAAATCAGACGCCCCGGCTTCACATCCCAGTAGACACGCAGCATGGCACCCTTGCGATCCAGAAAGACAATATCGAGGTTCCGCTTCATAAACCACGTGTGTACCGAAGAACAACAAGGAAAGACAATGGCAACCCCGTCGGCGCGCATGCCCGCCCGATAGACAGGAGCAAGCAGCCCCAAGAGACGCTCGAAAAAGGTCTGCGCCGTGACCACGCGCACGTTTTTCCAACCAAGGATGCGCAACACCGGGTCCACTTCCTGCAAAAGCCAATCGGTCTCCCCTCGCGTTCGGAGCAACCTCACAAGACCACCCCCGGCCTCCATGGGTCGATTACCACCGTTCGTTCATGCTTAAGTTGAAGAGGCGACCCCAACGCAACGCCCGCAATCGCGATGTTTTGCGGCCAGGGCTCGAAGGTCATCTCACAGCGATACCGCTGCGGCGCAGCAACAAGCGAAAGCAGCTCCGTGCCCGACGCCTCATCCGCCTCGCTTGTCACCGCCACCCGCACCGTATAAGGGTCCATCGCCTCTTGCAATGCAGATTCCACCGCCACGGTTTTACCCAAGGTGGCATCGCCTTGGGGAGACACCCCTTGCGCCAGCACGATATCTGGTGCCGCGCGATCAAAGCGAGCTACCGCACAGGCAAACTGCATGAGGTTGTAGACGATAAGCGCTAAGATAATCATCACCGGCGCCACAACCGCCATCTCGACCGTCGCCTGCGCGCGCTTCTCCCTCAATATGCAAGGCATCATCTGTCGCCTCCCGCAGCGCCCACGATGTCACGCAAACGTATGGTGAGCGGAATCGACCCGCCACCGGGAAGGGGAATCTCCGCAATCGTAAACTCCTGCTGCGCGATGTACTCCCCCACCTGATAGCCCAAGGCCTGCATGAGCGCTCGCGGATCCGTCGAGCTCAAGGGAATCGAACGTACCGCCTTTTGAACCTGCGCCACGGCAGGAATATCGGCCTTTTCAATCACTTTGGCAGAATCTACAAGCACCGGCTTTCGAAGGCTCAAGTCCACCGGTTCTAAGTCCAATGCGCGGACGGCATCGGTCAGGCGGCCTTTGAGCCAAGAGCCAACCGGGCCAAGGCCCATCCCATCGAGCTTCGAGGTCAGTCCATCAAACGTCGAATTCAACCCAGAAGCCATATCGCCGTATGAAACAAGCAGGCTTCCCCACAAGTCCATGACGCTCCCCACAAGGCCCATCGGCCCTTGATCCGAACTTCGTTCTTCCACTGTGGAGAAGAACTGAGAGAGCACATTGTTCTCCCGCGTTGCCGGGTCCTTTGCCAGCGCAGAAGCGGAGACGGCAGCGCGCGATCCCAACGAGGGGCTCGCCGCAAACGATGTACCAAGCGCATCGGGCGCCTCAATCTCGCCACAGGTGACCGCCGCCACACAGCCAAATCGACCGGGCGGCGCAATGCGCGGACGCTTAGAGGAAAGTGCCGAAAGCGCCTCCTCGAACGAATCTCCCGCCTTCTCCGCCTGGGTTTGCGCCTTTTGCTCCAATTCGAGCTCCCGATTTCGGCAGTCAACATATTCGTTAAGCGCAAGGGTGTACTCACGCAGATGGTATTCATATCCATTGTCGATAGAGGTCGAAGCCGCAGGGGTCTTCCCCATATCGCTCGTGTCAAAATGGCATACTGTGCATGTGCGCGCCTGGCCACCATCCGCCGCCGATAGCGAAATAACGGGGCCCGCTGCCCCTGTCGCACCAGGGCAGTCGACACCATAATGGATTGTTTGCCCCTCGGGCTCATATGTTGTGGGCCACAAAGCCTGGGTATAAAGGGCCGCCTGCTTGATCTCCTGCTTGTTGCGGGGCAGCAATGGAACCGTAGAGACCACACTCCCGTCATACTCAACAACCTGAGCAGGCTCAAACGCATCGAGCGCATATCGGTAAAACGCACTTCTCGCTGCGGAATCGACCGCCGCCTCGACGCTCGTGCCGTCGGGCTTCTCATGATCCAAGCGCCACTGGTAATACGCCTTCGTGCGTGCGATGCCAACCTCTGGGCTCCAGGCCACACTCGAGGCGTAATCTGGGTTCTGTTGGGGCGAAAGACCCGTCAAGCTTGACGCACGCTCCTGCATGTTATGGCCCTCGCGGCCACAGTCGGCAATCCAGGCTCGTTTTCTTGCCTGCGCCGTCTCGCGCGATGCTTCCTCAAGCTCGCTCGCGGTTTTATCCAGATCCGACGCCGCCTCGCCCAATGCCTCGAGATTGACACCCTCACCTTCAAGCGCGGGAAACTCGGATGCCGAGGCAAAGGGTACCGCAAGCGCTGTACCGGTATACGTCATTGCATCCGTTTTGCTCTCCGCGCACAGGCGCGTTGCATTTGCCGCAACAAGATACGGCAGCGATGCCTCGAGCGTCTTTAGCCCTTTGGAAGCAGAACGCGCGAAGTCGTTTCTCATGTCCAAAATGCGCAGCCCGGCATCAATCGCCTTCACTCCCTGAGAGCGAGCACCCGGTATGAGCAGCGCGACAAGTCCCGTTCCCGTTATCGCAAGGCCGGCAAAACCCAGACTTGCAATACTCGCATCGACAACCGTTGCCGCCGTGTGATAGGACGACACGACGTTTGACCCTGCAAGCGCCGCCCCATCGGCAACTGCTTGCACATCCGCGCTGCGAGATAGACTCCATACCGCCGAGACGGCCGAGAAAAGCAAAGCGAGCACGACGAGCATCGCCACTGCAGATGCCACTGTCGTATAGGCGCCCTCTTCCGTGATGAACAGATCGATTGCACACAAACCGCTTTGCGCATCGGCATCTGCCCGCTCCTCACGCTCCCCATGAGGAAATCCACGTTTCGTAATCACCCTCCAGCCATTCTGGGCGCGATGCATACAGCACCTCCACTTCAATCGCCACGTTTCCTTGGGACTCACCGGCTGCAAACGCACTTACAAATGCACCAAGGATCGGCAGGGGTTTGGCAACGCCGCGAATCTTCACGCGCGAGGCCCCTTCGCCATTCGCATGTCCAAACTCGATATCCCACGAAAGGGGCCCTCCCTCGTGAAAGATGGATACATTGGGCACGGCCTGAAGCCTGCGGAGCACAAACGCGCGGCACGCCTCGTCGGCGTCTTCCCCCGACGTAGTCATGATTCGCGCTGCACTCGAAGCTGCCGATTCCATAACCGCTCGCGTATATAGCAGGCATACCGGTTGGATCATCAGCAGCAAAAGAATGAGAAACGAGGGCAGCAGCAATGCGGCCTCCACCGTCGCCTGAGCGGAGCACTCGCGCACCAGCTCAATACAAGGAGATGTCGATAAGCCCTCCCGCGTCAAAGCCGTGCGATGCCGCGGCCTCCACCAACGTTGCCAAGGTTCCATCCTGCCCTGCACGCCACAGTAGCCCCAGTGCCAAGATGATCGCCAAAAGCGCGAACACCGTAAGCGCATATTCCAGCGTCGCTTGCGCCGATGTCTCGCAAAGCACCTTCTTACAGCGCTTCGTTTCGTATGATGACCGCGCCATTTCATCCATATGCACCTCACCCCACGTTCTCGGCAGACAAGCGCACGATACGCAGCGTACTGGCGGCACCGTCCTCGGTGCTTGTGACATAGATGATGTCGACCCATGTACGAGACATAACGATGCCGCTCCATACATTTCCCTTGATATCCATGTAGCCACTGCACATAAGCTTGCCTTCGCCCTGTGCCCGATACGCTTCGAGCGCAGCTGCCGCACTTTGCGGCACGTCAGACTCTTCCCGCCAGATCACCGCACGCGATTGCCCTTCGGCCCCAACCGATCCCTGTGCCTGCAAATCATCGAGAAACGCCGCACGTGAGCTTTCTTTTGCCTGGGCGTTTTGAATTTCTCGCACCGCCTGCCGCTCTTCTTCGGAAAGCTCGACACCAGCAGACGATGGCTTCTTATCTTGTCTTTGCGCAATCAAAAGAAGTGACACCGAAACCAGCGCTAACGCAAGCGCGATCCACAAAATGCGACGGGAAGATGACCTCATGATCTACAGACTGTTAATTCCCGATGCGATTGCATCCCACAGTTCGGTCACCTTGCCGCGAAACGCAACGATGGCCAAAATGGCAATCACCACCAATACACCAACAAGAATGGCGTACTCCGTCGTCCCCTGCGCGCTGCGTTCGTTTGCAACGATGCGAACCATACTCGCAGCCTTCTGTACCAAGAAAAACAATCTTTGCTTCGCGCTCTCAAACCAATGCCCCATCTCTTTCCTCCTTAGATCATTCCGCTCGCAGCAAGCAGCGGACCCAATATGGACAGCAACAAAGCAGGCAATATCAGCGTCCCCGTGGGCACAAGCAGCTTGACGGGAGCGCGCTCGATCTGGCGTTCGACATCTGCCCTATGGGCGCTTCGCATCTCGATTCCCTGGCGAGCGAGCGTATCGGCAAGAGGGGCACCAAGCACATGCGCCTGTCCAACCGCTGCAGCAAACGATTCGAGCTGACGCACATGCGTCACCCGGGCGACCTCGGCAAGGGCATCCTCGCGCGAAGCCATACCCGTCTGCCAGCACATGCGGGCGCGAGCCAGCGAGCGCGAAAGCAGGCCCGTCTTATTCGCACAGTACATCTCGAGTGCAGCATCAAAAGAAAGCCCCGCCAGCAAACCCAGGCGCACGATATCTGTCATCTCGGACACATCCGAGAGCGAGGTTTTTTCGCTCTTCGCACCACTTTCCATAGACGCCGCGCGCTTCCCGTACGCAATGACTCTCGAGCACAAGGCCAGCAACCACCGCCGAACATCAGACGGCATAAGACCACCTGCCGTCCAAACGCATGCGCCCCATGCGCTACCCACAAGCAGCACCATCGCAGCATCCACCGACACGTTACCTACACCTCCACATGCATGATCTTTCGAATAGCCACCCAAGCACCGGCGTTGAGCGTCAACGCCACGGCAATCGACATTGCCCCCACGGTCGTTGCAAGACCTGCCCTAAAATCCGTCGACAGCAGCGTCAAAAACGCGACCATCGCCGCTGGCATCCCCGCAACAAGCCGGGCAGACATACGCGCCTGCGACGTCTTTACATCCAGCATGCGCTTGAGCTCCAGTCGCTCATGACACAGCTGGGCCGCTTCGCGCAGCAACTCCCCCAAAGGGGCTCCCGTGCGTTTGGATACCTTGAGAGCCAAAACAACAAGCTCGAGTCCAGGGGCATCGAGGCGTTCGAGCATGGCATCGAGCGCCTCTATTGCAGGCACACCGCAATTCACCGCAAACGAGACGCGCATGAACTCCGTCCGAATAGGTTCCGCCGAACGAGCCCCGACAAATCGCATCGCCTGTGGAAGCGAATAGCCCGAAGCAAGCGAGATGGCAAGGGAGCCAAAAGCCTCTGGCATGGCAACTTCAAGTCTTCTCGCGCGATCGCGCAAACGACGAGAGCGCACCAAGCACAAAACAGCCGGGGGCACAATCGCAAACAGCACGCCCCATGGCGACCACGCCAAGAGAAGACCGAGCACTCCAGCTGCAAAGACAACCAACACAAAAGCGCCCAGGCGTTCGGTAAACGAATACAGTGCAAAGGGACGCTTGCCGCGCCACGAGAGTTCCTCAATCTCGCTCACTGCCCCGTCCACCCCCGGGAGCAACCTCAGCCGTCGCGCAAGACCAAACGATCCCAAGGACCGGCACCACGCACGCAATGAAGACGGCTTCGATCCCCATGCAGGAGCAGGCTCGGCGGCAGTTGTCCCAAGCGCTGTCCAAACGCTTAGGCATACGAGGGCTCCGCTTCCCGCGGACACAAGGATCTCCATCGCTCGACCTCCTCCCGAGCAATCGCGCCAGAGCGCACTCCCTCTGCAATAAACGGCGGCTCTCGCAAGAGCAACCAGGTTGTTGTCGCCGGATCGAACGAGACATACTCCTCTAGCCGCACGCCGCCTTCCGGGGCGCGTGTCACGCCCGTAAACGACGACACGAAGCGCCGTCCATCCGGCATGCGCTGCGACATAACGATTCCGTCAAGCGCCATGGCGATCTGCTCCTCAATCAGATCACCCGGAAGATCGATGCCATAACGAGAAAGCAGCGTCAGGCGCACAATCACCTCGCGCGCTGTACCCGCATGCAATGTGGTGAGCGAGCCATCGTGGCCCGTATTCATGGCCTGCAGCATGTCAATGCACTCTTCGCCGCGCACCTCACCTACCACGATACGATCGGGGCGCATACGCAGCGCGTTTGCCACCAGCTGCCTGATACTCACCTCTCCTTTGCCTTCTATCGACTCCGTGCGAGCCTCCAGGCGCACCACATGGGGATGACGCGCAAATTTAAGCTCCGCAGAATCCTCGATGGTCACGATGCGCTCGCCTAAATCAATCTCGCAGGAAAGAGCATTGAGCAGCGTGGTCTTACCCGATCCCGTGCCGCCGGCAACCGCCAAATCTTGCCGCAACGAAACCGCGCAAGAAAGCAGTTGCGCATACCACGAAGGCAAAGAGCCCAATTCCACCAGCTCGCCCAAAGAGGTGATCCGGTCAGAAAACTTCCTAATCGTGAGCACCGGCCCGTCAATTGCAATGGGCGGAATCACCGCATTCACGCGATACCCGCTTGGGAGGCGAGCGTTCACGATAGGACTCCGCTCATCGATACGGCGACCCAATGGCGAGATAATCCGGTCGATGATCACGCGAATTTGCTCATCGTCTGCAAATACGTCGTGCATCGGATAGAGCTTTCCCGCGCGTTCGAAAAAGATCGCATCGCACCCGTTGACCATGATCTCGCTCACGCTGTCATCGTCTAGCAACTCTTGCAAGGGGCCGAGTCCCACTACGTCATCGAGAATCTCACGGACAATCCGCGTTTGCTCCTGCGCCGTCAACGAGACCGTCTCCCGCGCGTTGAGCACGGCTTCGATTGCCGGGCGCAACTCCTCGCGCGAGCGTTCCGACGAAACAGCCGCAGCCATTCGCGACACCTCGTCATAGCCCACGCGCTCCAGCATCTCTTGCTTTACGCTTCGTTTTAGCTCCGCATAACGCAAGGGTATGGGAGAAGATGCGCTCGGGATCGACTCGGCACGTCGAACGCGCTCCAACACGCTCATGACTTTTCACCCCGCTGCTTTTTGCGCAAAAAGCGTCGGCGCCCGCGCCCGTTTGCCTGCTGGGTTCGCGCCTGGTAAGCCTGCTCCCATGCTCCAATGTCGCAACCGAGCTCCTTTGCCACACAACGCACAAGCTCTGTCACATCACGAGAAAACGCCGACTCCTGTGCTACAAATTCCCCCAAGCGACCAAACGCCTGCATTTGCTCCAAGACATCGCCGCCTTCGGATACGCGCATGCGAGAACGCAACGAGATCGCCATTTCAAAGCGAAGCGCTTGCTCCTCCTGATTGCCCGCGCGTCCAAACCGATTGAACACCGACGTCATCTTTGTTTTTGCCACGCCGATTCGGCTTGCCAGCTCAATCACACGAACTGCCGAAGACGCGCACCCCGCCTGTCCAACGACAATGCAGCGATCGCATTGCGCGACAGCACAGGCAACGCCATCACCCCAAAACGTCGAAGTATCGGCAAAGATAATGTCCGCTTCTTGTCGCAAAAGCCCAATCAGCCGCTCCACAGGACCCGAAAGCAATTCGGCACGCTCGGGCAAAAGCGCCGGCCCCCACAAGGTCACCCCTGGAGCCACGCGCATGGCTGTTGCCTCAGCGCCAGCCTCAATCCCCTTAAAATCGGGGTCTTCCACAGCAAGAGATGCCAGGTCATTTGGCTCATCGACTCCCACCATGTCGTACATATTTCCAAACATCAGGTCCAAGTCGAGCACCGCGGCGCGCAATCCCATCGACGCCGCAGCAAACGCCATTGCAGCCGTCAACGTGGTCTTGCCCACCCCGCCCCTTCCGGATATGACCGCGACAAGCGGCGCCCCGCCAGAAGAGATGGAGACAGGGTCTGCGATCTTCTCCTCGAGAACCGTACCCGTATGCGCGGAAGACACCACTTCCCGCTCGCAAGCTTGCTTGCCATCCACCGAATCAGGCCCCATTGCCCCCTGTTCAGCTAATTCATCTCCTACAGCCATCTTTGCAAAGGCAGGTACCGCCTCGTCGACCTCACGCGCTTGGGACGCCATGTCCCCGCTTTCGGGAAACGGCCCCGTCACCCCATGCGGCTCGACCCATGGCGGTTCCTCCAGATCAGCCGCAAAACGGTCGATCTGCCATTCGGGCACATCCCCAAGTTCATCCGCCTCCGCCGGGTGCACTTCTACTTCTTCATGAGTTCCAGCAGGGGACGCGGCCACCTCTGCGTCGTTGGGACAATCCTTCGTCTCTGCCCTTGATATAGGTGAATCACATGCCGCGCCCTCTGCTGCAATCACCTCCGTAGCACCCGCGGCAAACAGGTGTGCCGCCGCTTCTACATCCTTGCGCGCAACAAGAACCACAATCGGAGCGCTCCAGCCCGCACCGACAAGCTCGCGCACAACGCGCTGCGCCGTCGCCGGCTCGTCAAACGAGACAGCTGCCCCCACCGCCACCTGCGATAGCACCCGAGCAACGTCGGATATGCCCTGTTCGCACCCCATGCGCATCAGCTGCGCGCGAGGACACCGGCGTTCGACCTCCTCCGTCAGTTCGCGCACATTGGGTCTCGCGGCGCACAGCAGCCACACCGAACTCATGACGTGCCTCCTTTTTCTGAAGCGGCCCCCGAAGAGAAAGCACCGCCTGTTGCAATCGTCACCATCCCCTGAGAGGTCACTGCCAAAAGCTCCGGCACCCGCTCAGGCTCCACCCCAAGCGTTACCCAGCTCAACGCAGCGCCCCCAACACGCTCCGAACTCGTATCGAGCACCTGCGCCGAAAGCAACAGGTCTGCCACGGAGTCGCGCGAGGCATAGACATCCACGCGATCCCCCGCCTTGATCGCCCCGCCCAGGGCATGCTCCTCATCGCTTGCAACCGACACCGCAACCATTCCGTCTGGAACCTCCAATGAGCCCACCGGTTTCTCGATAAAGTACGCAGCGCTTACCACAGCACGCTTGGGTATACGCGAGGTCGCCGTCTTTCCGGCAACTTCCTCCATAGACGTAAATGCATCCGAGGGCAGCAGACTCGAAACCCAATCCTCAACGGCAACGCTCCCGTCATCGATTCGTTCGCCCGGCTCGATATCACGGGCGGCAACACAGACCCGAGTCACGTCTCCCCCGTACGATTCGATCGTCTCGCGCTGCCTCACCTGGGCTTCTTCACGCACCGAAGTCACATACCAGCAGGTCAACACAGCAGCAAGCAAGCCCATAGCAACGCTTACGACAACACGCGCCTTCTTTCTCATCGCCACCCCCAAATGCTTGCAGCAAAGACCCGTGTCTTTGCTATCTCGATTGTGCTCAGGAACCTGGCATGCGCCGTAATCAATATGAGAAGTCAAATCACGGCCTTACAAATCTCTCCCCCATTTCTCACACGCCTTGTTAGATTTGAGGGGAGATTGCCGCGACACTTGTACGACATCTTCGCGGTGCCGGGGTACCAAACATGCCCCACAAACATAAGAAAGGGCATCGACCAGCATCGATGCCCTTCAAACAATCGCCCAAAGAAAAAGGCCGCCAAAACGGCAGCCTTGCAATTTCTCAGCTATGTACATGTGCGCCAACCGAAGCCGCGCTCTACCCCAAATGAATATCTGGATCGAGTGACTGAGCGCTCACACGCATCTCGCGCGCGAGCGAAAGGAACTCATCAAGACGAATACGCTCGATGGTGCCCTCTTCAACGCCTTCGCACACCGCGCATCCCGGCTCATGGGTATGCGTGCAATCGTTAAAGCGACAGGCACGAGCCGCCTCGATAATCTCGGGAAACATTTTTGCCAGCCCCCGCTCATGACCGACAAGCGGCAAACTGCGCAACCCCGGAGCGTCGGCGATGACACCCGCATCGTGACCTAGCGAGACCATAACGCGGGCGACCGTGGTGTGACGACCCGCGTCATCACGCTCACGCACGTCTCCGGTCTCCAACGCCTCATGGCCAAGCAGGGCGTTAAGAAGCGTCGATTTGCCAGCCCCCGATTCGCCCAAAATCATGGCACAGGAACCCGCCGGAACGCAGGCGCGCACCTCATCGACGCCCTGCCCTGCTACCGAAGACGTAACAAGCACGTGCACCTGCGGCCCCACCAGCTGTCGAACCGCCCGCACCACGCGCTCGAGCTCGACGTCGTCACAGCGGTCAGCCTTAGTAAGCACGATTACGGGCTCAACGCCACAATCGAGCGCCAACACCATGGAGCGTGCAATGCGGTCGCATACCAGTTCAAGCGTATCGCGCACAGAACCCAACGCCTGCACGATCAGGATGACGTCGATGTTTGCGGCAAGCACCTGACGCTCACCGCGTTTCTTGCCGCGCCAGCGCTCAAAGGAGCTGTGCCGCGGCAGTACGTGCTCGATCACACCCATATCGTGACCAGCAGAGATGCGAACAACAACACGATCGCCTACGGCGGGCAAAAGCACCTGATCGTCGCTGCGCGCCTTGGCAAAACCCACGGCATGCTCGGCACGCAAGGTCTGATCGGCGCAGGCTACCAACGGAAACCCGCGATCCAGACGCACGACAACGCCCAGGTGCATCTCAGAGGCAGCCTGTTCGTCACGACGAGCAGCGTCGGCAACCCACGCTTCGAACGCGGCAGCCTGAACTGCATTCGCTCCCATATCCTCAAATGTGGGAACGTCATGCAAAGACTCGAGGGCAGGCAAATCGGCGACAGTGCAGGTCTGCTCCCACGACACCTCGCGCGAGTGACGAGACAACCCTGTGCGCTTCTTTGCCTTGCCCATGTGTGTCTCCTACTCCTTCTCGATGGCGCGCATGATGGCCTTCTGGATCTCCACGATAGGGATAATCAGGAATGCCAGACCCAGCGCGGCGATAACGCCCTTAAGCTCAAGCGTCACAGGGCCAAAGAACATCTCGGCAAGCGTCGGTTGCACGGTCACGATCACTGTCAGCACCAGCGCCAACGCGGCAGAGGCCCACAGCCACTTGTTCTGCTTTGTCATGGCAAACAGCGACGTACGACGGCTGCGCATATTGAAGCAGTGGAAGATCTCGACCATGTTGAGCGTGATAAACGCCATCATGACGCCCTCTTCGTCCGCCTTGCCCGCAATCATATCGGAGATGTGGATGTAGCCCATATCAAAGTAGACGCCCACAAAGAAGCTCGCGAGCACCAGTACGGTGATGATCAGGCCCTGAACAACGCAGTCCACGCCCATGTGACCGGCAAAGACACCGTCCTTGGCATTACGGGGTTTGCGTTTCATAACGTCGCCCTCGGCCTCTTCCATGCCAAGCGCCAGCGCCGGGAAGCAGTCGGTCACAAGGTTCACCCACAGCAACTGTACCGGCTGAAAGATGGTAAAGCCAATGAGCGTGGCGATAAAGACGCTAAAGACCTCGGCGAGGTTTGCCGAGAGCAGGAACTGGATAACCTTGCGGATATTATCGTAGATACGACGGCCCTCTTCGCAGGCACCGATGATGGTAGCAAAGTTGTCGTCGGCAAGCACCATGTCGGCCACGTTCTTGGTCACGTCGGTGCCGGTGATACCCATGCCAATGCCAATATCGGCGCGCTTGATGGAGGGCGCGTCGTTCACGCCGTCGCCAGTCATGGCCACGATCTGGTCGCGGCTCTTCCAGGCCTCGACGATGCGCGTCTTGTGCTCGGGCTGAACGCGTGCGTATACGCCAAAGTCCTCGATGTGGGCGTCGAGCTCCTCTTCGCTCATACGATCGAGCTCGGCGCCGGTGATGGCCTGGCTGCGATCCGTAACGATACCCAGCTGCTTGGCGATAGCCACAGCGGTATCGATATGGTCACCCGTAATCATAACGGTACGGATACCCGCGGCATGAGCCTCCTTGATGGCAGCGGCAGCCTCCGGACGGACCGGGTCGATCATGCCCGAAAGGCCGCAAAACACCATGTCGTGCTCAAGGGCCGAGGCGGAGCAGTCGGCAGGGATCTCGTCATACGAACGGCTTGCCAGGGCAAGGACACGCAAGGCCTCATCGGCCATGGACTTGTTGGCAGCCGCGATCTGCGCGCGGCGCTCGTCGGTCAGCGCGACGATGGCATCGCCCTCATATATATGAGTGCACAGGCCCAAAACAACGTCGGGCGCACCCTTGGTGTACTGCTCGTAAGCGCCGTCGAGGGTCTCCACCACAACGGACATCATCTTGCGACCCGAGTCGAACGGTGCCTCGCCGACGCGCGGATGCTCGGAGGTGAGACCCGTAAGGCCCGCCTTGCCGGCATCGTTTACCAATGCGCACTCAGTGGGCTCGCCCACGGCCTCGCCCAGCCCCTCATCCCACGTGGCATCGGAGCACAGAGCCATGCCGGCGAGGAACTTCTCCTCGGGAGCAGCGAGCTCGTGCTTGACCACGGTCATCTTGTTTTGGGTAAGGGTACCCGTCTTATCAGAGCAAATAGTCTGCGTGCAGCCGAGGGTCTCGACGGCAGAGAGCTTGCGAATAATCGCCTGGCGCTTGGCCATCTTGGTCACACCGAGCGAAAGCACGATGGTCACAACGGCAACAAGGCCCTCGGGGATTGCGGCAACAGCCAACGAGACGGCAACCATAAAGGTGTCGAGTAGCGCCGAGGGATCGGCCATGACGTTGCCCACGCCATGACGGAAGATGTCCACGCCAAAGATGACGACGCAGATAACGATAACCATAACAGTAAGGATGCGGCTAAGCTCGGCGAGCTTGACCTGAAGGGGCGTCAGCTCCTCCTTGGCATCGGCGAGGGCGCCGGCGATCTTGCCCATCTCGGTATCCATGCCGGTTCCCACCACAACGGCGCGACCACGGCCATAGACCACCGTAGAACCCATATAGCACATGTTCTTGCGGTCGCCGAGCGGCACATCGTCGGCACTGGCAGCAAGCGCAATCGTGCGAGCGTGCTTCTCGACAGGCACGGACTCTCCGGTGAGCGCCGCCTCCTCGATCTTCATCGAGGCGCTCTCGAGCACACGGCAGTCGGCAGGCACCGAGTCGCCGGCCTCGAGCAGCACGATATCGCCAGGAACGAGCTCGGCACTCGGCAGATGGCACAGCTTACCATCACGTATGACCTTGGACTGGGCCGCGCTCATCTCCTGCAGGGCAGCCAAAGCCTCTTCGCTTTTTGCCTCCTGCACAACGCCGAGCACGGAGTTCACCACGACGACGAACATGATGATGATAACGTCGGCAAAATCGGCCTCGCCCTTCACCATACCGGTGAGAGCCGAGATGACAGCCGCCGCGATAAGCATGATGACCATAGGATCTGCCATCTGCTCAAAGAAGCGCTTCCACAGCGGAACAGGAGCCGCTTCGTCAAGTTTGTTAGGGCCTGCCTGGCGCAACCTGTCGGCAGCGACAGTAGCAGTCAGGCCATCCTCAGCACTCGTTGCCTGCGCATCGAGCACGTCCTTGGCGTCGGCCAAGTATTCACGTTGCATAGATTCCCCTCCTGGGATGATTGAGCTGCCAAGCAGATTGATGCCCGATCATAATTCCCAGGAGAAGGGCAAGGGCTCATCAAGGCTGCCATGCTTAGCAGCGATTTGCAGTTCCCCTATAGTACCCAAAAGGCCGAAGCCGTGGCGCGCCGAGCGTCAGACATCGCCCAGGCTTCGCAATTTCATCGATATCCTTATCGTAGCGCCACGTTGCTTCATTTTCTTTATCGAAGCCTAACGCAGGGCAAACATCGTTTTGTTGCGCTATTTGTACCGTATTATTCCGAAAGTCTACATTCCCTGGCGGCTCGAGCGCATCCAGGTCACCTCGATACCCCAGACCCGTTTCCCCTGCGTACGCGCTTCTTTCTTCTCAGCGAACGCGCACTGTAACGAAGCTCATTTCTTTCGTTTCATGTATTATTTCTGCAGGTAGGAGAGTTTGTAAGTTTCGGATTCTTTCGTAATCGAAAGCAACATCCTGTCGTATACTGTTTCCAAAGTGGAAGCATCGGCACAGACTTCTATGGAGGTATGCATGTTCAAACGTACGAAAATCGTCTGCACCATGGGCCCGGCTTGCGACAACGAGGATACGTTGCGCGAAATGATCAAGGCCGGCATGAACGTCGCCCGCTTTAACTTCTCTCACGGTTCCTACGAGGAGCATCACGAGCGCATCGAGCGCGTGCGCCGTCTTGCCGCAGAACTCGGCCAGCCCGTCGGCATCCTGCTCGACACCAAGGGCCCCGAGGTTCGCACCGGTCTGCTCAAAGACCACAAGAAGGTCACTGTCACCGAGGGCGACCCCATCATCGTAACCGCCGCCCCGACCACCGAGGACAACCTCGGCACCGCCGAGCACATCTCGCTCGATTACCTCAACCTCCCCAAAGAAGTCACCAAGGGATCCACGATCTTGATCGATGATGGCCTGGTCGGCCTTGAAGTCGAGTTCGTCGAGGGCAACGACATCCACTGCGTCGTCAAGAACAGCGGCGAGATCGGCGAGCGCAAGGGCGTCAACATGCCCAACGTGAATATCAGCCTGCCTGCCATCACCGAACGCGACCGCGCAGACATCCTTTTTGGTCTCAAGGAGGGCATCGACTACATCGCTGCGTCCTTCATCCGCGACGGTAAGGCAGTCGAGGAAATTCGCGAGCTCTGTGTCCTGAACGGCGGCGAGCACGTGACGATCTTCCCCAAGATCGAGTGTGCTTTGGGCGTCGAGAACTTCGACGAGATCCTCAAGGCTTCCGACGGCATCATGGTTGCCCGCGGCGACCTGGGCATCGAGATCGCCCCGCAGCTGGTGCCGCATATCCAAAAAGAGATCATCCGCAAGTGCAACGACGCTTACAAGCCCGTCATCACCGCTACGCAGATGCTCGATTCCATGCAGCATAACCCGCGCCCGACCCGTGCCGAGGTTGCCGACGTCGCAAACGCCATCTACGATGGCACCGACGCCGTCATGCTCTCCGGCGAGTCCGCTGCCGGTCTGTACCCGGTCGAGGCAGTGAAGATGCAGGCCAGTATTGCGCTCGAGACCGAGAAGTACCTGGCCGATCACGCTCCGCTCGTCGTGCCCGAGGGCGCTTCGACCACGCGCGCCGTCAACAACGTCGTGGGTCTTTCTGCCGTCAACATGGCCACCACCATCGGCGCCAAGTGCATCACCGTTCCCACCACCACCGGCCGTACGGCACGCCTGATTTCGCACTTCCGTCCCAACATACCCATCTGCGCATTCTCCCGCCATGAGTGGGCCGTCCAGCAGATGATCATGTACTGGGGCGTGCAGCCGCACCTCGCTGCCATCACGCAGGGTACCGTTAACGGCACCATCATGAAGGCAATCGAGACCGCCAAGGAGCTCGGCTACGTCAATCCGGGCGAGCTCACTGTGGCAACCGCCGGCGATCCGCGCATGTGCGTCCAGGTAGAGGGCAAGTCTTCTTCCACAAACGTCGCCTACGTGGCCCAGGTTCGATAATCGCGCCTGCAACACATTGCACCCGCAGTACGGGGTCCGGAAGGAAATTCCTTCCGGACCCCTTTTCATTCAAACCTTTGCCTTACCGCGCCCGCCATTCGAGCTAGCAGCTCATCTTCTGCCGTACCTCGGCAACAAGCCGCTCCGTTGTATCCAATACCTCGGAAAACGTCTCGCTAAAAAACGCCTCGGTGAGCAGACGATACGGTGGATGCTCCGCTCGGCCGGGATTCTCGCGCACCACCTCGTGAATAACGCCAACGGTCTTGAGCACATCATCACTCGAGATGGAATACTGCACAAAAGATGCCGCTGCAGCCTTAAGGCGCGGCGTAGCGCGCACGATGCTTGCGAGACGCAGCGTTTTGCCAAACCAATCGAAATCACCCTGCTTCTTAATGCGAAATTCCTCACTGGGTTTGCCGCCCCGCGCCGCAAGGTATTCGTTTACGCGGGTGTTCCAGATGTTATCAGCGAGCAAGTGCGCCCACGTGCCAAGCGTAAGGTCAAACAGGGACTGCTCTACGTCGTCGGGTTGCGTCGAGAATTCTGCAGGCGAAACAGCGGGCAGGTCCGGCACACCATCATAGCGATGCGGATAGTGCACGCGATTCACGCGTTCGCGCTCCTGGGCGATGGTGGTCGCCTCCACGCATGAGCCGCAGCCGGCGCGGTGCAGCAGCGGCACCACGTAGCCATCCCAAAATTCATGCGCGCGCGGCTTAGGGATAGGCTCAGATTCGGCAAAATGCGTGATGCGATACGGGATGGGGTCGGCAATATCCGGCACCATATAGCCCACGGGGACATCGGGAACCACGCTGCCAAACAAGAAGGCATTGCGATCGCGCACGAGTGCCGCCACGGAGCCGTCGCGTGCAAGGAGCTTTTCGGCCTCGGCGATATGTATGTTCCAACTTGGCAAGAAAGCTACCCCTCAATCAACATGTCCGCAGGTAAAACAAGGGAGCACCCTACATTCAGGGTGCTCCAAACACATCTATCGCAACATGTGCCAGACTAGCTGCGAACCTCGCCGCCCGTTGCCTTGCACAGCTTGGTGACGATCTTGCCGTGCGCGCGCTCGACCTCGTCGCTCGTGAGCGTATGGTCGTCGGAGCGATACGTCAGAGAGAACGCCATGGACTTCTTGCCCACGCCCACGCGAATGGGATCGCGGTAGACGTCGAACAGACGCACGCTCTCGAGCAGCTTGCCGCCGGCACTCGTGATGCGCTGCAGCAGGTCTTCGCAGGTCACCTCGTTGGGAACAACGATAGCGAGGTCGTGCTGAACGGCCGGGAACGGCGAGAACTCATGATAGTTCTCCTGGTTATGCGCTCCCTTGATAAGCTTGTCAAGATCAAGCTCGAAGGCAACCACAATCTGATCGATATTCATGGCCTCGCGCGCCTCGGGGTGAATCTCGCCCACCCAGCCCAGCACGGTACCGCCAGAAAGAACCTCAGCGGCACGGCCCGGCTGCAAGAAGTCGTAGCCCTCGCCCTTGGCCACGCGGAAGCGCACCTTAGGGACGCGCAGCTGCTCAAGAAGTTCTTCGACAATGCCCTTACCGGCAAAGAAGCGCAGCTTATCAACAGTGTTATTCCAAGTCTGATCGGTCCAGGAACCCGCAAGCACACCTGCCACGGACTGCGTCTCGCGCGGCAAGCTCGCGTTCTCGCGACCGTGGAAAAGAGTGCCGATCTCATACAGGTGCACGTTGGTCGTGCCATGGGCCTCGTTGTAGGCAACAGACTGCAACAGGCCGGGAAGAAGCGAACGGCGCATTTCGGTCTGCTCGGCAACCAGCGGATTCATGAGTACGACAGGCACACCGCGACCATCGGCGGACATATGGATCTTCTCGAGGTCACCCGGGGCAGCAAAGCCAAAGGTCGTGGTCTCGTTAAGACCGCAGGCACGCAGAATCTGGCCAACCTTGCGCGTAAGCTGCTGCTCGTGCGTTAGGCCGCCAATGTGATTTTTGGCAGCGGGGATCGTGGCCTCCACGCGACCCATGCCCCACAGGCGCAAAACCTCTTCGATAAGGTCGATCTCGCGCGGAAGGTCGGGTCGGAAGCTCGGAGGCGTAACCAGGTAATCCTCGCCCGTCTCCTCGACCGTGCAGCCCAGACGCGTCAACGAACGCACTACGAAGTCACGCTCGATAGGAGCGCCGCAGATATCGAGAACACGCTGATAGCGCAGGGTGATGGAATCGATAGTCTTGGGAGCGGGATACACGTCCACATAACCGGGGGCAACCTCGCCACCGGCGAGCTCCTCAATGAGGGCGCACGTCACGTTGGCAACGTCGACGCAGCCCGTCTCGTCCACCTGACGCTCAAAGCGAATAGAGGCATCGGAGATAAGCGAGAGGTCACGGCTTGTATGGCTGGTGCGGCCGGCGTTGAAGCAGGCGCTCTCTACCAACACGTCCACCGACGCGTCGGTAATCTCGGAGTCCATGCCGCCCATGACGCCTGCGAGAGCAACCGGGCGCTCGCCATCGGTGATGAGACCCATGCCGGCGTCAAGCACGCGCTTCTCGCCGTCGAGGGTCTGGAATGTCTCACCCTGTTTGGCAGCGCGCACCACCACGGAGCGACGACCATTGCGCTCGGCAAAGGTTGAGAGGTCAAAGGCGTGGAGCGGCTGACCGGTGAGCATCATCACGTAGTTGGTGATGTCGACGATGTTGTTATGCGGACGAATGCCCAGGCTGTTCAGGCGCTTGACCATCCAATCGGGCGAGGGCCCAACCTTCACGTTTCGCACGATGCGAGCGACATAGCGATCGCACAGTCCCTCGTCGGCGATCTCGACGGAAAGTTCGTCTGCCGTAGCACGGCCGGTCTCGGATTTGATGGCGGGCAGCTCCACGTGGTAATCGCGATCGAAGATGGCGCCCGTCTCGCGCGCCATGCCAATCATGGACAGGCAATCGGGGCGGTTGGGCGTGATCTCGCAATCAAGCACGGTATCGGACGAGCCGTAGTACTCGCCAAAGGGCATACCAATGGGAGCGTCCTCGGGCAGGATCATGATGCCTGCGTGGTCACCGCCGATGCCCAGCTCGCGCGCCGAGCAGTTCATGCCAAAGCTCGCGACACCACGGAGCTTGGATTTCTTGATCTTGACGTCGCCGGGCAGCTCGGCACCAATCATGGCGGTCACGATATGATCTCCGGCCTCGAAGTTCTGGGCGCCGCAAACAATCTGCAGCGGAGCGGGGTTGCCGTCGGTATCGAGATTCTTGTCGCCCACATCGACCGAGCACACATACATGTGGTCGCTATCGGGGTGCGGGGTCTTGGTGAGCACCTTGGCAGTCACCACGTGGTCGAAGGACTCGCCCACGGTGTCGATCGCCTCGACCTCGGTGCCGGTACGGATATATTCGTCCGAAAGGGTCTTGGGATCCTCCGGAATATCGATCATGGTCTTGAGCCAGTCGTAAGAAACGCGCATCTAACTGGTCTCCTTTCATCTGTAACGCCTGCAATAAACAGACGGAAAACTCCAGCTACGGAGACGGGTTTCCGAGGTGCCGCAGATTGCCCTGAAAGAGGAGGGAAGCGTACTTAGGTACGCGACCGACGATTGAAGGGCAAGGTGCGGTGCTTCGGGAAGCCGCCGGGACAAGTCAACCTAAAACTGGTTGAGACAGCGCATATCACCCGTCATCAGCGTGCGCAGGTCGGGCAGGTCGTAACGAAGTGCCGCCACGCGCTCGGCGCCAATGCCAAAGGCGAAGCCGGTATATTTCTCGGGGTCGATGCCGCAGTTGATAAGCACATTGGGGTCGACCATGCCGCAGCCCAAGATCTCGATCCAACCGGAATGCTTGCAGAAGTTGCAACCCTTGCCGCCGCACACGTGGCAGCTCACGTCAACCTCGCAGGAAGGCTCGGTGAAGGGGAAGAAGTGCGGGCGATAGCGCGTCTTGCGATCCTCGCCGAACATGCACTTGACAAAGTAATCAAGCGTGCCCTTGAGGTCACCGAAGGTAATGCCCTCGTCCACCACGAGGCCCTCGATCTGGTTGAACTGCGGCAGGTGGCAGGCGTCCGCCGTGTCGGGGCGGTACACGGTGCCCGGGCAGATCATGTAGATAGGCGGCTTCTGGCTCTCCATGGTGTGAATCTGCACGCCCGAGGTCTGGGTGCGCAGCAGGATGTCGGACTCGCCATGAGCGTGGGCCTCGGGGTGCGCCACGCTACCGGGGTTGTTGTCGACCACGTAGAAGGTGTCGCGCGCCGAGCGGCTGGGATGGTCCATGGGGGCGTTGAGCGCGGTGAAGTTGTAGTAGGAAGTATCGACCTGCGGGCCGGACTCAACGGTGTAGCCGATGCCGCAAAAGATGTCCTCTGCCTCCTCGATAATCTGCTTGATGAGGTGCTGGTGACCGATCTGCGGACGAATGCCCGGCAGGGTGATGTCCACGGCGTCGTGCTCGAGCGCGTGCTTGAGGGCGGCAGCTTTCATCTCGGTCTTGCGCTCCTCGAACAAGCCCTCAACCAGCTGGCGCATCTCGTTGGCGCGTTTGCCCATCACGGGACGCTCCTCGGGGGAGAGCTTGCCCATCATGCGCATGAGGCCGGTCACGCGACCTTTGCGGCCAAGCAGGGCCACGCGGGCGGCCTCGAGCTTCTCGGCATCGTCGGCGTTGGCGATAAGCTCCTTTGCCTCCGCTTCGAGCTTGGCCAGATCATCGATCAGACTCATCTATCTTCCTTTCCTGTCTGCACGGGGCGCCATGCCCCGGCACGCCCGCACTCGGCAATAAAAAAACCGTCCTTGGGCGCTTCTCGCTTACCCAAGGACGGTTGAATTCCGCGGTACCACCTTGTTTGGCAGCCGGATGTTTGGCTCGGCATGCCCTCTTTTGACCCCTTGTCGCGAGGCTCACGGCTTCCCTACTCAGACAATGTCCGTTCAGGTCGCTGCTCGGAAGTGAACGTCTAGTCCTTGCCAAGGTGAAGAGGCTTGCAGCCCATGACCTCTTCTCTCTTAAACCCGGCGCAGCGGACCAAACCCTCTCCGTCAACGCATTGGCCAAAATGATAGCACAAGGCAGACAGCGAACGCGTAGTATCCATGGGCTACGTGCCCTTTTTCGCGGCCTCCGCACAATATGCCCGGAGCTACCCCGCCGCAGTCCACAACCCAAACGCAGTGCACCCAAAGGTCCCGCAAATGAATAAAAGCGATGCTTGCTTGCATAAAAAATCGTCAAAATAGCAACGATGTCGCCCTTCTTGCAGCGCCATGCGCCCAAAATGGCGGAAAAGTAGAAATATGTACGATGCCCGGCGCCTTAACAGGCTTAGCAGAGGAGAAACGTCCGCACGTGCACAATGAACGCTGTTCATTGTGCACCCGGTTGCCGATTTTGGCCTCCGCACCTTTATGCACACCGAAATCGAGGCCCCTAATCGTACATATTTCGATTTTTCCGCCACCTTAAGCGGTGTTGGCACCCGTTCAAGCGCTCCTAGACGTACGAATCTCCCCGCGCCCAGAACATCAGCGCACACGCCACGTCGTCGTGACGCGCGGCCACATACGACGCACGGCAACATTGAGAGAAGCGAAGACTCAACTGGATAGCTATCAAGCTTACCCTGGTGGCCTTCAATAAAATCTCCCAGCATCGCAGCGCTGCAAACCAATACAAACCAATATAGATAAAAGAAATGGCGGGCCACCATGAAGGCAGCTCGCCAAATCAAGAGAGTGAAGGCAATCAGAAAGCGGGACGGTACCTAGTTCTCGGCCAACGCCTTCTTGCCAGCATTGATCGCCTCGACGATCTTGTCGGTGTCGTAGACGCAACCCTGCCAAGTGCCACCGGAAACGTCCTGAAGCGCAGCCCATAGGCGAGTGTCGGCGGGAAGGTCCTCGTCCTCCTTCACACGCGGATCGGTCTCGCGCTCGGCCAGAATGGCGGCGCCTTCCTCGTAGGAAATCGGGTTCTCCGGGTCGGTGCCGATGAAGTTGATCGAGCCCTCGAGCGCATTGGTGTCGACGATGATCTCGACGACGTCGCCGTCGCGCAGCTTACCGATCGGGCCGCCAGCGAGCGCCTCGGGACCAACGTGACCAAAGCAGGCGCCGGTGGAAACGCCGGAGAAACGAGCATCGGTGATAAGAGCGATCTTGTAGCCCTCGGGCACCTTCTTGAGCGCGGAGGTGAGCTGATAGGTCTCCTCCATGCCCGTGCCCTTGGGGCCGACGCCCAGAACAATCATAATGTCGCCAGGGACGACCTCACGATCCTTGATTGCCTTCATCGCGGCCTTCTCGGAGGGGTAAACCTTGCACGGAGCGGTGTGACGGTAGAAGCCATCCTCGGAGATAGCGCGCGGATCGATGGCGGTGGACTTAACCACAGAGCCCTCGGGAGCGATGTTGCCCTTGGGGAAGGTAACCGTGGAGGTCATGCCCGCGGCCTTTGCCGCCTCAGGAGTCTTGATAATCTCGTCGGCGTCGACGCCCGTGGTCTCCTTGAGATGCTGGCGCACAAGCTGACGGCGCTCGCTGTTCTCCCACCAATCGAGGTTTTCGCCGAGGGTCTGGCCCGTGGCGGTCATGACGGATTCGTCGAGCAAGCCGGGGAAGTACTTGCGCAGGATGAGCATGACCTCGGGAACGCCGCCAGCCATAAAGGCCATCGAGGTCGGGTAATGGACAGGGCCGATCGGCATGACGGAGACGAGGCGCGGGACGGCCTTGTTGACCTCGGCCCAGTCGTCAACGGTCGGGCGCTTCACGCCGGCCTCGAAGGCGATGGCCGGGATGTGCAGCAGCAGGTTGGTGGAGCCACCAAAGGCAGCATGGATAATCATCGCGTTACGCACGGAGGCCTCGGTGATAATGTCCTTCGCGGTGACGCCCTTCTCCATCTGGGTGAGGAGCGCGCGGGCGGAGGCGCGGGCGATGTCCTCCCAGATCTTGGTGCCCGAAGGAGCCAGCGCGGAGTGCGTGATGGCGAGACCGAGGCCCTCGGAGACAACCTGGGACGTACCGGCGGTGCCAAGGAACTGGCAGCCGCCACCGGCGGACGCGCAGGCACGGCAGCCCTGACGACGAGCGTACTCGAGGGAGATTTCGTTATAGGCAAAACGCGCGCCGATGGTCTGAATGGTACCGGCGTCCTCGCCCGGGTCGCACTTGCCGTGGTTGACCGGCATCAGCGTGGAGCCGCCGGGGCACAGGCAGACGGGATAGTCGTGCTGCGAGGCGAGCGCCATCATAGTCGCAGGCAGGCCCTTGTCGCAGCTCGCAACGCCCAGGATGCCCTTGCGGGTGGGCAGCGAGCGGATGAGACGACGGAACACAACGGCGGCGTCGTTGCGGTAAGGCAGCGAGTCGAACATGCCGATGGTGCCCTGGGTACGGCCGTCGCAGGGGTCGGAGACAAACGTGGCGTACGGGAGCTTGTGGTTCTCCCTCAGCACCTCGGCCGCAGCCTCGAGCTGAACGCCAAGCTCGTAGCCGCCGGTGTGGAGGGCGAGCGCCTTAGGGGTGCCGTCGGTCGAGCGGATGCCGGCGAGCGTGGAGATCATCATCACGCCGTCATTGGCAAGCTCGCTGGGCTCCCAGCCCATGCCGGCGTTCAGCGTCATGCCAAACATATCGCCAGAGGGATGCGTGCGCAAAATCTCTTCAGTCAAGGGCAGCTCACCCTCGGCGCCTTCGGCATGCGTGGGCGAGTCGTAAATGCCCTCAAGCTGATCGGAGTAAATGGAATCGAGTGTAGACATATTGCTTCCCTTCTTTTTCAGGCTCGTTCAGAACCTGGAATTTCCAAAAAACGAACGGATGCGAGGCGCTTACAGAAGACCTTGGCCCTCAATAATCTGTCGCGCGTTGTCGAGGATAGACTCAATCTGGGCCCTCTGCTCATCGGTAAGCGGAAGAACCGTCGAGCGGCAGATAGGCCTCACCGAAAGACCGCGAGCCGACATCGCATACTTCACGGCGGGAACAAACAAAGGCGCCACGCTGTAGATATCAGCAAGCTTGTCGATCACATGCTGGATCTTCTCAACGCGCTCCCAATCGCTCGCACCGAGGGCGGCAACCCATGCATGGGTGAGCTCGGGATAGATATTGGCGAGAGCTGCGATGCAACCATTGCCGCCGGCAAGTGCGTTGTGGGCAAAATTCTCGTCGAATCCGGAGTAAACGATAAAGTCGGGCGCGACATCGGCGATGGCCTCCAACATGGCGCGCGTATGGCCCATATCGGTCACCGTATCTTTAATGCCCATGACGTTGGGGCAGCGGATAACAATCTGACGAACGGCCTCGGCATCGATGTCGTTCCCGGTACGCGCAGGGAAGTTGTACAGCATGACGTTGCCGTCGATCTGGCTGGCAACAGCGCAGAAGTACTCAACGATCCCCTGGTGTCCAAGTCCAAAGTAAAACGGAGTGATGACCATCACCGCATCGGCTCCAAGAGCGAGGGCCTGACGAGACAGCTCCACGGTCTCGTCGACCGCGTTGGTTCCCGTGCCCACGATAAGCTTGACCCTACCGCGCGTAACCGCAGCGGCAGCACCGATAAGCTGAAGGCGCTCGTCACGAGAAAGAGTAAAGAACTCGCCATTGCTGCCATGAAGCAAAATGCCGTCGACGCCACGATCGATAAGGTCATTCCAAACCTGGGTATTGGCTTCCAGGTCAACCTTTCCCTGCTCATCAAAGACGGTGACAACAGGAACGATAAATTCGGGCTTACGCATTGGTGCTACTTTCTATATATCCGAGACCGCTAGACAAACAGGCTGAGCAGGCAGACGGCGATAAGGCCGATGACCGATATGAGTGTGCAGCTTAAAGACCACGTCTTGAATGTTTGCCCCATGGTGAGGCCGAAGTACTCCTTGACCATCCAGAAGCCGCCGTCGTTTACGTGAGAGAAGAACATAGAGCCGGCGCCAATGGCGAGAACGATCAGGCTGAGCTCAGCCGTGGAGCAAGAAGCGGCAAGCGGGGCAACGATGCCCGCAGCGGTAATGGTCGCAACAGTCGCGGAGCCGGTTGCCAGGCGGATAAAGACGGCGATGAGCCAAGCGGAGACGAAGATAGGAACAGCGAGCTGAACCAGGTAGCTGCCCAAAACGTCGGCAATGCCGGAATCGACAAGCGTCTGCTTGAATCCGCCACCAGCGCCCACGATCATCAAGATGCCGGCAATGGAGGTAAAGGACCCACCGAGCATGCCATTGACCTCCTTGAAGGAGCGCCCACCCTTGAGGCCAAGGGCAAAGACGCCGTAAATTACAGCGGTAAGCAGGGCGACAACGGAACTACCAAAGAACGCCACCAATGTCGTGACGTAAGGAATATCCAGCCCCGTGAGCTCGAACACGGCATGCAGGAGCATCAGAACAACAGGGAGCAAAACGATCATGAGCGAAGCGAAGAAAGAGGGGCGATCTTCCACGGCAATGGAAACATCGCTCGAAGCGTACGCTTCATTTGCCTTGACCGGCACGGCGCGAGCCATCCATTTTGCCACCAACGGACCCGAGACAATCGTGGTGGGGATTGCGATGATCAAACCCAGTCCAAGAGTGATGCCCAGATTAGCGTTCAAGTACGAGATGGCAGTCAGAGGACCCGGGTGCGGCGGAACAAAACCATGCAGGCAGCCCAAAGCCGCAATCGCGGGAATGCCCAAGGCGATAGCCGGCATATTCTGACGCTTGGCGAGGCTCATAACCACGGGAATCATGAGAACCAGGCCCACCTCGAAAAACAGTGAAATGCCCATGATAAAAGCGACCGCGGCGATAGCCCAGGGAAGCGACCTTTTGGAGGAGTGGGCGACGACCGTATCGACAATCTGATCGGAAGCGCCGGTCTTGGTGAGTAGCACGCCGATCATCGAACCCAAAACGATGAGGACGCCCACGTTGCCAACCGTGCTACCGAGACCTGTGGTGAATGAGGTGAACGAATCCGTAATGGGAACGCCAGCGAGAACCGCCATGACAAAAGAACCGAGCATGAGGGCCAAGAAGGCATGCACTTTCGCGAAAACGATGAGGCACACGATCACAGCGATGCCGATGAGCGCCACAATGATGAGACCAGCTGATGATCCAAGCATTTCTGTCCTTTCTTCTGTTCGTTATATCGAACTAAGTTTGTGGTAGCTCTAACTGTATGCGCACTCTTAGGTATTGACAAAGTGCCTTCGGGCGAATGGTCCAAACTAAACCGCAAACGGCGAACTAGGTTCGTATATGCAAACTGAATAGAAATGGGCTAGTATGATAAAAAACACCCTCCCCCACCTGCAATGAGTGGGCTGTCAACTACACATGAGGCAAGATGATCACCATGAGCGACGACTCCAGTAAACTTCACCGCACGACATACCGCGTTCTCACGCTTCTCAGCCTTCTCTCTCAACATGAGGATGGCCTCACCTTTACCGAGGTACAGCAGCTAGTCGATATTCCAAAAGGAACGCTTTCGCCCATCCTCCACACCATGGAGCACATGCGATTCATATCGCTTAACCCCACAACGGGACGCTACAGCATCGGAGTGAACACCTACCTGGCAGGCAAGGTCTACGGCCGCTCCGACGCCTTGCTCCAGTTCATCACCGAGGAAATGCACCAGATTGTCAACGCTTGCAGCGAAACGTGCCAACTTGGCATTCTCGAGGGTCCAAACGTTGCCTACGTCGCAAAGGTCGATTCGCCTTCTCCCATCCGCCTTATTTCGGACGTTGGCAAGGTCTTCCCCGCCTACTGCACAGCCATCGGCAAAGCAATTCTTTCCGAATGCGACCGCGCGAAAGTCGAAGAGTTGCTGCCCGAAACATTCCAGGCATACACCGCGCACACCCTTAAAAACCTTGATGAATTTTGGGATCAACTCATCGAAGTGCGTCGCACGGGGTTCGCTCGCGATTTCGAGGAGATCACCGATGGGGTCACCTGCATTGCGGTGCCCATCCACATCAACGGAAACATCGCCTACGGTTTGAGCGTAACCACGCCTGCCTACCGCCTAAATGATGAAAAGCGCATCCTTATCGAGTCCTTGCTCACAAATGCAAAAAACCGCATCGAACACCTTCACGCCTAGAGTCCAATAATCCGTCCGTTAATCACCCTCAGCTTCGAGCGCGCTGTTTAATGACCCGATAGGCTGCTACCGTCGCAGTCCACAACCCAAACGCAGTGCACCCAAAGGTCCCGCAAATGAATAAAAGCGATTCCCTCTTGCATAAAAAATCGTCATCAAGCGGCGCGGCGGTTTTTCCTGCGGCGGAGACCGACCAAAATGGCAAAAAAGTCTGAATTTGCGCGATAGTCGGCTCCACGGCAGGCTTCTCGAGAAGCCGAAACACTCGCGCAGACACCATGAACGTCGTTCATGGTGTCCGCCGTCGCCGATTTTGTCCCGCGTTCCTTTATGCACGCCAAAATTGAGGACCCCAATCGCGCAAATTCAGACTTTTTTGCCACCTTAAGCGGTGCTGGCATCCGTTCAAAGATTGAACGTCGCCCAACCCACCCTCCGCACCCGCGCATGGGTACACTTGGTGTGTTTTGATACCACGCGATGGGAGCAAACATGGGAAAAAAGAAAAATCAAGCAAAGAAGGCTGCTGCCTCCGTGCGCAAGCTTGAACGAAAGCTTTGGTGCCGTAGCTACCTGATGAAGATCGCCGAGTTCGATGGCGCCACCATCGCGCCCGAAAACGGTGCCGCCGCGCGCACCGAGGCGATGGGCACGCTCGCGAGCGAATACCACAAGCTGCTCACCAAGGACTCCTCCGTCAAAAAGGTAAAGGACTTGCTCGACGCTGTAGAATCCGGCAACATCGAAGACGAGCAGCTTTGCGCCGAGGCGCGCGTCCTCGCACGAGACCAACGCGAGGCGCTGGCCATTCCCGCCGAAGAAGCCGAGGCCTGGACGCGTCTAACCTGCGAGGCACAGGCCGTCTGGCACAAAGCAAAGGTCGCCAACGACTGGGCAAGCTTCGAGCCCTACATCGACCGTATCGTCGATTCCCTCAAGCACCAGGCAGCGCTCATGAACCCCAATGCCGACCCTTATGACATCTGGCTCGATCAGCACGAGCGCGGCCTTTCCACCGCGTCCTTCGACGCCTTCTGTGCCCAGGTCAAAGATACCGTGGTTCCGCTCGTACACGAGATTGGCGAGCGCGGCCAGCAGCCGGATGCCCCCTTTGCACATGCGCACGTGCCCGTCGAGGTACAAAAGGCCCTCTCCCTCGACCTGATGAAGCTCGTGGGCCTCGACCTTGCCGACACCACGCTTGCCGTGACCGAGCACCCCTTCTCCGAAGGCTTTGCCACCGGCGACGCACGCATCGCCACGCACTTCTATGAGGACGACGCCCTCTCCAACGTGTTCTCCATCGTCCATGAGGCCGGGCACACCATCTACGAGCTGGGCGTCAACCCCGCATACGCCTTCACGAGCCTCGAGGGCGGCACCTCGATGGGCATCCACGAGAGCCAGAGCCGCTTCTTTGAGAACACCGTGGCGCGCAGCCGCGCCTTCATGGGCCCGCTGCTGCAGGTCCTGCGTAAGCACGCACCCGAGGTCTACGGCCAGGTGAGCGAAGACGAGCTCTACCGCGCCGTCAACATCGCGCGCCCCTCGCTCATTCGCACCGAGGCCGACGAGCTCACTTATCCCCTGCACATTATGGTGCGCTATGAGATCGAACGTCTGCTCTTTGCCGGCGAGGCCACGGCCCGCGATATCCCCGCCCTGTGGAGCCGTTTTATGGACGAGTACCTGGGCGTCGATGTTCCCGATGACGCTCACGGCTGCCTGCAAGACGTCCACTGGTCGGGCGGCTCGTTTGGTTACTTCCCCACCTATGCCCTGGGCAGCGCCTACGACGCGCAGTACGTTCCCGCCATGAAAGCCGATGGCGTGGACATCGTCGCCGCCTGCGCTGCAGGCGACCTTACGCCCGTCTGCACCTGGCTGGGCAACAAAATCTGGCAGTGGGGCCGCGCCAAGGACGCACCGGAACTTATCCAAAACGCATGCGGTGCCCCCTTCGACGCCCGCTTCTACTGTGATTACCTGAACGAAAAGTTCCGCTCGCTGTACAACTTGTAGGCTGCTCAGACAAAGACGTCCCTCGTCCTTACCCCTCCACACGCGCCCATCGCACGGCAAGCCCAGCATCGGGCAGCTGCCGCGATGGGCGCCCCTTTGCATAGCGCTAACACAAAACGGGGACTCGTCACCTGCTAAATCGAGTAAAATCAGAACCAATATCGGCCCGTTCTAAGGAACAGACATGATGATGATTGCAACCCTCGCCGGCGTCCTTTGGATTCTTATCCTCCTCTTTGTTGTCTTTGCCCTCACCGGCAATATCTTCTTCGTGGTCAAGCAGCAGCATGCCGTGATCATCGAGCGCCTGGGCAAGTTCAACAAGATTGTGGGCGCGGGCTTCCACGCCAAGATTCCCTTCGTGGACCGCAAGGCAGCCACGGTAAGCCTGCGCACCATGAAAAACGGCTTTGACATCGACGTGAAGACCGAGGACAACGTAACCATCGGCCTCGAGGTCTCCGCGCAGTACCACGTGAGCTACGAGCTTGGCGCTACGCCCGAACAGTCCGGCGTCTACAAGAGCTACTACATGTTGCAGCAGCCAGTCGCCCAGATGCGCGACTTCATCACCGACGCTTTGCGCTCTTCCATCCCCGTCTACACCCTTGACGAAGTTTTTGCCAAGAAGGACGACATCGCAAAAGACGTCAACGCCACCGTATCCGAGCAGATGGACGCCTACGGCTTCACCCTTGTCTCGACGCTTATCACCAAGATCGCCCTTCCGCATGAGGTCGAAGACTCCATGAACCAGATCAACGCCGCGCAGCGCACCAAGGCGGCCGCGCAGGACCTGGCTGAGGCCGACCGCATCCGCCGCGTGACCGAAGCCAAGGCAGAAGCCGAAGCCATGGAGAAGGCCGGCGAGGGTATCGCCAACCAGCGCAAGGCAATCGCGCTCGGCATCAAGGACTCGCTCGAAACTATCCAGGAAACGGGCGTGGGCAACGACGAGGCAAACCAGCTGTTCATGTTCACGCAGTGGACCGAGATGATGAATGAATTCGCCAAGAGCGGCAAGAGCGCAACCGTCGTGCTGCCAAGCGACTACAAGCAGGCATCGAGCATGTTCGAGCAGATGCTATGCGCCAGCGAGGCCACGCGCCAGGGAAGCGTTCCGCCGGTGGACCCGCAGCAGTAGTACCTGCTCCCCACACCAGTACATGCCCCTTTTCACCCGTGCATGGACCCGTGTCCTGCACGGGTGATTTTATGCATACGAGCGCAGGGTCCTCGATGCCCTCCCGACAAGCGTGGGGCCCCGCAAAGCACCGCAAGCTTTCACCCGCGCAACGAAGGCTAAAAACGCGCCGTGAGCCCTAGACCGTCAAGAACACCATGATGATGATCGCGGCAAAACCCGCGATGTCAGTGCCGGAGAAAGCCACACCCAAAAGAATGGCGCTCGTCACCGCCGCAGAGACAGGCTCCACCGTGGCGATCATGCTCGCGCGCATGCCGCCCAAATCCTTGACGCCTTGCATATAAAGCATGTAGGAAAGGAACGAGCCAGCTACGATAAAGACCACCAGAGCCTCAATGCCTGCAATGTCAAGCGCGGGCACGTTGTTCCACGGCTGGATGAAAGCGCAGGTGATGATACCCGAGAGCATCATGGCAGAACCTGTAACCACCGGGGAGCCATATTCGGGCAACAGACTCGCGGGGATCATGACCGTCGCCGCCGCAAAGACCGCAGTCAGCAAACCGGCGATAAGACCTGCAGGCGAGATGGCAAGCGCCGAGATATCGCCGCCCGTGGCAATGAGGAAGGTGCCCAGCAAAGCCAGTATCAGGCCTGCAAGCTCGCGCTTACGCGGACCGCGCGCTTGACGCACACAGGTGATCACCATGATGATGATGAGCTCGAGGCACTGCAGCACCGTCGCCGTACCGGCATTGGTAAGACGAATGGCAATCAAGTAGAAGAACTGATTAGCAAAAAGTCCAAATAGGGTGAAGAGCAACTGAGTACGAATATGGGCCGGATTGGTCCACAGTCGCACGAATCGATCGCGTGCGGTAAAGGCGATAAGCGCCATGAAGAGCAAGCCGGCGAAGATCTGACGAACAGAGAGCAGCCAGAGCGTGTCCACGTGATAGACGTCGAACAGCATGCTTGCCGAGGTACCCGAAAAACCCCAAAGGCCTGCACCCGCAAGCGTAGCAAGCACGCCCACAAGGGTTTTGCGCGACTCGCGGCCATTCAAACGATTGCGCCATGCACGTCGCTGCTTGCGCGATTCCGCATCGGTTCCCATCGATACCGTCTCCTGCTGTGTTTGCCCTGCCGGCACGCCCACGTGCATACCCCTTTGCGTCTTCATCGCTTGTTCTTTGTGCAGCAAGAGGCCCACTCGACCTGCCGCACGTGTATAACCTTACCCCACCAAACGTCGCGACTGGGCGTTCGTCACGCGCCAAATTTCAACGTTTTCGCAGGTACTGCACCCAAATGGAGTATGCGCTCCCCAAATGCCTCCGGAACGCCCGTGACGCGTGTCCCCACTTGGGGGTATAAAAGGGCACAGCACATCTTCACCACGACTCATGGAGGCACCATGCCCTCAACCGAATCAATGAGCGCTCGCGAGCGCGCTGCCAAAGTCCTCGTCCCCGGCGCCACAGTGAGCGGCTTTACCGTCAAAAGCGCCGAAACCATCGACGAGCTGGACGCCGAGGCCTACGTCATCGATCACGCCGCATCCGGAGCACGCCTGCTTTTCCTTGCCTGCGAGGATGAGAACAAGGCATTTGCCATCGGCTTCAAAACCCCACCGTCAAACGACACGGGCGTCTTCCACATCCTCGAGCACTCCGTGCTGTGCGGATCGGCCAAGTTCCCTGTCAAAGAACCATTTGTCGACCTCATCAAGAGCTCCATGCAAACGTTTCTTAACGCCATGACCTACCCCGACAAGACCATCTACCCGGTTGCATCCACCAATGAGCAAGACCTGTACAACCTCATGGACGTCTACATGGACGCGGTGCTAAATCCCGCCATCTATACCAAAAAGGCCATCTTTGAGCAGGAGGGCTGGCACTACGAGCTCGACCGCGCCGCAGACGGCACGCCCCAGCACCTTCGCTACAACGGCGTGGTGTTCAACGAGATGAAGGGTGCCCTCTCCGACCCCATGGACGTGCTGGACAACGCCGTGAACCGTGCGCTGTTCCCCAACACCGCCTACGCTTGCGAGTCGGGCGGCAATCCGCGCGCCATCCCTTCGCTCACCTATGAGCAGTTCTTGGATACCCACGCGCGCCACTACAACCTGGCAAACAGCTACATCACGCTCTACGGAGACCTCGACCCCGAGCGCGCCCTGGCCTTCCTAAACGAACGCTACCTTTGCGACGAGGCGCGCGCACATGACGCCGCCGCACGTGGCGTGCAGGGCATCGAAACCCCTGGCGCCCCCAACGAGCTTGCTCGCCAAGAGCCCATCGCCTGCGACTACATGAGCATCGATATGGTCACCACCCCGGATAACGCCCTCGTGGGATTGGGGTATGTGCTAGGTGACGCCCTCGACCGCAAACGCGTAATCGCAGCCGACATCTTGTTCGAAGCGCTGCTCGGCACCAACGAAGCGCCCATGAAAAAAGCCATCCTCGCGGCGAACCTGGGTGGTGATGTGACGAGCTACACCTCGGCTGCGTGCCTGCAGCCCTACGAGCTCATCATCTTGCAAAATGCCCAGCCCGACGTTGCCCGCCGCCTGCGCGAGGTGATTGAGCAAAGCGCCCGCGAGCTGGTGGATGCCGGCATCCCCCGTGACCGTCTGGAAGCCGTAATCTGCGGCAACGAGTTCGACCTGCGTCAGCGCGACTACGGCACGGCCGATGGCGTGGCAATCGCCTGCGATGCCCTTTCCACCTGGCTCTACGACGACGATACCGCGACCCTTGCCCTCAAGTACGGACCCGTCTATGAGGAGCTTCGTCAGGAGCTTTCGGGCAACTACTTTGAGGACCTCCTGCGCGAGCTCGTTCTTGACACGAACCACAGCGCACTCGTAGAGCTCAAGCCCCAGGAGGCGTCCGACGGCGACGACCCCGAGGCTGCCGAGCTTGCAGCCACACTCGAGAAGGCAAGCGACGAACAGCTCGCCGCTATCGACACCGATGTCGAGGCCCTGCGCGCGGCCCAGGAGGCCGAAGACTCGCCCGAGGCCCGCGCCACCCTGCCGCGCCTGCACGTCTCTGACATCGGTCCCGCCCGCCCCGAGCCCGCGCTCACCGTCGACGAGACCACGCCGCTTCCCTGCCTCAAGCACGCCATCCCCACACGCGGCCTCTCCTATGCGCTCGCATACTTTGACCTGAGCCATCTGACCTTTGACGAGCTGCCCTATGTGACGATCATGGCAAACCTGATGCGCAGGCTCCCAACCACACAGCACACGGCCGACGAGCTCGATAGCCACATTGGCGCCAACCTGGGCTTTTTGAGCCTTTCCGCCGAGGTGGTAAGCGAAAGCTCCTGGGACAAGGTGCGCCCTGTACTCACTATTTCCGCCGGCGCCCTCTCTGAGAAAATCGAGGCACTCGCCCAGATTCCGCGCGAGGTCTGGGCTGAGACGCTGTTTGAGGACACCGACCGTATGCGCGATGTAATCACTCAGATGCGCATCGCCCAGGAGCAGCGCTTCTTGATGAACGGACATAGCGCCGCCGTCGCACGCTCCTACTCCTACACCTCGCCTGCCGGCGTGCTTTCCGAACAGCTTTCGGGCGTAGACTTCTACCGCTTCTTGCGCGAGCTTGTCGAGCACTTTGACGAGCGAGCCGAAGGTCTGTGCAACAAGCTGCGCGACCTGCAAAAGCGCATTTTTGTGGCCGACGGCGCCATTGTGAGTTTTACGGGCTCCGATAACGACTATCGAACCTATTGGGACGCGGCCGGCACGCTGGGGCTGGGCGAGCGCATCGACGGCAACATCAACCTGCAGATTCCTGCACCCGTCGTTAAAAACGAAGCCTTCATCATTCCAAGCGACGTATGCTTTGCGGGCAAAGCTGTCGACCCGCGTCGTCTGGACCTTGCCGTTGACGGCACCTGGGACGTCACCGCCGGCGCCCTTTCGTTCGACTATCTGTGGAACGAGATCCGCGTGAAGGGCGGTGCCTACGGCTGCGGCTTCCGCTGTGCCGCCGACCGCCAGCTGGCGTTTTATACCTATCGCGATCCTGCCATCGACCCCTCGCTCGAGCGCATCGATCACGCTGGCGCGTGGTTGCGCTCGTTTGACCCCGCGCCCGAAGTCTTCGAGGGCTTCATCGTCTCATGCGTCTCGGGCCACGACGCGCCCGTGAAGCCCTATGGCCTGGCGCGCCGCCAGGACGGCGAGTTCTTTGCCAAACGCCCGGTCGACTGGCGCGAGACCCGCCGAAACGCCATGCTCTCGGCCACGCCCGAGAAGATCCGCGCCCTGGCAGACGACATCGAGCGCGTCGCCGCCAACGCCCCCGTCTGCGTCTTTGGCGGACGCGAGATTATCGAGGCAAGCACGGCGAGCCTTACCCCCATCGACCTTTTGGGATAGCGCGCGGCGGCGTGACGGAGACAAGAGCCGTCACGCCGCCCTCTTTTCGCAAGGCAGCTCAAGCTAACAACTTGTTTCGTGCATCATTAACCCACCAATTGGGTATAAATAAGAATTATCGTAGAACCCCTTTATTTGCACTACTACCCAAATGAAAGGATACGAGACGATGAGTAACCTCTCAAATTCCCTCAACGTTTCCCGCCGCAGTTTCTTGGCCGCCACTGGCGCCGCCGCTGCGGCCATCGCAGGCCTGGGCCTTGCCGGCTGCAGCGATAACGACACCCCTGCCGGCAGCACCGGCACCGACTCCGCTACCGAGGAGCAGGCCGTGGCCATGGACACCAAGGCCTACGATAAGCTGATCGCCTCCGGCGCCGTGGCGGATGCCTCCGCTATCGCCGGCAGCACCTGGGCTTCCGCCGTATCGGAAGCCGGCACCCTGCGCGTGGGCGGCGTGCAGACCTCCCTGCTGTTTAGCCAGCTCAACGAGAAGGACAACGTCCTGCGCGGCTTTGACGCCGGCCTCTCCCAGCTGCTTGCCCGCTATATCGTTGGCGACGAGACCAAGATCGACAACACCCAGGTGACCTCGGACACCCGCGAGTCCGTGCTTCAAAACGACCAGGTCGACGTTGTCTTTGCCACGTACTCCATCACCGACGACCGCAAGAAGGTCATCTCCTTCGCAGGCCCCTACTACACCACCCAGCAGTCCATCCTCACCATGGCCGATAAAAAGGACATCAAGAGCGTGGACGACCTTGCCGGCAAGACCGTAGCCGTGCAGTCCGGCTCCACCGGTCCTAAGATCGTCGCCGACGTTGCCCCCGACGCCACGCTCCAGGAGTTCAAGACTGACGAAGAGGCCCGCAAGGCCCTCGAGCAGGGCCGCGTCGATGCCTACGTGATCGACACCACGATGCAGATGGGCACCATGGTGCGCAACCCCAATAAGTACCGCCTTGCCGGCGACCCGTTTGGCCCCGAGGACAAGTACGGCATCGGCCTGCCCAAGGATTCCGACGGCGTCCAGTTTGTCAACGACTTCCTGCAAAAGATCGAGGACGACGGCACTTGGACAAACCTCTGGAAGATCTGCATTGGCGACCGCGCCGACATCGCAGACGCCCCCAACCCGCCCGCACTCGAAGCGTAAGAGTCCGCACGTAATCTGTAGGACACATGACATCGCCGGGCGCACTCGACGCACGCGATTTTGTTAGACTGCAGAACACGGGTATGCATCGGGGCCTTCCATGTCACGCGTGGAAGGCCCCGTTATCGTTGAGGAGATACCGATGGGGCTCACCGAGCTTCTTTCCCTATATGGCCAAAACTACCTTCAGGCGCTTCTGACCACCTGGCTCATGACGATCGAATCGTTTGCGCTGGTGATGATCATCGCCGTGGGCATCACCGTCATGCGCGTCTCGCCCATGCGCCCTTTGCGCGTGGCGGGAGACCTCTACGTGCAGGTCTTTCGTAATATCCCCGGTGTTGCACTTCTGATTATCGTGGTATATGCGCTGCCCAGCTTGCGCGTCGTGCTCGACTATCGCGTATGCGTAGTGGTCACCACCGTGCTTTTGGGTTCTGCCTTTGGTTCCGAGAACTTCATGAGCGGTATCAACACCGTGAGCGCCGGCCAAATCGAAGCCGCACGCGCCCTTGGGCTCTCGTTTAGCAAGATCTTGCGGCGCATTGTGATTCCGCAGGCGCTGCGCTCATGTGTGCTGCCCATGACCAACCTGCTGATCGCCGTCATGCTCACCACCGCCCTTGGCAGCCAGGTGCCGCTCAATCCCACCGAGCTCACCGGCGTGGTTTCCTATGTCAACACGCGCGTTACCGGCGGCATCCTCGCCTTCCTCATCTCGGCTATCGGGTATGCGGGAACGGCCCTGGTTATCGGTGCCGTTGGCAACCGCATCGATAAGAAGGTGAGGATTTACCGATGAGTACATCCGCACCCGCATCGCGCTCCGTGCGCGACGCTCTCTACGAAGCGCCCGGCCCGCGCACACGCCGTCGTGTGCGCATCGCCACCGCCATCTCGCTTATCCTGGTCGTCGCGGCTCTTGCAGCCATCGGATACCGCTTTTACATCACCGGTCAGTTCGCACCGCGCTACTGGACCTTCTTTGCCAAGGCAGCTACCTGGAAATTCCTGCTCCAAGGCTTTGCGGGCACAGTGCGCGTGGCACTCACCGCAGGAGCCATCGCCCTTGCGCTGGGCCTTTTGCTCATGCTCGGGCGCATCTCACACGTAAAGGTGCTCTCTACCGTCTGCCGCATAGTTACCGATTTCTTCCGCAGCCTGCCGAGCCTTCTGCTCATCTATTTCTTCTTCTTGATCGTGCCCCAGTACGGCATCAAAATGTCTTCCTTCTGGATGCTCACCTTGCCGGTAGCGCTTGCCGCCTCGGGCGTACTTGCCGAGGTCTTCCGCGCCGGCGTCAACGCCGTACCAAAGGGTCAAGTGGAGGCAGCGCTCTCCCTTGGCATGTCGCCGCTACGCACCACGCTCAAAATCGTACTGCCCCAGGCAATTCGCTTCGTCATCCCATCGCTCATCTCGCAGCTTGTTGTGGTAGTCAAAGACACCACAGTGGCATACGTGGTGAGCTACCCCGACCTAATGCAAAATGCGCGCGTGCTCATCACCAATTACGACGCGCTCGTCTCGGTCTACTTCACCATCGCCATCATCTATATCCTTATCAACTACGCCATCAACCAGGCAAGTATCTACGTCTCGCACCGCCTGGGCGTAAAGATCATCCGCTAGCCAAAACAAAGGTGGAACGCGATATGACAGACGCAACTACCCAGCAGCCCCTCATCGAGCTCAAACATGTGGATAAGCATTTTGGCTCGCTCCATGTACTGCGCGATATCAACCTCTCAATCGTCCCCGGCGAAGTTGTCGTGGTTATCGGCCCATCCGGTTCGGGCAAATCGACCCTCTGCCGCGCCATCAATCGTCTGGAGACCATCGACTCGGGTCAGATTCTTATCGATGGCAAGCCTTTGCCTCAGGAAGGTCGCGAGCTCGCTGCCATGCGCGCCGAGCTGGGCATGGTCTTCCAGCAGTTCAACTTGTTCTCACACATGACCGTGCTGGAAAACGTGATGCTCGCCCCCACCGACGTGCTGGGTCTCTCGCGCGAAGAGGCACGCGGCCGCGCCATGAGCCTGCTCGAGCGCGTGGGCGTGGCCGAGCAGGCCGAGAAAGTGCCCGCCCAAATCTCTGGCGGTCAGCAGCAGCGCGTAGCCATCGCCCGCGCCCTTGCCATGCACCCGCGTGCCATGCTCTTTGACGAGCCCACCAGCGCTCTTGACCCCGAGATGATCAACGAGGTACTCGAGGTGATGATCGGTCTGGCACGCCAAGGCATGACCATGGTGGTAGTGACGCACGAGATGAACTTTGCGCGCCGCGTTGCCGATCGCGTGGTCTTTATGGCCGACGGTGCCATCGTGGAAGAAGGCGCGCCCGACGCGTTCTTCGATCATCCGCAAACGCAACGCGCCCGCGACTTCCTCGACAGCATCAAAAATCATTAACCCATCGGGCACAGCACGACGTCAGGTGTCGCCGTTGCGCCCTTGCTGTACCCCAACGACACCACGACAAATGAACCTGACGCATTGCCGCACCACGAAAGCCGTCTTTATGCAAAAAACCATCGAATGCAATCGTCCCGTTATTTTGGTCGCCCCGCGCTGGGAAGAAGGCCACGTCGTGGGATGCGAGACCCTCTCGCCCAACGAGAGCATCGCCACCGTTTTCATGGATGCGATTCTGGCAGCAGGCGGGCTGCCCATGCTGATGTCGCTTACCGACGACGATGCGATTATCAAGCGCTATGTAGAGATGGCAGACGGTCTTGCCATCCCCGGTGGACCCGATGTGAACCCCAAGCGCTGGGGCGTAGCCGACCCATACGACCCCACGCTTTGCTGCGAGATTCGCGACTGCTTTGAGTTTCGCCTGGTGCACGAGGTACTCGCCCAGAAAAAACCGCTGTTCACCACCTGCCGCGGCATGCAGCTGCTCAATGTCGCAACCGGAGGAACCCTTTGCATGGATGTGCCCAACGTGAAACCGTGCCAGGGTATGGCGCAGTGGCGCCACGCGCACTCGCTTACCGACCCCTGTCACCCGGTAGAGGTCGAACCCAATTCGCTTCTGGGCCGCGCGCTTGAGGGCCGTACCCTTGTCCAGACCAACTCAGCGCACCATTGCTGCATTGAAAACGTAGGACCGCGCACCCGTCTTGTCGCACGCGCAACCGACGGTATGCCCGAAGCTATCGAAGTCGAGGGACAGCCGTTTTGCCTTGGCGTGCAATGGCATCCCGAGTATACGTGGCATACCATCGAGAGCGATTTCAAGCTCTGGCGGGCATTTGTTGCCGCCGCTGCCGGCAAATCCATATAGCGCACCGTTTTGGGAGAGGCAATCGATGTCCACGTTTTTGAATGATAGCCCGCTTTTTGGCCCCGTACGCAGCCGGCGCTTGGGGCTCTCGCTCGGGGTCAACATGATGCCCGCCTCGGGAAAAATCTGCACGTTCGATTGCATCTACTGCGAAAACGGATTCAATGCCAAACGTCCCTGCCATGAGGAGTACAACGACGCTGCAACCGTCCTCGCCGCGCTCGAGGCGCGCCTTCGCGAGATAGCCGCCGTAGGCGAGCTACCCGATGTGATCACCTTTGCCGGCAACGGCGAACCCACGGCAGCACCGGAGTTTCCCCAAGCAGTTGCTGGTGCCGTGCGCCTGCGCGACGAACTTGCGCCAACGGCCAAGATTGCCGTGCTCTCCAACGGAACGCGCGCCGATCGCCCCGCGGTGCACGATGCCCTCATGCTTGTAGACGACAACATCCTCAAGCTTGACACTGTCGACGCTACCTATATCCAGCTTATCGACCAGCCTGTCGCCGCATACGATGTCGAGCATCAAATTGAGACCTTTGCCAGCTTTAAAGGGCACGCAATTATCCAAACCATGTTCCTCACAGGCACCTGGCAAGGTTACGATATGGACAACACCGGCGACGCCTACGTGGGTCCGTGGCTCGACGCCTTGAGCCGCATTCGCCCGCAGGCGGTCACCATCTATACCATCGCGCGTGAGACCCCTGCAAAAGGTCTTTGCAAGGCTCCCGCCGAAACCCTCGATGCCATCGCCACGCGCGTTCGCGAGCTCGGCATCGGCTGCCAGGTAAGCTATTAACCCGGTACCGACTGCCCGCAGCCCGCGTTTTCTCCCTGCGAGAACGTGGACTGCCCTTCCTCCTCGCCCATTTGCTCGACGATAGTGGCATACTATCGGTGACTGAAAGGAAGTTACCCATGTATGACAATGGACCCACACCCGGCCGCAACGATGCCTGCTGGTGCGGCAGCGGAAAGAAATATAAAAAATGCCATGAGGCCTTTGACGAGAAGCTCCAGCGCTTCTGGGATAAGGGCCTCGACGTGTTGCCGCGCAGCCTCTACAAGAGCCCCGAGGATATCGAGGGCATCAAGCGCTCGGCTGCCATCAACATCGGCGTGCTCGACTACGTGGGCGAGCACATCCACGCCGGCGTGACCACCGAAGAAATCGATCAGTGGATCTACGAGTACACCACGCAGCATGGTGGCATTCCCGCCGACCTCAACTACGAGGGCTACCCCAAAAGCGTGTGCACCTCCATCAATGACGTGGTATGCCATGGCATCCCCTGCAAAGAGGACGTACTACGCGAGGGCGACATCGTAAACGTGGACTGCTCCACGATTCTCGACGGCTACTATTCCGATTCGAGCCGCATGTTCTGCATCGGCGAGGTAAGCGAGGAGCGCAAGAAGCTCGTCGAGGTCACGCGCGAGAGCGTGCAACGCGGCCTCGCTGCCGTCAAACCATGGGGAACCTTGCGCGACATGGCAGCCGCCGTGCAGGAGTGCGTGGAGGAAAACGGCTTTAGCGTGGTGCGCGAGTTTGGCGGCCACGGCATTGGCCTCGACTTCCACGAAGACCCATTTGTGGGCTTTACCGTCGAGTCGCCCGATGTGGACACGCTGCTCGTCCCTGGCATGTGCTTCACCATCGAGCCTATGGTCAACGCCGGGGCACCCGATATCTTTATCGACGAGAAAAACGGTTGGATCGTCCACACCAAAGACGGCTCAGATTCTGCCCAGTGGGAAGTACAGCTTGTCGTCACCGAAGATGGCTATGAGCTGCTGAGCTGGTAGCCAGGCAGTTTGCCGCACCGTCACCGCATTGGCATTCCAAATCCATATCCGAAAATGCGTCGCATGAAACCTGTCGATTTTTTGGCACATCAACCTTTTGGAAGGACCTCCGTGAACGTACTTTGCCTGCTGCCCGTCAACGAGATCCAAGGCGAGCGCCTGCGCGCAGCAGTACCTACCGACACCGTTACGTTTGTGGACCGCGACGTCGTATCCGATGAGCAGATCGCCGCAGCAGACGTCATCATCGGCAACCTGGCGCCTGCGCGCCTCAAAGCCGCGCAGAACCTGCGCCTTTTTCAGCTCAACTCTGCAGGCTACGACAAATATGCCGCCCCGGGCATCGTGCCCGAGGGTACTGTCATGGCATGCGCCACAGGTGCCTATGGACAGTCCGTTTCGGAGCACATGTTTGCCATGGTCCTCGCTATGATGAAGCGCCTGCCCGCCTATCGCGATTGCCAGCGTGAGCACGATTGGCGCGACCTAGGACCGGTCACTACGTTTGTTGATGCACAAGTGCTCGTCCTGGGAGCGGGCGACATTGGGACGCATGTCGCCGCGCTCGCCTCTGCCATGGGCGCGCACGTGACGGGCATGCGCCGCAGCGCCGTCGAACCACGGGCTCCCTACGAGCGCATGACGACGATGGACGCCCTGTATGATGAGCTGGGACGCGCGGATATCGTGTTCTCCATCCTGCCCAGCTGCGATGCTACGCGCGGTCTTGCCAACGAGAAGTTCTTTGCCGCCTGCCAGCCCGGTGCACTTTTTGCCAACGGAGGCCGCGGAGACCTTGTGGTTGCCTCCGATCTGATCGCCGCGCTTGAGTCTGGGCACATCGCGGGCGCTGCGCTCGATGTCACCTCACCCGAGCCTCTTCCCGCCAATGACGCCCTGTGGGATGCGCCCAACTGCTTTATCACCCCGCATGTCTCCGGCTGGTACCACTTGCCGATCACGCTCGAAAACATCCTCGACATCGCCATCGAGAACCTGCATCGCCTTGCTGCCGGCGAACCTATCCGCAACGCCGTCACGCTGTAGGAAAAGCTCAAAGCACGTACCCACATCCTCGCAAAAAGAGAGGGTGCCGCGTCATGTTGTACGCGGCACCCTCCCGGCGTATTGAAGTTCCAGACTGTCCGTGCCCTACGCTGCGGGAGCGGCCATGCAGACGGCAAAGGAGCCGGGGCCGCAGTGCGACGTAATCACGTTACGCGTGTCGTACCAGCGAATCTCCTTAAAGCCCAGCTCACGCAGGTGCTCCTCGGCAGCCTCCTGAATTGCCAGGGGCAAACCGGAAGAGCGCACGAGGAAGACACGCTCGTAGTCGACAGGACCTTGGGCGTACATCATGTCGATGAGCTCGAGCGCAGCATTTACCATCTTGCCACGAAGCTTCTTGGTGGCAACCAACCGACCGTCGATAATCTCAATCACCGGTTTGATGCGCAGCAGCGTGGCACCCAAAAACGCAGCGTTGGAAAGACGGCCGCCTGCGCGCAGATAACCCAGGTCGCCAGGAATGAAGGCCATGCGCGTGCGCCGTGCCAGGTCCTCGGCATACGCCTTGAGCTCAGCCAGGGTTACCTCGGGGTGCTCGCGCAGATAGTGCGCCGCACCCGTCACAATAAAACCCTGGCCGATGGTCACGTGCGCCGTATCGAACATGTCAATGTAATCGCGGCCCTCGGCGGCAGTGCGCGCCGACTCATAGGAGCACGTGGTCACCGCAGAGTAGGCGATGTAGAGGATCTGCGCCTCGGGATGCTCTGCATGGATGCGATCGAACACCTTCGCAAAGTCACCCGGAGTGCATCCGCTCGTCTTGGGCAAAACGCCCAGCTGGCGGCATTCTTCAAGCATCTCTGCCGGGTCAAGGGTGCCGTCATCGATCGTACGGTCGCCAATAGAAACGTGCATGGGCACGAGTTCGATACCAAGCTCCGCAGCCTCAGCCGCAGAAACATCCGAGCCGGTTTCGGCCACGATAATGATTTCGCTCATGGGCGTATCCCTTCAATGATGCGTGGCACGTCGCACAAATCGCAGGCAACGCGCCGACATCCAGTCAAGTGCGCATCATTGTAGGGCCCGGGCCCCGTATTGGCTATGCCTTATTACCCACTTTCGGTAAGCGTGAGGAATAATTCACGTAGCGGCCACGGATATCGTTATGCCAAAACGACGGAATCGGCCTCGGAAATCTGCAGGTCGGCATTGTAGAAAGCCGTAAGCGCTTGGATAGCGAGGGCAACGTCACGAACACCCGTGGTTTCAAAACTCGAATGCATGGCAAGCTGCGGCAAGCCCACATCCACGGCATGCATGCTCGCCTGGATGTTGGAAAGATTGCCCAGCGTGGAGCCACCCGCCATGTCGCTTCGATTGGCAAACGCCTGATAGGGCACTTGGGCGTTCTCGAGCACCGCCACGAGCGCAGCGCGGCTAAAAGCATCCGTGCAGTAGTGCTGATTTGCAGCCTCCTTGATCACCAAGCCGGCGTTGAGCATGGGGCGGGCGCCCTCATCGGCGCAGTCGGGGCGGTTGGGATGCAGCGCATGGGCGTTATCGCAGGACACGAGCATCGAGGCAGCAAGCGCTCGACGGTAATCCTCTTCGCCAAAGCCCAGGCCTTCATTTACGCGCGCGAGCGTATCGCGCAAGAAGGTAGACATGGCACCTTGCTTGGTACCCGACCCAACTTCCTCGTTATCAAAACAAGCAAAGAGACTCACATCGTGCTCGTTGGTCTGCGCGAGCATGGCCTCGAGCGAAGTATAGGCACAGGCAAGGTCGTCGAGTTTAGGCGCCGAGACAAATTCGTCTGCAGCACCCCATACGCAGGAGCGCTGACGGTTCACCAAAAACAAATCGCGCGCCAAGACATCGGCAACGTCCACGCCCAGCTCATCGGCGACCATCTGGTCGAGCGAGCCCGCAGGAAGTGCTCCGGCGGAGATGAGGGGACACAAGTCGCGGGCGCGATTGGGCGCAAAGCCATTGTTGACGTCGCGATTCATGTGAATAGCAAGGCTGGGAATAATGGCGACGTCGCGGTCGAGCGAGAACAGACGGCTCTCCACGCGCGCGCCCGTGCGCACAAGCACGCGGCCCGCGAGCGACAGGGGGCGATCGAACCAGGTATAGTCAATCATGCCGCCATAGGCTTCTACATTAAGGCGCAGATAGCCTTGCGGTCCCTCGAGCTCGCCCACAGACTTAACCTTGAACGTAGGGGAATCGCCATGGGACGCAGTGAGTTGAAAATGATAAGGGGCGGCAGCGCAGGGCTTCTCGGCAGTTGCCTGTGCGACCTGTGCGCCCACGTGCCAAGCGATCACGCTCGAGTTGTTGCGACGCGTATAGTAGCTCCCGCCGCGTTCGATGGTCCATGCGGAGCCCTCGGGCAGATAGACGTAGCCAGCCTGCTCCAAACGCTCAGACAGTGTCATTGCCGTGTGGAACATGCTAGGGCAGCTGTCGATAAACTCGATGAGCGACTCCGCCGCCCTCAGATCTTCTTTGGTGATGGTATCAGATGCCATGTATGCCTCTTTCCATTTATCACATGGTCATGCGAGCGAACATTTGCATAAGCCTAACGCGCACGGCATCTTTGTGCAAAAGCTATAATGGGCCAAACGAAAGGGGCAGATATGGCGCGAGGCATCGGCATCGATTTGGTTCGCATCGACGACGTTGCCGACCGTCTCGGCAAGGCCGCGTGTACATGCAACACGGCAGCGTCGTCCTGGTTGACGCATTTATTTACCCCTACAGAGCTTGAAATGGCTTTTGCCCGACAGCAACCCGCAGAATTTCTTGCCGGTAGGCTTGCCGTCAAACACGCCGCACGCAAAGCGGTCGGCTCACTTATCAATGGAGAATTCGACCTGCGCTGGGTCGAAACACTCCGAGCCGCATCCGGCGCCCCTTATGTCAATGTCGAGATACCCGCTCTGCGCAAGGCCCTTGACGAGGCTCACGTTGACGAACTGCTCGTCTCCATCAGCAACGATGGCGGCTATGCGGCAGCAATCGTGCTCGCACAGTAGCCGGAGTCGCGCAGTAGCCGTGTTCGCGTGGTAGTCCTGCTCGCATGGTCGTCGCACTCGCGCGGTAGCCGGTTTTCTGCATATTCGTGAGCGACCGACGGCACAATGAATGGCGGTAAAACGTGCATTTTGAAACGAGTGGTGGCTATTGATGCAAAACGGGGCCGCTTCTCGCCAATAAACGTTCGAGAAACCGCCACCCATCGAGAAACGTTCGAAAACCGCCACTCATCGTGGCCGCGCCGATACTACAGCCGGGCACCAGCGTCGTTGCAAAAGCGTTTCTCGATATCGAGCAGCCATTTCTTTCGATCAAGACCGCCGGCGTAACCCGTAAGGGCGCCATGAGCGCCCACCACACGATGGCACGGAACGATAATCGAAACCGGGTTTCGACCCACAGCACCGCCCACCGCACGAGGGCTCGTGGAACGCTCATCGCCCGCAGCGAGGCGTCGACGACAAATCTCATCGGCAACCCAGCTATACGTCACCGTGGAACCGCGCGGAACACCCTGCAGCACGCCCCATACCTCACGCTGAAATGGCGTGCCTATCAAATGGAGCGGAGGTGTATACGCCGGCGCGTGGCCGGCAAAGAAGGTGTCGAGCCAGGCCCAGGTGTAATCGAGCACGGCAGATGCCGAACCCAAGCCGTTTGGCACGCCCTCGCCATCGAGCGTCGCGCCATAGTGCGCCTGACCTTCGAACCAAAGGCCGGTAAGCCCGCGCGCATCGGCCGCAAGGGTAATCATGCCAAGCGGCGATCGATACGACTTGGTAATCATGTGCTTCCCCTTTTGCGCCGCTCTTCTTCTTATTCTCATCCGCAGCCTAGTATAAAGGCAAAAGCAGTAGAGCCCGCTTCGGCGCCGTCTTCGCGCCGTGCGAAATCGCGCCGTGTGTGATTTACGCTTGGCGGAATCGAGGTGGGCACAAACCCCGCGGACGGCGATAATGAAAGCATCCGATCAGATAGGGCACCCTTATGGCATATATCGAGTTTTCCAACGTCATCAAGGCTTACGGCACAGGCGATGCCGAGATTCATGCGCTTGACGGCGCAAGCTTTACCGTCGAGCGTGGCGAGCTTGCCATTATCTTGGGCGCTTCGGGCGCAGGCAAGACTACGGCACTCAACATCCTGGGCGGCATGGATACCGCGACATCAGGCTCCGTCACCGTTGACAGGCGCGACATCAGCCATGCAAACGAAGGGGAGCTTGTCTCGTACCGCCGCGCCGACGTCGGCTTTGTTTTCCAGTTCTACAACCTGGTCCCCAACCTCACCGCGCTGGAAAACGTCGAACTCGCGGCTCAGATCTGCCCCGACTCGCTCGACCCCGCCGAGACGCTTGCCAAAGTAGGCCTCGAAGCGCGCATGGACAACTTCCCCGCCCAGCTCTCCGGCGGTGAACAGCAGCGCGTAGCCATCGCGCGCGCCCTCGCCAAGAATCCCAAGCTCCTGCTGTGCGACGAGCCCACAGGTGCCCTCGACTACCAGACCGGCAAGCAGATTTTGCAACTACTGCAGGACACGTGTCGTCGCGAGGGCATCACGGTCATCATCATCACGCACAACTCCGCGCTTGCCCCCATGGCAGATCGTCTCATCCGCTTTAAGAGCGGCAAGGTAACCGACGAAACCTTGCAGCCAAGGCCCACCCCCATCGAGCAAATCGAGTGGTAAGCAGCCCCAACGGGCCGAAATGCGACTTTGTCACATTTTACTCTGTCTTGTTTTGTCACATGCATGGGGGCGCACCCCCTTACAAAGCAACTCTGTCTTGTTTTGTCGCACTCAGGGGAGGGCTACGGTGAAGCAAATGGTATGGGCATCGAGCGCATGGGCACGGATGCTGCCGCCGTGGGCCTCGACGATTGCCTGCGCCACAGAAAGGCCCACTCCAGAGCCGCCCGTCTGCGAGTTGCGGCTGGTATCCGCACGATAGAAGCGATCGAACAGACGCTCCAAATCACCCCGTGGCATCGTATCCACCGCGTTGCTCACTTGCAGGGTTGCCCCACCGCGCGATCGTCTCTTAAGCGTAAGCTCAATCTCACTGCCCTCGCTCGCATAGCGCGTGGCATTATCCAGCAAAAGCTCCACCACCTGCGACAAAGCCGAAATATCGCCCTGGATACGCAGGCCGGTTTCCATGTCGCGCACGAGCTTTTTTCCACGTGACTCGGCAACAGCACAAAACGGCTCCGAGGCATATTCAACCAGCTCGGATAGATCCAAGTCCGTCTTCTCAAACTGCGTGGCGCCTTCGTCCATACGCGCGAGAAACACCAGCCTCTCGGTCAGCGATTTAAGACGAGTCACCTGTGCGGCGATGCTTTGCGTCCATTCGCTCTCGCCCGCCTCAATCTCCAACACATCGTTTGCAGCGCCAATCACCGCAAGCGGAGTTTTGATCTCGTGGCTTGCATCCGTAATGAAACGCTGCTGCTTGCGGTAGCTCTCCACGATAGGACGAACCGCCACACGCGAGAAAATCACCATCAAGATAAGCACGAGCAACCAAGCGCCCATGCCAATGGCAGCGCTTGCGCCCATAAACGCCTCAAAATTGGACAGCTCGCGCGAGCAGTCAACGAACACATAGAGAGATCCCTCGTCCGTATGCACCGCCCGATAACGATATGCGCCGTAAAAGCCATGCTTTGCGCTCGAGGCGCTCACCTGCAAGGCATAGGTGCATGCGTCCTGCGCTGTTGTCGCCGCAACATGGTTGACGTCAACCCGGGCAATCGTGCCATCACCGTTCACGGTCACCGTAAAGTAACGCGTATCGTACGGTGCCTCCTTGTCCATGATGTCGGCAGCCCGCTTGCCCAAACCATAAGAGCGATCAATATAAGTAGCCGAGAGCTCCTCGAGTATCACCACGGAGGCATCGGACGTCTCCCCCCGGCCAACCCGAGCCTCGTCCGCACCGAAGACGCCAGGGAAGCTTCCACCATTCTCCACGATCGCCTCGATACGATCGTCCGCCATGCGGCACACACTTTGATAGTTGACGGCATTGATAACCACCAAGATCAATGCCAGAGCCGCGGCAACCGAAAGCATGGCTACGAGCACGAACTTTTGGCGCAGACGCTTCTCCATCACGCCCCGCCTTCAACGCACTCAAGCGAATACCCCTGGTTGCGCGCAGCGCGGATACATACGTTTGCCCCCACTGCCACGAGCTTCTTGCGCAGATAGGAGATGTAGACCCACACCACGTTGGAGGTCTCGAGCGCATCGTCGCCCCACACCCGGGACAGCAGGCGCTCGGTGGGCGTGACCGATCCTGGATGTGCCATGAGATACTCTATAAGCTGAAACTCTCGATTGGCAAGATGCTCCTCCCCTGCAGGACCCACAAGTATGCAGGAAGCGCAGTCAAGACGAACGTTGCCAACAGAGAGGATGGTCGCATCGATTGCGGCCGAACTGCGCGTCATGGCGCGAATGCGCGCGAGCAGTTCTTTTGCCGCAAAGGGTTTGGTGAGGTAATCGTTGGCACCGGCATCGAGCCCCTCGACCTTATCTGCCACTTCGCTTTTTGCCGTAAGCATAATGATAGGCAGGCAAATCCCGCCCTGACGTACCCGGCGCAGCACCTCGATACCATCCATTCCAGGCATCATGATATCGAGAACTGCAGCATCAAATGTTTGGCGTTGGAGATGATCGAGAGCGGTTAGGCCGTCATGCACCGCATCGACCTCATAGCCGCTATGCCGTAAAATCGCCGTAAGGGCACGCGAGAGCTCGAGTTCATCCTCCGCCAATAGGAGCCGCATTATCCTCGCCTTTCGTTGTTGCCGTCTGTTGGCTTTGATAATAGCGCAGCGGGCAAAAACCTTAGCCAAACCTTAACAGCCACCCGGCACAGGCAGACATTTTTGCAGGATAGACCTTAGCCGAACCTAAGCGATGGCAACCGCGCGCAAGAACCGCCGCCGTTGCGGTACAACAGATATCGAGCACGGCGGCGGGTGCGCGAGACTAGACACACACTTTCCTTCCCCCGTCCCCACATCCGTCGCGCGCTGCTCGCAATCGCTCCGGTAGCCGCATGGCAAAAGCGACTCGTCTCCATGCGCAGCCGGCAAAAGATGCGCGGACAAACGCTTCAAAAACGCCCGGTGCCATCCACCGAAAAGGCGCCTCGGCTGGGCACGTGCCCGACCGAGGCGCCTTTTGCGTACAGCGATAGCGCGTATGCCAGAAGCCTGCGCTCTACTCTTCCGTAAGAAGCTTTGCGATCTGGACGGCATTGGTGGCAGCACCCTTGCGAATCTGGTCACCGCAGCACCAGAAGGTGATCCCGCGCGTGACTTCCGGATTCGAAATGTCACGACGAACGCGGCCGACCCAGATCAGGTCTTGATCGCTCGTAAAGAGCGGCATGGGATAGCGATCCGAAGCATCGGCGGCGTCCATATCATCCACCAGCTTGACGCCGGGAGCGGCAGCAAGGGCCTCACGTGCCTGGTCGACCGTGATGTCGCGCTCAAACTCGAGCGTGATGCTCTCGGAGTGCGAGCGCAGCACGGGCACGCGCACACAGGTGCAGTTTACGCGCAGCTCGGGCAGATGCATGATCTTGCGGCCCTCGTTTTGGAGCTTCATCTCCTCGGAGGTGAAACCTTCCTCTTTCACGCCGCCGATCTGCGGAATGAGGTTATTGGCAAGCTGAGCCGCAAAAGCGCGCGGATCGGGGAGCTGCTCGCCGCGGCCCAGAGCGGCAAGCTGCTCCTCGAGCTCACGCATACCCGGAACGCCAGCGCCCGAAGCCGCCTGGTACGTGCTCACAACCATGCGCTTGACGCCTGCGAGCTTGTGCAGAGGCCAGGTAGGCACCAAGCCGATGATGGTCGCGCAGTTGGGATTGGCGATAAGGCCCTTGTGCCATTTGATGTCCTCGGCGTTAATCTCGGGCACCACCAAGGGCACATCGGGATCAAGACGAAACGCATGGGAGTTGTCCACAACCACAGCGCCGCGCTTCACGGCCTCGGGCAAAAGCGCCTTGGCAAGGTCATCCTCAACGGCGCCGAGCACGATATCGCAACCATCAAACGCCTCGGGGCAGGCCTCCTCGATCACCACCTGTTCGCCGCGGAACTCAACAGCCGTGCCGGCAGAGCGAGCGCTTGCCAACAGCTTGAGCTTGCCCACGGGGAAATCCTGCTCGTCAAGACACTGGAGCATCTGGGTGCCCACGGCTCCCGTCGCGCCCAAAATAGCCACCGTGTACTGTTTCATGCTTCCCCCTTTTAGGTCATGCTCTTCTCCTGCAACCTGCGCAGGCCAAATGATTGTCTTCCTCCTTTTATACAAGAACGGAGCGGACTCGAAGCCCACTCCGTCGAAATGAAATCGAAACGAAACCCGCAACCAACAGGATGAATGGAATTTCCCTCAAAGCCAAGACGCTCACTATTTCGTAAGCGATGCCAAGCCCAGGTCGATAGCCGAAGGCTCATCCAGATCGGCAACCTTCACGATGCCGTTCTCGTCCGAGAATGCACGGTAGATGGTGCGGATGGCCAGCTCAAAATCCTTCTCGTCCACGCCGATGATGATGTTGATCTCGTCGCAGCTCTGCGAAATCATACGCACGCTCACGCCTGCCTGACCAAGCATGCCAAAGAGATGCCCCGAGATGCCGGCGCGTCCGCGCAGGTTGCGGCCAACGGTGGCAATGAGCGCGAGATTCTCGACAACCTCGATCTGCAGAGGCTCAACCTCTTTTTGGATGTCTGCCACAAGCGAATAGAGCGAATCGTCCACGTCTTCCTTCTGCACAACGGCACCAAAGCGGTCGACACCGGTGGGCATGTGCTCAACCGAAACGTTATAGCGCTCGAAGACGGAAAGCGCGCGGCGCATAAAACCAATGCGCGGCTTAGTGCGGTCGCGCGCAACATTGATGGCAACAAAGCCGCGCTTGCCGGTCACTCCGGTAATGATGGGCTCGGCCGCTCCCTCGTCGGCAGTCTCGCTGATGATGGTGCCGGGGTCTTGCGGAGCGTTCGTGTTCTTGATGACCAGCGGGATACCGGCCTCGCGCACGGGGAAGACAGCTTCCTCATGCAAAACACTTGCACCCATGTAAGAAAGCTCGCGCAGCTCCTCGTAGGTAACACGTGCGATAGGCTGCGCCTCGGGAACAATGCGCGGATCTGCCGAGAAGAAGCCCGACACGTCGGTCCAGTTCTCGTACAGGTCGGCGCTCAGGCACTTGGCAAGAATAGATCCAGAGATGTCTCCGCCGCCACGGTCGAGCAGCCTGATCTGGCCCTCACGCGTCGCACCGTAGAAACCGGGCATAACAAAGCCCGCCTGCTGGCTGCACTCCTCCACAAGCTCGATGGTGCGCCTCATGCTGAGCGTACCGTCGTGATGGAAAGCGATGACCTTCGATGCATCCAGGAACGGTAGGTCCAGATACTCGGCCATCAGACGAGCGGTAAAGTACTCGCCGCGGCTCACAAGCTCCTCGGTGGAGTAGCCGCCGGTGCTTGCACGCTCGGCAAATGCCGCAAACTCCTCGCGAATAGGATAGGTGAGCTCAAGTTCATCGACGATATCAAAGTAACGCTGGCCAATATCCTTGAGCAGGTCCTCACAAGATACGTGGTATTTAACGTGGGCGCTCACCAGATAAAGCAGATCGGTCACCTTGGTGTCGCCCTTGAAACGACGCCCGCAAGCGGAAACCACCACAAAACGGCGCGCCGGATCGGCGTCGACGATTGCTTTGATTTTCTTGAAGTGCTCGGCATCTGCGACTGATGAGCCGCCAAACTTAGCGATCTTGATCATGCGAACTAAAACCCTCCTGATAGGAACACGCCAAATGAGGACGCGCCCATAATCGTAGGTGCAAGTCTACTAAACACCCTGGGATGTTGTCGTGGGCATCTACATTGTTTCCAAAAGAAAAACGGCCTGTGTACTGCACCTGTTCTCCGAGGGTCGCAGCTCCACGTGCCCAAATGCTTCTGATACCATGAGCGCACACGTTACACCCTGGGCTTTCAAGGAGTCGACGACATGGGTTTTTACCATAGCACACGTTCCGCTTCGCCAACCGTTACGAGCAAGGAGGCAATCCGCCGCGGCATCGCCCCAGACGGAGGCCTGTTTGTGTCCGACGACCTGGGTGGCACCACCATCGACATCTCCACATTGGCAAGCAAGGATTACCCCACGCTTGCGCGCGAGGTCATGGGCGCCCTTCTGCCCGATTACTCCGCAGACGAGATCGCCGCGTGCGTGGACGAGGCATACACCGGTACCTTCGCTTCGAGCGAAGTGACGCCGCTCGTGCCCCTTTCTCAAGCACCCAATGCAGATGGCACCCCCACCTATGTTATGGAGCTCTTTGGCGGCCCCACGAGCGCATTCAAGGACGTCGCGCTGCAGATGCTCCCCCGCCTTATGGCGCGCACCGCAGGAGCCGAAGGCGAGCGCATCATGATCGTCACCGCCACCTCGGGCGATACGGGCAAAGCGGCCCTTGCAGGATTCGCCGATGCCCCGGGCTGCGGCATCACCGTCTTCTATCCGGAAGGCAAAGTGAGCCATGTCCAGAATCTGCAGATGTCCACGCAGGAAGGCGCCAATGTCGCCGTCTGTGCCGTGCGTGGCAATTTTGACGACGCGCAGACCGCCGTCAAGCAGATCTTTGCAAACAAGGAACTGGGCGAGCGCCTGGCCGCGAGCGGCACGGTCCTTTCTTCCGCGAACTCCATCAACGTGGGCCGTCTGGTCCCGCAGGTTGTCTACTACTTTGCGGCCTATGCGCAGCTGCTGCGCCTAGGTGCCATCGAGGTTGGCGACGCCGTTGAGTTCTGCGTGCCCACCGGCAACTTTGGCGATATCCTTGCCGGCTACTACGCCAAGCGCATGGGTCTGCCCGTAGCCAAGCTCCTCGTGGCCTCCGACAAGAACAACGTGCTGGCCGACTTCTTGGCAACCGGCACCTACGACCGCGAGCGCCCCTTCTACACCACCACTTCCCCCTCGATGGACATCCTGGTTTCCTCGAACTTGGAACGCATGCTGTACTACCTGGCAAACGGAGACTGCGAGCTCGTGGCGGACCTCATGTCCAAGCTCACCGACAAGGGCAACTATCAGATTCCCGCCGAGCTTCTCGAGCGCATCCGCACCATCTTTGACGGCGGCTGGGCCGACGAAGACCAGGTGGCCGCCGCCATTCGTCGTTGTTGGGACGAAAACGGCTACGTGATCGACCCGCACACCGCCTGCGGCTATCACGTGATGGAGCAGACCGCTGCCGTCGAGGGCACCGCTTGCCGCGTGCTGCTCTCTACTGCAAGCCCCTATAAGTTCCCCAAGGCCGTGGCCGAGGCGTTGGGTCTTTTCTGCCCGCCCGACGATTTTGCCTGCATGGAGGTGCTCGCCAAGCACACCGGCACCACCGCGCCCGCACAGCTCGCCGGTCTCAAAACCAAACCCGTGCGTTTTGAAGACGTGGTCGACGTTGCCGACATGGGTTCCTACGTGGAGCAGGCAGCCAATCGCATCGCCGAGGAGGTCTAAGATTCCATGATTCGCATCACGGTACCCGCCACCAGTGCAAACCTGGGCATCGGCTACGATACCCTCGGCATGGCCGTCTCGCTGTATTCGCACTTCACGTTCGACCGCGCCGAGAACCTCACCATCACGGGCTGCCCCGTGCAATTTCAAAACGAAGACAACCTTGTCTACGAGAGCTTCGTGAACGCCCTTGCCGAGTGGGGTGAGAAGACCTTCCCCGTCTCCATCGACATCTCCACCGAGGTGCCCGTCGCCCGCGGTCTGGGCTCGAGTTCCACCTGCGTGGTCGCCGGCATCATGGGCGCTGCGGCGCTCACAGGCCACACCGTTACCCGTGAGGAGCTTGTGGCCATCGCCACCGCTGTCGAGGGACATCCCGACAACGTGGCCCCCGCCATCTTGGGCGCCGCCGTCTGCTCGTTCACGCCGAAAGGCAAGCTCCCCCGCTGTTTGCGCTATGAGGTGAGCAAACGCCTGCGCTTCATCACCATCATCCCGCCCTACGAGGTGCACACGAGCGATGCGCGCAAGGTTGTTCCGCAAGAGGTGCCGCTGTCCACCGCCGTCTGGCAGATGGGACGTATCGCCGGCCTCACCCGTGGCTTGGAGATGGGCGACCTCGATCTGATTGCCGCTTCCAACGACGACCGTCTGCAGGAACCTTACCGTCGTGCGCTCATCCCCGACTACGACGCCATTCGCGAAACCTGCCTGACGGGCGGCGCTAAGACCATGTGGATCTCGGGCTCTGGCTCGACCCTCATGGCCGTGACCGACGACACCATCGTGGCCAAATTCCTGCAGGTACGCCTACGCGAGCGCTTCCCCGAGTGCGAGACGCATATTTTGATGTGCGACACGGATGGCGCCCAAATCGAGTACCTGTAGGCGCGGTGTCTTTGTTGTGGGCGTCCCCGCACGGCTTGCCCCTGAAAAC
>CATWBG010000010.1:0-92406 GCA_958348985.1 uncultured Collinsella sp. | reverse complement strand
GACCCGAGGGTTACACCCTAAGAGCAAACCACCCCTTTTAGGGGTGGTTCTGATTTTAAATCCATCCCGACCGGTTGAGTTTTAAAAGAGCATCAATGAATGGTATTAAAAATCAGATAACAGTATTCCCAGCTACAACCGTTCATCGAATCGCGCGCAAAGGGAAAAAATGAATAAAACAGCGATAGAAACAGGATTCTATGCATAACTTTAGTTTTTGATATAACAAGTATCATCTGCCCGGAAACATAAATTGAGTGCCTAAGCTGACGATTTATATGGTGAACTCAGCAATATAAGGGTGTTGATGTTTACGTTAACAATTCGTTCGATTTGGATAATAGCCCATTAGGTGCAAAAACCATTCGCGGGTACAAATCAATAGGCAGCGCCAACTTTAAGTTAAATCTAAGGTTGATTTTTAATGTCCATTTACTCTGTTTCAAAGTTACGAGCGAGTGAACCACGAGGGACGACAGCCGTCTATCGGGGGCCTTAGAAAGGGGCGCTGCTGCCATGGTGAAGAACGGTCGTATGGTTAGATGGGCACGGGGGGCGGTGTGCGCGGCAGCGTTTGCGGCAGCTGCGTTTACCCTTCCTGTGGCTCACGCGTGGGCGGCGGATGCCGATTCGGTACCCGAGTTGCGCTCGCAAACGAAGACCCAGATGAGTTCTGCCCCCGAGGTTTCTTACGTGAGCAATGTAAGCGACCCCACCCAACGTACGGTGTCGTTTAACGACAACTGGAAGTTCAACCTGGGCGACGCCAGCGGTGCCCAGGCGGCCTCCTTTGATGATTCGTCCTGGCAGTACGTAACGCTTCCCCACGATTACAGCATCGATCAGGACTATGCATCCAACCTCGAGGCCGAGAGCGCCTATAAGCCGGGCGGAATCGGTTGGTATCGCAAGAGCTTCTTTGTTGATAAGGCGCTTGCCGGCAAGCGGGTTCGCATTGATTTCGATGGCGTCTACATGGATGCCACCGTTTGGGTCAATGGCACCGAGCTGGGTAACCACCCCTATGGCTACACACCCTTTTCCTTCGACCTCACCCCGTATCTTAAGACGGGCGAGGAGAATACTATCGCCGTCAAGGTCAACCATAAGGTTCCCTCTAGCCGTTGGTACTCTGGCTCGGGCATCGGCCGCAACGTCGACCTCGTGGTGACCGACAAGGTCTCCGTTGCCAAGGACGGCGTGCACGTGACCTCCCCCAGCTTGGAGAGCCAGGCCGGTGGCAATGTGACCACCAAGCTTTCCTCCACCATTGTCAACAATGGTGACAAGGATGCCTCCGTAACGCTCGTGCAGACCATCTTCCCCAAGGGTGGCAATGCCGAGCAGGCGATCGGCACCGTGACTACCGACGCTCAGGCTGTTACCGCAGGCGAGTCTAAGACCATCGAGTCTCAGATCAGTGCTGCCAACCCGAGCCTTTGGTCCACCGAGTCCCCCAACCTCTACACGGTTCGCACCGAGGTTAAGGTTGACGCCAAGGTCGTCGACACCTATGACACGGTCTATGGCTATCGTTGGTTCAACTACGACGTCAACAACGGCTTTACCCTCAACGGTAAGAACGTCAAGCTCAAGGGCGTCTGCATGCATCACGATCAGGGTGCCCTGGGCTCCGTCGATAGCCGTGCGGCTGTCGAGCGTCAGGTGCGCATCCTGAAGGAGATGGGCTGCAACTCCATCCGCACCTCTCACAACACGCCGTCTCGCGTGCTCGTCGAGGTATGCGAGGAGCAAGGTATTCTGCTCGACGAGGAGATCTTTGACGGCTGGACCGATGCGAAGAACGGCAACAGCTACGACTACGCCCGTTTCTTTAATACGAAGGTTGGCGACTCCAAGATCATCGGCGCCAAGGCCAATCAGGTTTGGGCTGAGTTTGATCTTAAGGCCACCATTGCCCGCGATTACAACTCTCCTTCGGTCATCATGTGGTCCGTGGGTAACGAGATGATCACTGGCGGTACCAAGCCGTTTGATGAGACCGCCCAGCTCAACCTCATTAAGTGGACCAAGGAGGCCGACCCCTCTCGTCCTGTGACGCTTGGTGACAACCAGCTCAAGAGTGGCTCGTGGAACTATCGGCCCGGCAACCTTGCTAACGCTGGCGGTCTGATCGGTATCAATTACGCCGACGGCAGCAGGTATGATCAGTTGCATCGCAACAACCCGACGTGGAAGTTCTACGGTTCCGAGACAGTCTCGTCCGTTAACAGCCGCGGCGTTTACAGCACGCTCGGTAGCATGGCCGACGCTGGTGGGCATCAGCTGACTTCGTACGATACGTCTTATGTGAGCTGGGGCCACACGGCCTCCCAGGCATGGTATGACACTATCACTCGTGACTTCGTTGCCGGTGAGTATGTCTGGACCGGCTTTGACTATCTGGGTGAGCCCACTCCATGGAACGGCATTACTGCCGGCGTCCAGGGTGGCGACTGGAGTATCGCACCCAAGAATTCCTACTTCGGTATCATCGATACCGCTGGCCTGCCCAAGGATACGTACTATCTGTATCAAAGCCAGTGGAACGACAGCCTGCACACATTGCATATCCTTCCTGCATGGAAAAACGATATGGTCAAGAAGGATGCCAGCGGCAAAGTCAAGGTCGTTGTCTACTCCGACGCTGCCGGTGTTGAGCTCTTCTTTACGCCTAAGGGCTCCACGACCCCGCAGTCGCTGGGCAAGAAGATGTTCACCAAGAAGACCACTGCCGCTGGTTACACCTACCAGATCTATGAGGGCGAGGGTAAGAGCGGCAAGACTGCCGAGAATCTCTGGCTCAGCTGGAACGTTCCGTATGCCGATGGCACCATCACCGCCAAGGCCTACGACGAGAGCGGTAACGTCGTCTCGACCGAGAACTGGGATGGCCGTCAGAGCGTGACCACCACCGGTGCCGCTACCAAGCTCGAGGCTTCGGTCGATCGCACCGAGCTTTCTGGCAAGGGCGACCTCGCTTATGTCACCGTGAGCGTTAAGGATCAGGATGGCAACATCGTCTCCGACGCCAAGAACAACGTGAAGTTTAAGGTGAGCGGTGCGGGCGAGCTTGCCGGTATCGACAACGGTAGCTCCCCGGATCATCAGTCCTACCGCGACAGCAACCGCAACGCCTGGGCCGGTCAGTTGGTGGGTATCGTGCGCTCTAACGGCAAGGGCGGCGACATCACCGTCACCATGACCGCCGATGGCCTTACCCCCACTACTGTGACGATTCCTTCCACTGCAACGAGTGACCCCGCTGCACCGAAGTCGATTACGAGCGTGACGTACTCTCGCTTCTACTATGTGAAGACCGGCAGCAAGCTTACCCTGCCCAAGCAGGTCGATGTCAACTACTCCGACGGCACGACCGAGAAGAAGGATGTTGCATGGGAGAGCGTTGGTGAGGATTCCCTTGCCAAGCCCGGCACCTTCCAGGTGTCTGGTGAGGTTGAGGGCGTCAAGGTTTCCTGCACCGTTACCGTGCTCGACGAGGTCGCAGCACTTCTGAACTACTCTGCCACGACCCCGGTTGGCACGGCTGCGGCGCTTCCCGACGCACGCCCTGCCGCCATGGCCGACGGCACCGTTCTTAACGCGAGCTTCCCCGTTACGTGGGAGACTCCGGCAAAGGATGCTTACAGCAAGGCCGGCACCGTGACCGTCAACGGCACCACCAACGTCTTTGGTAAGGATCTGGCTGTTACTGCGACGATTCGTGTTCAGAACGAGAAGGTCACCATTGGCGACAACGTCGCTAACTGCGGCGCACTTATGAGCGTTACGCAGAGCGTTCCCGAGAACAAGCAGTCAGACTCCTTGAATGCAATCAACGACGGTGTTACCGCCTTCACCCCTGGTGCAGGCGATGGCAGCGCAAATTCCACGTGCTGGTCTAACTATGCGTATGCACAGGAGGGTAACACCAAGTCGAGCGTGACCTTCAACTACAACACCCAGCAGCGCCTGGGTCGCGCCGTGGTGTACTTCGTTGAGGATTCTTGGTCTGCGAGCTATCCCGATGCCGGCACCACCAAGGTCGAGGTTTCCGAGGACGGCAACACTTGGCGCGAGGTCACTACGACCGAGACCATCGGCTCTGCCAGCAATCGCGTTAAGCCCTACACGTATGAGTTCGAGCCCACGCTTGCTACGTTTGTGAGGTTCACCTTCACCAACAAGAACGTGACGCTCCCCCACGCCAAGCCCTGCACCTGCATCACCGAGATTCAGCTGCTTGAAGCCAAGGGCAGCTTCGACACCAATACCGAGGCTGCGCTCGATAGCCTGACGGTCAATGGCAAGAAGCTCAGCGCCAGCAACCTCGAGAAGGGTAGCTACTCCACCGCAGCCCTTTTTGCAACGGTTGATGCCACGGCAGCAAAGAACACCGCCGTTACGGTGCTTCCCGCTCACAACAACAAGATCAACATCATCCTCGAGTCCGAGGACCACGCCACGCGCAAGACCTTTGTCATCAACCTGGCGGCGGACAACAGCTCGAGCGTGTTGCCCGACGACAACGACGAGCGCGACGTTCCCAATGAGGACATCAAGAACACGGCTGCCGGCAGCGAGCTGAACCCCGCTTCTGGCAATGAGGGCCCTGTTTCGTTTGCGTTCGACAAGAACAACGCCACGTACTTCCATACCAACTGGAGGAACGGCTATAAGCCCAGCGCCGACCAGCTGTGGGTTTCTATGGAGCTCAAGGAGGCCACGAGCGTCGAGGCCCTGCGCTACCTGCCGCGTAACTCCGGCGGCGACGGCGGCTACAACGGCATCGTTACCGATTACGAGATTCAGTATCGCGAGAACGAATCCGACGAGTGGAAGACCATTTCCACTGGTCACTGGAAGGGCTACAAGGACGAGGGCTTTGAGATGGGCTGGCGTGTTGCTCAGTTCGAGCACCCCGTCACGGCTAAGTACTTCCGCTTTAAGGCCAACGGCACCCAGGCCGCCAGCGGTGACAATGAGCATATGAGCGCTGCCGAGATTCGCCTGCGTAAGACGAGCCCCGCTACCGAGATCAAGGACGAGCAGGTTACTGCTACCGATGCACTTGAGGTCGCGAACATCAACGATGAGGACGACATCAAGGCTCAGATCGCCAAGACGGTCGAGGTTACCGTTGACGGCAAGAAGCTCACCTATGGCCTGGATTACAAGCTTGGCTTTAAGATGGGCGACGTGAGCGAAAACGGCCGTCAGGTCACCGTTACCGTGACCGGCATCGAGGGCTACACGGGTTCTATCGATAAGGTCGTTAACGTTACCGAGACCAAGCCGACGCTCGAGGGCATTGCGGTGAACGCCGATGCCGCCAAGCGCGCTTACACCGAGGGCGACAAGCTCGATCCTACGGGTCTGGTTCTCACGCTGTCCTACAGCAATGGAACCACGGACCAAGTTGAGTACAACGATTCGACCAAGGGCGACTTTGCGTTCAATCCGTCCTTGGACACTGAGCTGACGGAGAACGGCAACCTCACGGTGACCGTCACCTATGGCGGTAAGTCCAACAGCTACGTCGTTACCGTAAGCAAGAAGGCTCCGACCAATCCGGATAAGCCCAAGCCGGAGCAGCCCAACCCGGACAAGCCCGGCAGCGGCAACCAGGGCGGCAATGGAAACCAGGGCGGCAACCAGGGCAACACCGGTAACAAGCCTGGTACCTCTGGAAAGCCCGGATCGGGCAACAACGGTGGCATCCCCAAGACGGGCGATACCTCGCTGTTCGCAGTTGCAGCGGCCGGATGTGCCGGTGCGGCGGCTATCGCTTGGGGCATCGTTTGCGCCAAGCGCCGCCAGAACTAGCGCTTCTTAGATGACGCGCTCCTGCTGGGGAGCGCGTCATCTTGCGCCAAATAACGTTAGTGATTGAGTGAGACATAAGACAGGAAGGGGACGTGAGGATGACGGTACAAAAGACCAAAATGCTGCACCGAGCAGTCGCCATGATCGCATGCATGTTTGCGATCGTGTTTGCGTCATCGCTGCTCTGCGTGCGTCCTGCCGCAGCAGCAGAAGCGACCAATCTCGCCCTCAATAAAACCGCAGTGACGGATAGCGAAGAGGCGTCGTCGGTTGCTGCTGGCAAGGCAGTTGACGGCAATGACTCTACGCGCTGGGGTAGTGCAGAAGATGCTGCCGGCGGCGCCCATTGGATCTACGTTGACTTGGGGTCTGCCAAGACCGTAAAGAAGGCGACGATCAAATGGGAGTCGTATAAGGCGACCGGCTATAAGATTCAGTATGCGACGGGCAACACGGCACCCGCAGCCAATAGCAGCGATTGGAAGGACATTCATACGTCCAACGACCGTCCTGCATCCCTTACCGACGAGATTACGTTTAGCTCTCCTGCAAAGGGGCGTTTCTTCCGTCTGTACATTACGGGTTTCACGAGCGCCGATCCCCAGAATACGGTTCCCGAGTGGCCTACCATTGCCGTAAACGAGTTTGAACTCTACGGCGACGAAACTGCGGCGCCCTCTACCCAAGATCCCCAGCAGAATGTTGCTCGCGGCAAAAGTGCTGTTGCCGATAGTGAAGAGGCAAACACCCTCGGCGCTGGCAAGGCCGTTGACGGTAATACGACGTCTTCGAGTTCCCGTTGGGCAAGCGCAGTTGACGCTACCGCATCTCAGGACGGCGGTCCTCATTGGATTTATGTCGACTTGGGCCAGCAGCGCGACGTAAAATGCGTCCGTGTGTTCTGGGAGCTGCGCAAGGCTAAGGGTTACAAGATTCAGATTGCCAACGGCTCTACTGCCCCCGCCGCCGATAGCGCTGACTGGAAGACGGTTTACACCAACGCTGGGCATCCTTCGAGCAAGACCGATTTGATTACGCTCGACAAGGTGTATCAGGCTCGTTTTGTCCGTCTGTATATCGACCACAACACCTATGCCGATCCCGATGGTGGCGTCGCATGGGGCAATGTTTCCATTTTCGAGCTCGAGGTCTACGGCGGCACGCCCAAGATGGACATGAACGGCCTGGCCGATGCCATCAAGGTCGAGGCTCCCAAGAAGGGCGACACGCAGCTTAAGGTCACCCTGCCCACCTCTGAAGAGTATGACGTTACCTATAACGGCACCGACTACGAGCAGGTTGTTGGCGCTCAGGCCGAGGATGGCACGATTCCCATCTATGCGCCGATCGTCGATACGCAGGTGAAAGTCTCCTTTAAGGTGACCAAGAAGAGCGACAAGAACACCTATACGTTTAAGGAGATCCCCGTTACCGTTCCCGGTAAGTTCCAGGTCGAAGCGGGCGATAACACCGCTCCCGAGGTTCTGCCGCAGCTGCGCGAGTGGAAGGGTCGCTCCGGCTCCTTTGCTCCTACCGCGCAGACCCGTGTTGTCTATGACAGCGACGATTTCAAGACGGCTGCCAACGAGCTGGCCGCCGATTACAAGGACCTGTTTGGCTCCGAGCTCGCGGTCGTTAAGGGCAGCTCCGCCAACGCGGGCGACATCTTGCTCTCTAAGACCACCGACACGTCCCTTGGTCTTCAGGACGAGGGCTATCTCATGGAGATCACCGATTCCGTGAGCGTCAAGGCCGAGACCAAGACGGGTGCCTACTGGTCCACCCGCACTATTTTGCAGGCCCTCAAGACCGGCAACGGTTCCATCCCGCAGGGCATCACCCGCGATTACCCGCTGTATAAGGTACGCGGTCTGATTCTCGACGTGGGCCGCAAGACCTTCTCGCTTGAGTGGCTCCAGCAGATGAGCAAGCAACTCTCCTGGTTTAAGCTCAACGATTTCCAGGTGCACCTTTCCGACAACTACATTTGGGTCGAGGAGTACTCGGACGACACCGTCAACACTGCCTATAGCGGCTTCCGTCTGGAGTCCGATATCAAGAAGGGTGGCAACAACGGTAAGAACAAGGCCGATCTGACGAGCACCGACGTGTGGTACTCCAAAGACGATTTCCGCAAGTTCATTCAGCATTCGCGTGACCTCGGTGTCAACATCGTTCCCGAGTTCGATATGCCGGCACATTCCCTGGCACTCACCAACGTGCGTCCCGACCTGCGTACGCCTAAGTCCATGACGCGTCGTGGCAACGACCACCTTAACCTGGCTCAGAAGTATGACGAGTCGCTCGAGTTCGCGCTTTCCATCTGGGATGAGTACCTCACCGGTTCCAACCCTGTCTTTGACAACCAGACCATGGTTCATATTGGCGCTGACGAGTACGAGGCCGACGGCAACGCATACCGCAATTTCGTCAACGACCTCTTTAAGCACATGGAGGATTCGGGCCGCACCGCTCGCGTGTGGGGCAGCCTCACCTGGATCAAAGGTTCCGTTGACGTTCAGGGTAAGGGTGCTGCCGGCCAGCACCGCCAGATGAACCTCTGGAGCGCAGGCTGGGCCAAGATGGACGAGATGTACAACCTCGGCTTTGACCTGATCAACTGCATCGACAGCAGGTATTACATCGTCCCCAACGCCGGTTATTACTTCGATTACCTCAACGACAGCACTATCTATAACTCTGCGATTAACAACTACAACAACGTTACGATTCCCGCCGGCGACGAGCAGATGATCGGTGGTGCCTTTGCCGTCTGGAACGACATGTGCGGCAAGAAGGAAAATGGCATCTCCGAGTACGATGTCTACGACCGCATCACCAACTCCGCTGGCCTGTATGCTGCTGCCACCTGGGGCAAGGGCACAGCCGATGTCTCCGCTGCAAAGACTACTGCCAAGAAGCTCGGCGACGCCCCCAATACCAACTTTGGCTACGAGACCACGGCCAATGCCGAGGGTACCGTCATGCAGCTTGGTATGGACGATGCCAACGATGCCTCGGGCAACGGCAACAGCCTCAACCTGAAGTCTGCCAAGAACGCCGAGGTCGTCGACGTCGACTTTAAGAAGGCGCTCGAGCTCAAGGGCGGCAAGAGCTATGTCGCGCTGGATTCCGATCTTGAGACCGCCGGTCTCGGTAACGATCTGCGCGTGAAGGTCAAGCGCACCGATGCCACGAGCGACAAGGATCAGATCCTGTTCGAGAGCCCCTATGGCTCCATCAAGGCCGTTCAGGCAAAGACCGGTAAGGTCGGTATTACCCGCGAGAACCATGACTACTCCTTCAACTACACGCTTCCCATGAACGAGTGGGTTGAGCTTGAGTTCAAGAACGAGGGCATGGGCAAGGTTTCGCTCTATGTGAATGGCGAACTCAAGGAGACCATCGGTCGGGATGGCAACAATAAGCTCAAGGCCACCTGCATGTTCCCGGTCAAACGCATCGGCAGCAAGACGAATGCCTTCACGGGTTACGTCGATGATGTTCGTCTGACGCGTAACGCTACGTTTGCGACCACCATGCCGCTCGATAATGCCGAGCTCAAGGCCCGCTCCGTGCTCGCTGCCGGTGCGGACGATGCCGAGCTCGAGAAGCTCGTTGAGCGGGCTCGCGCTCTTGTCAACCAGGTCAACCCCAATGCCGCCGAGATTGCCAATCTCGCGCAGCAGATCAACGACCGCGTTGCCAACGTCAAGTACAAGCCTGCCGATTACCGCAAGCTTGACGCCCTGCTTGCCGCAATTCCTTCCGACCTGTCTGTCTATACCGACGAGTCCGTTGCGGCACTCACGTCTGCGCGCAATAGCATCCAGCGCGACCTGCCGGTGAGCATGCAGGATACGGTTGATGCCTACACGAAGACGCTCACCGAGGCAATTGAGGGCCTCGAGCTTAAATCTGCAGACAACAACTTTGCTCAGGGCGTGACCGCTACAGCCTGCTCCGAGGAGAAGACCGGCGAGACCGCTCCCAACGGTCCTGCTGCGGCTGCCGTCGATGGTGACGAGTCCAGCTTCTGGCACAGCAAATGGAGCGCTCCTGCCGACAATGCCATGCCTCACTGGTTCAACGTTAAGCTTGCTGCTCCCGCCAAGGTGAGCGGTATGGTGTACGTGCCGCGTATCGGTAGCTCCAATGGCCGCTTGACCAAATACCATGTCGAGGTAAGCACCGACGGTGGTAGCACCTATACGAAGGTTGCCGAGGGTACGCTCGAGTCCAGTGCGGGCGCCAAGAACATCGCCTTCGACAAGCCTGTTGCCGCCGCAACTGACGTCAAGCTCTACTTTGACGAGACCGACGGCGACTCTGCCGCAAATAGGAACAAGTTTGCAACCGCTGGCGAAATTCGCGTTCGCGTCATCGACGAGACGGTTGACCTCGATGGTCTTGCCGCTCTGATCGAGCAGGCCGAGGGCCTCGACAAGAATTCGTACACGACGGCTACCTGGAAGAAGCTCGAGAGCGCGCTTGCCGATGCCAAGGATGTCGCGGCGAGCGATAACCCCACGTTCGAGGCTGTGAACGATGCCAAGGCCAAGCTGCGCTCCGCGATGCTGGGCCTGCGTCCTGGTACTCCGGATCCCGTTACTCCCGACCCCGACAAGCCCAACCCTGATAAGCCTAACCCGGATAAGCCTAACCCGGATAAGCCGAATCCGGATAAGCCGAATCCGGATAAGCCGGGCGCTTCTGATGGCGGCAATGGCGGCTCCGGTACCACTGGGTCCAACAAGGGCGATCCGACTACGGGCAAAAAGGGCGATAAGAAGCCTGGCACCCTGGTTAAGACCGGTGATGATCAGGCAATGTACATCGCGGCCGCGGGTGTCGTGGGCTTGCTTGTCGTCGGTGCCGGTGTCGTGCTGTATGTCAAGAACCGTCGTCGATAGCACGAAGTCGGATGAAGATCTGCCTCAAGAAAGGGTTTAAGAGATGAAGAAACGGATGATAGCCAAGCTGCTCGCTGTCACAGCGGTTATGCTTGCCTGCTTGGGCGGTTTGGCTCCGTTTTCGGCCTATGCCGATGATGCGGCGGCCGAATATAAGCTGTACCCCACGCCGCACAGCATGGTGTACGGCAACGGTGCGCAGACGCTGCGCAACAAAGCAAGCGTGCTTACAGAGTCCGGTATCGATGCCGATACCATCAGCCGCCTTGATGAAGCTTTGGCGCTGAAGGGTATTAAAGCAAAGAGCGTTGACGCTATTCCTTCCAAGAGCACCGTGACGACGGTTCTTGTGGGCGTCAAAGGCTCCGGCGGCGCGGTTGACACCTATGTTGACCAGTTGGTGCAAGATGGCAAGCTGTCCTATACGGACGGCCTGTTCGACCACAACGATTCCTATGTCTTGGCTTCGCTTCCGTCTGACGGCACCGAGCCCGACCGCGTTATCGTATTGGGAAAGACCACCGATGCCGCCTACTATGGCCTGACCACGCTTTATCAGATTCTGCAGCAGACTCCCGATGCCAAGCTGCGCACCTTTACCATGTCCGACTATGCGGACGTGGTGACGCGCGGCTTTATCGAGGGCTACTATGGCAATCCTTGGAGCACTGAGGATCGCGTGAACCTGATGCAGTGGGGTGGCTACTACAAGCTCAACGCATATGTCTACGCCCCCAAGGATGATCCCAAGCACAATGCCAAGTGGCGTGAGCTCTACACTGAGGAAGAGCTGACCGAGAAGATCGAACCGCTTGCAGAGGCCGGCAACGCCTCCAAGTGCCGCTTCGTGTTCGCACTCCATCCGTTTATGCACAATCCCATCACGAGTTCTAACTACGATTCGTCCGTGGCAATCCTTAAAAAGAAGTTCACCCAGGTTATGGATCACGGCGTTCGCCAGATCTCTATCCTTGCCGATGATGCCGGCAACCAGGGCAGCGCTCTGTACACCAGGCTTTGCAATGACATGACCGATTGGCTGCACGAGAAGCAGACCGAGAAGAACGCCGACGGATCGCTTAAGTACCCTGGTCTCAAAGACACGCTTATTTTCTGCCCTGTGAACTACATGGGCTGGGGCGAGTCCTGGTATGTCAACCTGCCCAAGACCGTCCAGGTTATCAATACCGGCGGCCGTGTATGGGGCAAGGTCGATAACAACTTCACGTCGTCCTTCACCAACAATTCTGGCGTTGCCCCCTTCATGTGGATCAACTGGCCGTGTACCGACAACAGCAAGAACACGCTGTCCATGGGTGGCTACGAGAACGCTTTGGGAACCGATGTCCAGCCCGGCAAGGTTCAAGGCGTCGTCCTCAACCCCATGCAGCAGTCCGAGCCTTCCAAGGCCGCTATCTTCATGAACGCCGATTTCTCCTGGAACCTGTGGAAGAGCCAGGAGCACGCGGACCAGGCGTGGGAGGATTCGTTCTCCTATGTTGACCATAACTCTCCCACTGCCACGAAGGGCTCGGATGCTTTGCGCGAGCTGAGCCGCCACATGAAGCGCTACACGGGCGGTGGCGTGGTCTTTGAGAGCCGCGAGTCCGCCAACATCAAGAGCGAGCTTCAGGCCTTCCAGGGCAAGATCGCCTCTGGTTCGGTCACGGCGCAGGATTGCGATGACATGATTGCGCTCTTCGGCGACCTGCAGAAGGCCGCGAAGACCTATCGTTCCAACGCTGGCAACAAGGCCATGCTTGGCCAGATTGTGTACTGGATCGATACATGGGATGACGTGACGCGCGGCGCTATCGCCGAGCTCCAGGCGCTCAAGGCCGATCTTGCTGGCGACAGCTCCAAGATGCTTTCTAAGTATTCCGAGGGCTCCGATGCCCTGGCCGCTTCGCGCAAGCATGGCTTCCACTACGTAGACCACACCGAGTATGCAACGGTTGGCAACGCCTACATCATGCCGATGATCAACGCGCTTGATGGCTATCTCGCCCAGCGCGCTACGCTTGCGGCAAACCCCAACGCCGACACCACGCGGTTTGTGACCAGCCGCACCGACACCCCCGAGGGTAAGACCGAAAACGTCTTTGACGGCAAAGCAAATACGGGTGTTGTTTACAAAAACCCCAACAAGCTTACGGCCGGCACCTACTTTGGCATGATCAAGAGCAAGCCGTTCGATCTCACCAATGTGACCTTTATCCAGGGCAACGGTGCCGACTACATGCAGCACGCTAAGCTTCAGACGTATGACGGCAAGAATTGGAACGATGTTGAGGGCCAAGGAGACCTGACCGGCACGACCGTCGCCATCACCGGTTTGGGCATCAAGGGCGTCTACGGCGTGCGCTTGATCGCCACGCAGGACAACAACCGCGATGCTTGGCCGACCATCTACGAGATCCAGGTTAACAAGGAAGAGCAGACTCCCGAGGGCCAGCCCGTCGCAGGTGCGGTGACCATCGATGGCCAGGTTTTGGCCGCACAGTCGCTCTCCAACATCAACGACGGCAACGTCTCGACCTATGCGCACCTTCAGTACAAGAAGGCCAATGCCGGCGACCCCGAGTACAATATCCGCGATACCACGCAACCTAACGCCACGGTGACCCTTACGTTTACCAAGACCTCCGAGGTCGATACGTTCACCTTCGTGCAGGCGGCACGCAATGGCAACGAGCCTACCTCTGGTGATGGCATCAATGCCGGCGTGCTCGAGTACCAAAACGAGGCCGGCACGTGGATTAAGGCTGGCGATATCGACGGCACTGCTACGCAGACTATCACGCTGCCCAGCGCCGTTAAGGCAAAGGCCATTCGCGTTAAGAACACTGCTGCTACCAAGTCTTGGTGGAAGGTCTATGAGCTTTCCGCCACCAAGGGTGCAACCTCCGCGACCGAGCCCACCGCTACGGTTACGAGCACGGGCCTGGATGTGTACCAGTCCTACGCGCTTTCCCGCGTAGTCGACGGCAACGAGGATACGTACGCTTGGGTTAAGCACAACTCCGGCGGCGGCAATATCAAGAGCGGCGATACCATCACCGTTACCTACTCCGCTCCCAAGACTGTGGGCCACGTGCGCTATGTCCAGGGTAACGACAATCTTTCTGCCGGTGCGCTCGAGTACACCGTCGATGGTGCCAACTGGGTCAAGTGCGGCGATATAACGTCGAGCCGTGAGCAGGAGTTTGATTTCGAGAACGTGCAGATTCGCGGCATTCGCGTGCGTGCGACTGAGGACACCGCCAAGTGGTGGAAGGTCTGCGAGATCGCTACCTCTAAGGGCAAGGAAGCCAGCACCGGCACCATCCGCTCCGACATCTCGGGCGTTGCCCTCAAGGCCACGGGCAAGGATGGCAACGTCAAGCTTTCCGATGGCACCGTTTCCTTTGGCGCCAATAACTATCTGGCGGTTGATTTGGGCGCCGTGCGCAACGACGTCACCATCAATACCGACGGCATGACGCTTCCCGCAGGTGCCAAGGTTGTGTACTCCCAGAACGCACTTGAGTGGCTTGACTACGCCAGTGCCAAGAAGCCTGTCCAGGCTCGTTTTGTGGGTATCAAGGCATCCGCTGCCTGCGATGTGACGTTTGCCAATTTCTCCGCGAGCTACAAGACGGTCAAGGCTCCCTCGTATGTAAAGGGCGACCTGGGCAACTTTGACGCTTCGAAGATCTTCGACGGCGACCTTTCCACCACCTTCAAGAACACCCAGGGTGCCACCGAGGGCAACACAATCGTGTTCGACCTGGGCCAGGAGCGCACAATCAATTCTGTTGCCTACTACGTCCCCGAGACCACCTACGATTTCATCCGCAAGGGTGTTATCGAGGTCGCCGACAGCCCGGACGCTGCCGATGGCGAGTGGACCGAGGTTCTCAAGATCAATGGCCCCGACGCTCAGATCTCCAACACGTTCAACAGCGACACCGCCAAGACCGCAGCTTGGCTCACGCATGACACCAAGAACCCGGGCAACATGTACACGGCTAACCCCAAGACCGATGTCACCGCTACCAACGATAGCGATCCCAACGGTACCGAGAAGCTCAACGTGACCGGTCGCTACATGCGCATCCGCTTTACCGCGACCTATACGCAGCGCTGGATCGAGATCGGTGAGATCCGTATCAACGGCGGCGAGTACGTGAGCACCTACGGCGATGCCGACTTTGACTCCTCGAGCACCGAGGTGAAGGGCAAAACCCCTGCCAACCTTGCCGATGGCGACACCAAGACCGCGTGGCAGCCGCAGGACAACAAGGGCACTCTGGTGTATCACGTTTCCGAGCCCATTGCCGAGGGTGGCAAGGTGTACTCGGGCGTTCGTATCGTTTCTGCCGGCACTCCTTCCAATGCCAAGGTAACCGCTACGGTCTACACCGATGCTGCCTACAGCAAGACGGCGGATGTCGAGCTGGGCACGCTCAACCAGCCCGTGAGCGAGTTCTGCTTTGGCACGCTTACCCGTGCCGCCGGCTCCACCTTCTCTGCCGTGAAGGACATCAAGATCACTTGGGACGGTACGGCTCCCCAGATTGCCGAGTTCTTCTTGATCGATGACGCCAATCCTGCTGACACCACGGCGCTCCAGGCTGCTATCGATGAACTTGGCGGTAAGGACGTGAGCGGTTGGACCAAGTCGACCGCCGACGCCTTCAACAAGGCTCTCGCCACTGCGAGGGAGACGCTCGCCAACACCAAGGCCACGCAGACGACGGTCGATTCCGTGACCGCTGCTTTGAGGTCTGCAAACGCCGCCGGCGTCGAGAAGTATACGGGCGAGGCTCTTCCCAAGAAGGTCTCTAACGACGATGGCCAGTACACCGTTGTGAGCTATCAGGCATATGCAGACGCCTATGCCGAGGCCGAGCAGGCTTTTGCCAACCCCGATGAGCTCGCTAAGTCCGAGGGTGAGGCTTTGCTTGCCGCGCTCAAGGCAAAGAAGGACGCGCTGGCCTATGACCAGAGCGCTCTGCAGCGCGCCAAGGTTGCTCTTGCCGACGCCAAGCTGTTGTATGGCGAGGCTAACGCTGCTGCAGATAAGTACACGACCGATAGCGCCGCTGCTTATCGTGACGTCATGAACACTCTTGAGCAGCTGGTTGCCAACGCCGAGGCCACGCCGAAGCAGCTCAAGGCCGCCCACGGCGCGCTTGAGGCTGCCGAGGACAAACTGGTCGATGCCAGCGAGCTCAGGGCCGCACGCGCTGAGTATGAGAAGACGAATGGCAAGCTGTATACCGATGAGTCTTATAACGCCTACAAGGCGGCTTTCGACGACTCTGCCGCTGCCCTTAAGAACGGTACCGCCGAGCAGGTTGCTGCAGCGACCACCAAGCTCAATGATGCCAAGAGCGCGCTTGTCCTGCGCCCCACTGTCGATCTGAACAAGGTCATCGCCGAGGCCGAGAAGCTCGACAAGGCCGACTACACCGAGGCAAGCTGGGCGCCGTTCGCTGCCGCCATTAAGGCCGCCAAGGCTCCGCACGATTCGGCCAATGACGCCAACCTGGCCCAGGCTATTACCGATGCCAAGGCCGCATTGGTCAACGTCAAGGCACTCAAGGCCGACATTGCTTCTGCTAAGAAGGCTCAGGCCAAGGATTACACCGAGGACTCGATGACTCAGCTCAACGCTGCTATCACCGAGGCAGAGGAAGTTCTTAAGAACGGTTCTGTCGACGAGGTCGCTGCCGCGCGCACCAAGATTGCCGATGCTCTAAAGGCACTGGTCAACGTGAGCGCCCTTAAGGACGCTATCGCCAAGGCCGAGAACCTGGATACCGCCAGCGGTACCGATGAGCAGAAGGCCCAGCTTGCAGACGCCATCGCAGCTGCCAAGGCCCTGCTTAAGAGTGGTTCTGCCGATGAGGTTGCCGCTGCTCTCGAGTCGCTTAACGCGGCCATGGGCGCCTTTGGCGGTTCGGGCACGCCCACGCCCGAGCAGCCCGGCACGGGTAATGGCAGCCAACAGGGAGGGTCTGGCCAGAACAAGCCTGGCAAGCCTTCGAAGGGTTCCGGCCTGCCGGGCACCGGTGACGTGTCGATGATTGCCCCGATGGTCCTTGCCGGCCTCGGTGCTGCGGCTCTTTGCCGTTCACGCCGCCGTTAATGGCATACGACGGGGCGGGCTTGATGTATACAAGCCCGCCCCTCTTACTGTTATAGGAGGCGGGCGTATCGGCGCCTGGCTTGATGTTCAAAAACTGAAGGGGAAAGCATGATCAAACACGTAGGAAGCTTAAAGAGGGCGGGAGTCCGAGCGTTACTGTCTGCGGCACTGCTCTTTGCAGCGGCGGGACCGCTTGCAGCGACGCCCGCGCCCGCGTTTGCCGCTGATGCGCCTCAGCAAAATGCCGTTGTTCCCAGCAGCGCGCAGTACACATATCAGAAGGACGAACTTGCGGCGTTTTGCCACTTTGGCCCCAACACGTTCAACGAGATAGAGTGGGGCGAGCACTACGGCAATAAGGCTCCGAGCGAGATTTTTACGCTTACGGAGGACTTCGACGCCGATAATTATGTCAAGACCATCAAGGACGCTGGCTTTACAAGGCTCGTCGTAACCGCCAAGCATCACGATGGCTTCTGCATCTGGCAGTCCAATCTAACCGAGTACGACATGGGCGGCGTCACCCAGTACAAGGACGGCAAGGGCGATATCCTTGCCGAGCTTTCGGCTGCCTGCACCAAGTACGATCTGGATATGGGTCTCTATCTGTCCCCTTGGGATATCCATGACGCATCATATGGTTATTCCAATGGTGAGGATACCGGTATCGGCACCTCGACCGATCCCAAGGTCAACTACAACTATTACTACGATGGCCAGCTCAGGGAGATCTTGGGCAATAAGAAGTACGGTAACAACGGCAAGTTCGTTGAGGTTTGGATGGACGGCGCCAAGGGTTCCGGCGCCAATGCCCAGGTCTACGACTTCCAGCGTTGGTACAACACCATCAAGGAGCTCCAGACCGAGGATTGCCTGATCTTCCAGGGCGGCACCTTTGCGGGTATTCGCTGGATCGGCAACGAGAACGGCCTTGCGCACGACACAACCTGGGGTCCGTGCAAGACCGATTCCAGCTCCGACAACGGCTTTAACACCAATCTGAGCGGTGGCTACAGCAAGGGCTTCCCCGATGGCGACAAGTGGCTCGTTCCCGAGGCCGATTCTCGCATCACCTCCGGTTGGTTCTGGGGCACGACCAAGAACACTCCCAAGACGCTCACCGAGCTGGGCAACATGTACTTCCAGTCTGTCGGCCACGGTGCTCCGCTGTTGCTGAACGTACCGCCCAACAACAAGGGCAAGCTCGATCCCGCTATCGCCGACCGCGTCCGCGAGTTTGGCCAAAACATCAAGGATTCGTTCAAGGACGATCTGACGCGTGCCAACGATCACGGTCGCGCTGCTGCCACGGCCCAGGCCAGCAGCACCTGGAACGACAACGAGGATTATGGTGCCTCCAAGGTTCTGGACGGCAAGGACGATACGTATTGGTGCGCCAAGAGCGCTGCCAACCAGACGCTCACCATCAAACTGCCCAAGCCCACGACGTTCGACATCGTCTCCATCGAGGAGGCAATCCAGAACGGCCAGCGCATCTCCGGCTTTACGGTTTTCTACCAGACCGAGGAGAACGGCGCCTGGACCGACTTTGGTCGAGGCGGCACGATTGGCGCTAAGCGTCTGGTTCGTGGTACCGCAGTGACTGCCACGGCTGTCAAGGTTACGTTCACGACCCACAATTTTGGCGATGAGAACCTGAGTCTGCCGCAGATTTCCGAGGTGGGCCTGTTCAAGGCATCTCGCGGTTTTGAGAAGCCGGCTCCGCTGCCCGAGGGCATGACCGGTATCGATAACACCGAGATGACCAAGACCGGTAATTGGAACGACGAGAAGATCGACGGCTGCTTTAAGGGCACGAGCATGTGGACCACGCAGTCGGGAGCCACGGCCTCCTTTAGCTTTACGGGCACCAAGTTCGCCATCGTGGGCACCAAGGACCCCAACCACAGCACGTTTACCGTCTCTATCGACGGCGGTGCAGCCCAGACGGTCGATACGCGCGGCACCTCGCGCACGGTTCCGGCGCTGCTCTTTGAATCCGAGACGCTTGACGCTGGTACGCATAACGTCGTCATTAAGGCTACGGGTACCGTCGGCATCGACGCCGCTGCCTACCTGAATAACGGTAGCACCGGTATGTTCGATTTCACCGAGACCAATGTCACCATGGATGAGGACAGCACCCACACCTTCACCATTCGTCGTGCCGGCGGCTCCAAGGGTTCCGTAACGCTGGTCGTCCAGCCCGAGCCCGGCTCCGCCATCCAGGACAACTTCGACACCACGCCTCAGGAGGTTACCTTCGCAGAGGGCGAGACCGAGAAGCCGGTTGATATCAAGACCCGTCGCGTCGTGACCGGCTCTGCCGCCGATGGTGACAAGCAGTTCTCGGTTTCCCTTGCGGTTAAGGCCGGCGAGGGTGCCGTCATTGGCTACCACGGTGTGGCGGACGTTACCATCACCGACCTCGACGCTGCGTGCAATGCGCTCATCGCTCGCGCCGAGGCTTTGGATACCGATAACTTCAATGCCGATTCCGCAGCCGCGCTGACCACCGCCATTGAGGCCGCTCGCAACGCCGCCGATAACGGTGACGTCAGGGGTGCCGATGTTCGAGCGGCTATGAAGGCCCTGCAGGCCGCGATGGACAATCTCTCGTTTGCCTTCCCGACGGAGGAGGGCAAGACCGTAACGATCGAGGCCGAGCATGGCACCTTGCACGACGACCACTCGAATGACAGGGATCAGTGGGGCGGTAACTACCCCATGGAGATCACCGATTTTGAGGGTGCAAGCGGCGGCAAGATCGTGAACGCCATCAATAACGGCGACGCTGTGTCCTACCGCGTGAAGGTCGAGCGCCCCGGTACCTACAGCGTGACGCTTACCTACTCCTCGGGCTCTGCGTCCAACGCAATTAAGCTCTCCGACGATAACGGCGTGTTCAAGGCTATCGACTCTGTCTCCGCTGGCCATACGAACCCGCGCGAGCTCAAGACCGTGACGTTTGACCTTGTTGCCAAGAAGGCCGGAACAACCACTCTTACGGTTGGTACCCCCGGCTCCGCTTCTGCTCCGCGTTTGGACAAGTTCGACATCACGCTGAAGAAGGCTGCTGCCGATAAGGCCAAGCTTCAGAAGGCCGTCGATAAGGCTGGCGAGCTGAACGCCGAGGATTACTCGGCTGAGTCTTGGGGTAACTTCCAGACTGCCCTTACTGCAGCTCAGGGCGTGCTCGACAATGAGGGCGCAACGCAGACCCAGATCGACGACGCCCTCAAGGCCCTCAACGATGCTCGCAGCGCCCTCGTCGAGGCCTCGGCCTTCGCTTTCCCAACCAAGTCGGGCAAGACCGTGACGATCGAGGCCGAAGACGGCACGATGGTCGATGATCATTCCAATGACACCAATCAGTGGGGCGACACGTATCCCATGACGGTCATGAACCTCAACGGCGCCAGCGGCGGTAAGGTTGTGGACGCCATCATGAACGGTGACGCTATCTCCTACCGCGTGAAGGTCGAGCGCCCCGGTACCTACCGCGTGACGCTTACGTACTTCTCTGGTTCTGCGGCTAACGCTGTCAAGCTGAGTGACAATGCCGGCGTGTTTGAGGCTGTTGATTCGGTCAGCGCTGGCGGCACAAACCCGACCGAGCTCAAGACCGTGACGTTTGACCTTGTTGCCAAGAAGGCCGGAACAACTACCCTTACGGTCGGCACCCCCGGTAACGCAGACGCTCCTCGACTCGATAAGTTCGACATCACACTGGCCGCACCCGCCGTCGACAAGGCCGAGCTCCAGAAGGCCGTCGACGACGCCGCCAAATTGGCCGAGGACGACTACACCGCCGAGACCTGGGCCGGCTTCAAGTCCGCGCTCGGCGCCGCCCGCGACGTGCTCGAAAACGCCGACGCCACCCAGGACCAGGTGAACGCCGCCCTCAAAGCCCTGACCGATGCTCGCGCTGGCCTCAAGAAGGCCGAGGTCAAGCCTGATCCCGGCAAGCCGAACCCCGACAAGCCCAACCCGGACCAGCCCGGCAACGGCGAGCAGGGAGGCAACGGCAACACCGGCACCAAGCCTTCGGGTAACGGCAAGCCTTCGGCCAAGCCCTCTGCTTCTTCCAAGAAGGAGCTTCCCAAGACCGGTGACGTTTCGCTTCTGGGTGCAGCAATCGCCGGTACCTCTGGCGTGGCTGCTCTTGGCGCGGCTCGCGTGATCGCTTCCAAGCGTCGCTCTCGATAGATACAATCACGGCTCAATAATTAGGCGTTTTCGGTTGGACGCCACAGTGGCGGCGAGAACTCGTGCATAAACGCGGGTTCTCGCCGTTGCATAACAGACGCTTTCGCGAGGACGATTGGGGAAAAGCTACGCCAATCTGCCAGACATCGCTTGGCGCGTCTATACTGAACACGTTGTAGGTAAGGGGCGCGGATATTCGCGCGGCCGCTCTCAATCTGGAGGCATGTATATGACAGAGAAAACGCCCGTTGTCGGTATCATCATGGGTTCTAAGTCCGATCTTCCTACCATGGAGGGATGCACTGCGGAGCTTGAACGCCTGGGCGTTCCGTACGAGCTGGTTATCGCTTCGGCGCATCGCACTCCCGACAAGGTGCATGAGTGGGCGGCTACTGCGGCCGATCGTGGTATCAAGGTGATTATCGCTGCTGCCGGTAAGGCCGCTCATCTGGGCGGCGTTGTTGCCGCCTTCACGCCGCTGCCCGTTATCGGTGTGCCTATGAAGACCTCCGACCTGGGCGGCCTCGACTCGCTTCTCTCGATGGTGCAGATGCCCTCTGGCGTACCGGTTGCCTGCGTTGCCATCAACGGTTCCAAGAATGCGGCGATTTTTGCAACCCAGATTCTGGGTGCCACGATGCCCGAGTATCGTACGGTGATCGAGGACATGAAGCGCGAGATGGCCGAGGCCTAAACTCGACATCTTAAGAAATGGGGAAGAGCATGGCCGATATGGCACATACCGATAGAGGAGGCGCTATGCCGGGTGGTCGTCATGTGGCGGGGCAGTCGCGTGTGCGCATGGTGAAGGCCGGCTCGCATTTCGCATCCACCCCGGCTGCTTCTTCGGCCACGCCCGATCCAAAGGCTGCGGCAGACGCCTTCGAGCCTGCATGGACGCCTCGTCCTGTGGGCGCGCGCTATGCGACGTCGCCCAAGGCCGAACAGCCTTCTGTCACGCAGGTGGCGGCGCAGATTGCGCCCAAGCCCGTGACGCTTCCGATGCGCCTATCCACATCGGCGAGTAACCCTTCTGCTTGGGAGACCGCCGAGTTCATGCGCATTGCGGCGTCGCGTGGCACGTTCGGCGCATCGTCTGCCGGCGCGGCAACGGCAAACGCAGCCTCTGCCACGCGTGCCGTGCGGCCAATCGCTTCGCCTGCGGCTGCTCCGGCTACGGTATCCCGCGCTGTAAAGCAACCTGCTCCGCGCACGACGGCGCCGGCTTCTTCGAGCGTCGCCGTTTCTGGAGCGTCTCACGCAAAGCCCTCGGCGCCTGCATCTACGACGACCTCGTCTTTTGACCCCTTTGCGTATCATCCCGAGGTTGCCGAGCCCAACGAGGCGCCGGCGCATGTCGCGCCCGCCGTGCGTTCCGTGTCTCCCGCCACCGCGCCTGCTTCCCATAGTGCCGCGGCTGTTACTGCTCGGATTCCCGTGCAGACACCTCGGACCTCACAAAACCAGATGACATCCCCGAAGGGAGTTGCCCCTGTGGTTGCCGCTTCCACGCATCACTCTTCCGCAAAGCAGCCGCGCCCGGTCCGCGCCGGTGGTTCTGTGCCGCCTCGCACTCCGGAGCGTGGAGCCAAAGGCGGTTGCGGTGATAATCGTCCCCCGCGCAAGCAAAAGCAGATACTGCCTCTCATCTTTATTATTGTGGGTATAGCCCTTTTGCTGGTTGCCGGAGGCCTGTTCATCAAGGCTCAGCTGGGCTATCAAGAGGCGCAATCATGCTATAAGCAGCTTGAGCAGTATGCTGTCAAGGGCGATAAAGGCGATGACGTGCCCAGCGTGGACTTCAATGCCTTGGCGCAGATCAATCCGGATATTGTGGGCTGGATTTATGTCCCGGGCACGGTGATCAATTACCCCGTGGTTCAGACCAGCAACAACACAACATATCTGAGCAGGCTTTTTGATGCTTCGGGCAATGGTTCGGGCACCATCTTCATGGACATGGACGATACTGCTCCGGGCTTGGTGGACGAGCAAACCACCATTTACGGCCATCATATGAACGACGGTTCTATGTTCAAGGCAATTGACAATACGCTCAATCAGGGTGATTTCGACAAAATCGGCAAGGTGTACTACATCACGCGCGATACCACCTATGTGCTCAAGCCGATGTTTACCGCGCAGGTCGAGGACACCTATGTCGACGCCCGTCGCACTAACTTCGACGCGTCCGATAAGACGCTCACCGCGTATCTTGAGGATATGCTTGGCCAGGCAAAGGCGAAGTCGAGCACTGCGGGGGAGGATGTCAAAAAGGCAAAACAGGTTCTTACGCTCGTGACCTGTGCAGGCGAGATTATCCCGCGTACCACGCGAGCTGCCATGGTGTGTGCGGTTGTGGAGGCACAACCGCGCGTCGAGGGACAGGGCTCTGCGAACTAAGGCACTTTGCCGCCGTGCTCCCGCACGCGCAAGCCGTCGGTACGGCGAACTGGGATTTTGAATCGATAACGCTCGCGTTTTGGGCTACTCGTCTACTGTCGGAGATGTGCTGCAAAGCGCATCTCCGTTTTTTGAACGTTTTCCGGAGCTGTCTATGCCGCCGCGAAACGGGTGGCGGTAAATCGCGCATTTTGAAATGAGCGGCGGAAGAACGTGCATCTGGACGCTGCATGGAGCCCAAAAACGATTCAAAAGCCGCCATTCATTTACAAACGAATGAATAACCGCCACTCATCTGGTCCGGCTCCCAAGCCAAACCGGCGTGCAGGCCCCCGCGCTACCGACAAATATGACAAAACAAACCCGTGGACTTTTGTCATGAAACAAACCCGTGGACTTTTGTCATATATGCGTCCTGGGGAGCTAGGCTGCACTGTCCTTGTCGCTGAGCACGCGGCTGGTATCTTGCGGCGTGATCGTCATGCTTTGGAAGCGATGCTGCATATAATCGTCGTCAAAATGAGCGGCATAGAACTGTTCGACATGCGTTTGCGGGGTGAGGCCGCTTACGCGCTCGAACCAGCAGTCGAGCGATTGCAGGGTCATGACGCCGTCGATAAGCATAAGAAGCGTGCAGATGGACGTAAGCGAATAACGCCAGGTCCAGGGGATGCGGTTGATAAGCTTGAGCAGGCGCGGCAAGAGCACGCGAATCCATGCGAGACCCAGGCAACCCCAGATGCCAGCGAACATCGTGCAGGTGCGGCCGCCAAAGAGCACGGCGATGGGGTCGGGCATGCCAAAGAGGCGCATGTGGTTGTAGTCCCAGGCAACAACACCAAACGATATCTGCAAGAACCAGGCGACAGCCACTTCGAAAAGCGCCCCGATGCATGCGCTTATCATAAAGATGATAATCGGGTTCTTTTTATAAAAGCGGTTGAGCGCCACCGTCATGAGTAGGGCACCAAAACCGTAGATAGGCGAGAACGGGCCAAAGAGGAGGCCGGCGCGATCTTGATAAACGCCTGGCTCCACCACAGCCATATGCCAGATGGTCTCAAGTACCAGGCCAATGATGCTGCATGCGATAAATACCCAGAACAGATTGAAGAAGTTGAGGCGAATGAACCCCTCGCCCGTCTCGTCACGGCCGAGCATGGCATCGCGTGCGGCCTCGCGATTGATCATGTTACGCAGGCGACGCTGCAGCTCGCGTTCCTGGCGAAGCGATGGATCGACGGTGATTGAGAGGGTGATGAGGATCACAAGCTGCGCGGCAGGCCGGATGAGCTGCAACCCGATACCGCTGAGCATCATGTCGATGATGATCTGAATAATGGTGACAACGATAAGCGCGTATGACCAGCGCGCGGCGTGGCGTCTGCGATTCTTGATGAGCGAGATGCCAAAAACGATAAGGGCCACGGTGTCGAGTACGGCAAATGATATGCCGACGATGGCGATGACAAGGGCTACAAGTGGGTTTGCACCGATGGTCACGGTGTCGGGATTTTGAATGAGTTGCTGGGCAATGTAGCCAAAGAACATCAAGTAGACCGGAATCGAGACGACGCCGGAGGCGATGCAGAGGCCGCCGTAGATTTTAATGATGAGCGGCAGCTCTCGAATTTCCGATTCGGTGACGATTTTTGGATCAAGCATGTTGCGCGCCATAAGCGCTCCTTTTTTTCAATCAAACGTAAATCATATGGTAACCCATTTAAGATAGCGCTCCGCGCGGTGTGCGCGGGTTGCATAAGGGTAGTGTACGATTGCTATTATATGAAGATTATGTGCCAATTGCGCCTGGGGGATGGCTAAATAAATACCGCCGTGTCCGTTTGAGATTGCGGTCGAATTGCGTGTGCGCTAGCGATGAGGTGGTATTTTGCAAATCGATACAAACCAGCAGCCTCCTAAAAGAGACAACGCCCCTTTGCATTTTTTACTGAGGGCAGCATCGCGACGTGCCGACTTGAAATCAGAAGGGCTTACATCGGTGTACTAAAATCACAAGACTGCGATGCAGGAGTGTTGCATAAAGCGTGCGTACAAGTACGTTGGGCGAGAAGGGTCGGTGGTCGGCCGCATGATAACCGTCAAATTAAATAACGGGGGGGGGGTCTTCAAAATCGACCTGTAGCTCAGCGATTCCTCTAGACCAATTGCTTTTTATGGGTCGATTGGCAGATGCCATCTTGAGTTGTCCTTTTACCCCTCGGGGTTTTGCAGCATCTTGGATGGCGGCCAAAACGCAGTTGAGGAGTGGCGCATGTCTAGGAAAGTAACGCTCACGGTGCCCGTCGATATCGTAGTTCGTGATCGGGACGTTCATGTGCTGGCGCTGGTAAAAAAGCGCAGCGGGGCATCGCGCCATGGCGTTAGCGCTTCGATTCGTTCGTTTGCAGACGAGTTGGACGTGAGCCTCGACACCGCGCGTCGTGCCCTTGCTTCGTGCGAGGAGGCGGGCTATCTGACGGTGAGCGCCAACCGCATGGAGAACGGCGGTCAGCTAGAAAACACCTATTGCGTTACCACGCGCGGCGATGGGATCATCGAAGCCGCGCGAAGGGTGGGGCTCATCTCCTAGGTTCTGCCATTTGCTGCGGCTCTTAAGGCGACTGCAGAGTTTAGAGGGCTTCGGCCATAATTTGCATCGCTGACGGTATCGCTGTGCTCAAGGGACGCCATGAGCAACAAGCCAAGGCCCCGCGCTTACATTCACATCGAATTATGGGTCCGCATCCTCGTTTGAGGGTGCGGACTTTTTTCTAAGCTTCTCGAGAGGCTCCGTTGCCGTCTGTTTGCCGTCGTACCCGTGCGTATAATGAGTTGGTAAACGCCAACGCATAGAGTCATGAGGGGATAGCATGTCTCAAGAAACCACCCATGCGGCCCAAGCCGCCGCAGGACGTGTGTCCGAGCCGGAGCAGCTGGACGAAGATAGGGATCAGCTGCACGAGGAGTGCGGTGTCTTTGGTGTTTGGGCGCCAAAGCGCGATGTTGCTCGCCTGACGTATTTTGGCTTGCGCGCGCTGCAGCATCGCGGCCAGGAGTCGGCGGGTATCGCGGTGGGTGACGGCGGTACTGTTATGGTGCGCAAGGATCTGGGCCTTTGCGGCCAGGTCTTCTCTAACGCCGACCTCTCCACGCTTACCGGCCAGCTTGCAGTGGGACACGTGCGCTACGGCACCGCAGGTGCCAAGAGCTGGGAGGCTGCGCAGCCGCACCTCTCCACCATCAACGAGGTTATCATCGCGCTCGCGCATAACGGCACCCTCGTGAACACCGACGAGCTGCGCCGTCAGCTTATCGAGCTGGGAGTTCCGTTCCTCTCAAATTCCGACTCCGAGGTAGCAACCAAGCTCATTGGCTACTTCACCCAGCGCACCGGCCATTTGCGCGAGGGCATCCGCAAGACCATGGAGCTCGTGCGCGGCGGTTACGCCATGACCCTCATCAACGAGAGCTCCCTCTACGCCTTCCGTGACCCGTATGGCATCCGTCCGCTCGTGCTGGGCAAGCTCGTAGACGGCGGCCTTGATCAGGCCGACCTTAAAGCGGCTGCCAAGCTTCCCTCGCTCGAGGAGAGCACCGAGGCGAACGAGCCTGTACCCGAGGTCACTACGGCAGGCGGCTGGGTTGTCGCTTCCGAGACGTGCGCCCTCGACATCGTGGGCGCCGAGTATGTTCGCGACATTCGCCCGGGCGAGATTTTGCGCATCAACGACGAGGGCCTTGTTTCCGAGCAGGGCGTGCCCGCAGCGGAAAAGTCGGCAAACTGCATCTTTGAGCAGGTCTATTTTGCTCGTCCCGATTCCATCATGAACGGCAAGAGCGTTTATGCTTGCCGCTACGACATGGGCCGCATGCTCGCCATCGAGTCGCCCGTCAACGCCGATATGGTCATTGGCGTTCCCGACTCCGGCATGCCTCCGGCGGAGGGTTTCGCTCACGAGAGCGGTATTCGCTATGGCGAGGGCCTTATCAAGAACCGCTACGTGGCTCGTACCTTTATTGAGCCCACGCAGGAGCTGCGCGCCATGGGTGTGCGCATGAAGCTCAACCCGCTCAAAGACAACATCGAGGGCAAGCGTATCGTGGTTATTGACGACTCCATCGTGCGCGGCACCACTATGGTGCAGCTCGTCAAGATGCTGCGCGGTGCGGGCGCCAAAGAGATTCACGTACGCATCAACTCGCCTGAGGTCATTTGGCCGTGCTTCTATGGCATCGACACCGATGTCCAGCAGCAGCTGATCAGCGCCAATAAAACGGTCGATGAGATTTGCGAGTTCATCGGTGCCGACTCCCTGGCGTTCCTCTCGGTCGAGGGCCTGCTCAAGTGCATGCCGGAGGGCGGCTACTGCGACGCCTGCTTTACGGGTGTCTATCCGGTGGCTATTCCCGATAGCTTTGGTCGCGACAAGTTCATGGAAGGCTACAAGCCGCGCAACCTCACCAAGCCCATGCGCTTTGCAGACGATGCGATTGTCGAGAAGGATAGGGATAAGAGCTGGGAAGAGAATCATCCCGAGGCATAATGCACCTTTTGGCGCCAGGAGCGGCAACCCGCGACTTGGCGCCTGTGTCTTTTTGTTACCAAACCGCTCCACGCGAAAGGAAATCCGATGAGCGAGAATACCAAGCACGTGACGTACGAGGACGCCGGCGTCGATACGGCCGAGGGCGGTCGCGCGGTCGACGCCATCAAGCAGATGGTCAAGGAGACCAATCGTCCCGAGGTCATTGGCGGTATTGGCGGCTTTGGCGGTCTGTTCTCCGCCGCAGCCCTTAAGGACATGGAAGACCCGATTCTTATTTCGGGCACCGACGGTGTGGGCACCAAGCTCGTGCTGGCGCAGCTGCTCGACCGCCACGAGACGGTGGGCCAAGACCTTGTTGCCATGTGCGTAAACGACATTCTCGCTTCTGGTGCCGAGCCGCTGTTCTTCCTTGATTACGTGGCTATCGGTCATATCGAGGCCGAGCACATGGCAAAGATCGTGAAGGGTGTGGCCGACGGCTGCAAGCTTGCGGGCTGTGCGCTTGTGGGCGGCGAGATGGCCGAGCACCCCGGCGTCATGCGTCCGGACGATTATGATCTGGCTGGCTTTACCGTGGGCGTTGTCGATCGCCCCAAGATGATCGACCCGGCAAACGTCCGTCCGGGCGACGTAATCATCGGTCTGCCTTCCACGGGCGTTCACTCCAACGGCTACTCGCTGGTGCGCAAGGTTATCGGCGTCGACGGTATCGTGCCGGGCACGCCCGAGGCGGCCGCCAAGCGCGCCGAGCTTGAGCAGCCGCTTGAGGAGCTGGGCGGCCTTTCGCTGGCAGATGCCCTGTTGGCACCCACTCGCATCTATGTGAAGCCGGTGCTCGAGCTGCTGCGCGGAGGCGCCAACGTGCACGCCATCGCTCACATTACGGGCGGTGGCATCACCGAGAACCTCAATCGCGCGCTGGCGGCAGATGTCGACGCCGTGGTCGAGCGCGACGGATCCAAGATGGGCTGGGACGTGCCTCCTGTCATCACCTACATTTCCGAGTGTGCCGAGCTTGCCCCCAACGAGGCGTGCAAGACCTTCAACATGGGCGTTGGCCTGTGCTTTATCGTGCCTGCCGAGGACGAGGATGCAACGGTGCGCGCTCTTGCGGCCATGGGCGAGAAGCCCTTCCGTGTGGGCACCTGCGTCGAGGGTTCGGGCAAGGTGACATACTCTGATGAGCGATAAGAACGTTTCCCGTCCCGCTCCCTATACGCGCCCGACGGGTACTCCCGTGGCCGAGCCGCTCAAAATCGGCGTGCTTATCTCTGGCTCTGGCACCAATCTTCAGGCCTTGATCGACCGCATTGCCGAGGGTAGCCTTAACGCCAGCATCCAGCTGGTGGTTTCGAGTCGAGCAGACGCCTATGGCATCAAGCGCGCGGAGGAAGCCTCCATCGAGACGCTCGTGATGAGCCGCGAGGATTATGCCGACCCCGTCGCTGCCGATCAAAAGATCGTGGACGCTCTGCTCGAGCGCGGCGTGGAGTATGTGGTGATGGCCGGCTACATGCGCATGGTCCGCACCCCGATGCTTCGGGCGTTTGAGAATCGTGTGGTCAACCTGCATCCGGCATTGCTGCCGAGTTTTGTAGGCGCGCATGCCATTCAAGACGCGTTTAACCGTGGCGTCAAGGTGACGGGCGTGACCGTTCACTTTGCAAACGAGGTGTACGACTGCGGCCCCATCATCGCTCAGCGCGCGTTGCCCATCGAGGAAGAGTGGGACGTCGACACGCTCGAGTCTCACATCCACGATATCGAGCACGTGCTCTATCCCGAGGCCGTGCAGATGCTCGCCGATGGCCGCATTCATGTGCTGGCTGACGGCAAGGTGGCTATCGATCCTGTGCCCGCCGCATAGCGTTTCTCGCTTGTCGTCTCAATCGACTTGACCCATACAAGCTTCTCAATCTGTTCTTAAATACGAGGGACTGGTTGGGGAGCTTGTATGTTGGCGAGAGGGCATCCATAAAGCATGCATGTCGGGTTTGCCGGGCATGCTCATTTGTTACACTTGTATGTAAATTGCTGTACAACTTTTGCACGACGATGGCTGTGCTACCATCGACCTTGCTAAGCTGTCTCGCTGCCCATTTTGAGACAGCGCACATGTCAACAAGACAGGAGAGAGAATATGGCAAGCAAGGATACTGCGCTGTTTAGCCCCGATCTGGTTTTCTTTGATATGGAGGCCGAGAGCACCGACGAGTTCTTCACCAAGCTTGGCGCCGAGCTTAAGAAGCGTGGCAACATCAATGACGGCTGGTACGATGGCATCTCCACGCGTGAGAAGAACTACCCCACCGGCCTTCACACCGAGGCTGCTGCTATTGCCATTCCTCACACCGATCCTCAGTTCATCGAGAAGCCCTATATCGCGGTGATCAAGCCCAAGACCCCAATCGTCTTCCAGCCCATGGCGGGCATGGGCGACGAGGTTCCCGCCGAGCTCATCATCAACTTGGGCGTTCTGCGTGACGGCGGCCAGGTTGCCGTGCTGCAGAACCTCATGAACATCTTTATGGACAAGGAGAAGACGGCCGACATCCTCGCGCAGACCACGCAGGAGGGCATGGTCGACGCCATCACCAAGTACTTCGAGTAGCATCCGTTTCCTGTTTTGACCAACGGGTTGAGGCTGTCCCCCTTTACGACCCCTGTGAGCCTGCCGCTCGCAGGGGTTTTGTATGTGCGGGCCGTTAAGGCGTTTGATATTGTCACGTTTTTCTGAGCTGGGCACATCTATGAGACAATAGGAAAACTCAGGTAGTAACCAGTGCGCTCGCCTGCGAGCGCAGGCGCGATAAGGATGCATCTATGGCTCAGCAGAAAAAGAAATCGCCTACGCCCGCCGATAAGACTCAGGCGCCGCGCAAGAAGGATGTGCGTGCCCGCGCTCGAAAGACGCGCATGTCCAAGGGTGTTAAGATTTTGCTTGTTGCCATCGGCTGCGCAGCGATGATGCTTTCCGTTTCCACCATGGCGTGCTCCGGCATCATCAACCAGAGCCGGAACAAGGAATCGTATACGCTTACCGGCGGCGTTGCTGCCAAGGTCAACGGCGTGAATATTACTGAGGACACCGTGACCAAGCAAGTCATGAACGCGCGCACTTCCGGTGGCTATGGCACCGACAAGAAGTGGGCTCAATATCTGGTTGACAACGGCATGACGCCCGAGAGCTATCGCGCGAGCGTGATCGACTCCCTGGCGCGCCAATACCTGGTGCAGAAGGCCGAGAAGGAATATGACATCCAAGTGACCGATGAAGATGTCGAGCAGGCTTGGAAAGATGCCGCCGCAAACTATGAGAGCGAGGAGGCGTTCGAGAAGCAAATCAAGATGTTCGGCTTCACCAAGGACAGCTACAAGCAGCAGCTCGAGAGCACCCTTAAGCAGACCAAGCTCAAGGAGAAGGTCGCTAAGGTCGCCGACCCCACCGACCAGGAGGTTATCGATTATCTCAACAGCAACCTCTCTACCTACAACGACGCCCGCCGCTCCCAGAACATCCTGTTCAAGGTGAATTCGGGTGCCACCGATGAAGAGAAGGCAAAAGTCAAGAAGAAGGCCCAGGAGGTGCTCGACAAGATCCACGCGGGCGAGATTTCCTTTGATGATGCTGTGAGCAAGTATTCCGAGGATACCGGGTCCAAGGACAACAAGGGCGATGTGGGTTGGGATAAGCTCACGAACTTTGTCAATGAGTATCAGTCAGCTCTTTCCGGTCTCAACAAGGGCGACGTGAGCCAGCTTGTCGAGTCTTCCTACGGCTATCACATCATCAAGTGCACCGACTATTTCCACGTGGACGAGTCGGTCACCTCGATCGATCAGGTTCCCAAGAAGATCGTGAGCTACGTCAAGAACATCCTCAAGACCCAAAAGGAGAGCACGGCGTACTCTAAATGGATGGACGCCTATATCAAGAAGGCCGACATCCAAGTCAACGACATGCCCAAAGAGGTTCCGTATAATGTGAGTCTTAAGGGCGTGACGCCAAGTGCCGGCTCCTCCTCGACTTCGAGCAAGTAGTTGCGCGCAACAACTGTACGTTTACCTGCGAGCCCGCCCAAACGGCGGGTTCGTTTATCGGAAAGGGGTTTTCGATGACCAACGAAGAGCTGCAAAAAGAAATGATCGCCGCTATGAAGGCGAAGGACAAGACGCGTCTGTCTATCATTCGCCAGGTCAAGGCCGAGGTGAAAAACATCGAGGTCAACGAGCGCCGCGAGGTGACCGAGGAAGATGTGAACGGCATGATCAAGCGTCTGATCAAGCAGACGAGCGAGACGCTCGATATGTCTATCAAGGCGGCCAACAACCCCGAGCGCACCGAGACCCTTACCGAGCAGGTTGAGATTTTGCAGAGCCTGCTGCCTCGCCAGATTTCGGGCGAAGAGCTCGCGGCGCTGATCGAAGAGGTCATTGCCGAGACGGGCGCTACCGCGAAGAAGGATATGGGCCGTGTGATGGGCGAGCTCGGCCGCCGTACCGGTGGCAATTTTGATAAGCCGGCTGCAGCAAAAGAGGTTGGCTCTCGTCTGGCATAGGCATATCCTCGGGCTCTTTAGCCTGATGGAGAATTCGAGCGGTATACCAGGCGCTATGTATGAAGTACGAAAAAGCGGGCATAAAACCCACCAATTCGTATAAAACCGCCTTTTCTACCGTTGCCCATTTGTAACAACTCGATTTCGAATCGAACAAGCGCCCCTCATACGGAGCGCTTGGTTTTTTCCAACCGTAGAATGGATGGAGCCGCGAAGCAGTGTTGCTTGTGGATGCGCCGCGTCCCGATTCGATGGCAGATAAGGAAGGAACTCGTCCATGTCCGATATGATCCAGATCAAAGGGCTCAACAAATACTTCGGTGACCTGCATGTCCTGAAGGATGTCAACCTGAACGTCAAGGCTGGCGAGAAGCTCGTTGTCATCGGTCCGTCCGGTTCCGGTAAATCCACGCTCATCCGCTGCGTCGATTTTCTTGAGGAGCCCACGTCTGGCGAGCTCATCATCGACGGCACGCCGCTTACCAAGAAGAATCACTTGGAGATGGCCCGCAAGTATTCCTCGATGGTGTTTCAGCAGTTCAATCTGTATCCCAACATGACGGTGCTGGGCAACTTGACGCTGGCCCCCATCAAGCTTCAGAAGAAGAGCAAGGAAGAGGCCAACAAGATTGCCATGGCCGCGCTCGAGCGCGTTGGCTTGGCGGCAAAAGCGGGGGAGTATCCTCAGAATCTCTCCGGTGGCCAGCAGCAGCGCGTTGCAATCGCCCGCGCTCTGTGCACCAAGCAGCCCATCATTCTCTTTGACGAGCCCACCTCTGCGCTCGATCCCGAGATGGTCCAGGAGGTACTCGACGTTATGGTCGAGCTCGCTCACGAGAACATCACCATGATTTGCGTCACCCATGAGATGGGCTTTGCCCGTCAGGTGGCCGACCGCGTGGTGTTTATGGACGATGGTCAGATTCTGGAAGAGGGCACGCCCGATCATTTCTTTGAGAATCCCGAGAATCCGCGTTGCCGTGAGTTCTTGGATAAGATTCTTCACTAGTTCGTTTTCGCATGCGGTATAGCCGCCGCATCGAGATATGCCGAGTATGGGTTCGGCGCCATAGCTACATACGCTGCCATGAATTGCGTATCGCAGGGAAGGGGTATCAACAATGGATATGTCTCGTCGTCAGTTTTTGAAGGTAGCCGGTCTGGGCGTTTTGAGCGTTGCCAGCATGGGCGCGCTTGCTGGTTGCGGTTCTGGTGGCAAGGGCTCTGGTTCCAGCAGCGACTCCAAGCTTGCCACCATCAAGGAGCGCGGTAAGCTTAAGTGCGGCGTCAAGAAGGACGTTTTGGGCTATGGCTACCTGGATACCAAGACCAAGAAGTACGAGGGTCTCGAGATTGACCTTTGCTACCAGATTGCCGCCGCCGTCCTGGGTGTTTCCTATGAGGAGGCCGTCAAGAAGGAGCTTTGCGACTTCACCGACGTCACGCCTAAGACTCGCGGTCCGCTGATCGATAACGACCAGCTCGACATCATCGCTGCTACCTACACCATCACCGATGAACGTAAGAAGAGCTGGGACTTCTCGACCCCGTATCGCACCGACCATGTGGGCATCCTTATCAAGAAGAACTCCGGCATGAGCAAGATGGCCGACCTTGACGGCAAGATCATCGGCGTCTCCCAGGGTTCCACCACCAAGGATCTGGTTCTCAAGATGCTCAAGGACGAGAAGATCGACGCTACTCCCGAGTTCAAGGAGTTCCCGGACTACCCGTCCATCAAGAGCGCTCTTGACGCCGGCAATGTCGACGCCTTCGCTATGGACCGCTCCACGCTCAAGACCTATACCACCGACGACTGCCAGTTGCTGCAGCCCGAGATTGAGTTCGGCGCCCAGGAGTACGGCGTGGCCACCAAGAAGGGCTGCGACCTGTCCAAGACCGTCGACGATACCGTCAAGAAGCTTCAGAAGGACGGCTGGATCGACGAAGAGATCTCCAAGTGGGGCCTGCTCTAAGGTGATGCCGTTGCTGTGCTGAACGCATCTGCGTTGCACGGCTTTTGATCGCCCGGGCGCCAGCGCGTCCGGGCGATATAGGTTCGTAAGTTAGGAAGGAACTCTCGCCATGCTTGAAGGACTCCTCGACTCCATGCGATGGGAGATGACCTTTAGCGAGATGGGAAGCTTTTGGGATGGCTTCTTCGTCACGCTGCAGGTTGTAATTGCCGGTTTGGCGCTCTCGCTGATCCTGGGCACCCTGCTCGGTGTGTTTTCCACCACGCGTTCGCGCGTGCTGCGCGCTATTAGCCGCATTTACGTGGAGTTTTATCAAAATACGCCGCTGCCGGTCCAGGTGTTCTTCATGTACATGGCGGGCCCCCAGCTGCTCCAGGCAATCACAGGGGCAGCATCTCCTGTGCGCATCTCCTCGTTTGCCCTGGGCTTTTTGGGCGTGGGCCTCTACCATGCCGCCTATGTTTCCGAGGTTATCCGTACCGGTATCGAATCGGTGCCGCGAGGCCAGATGGAGGCAGCGCTTTCGCAGGGCTTTAGCCGTGTTCAGGCGTATCGCTACGTCATCTTGCCGCAGACCTTTAAGGTTATCTTGCCCCCGCTGTGCAATCAGGCGCTCAATTTGGTCAAGAACACTTCGGTGCTTGCGCTTATCGCTGGCGGCGATTTGATGTACAACGCCGACGGCTTTGTTTCTACCTATGGCTACCTGCAGGGTTATATCCTTGCGTGCGTGATGTACTTTATCATCTGCTTCCCGCTGGCCATGCTCGTTCAGTGGCTCGAGCGTCGCTCCAAGCGTCGCCCGCGCGCCAAGGTGATCCCCGGTATCACCGATGTTGCTGCAAAGGAGGCCTAAGAGATGCAGATCTTCAATGCAGACAACCTGAGCTTCATCATGCTCGGCTTTGCCAAGACCATCGAGATTTCCTTCTTCGCTATTATCTTCTCGATTATCTTTGGCACCGTGCTCGCCATGGTCAAGCAGTATTGCACCGGCAAGCTGCGTCCGCTCTCGTTGCTGGTGAGCGCCTATATCGAGCTGTTTCGTTGCACGCCTAACCTGCTGTGGATTCTCTTTATCTACTTTACGGTCAAAGGCAACGACGTCATGATCTCTGTGCTGGCGTTTACCATCTTTACCTCGGCGGTTATGGCCGAGATTATCCGTGGTGGATTTAACGCGATTCCTAGAAGCCAGTTTGAGGCTGCGCAGTCGCAGGGCTTTGGATTCTTCTCGACCATGCGCCTGATCATCTTGCCGCAGACGTTCAAGACCATCATCCCGGCGCTCTTTAGCCAGTGCACCACGGTGATTAAGGACTCGTCGTATCTTGCTGGCATCAACGTGGCAGAGTTCATGTATTCGACCAAAGTCGTTATGGCTCAGACTTCCGACCTCTCGCAGGTACTTGCCCTCTACGGCTTTACCTTCGCGCTATACTTCGTGCTGAACTTTGGCATTTCGCTCATCGTCCGCGCATATCAGCGTCGCGTTGTTGCTGCGTAGCCGAGCGTTTTGACTGGATGATTTGCCCGAAGGGTCTACTTTTAGGCTCCTCTCGTATGTGAAAGGGAAGACCGATGGCGGTTATCAAGGACAAGATCGATCAGCGTCGTGCTCTTCGTGAGGCTACGCGAGCGGGACAGCCGGTGGTTATCACCATCGCTCGCGATTTCGGTGCCGAGGGTCACGAGATTGGCAAGATGCTCTCCTGCGAACTGGGCATTCCTCTGTATGACAACGAGCTGCTGGTTCGCTCCGCATTGCGCGAGGGCGAGTCGCTCGACAAGATGGCAGCCTACGACGAGCAGCTTGCTGTGGACAACGTGGCCTTTTTGCCCGACCGCGTGGATTCGCGCTCGCTTTCGGACAAACTGTTCAAATCCATGTCGCAGGTGATTGTCGATTTAGGTGCTACGCGCAGCTGTATTATCGAGGGTCGTCTTTCCGATTACCTGCTGCGCAACAATCCCAATCACATCGCCGTGCTGGTGACGGCTCCCTTTGAGGAGCGTGTCGAGATTGTGCGCAAGAAGCGCGGCCTTAACAAGAAGAAGGGCGCCAAGCTCGTCAAGCAGATGCAAAAGATGCGCGAGGCGTTCTACAAGCGCTATTCGGGCGGCAAATGGAAGATGACGAGTGGCAAAGACATTGTGGTCAATCGCGCCAAGCTCGGTCGCGAAGGCTGCGTCGAGGTTATCGCTTCTGCATACCGCTATAAGCTGCGCGAGCTTGGCGTGTGCGAGGAGGCTGTGGCACGCGCTGCCGCCGAGGCGGAGGGCGCACCTACTGCTCCGGAGACTGCCGAATAGACCTCGTGTCGCATATCGGCATATCACCTAGAATGGGGACGCTCTTTGCTCTTGCGCAAAGGGCGTCTCTTCTTTTTCGAAAGGGATTGAATGAAAGTTCTCGTTACGGGGTTTGAGCCATTTGGAGCAGACAGCATCAATGCATCATGGGAAGCCGTGCGTCGCTTGCCCAAGCGCACGGCGGGAATCGATATTGTGGTGGAGCGTGTGCCCGTTGTGTTTGGCGACGCCGCACGGATTGTCGAAGGCTTCATTGAGCGGGAACGGCCCGGTGCCGTTTTGTGCACAGGCGTTGCTGCGGGTCGTGCGCAGGTAACACCCGAGTATGTGGCCATCAATCATCGTCACGCGCGCATTGCGGATAACGAAGGGTTCCAGCCGTGCGACGAGCCTGTGGTTGCGGGAGCTCCCGATGCCTATTTTGCCGCCGCGCCGGTTTATGCCATGGCGAAGGCGTGCTGCGAGCAGGGTATACCTGCGGCGGTTTCTTATTCTGCGGGTACGTATTGCTGCAACGATCTGTTCTACAGCGTGCGCCATTTTGCGCAGCGGCACTATCCCGGCATGCTGGTCGACTTCATTCATGTCCCGCAATGTTCTGAGCAGGTGGCGATAACGGGGGAGGTCAAGCCCTCCATGGAGCCCGCTATGGCAGCTCGCGCCCTGGAGATTATGACCGAGACTCTCTTTAAAGGCGGCCGCTAGGGACAGCGCGCCCAAGGCGACTACAGAAGACCTTCCCGCTGCGGGGGGGCGAACTGCAGCTATGACAATCGCTGCCATGGGCCTTGTTGGCGCTACCCTGATTGCCGCCGGTACTGCGGTCTTCAAGCGCCGCAAGCAGTAGAACGGTCAATTTTGCTTAAGCGCAAGTCGATCCGCTAACAAAAGTCCCCGCCGGGCGTATGCTCGACGGGGACTTTGCCGCTTAATGGCTAGCGCTGTAGGTGATTACTCGCCCAAAAGGCTCTTGGTGATGGAGGCTGCGGCCTTCTTGCCAGCGCCCATGGCCAAGATGACTGTGGCGGCGCCGGTTACGATGTCGCCACCGGCCCAGATGCGCGGATCGGTCGTCTGGCCGGTCTCCTCGTCGGCGATGATGTAGCCCCACTTGTTGAGCTCCATCTTGCCGCCGATCTTGGAGGCAAACGGGTTGGCATTGGTGCCAATAGCCGAGATGGCAACGTCGCAGGGAATCTCCTCGATAGCGCCCTCGATGGGCACCGGGCGACGACGGCCGGACTCGTCGGGCTCGCCGAGCTCCATCTTCTGGACCTTGACGGCGCACACGGTGCCATCTTCGCCGGCGACAAACTCGAGCGGGGAGACGAGCGGCAGAACCTCGACGCCTTCTGCCTTAGCGTGGTGCAGCTCGGCGCGACGGCAGGGCATCTCGTCCTCGGTACGACGGTAGGCGATGATGGCATGCTCGGCACCCAGGCGCTTGGCGGTACGGACGGCGTCCATAGCCACGTTGCCGCCGCCAAAGACCACGACGTTCTTGCCGTGCTTGGTGGGGGTGTCGTACTCGGGGAACTTGTTCGCCTTCATGAGGTTCACGCGGGTGAGGTACTCGTTTGCGAAGAAGACGTTGGGCAGGTTCTCGCCGGGGACGTTGAGGAACTTGGGCAGGCCGGCACCCGTAGCGATGTAGAGCGCGTCAAAGCCCTCGTCAAACAGCTCCTCGGCCGTGGCGATGTTGCCCACGACGGAGTTGTACTCAAACTTGACGCCCATCTCCTCGAGACCGTCGATCTCGCGCTTGACAACCGCCTTGGGCAGACGGAACTCGGGAATGCCGTAGACCAGCACACCGCCGCCGGTGAAAAACGCCTCGAACACCGTAACGTCAAAACCGTTGCGGGCAAGTTCGCCCGCGCAGGTGATGCCAGAGGGGCCGGAGCCCACGACGGCGACCTTCTTGCCGTTCTTGGGCTTCATAGCCGGCTTGGAGGCAAGCTCGGGCTGATCGCCCAAGAAGCGCTCGAGCTGGCCGATAGCCACCGGCTCGCTCTTCTTGCCGCGGATGCACTTGCCCTCGCACTGGGTCTCCTGCGGGCACACGCGGCCGCAGATGGCGGGGAGCATGGACTCCTCGCGGATGGTATCCAGAGCGCCACCGTAGTTCTTCTCGCGAATCTGCTCGATGAACTTGGGGATGTTGATGTTAACGGGGCAGCCCTCGACGCAGAACGGCTTTTTGCAATCCATGCAACGCTCGGCCTCGGCGAGTGCCATTTCCTCGGTGAAACCCTTGTCGACGGGGCGGAAATCGCATGCGCGCTCGGCTGCCGGCTCCTCGTTGTCCGGGGTGCGCGGCGACTTCATATCAGGAACAAAACGGCCATTTACTTGTGGCATGCGCAGCTCCCCTCCTCATAGGCCTTGAGGGACTGGCCCTCCTCGGTACGGTATGCAGCCTGACGTGCGCGAAGGTCATCCCAGTCGACCTTCGTGGCGTCGAAATCGGGGCCGTCGACGCAGGCGAACTTCGTCTTGCCGTCGACCTCGACGCGGCAGCAGCCGCACATACCGGTGCCGTCAACCATGATGGGGTTGAGGGAGGCGGTGATGGGGGTGCCGTACTTCTCGGCGGTGAGGGCCGAGAACTTCATCATCGGCACGGGTCCTACGCAGAAGACCTGCGTAACGGCCTTGGACTCAAGCAGGCGCTTGAGCGGAGCGGTGACTACGCCCTGCTCGCCGTAGGAGCCGTCGTCGGTGGTGATGTGGATGTGCTCATCGTCGAGCAGCTCGCGGAACTGGTCCTCGAGCAGCAGGAGGTCCTTGGTGCGAGCGCCCATAATGGCGTGCACTTCGTGGCCGGTCTCGATCAGATGCTTGGCCACGGGGAAAGCGATGGCCAGGCCAACGCCGCCGCCGATAACGGCGCAGGGGCCGTCGGGCATCTCGGTGGGAACACCCAGGGGACCGGTAACGTCGCGCAGGGCATCGCCGGCCTCGTAGGCAGATAGCATCTCGGTGGTCTTGCCGATCACCATGAAGATGAACTCGACCCAGCCTTCGTCGGCATTCCAGCCCGCAAGGGTGAACGGCACGCGCTCGCCGCACTCGTTCGCGCGGACCATCAAAAACTGACCGGCATGTGCATGCTTGGCCATGGCAGGCGCCTCGACGCGGAACTTGAACACCTTCTCTGAGAACTGCGTCTTCTCAAGGATCTTGTACATAAAACCCCTCTCTATTGTTGTGAAAACGGCAGAAATACGCAGGTAACCGTCGTTTTCAATTGCAACTGTGTTGCGGTGATATGCGTGCGCAAATCGGGGCCGGGCGATTGGCCCACAGACATCTTCCTCTTTTGCGCATACCACGCTCAATTATAACTTTGAAGGGTGCTCCATCATGCAAAACTGCCGCCAACGGTAAAGGTCGACAAAGGGTTGGAGATAGGGCTCGATTCGTATGTTGGGGGTGGTATGTTCGCAAAAAGGAAGCGGCCCCATGACGGGGCCGCTTCGTGAATTTGTATCTGCGCGCGAACGATGCGTTACTTGTTGCGCTTGCGCGCGAGCGTTAATCCTGCCGCCGCCGCGGTAATTCCTGCGATGCATGCACTCGTTGCCGCTAAAGCTGCGCTATCTCCCGTGGCGGGAAGTGCATTCTTGCCCTTTGTCCGCTTTTTCGTTTTTACAGCGGTGCCGTTCTCACCCGCATCGGCATTTGCGTTGTTGTCGGGCTTATCGGTCGGAGCCGAGTTCGAGCTATGGTCGGAGTCGTCAATGGTGAGGGATTCCTCGCCCTTGCCGTTGGCTCCACCGTTTACGCCCTTGCCGCCTGCAATCTGGCGTTTGTTCGCCTTGGTGGTAACGGTGACGGTCTTTACGCCTGCGTCGGCTCCGTCGATTGCGCTGTTGTAGATGGTATCGGCATCGCCTCCGGTGAGGGTGAGCGTACCTGTCGAAAGTTTGCCCGTTCCCGTAACCGCTGTGGCGGGAACGCCGTTGCCTCCGACCTCGTAGGAACCGCCGGTTGCCGTAAGCGCTCCCGCTCCGGTGATAGTGCCGTGATCGAGCTCGATGGCGCTTGCGGCATTGCCGGGCGCAGTGCCGCCGTTGCCGCCGGTCACCGTGAGATTGGACCTGGCGGGAATCTGCGCGGTGCCCGTGACCTTGAGGCCGATCTGGCTTTGGTCGGCCTTGATGATGTTGGTGCCCTCAAAGGTGACGATACCGTTGGCAATCACTACCTGCGCAGGTGCGGCAGGCGTCGGCTTGCGGCCGTCTGTGAGGAATTGAGCGTGCGAGACGACCTCGGAATCCTTGAGCGTGGAGCCGTTGTTGAGCGTTATGGTATTCGTGGCGGAAGAGCTTCGGTTTAGCGTGAGCGTGCCGCCGTTGACCTCAATGGGGCCAAAGGCACAGGAGTCGGTGAGCGTCAACTTGCCGCCCTTCTCCACGACAATCTTGACGGAGCTGTTGATCTTGATGTTCTCGAGCGTGACATCGACCCCAGCGGGGATTGTGAGGGTATCGCTCGCTGCGGCATCGGTTGCGTTGCCGATCTGTCCGTATAGGCCACTTGTGTGGGAGCCGTAGATATGGTGCAGCCACGTGGGAATCGTCGCGTTATCGCTCCAGTCGATCTCGTAAGGCTCCATATCCCAGCTGCTGGGGTTTCCGGAGAGTGCGGCAATCTGGCTTGCGAGCGTTTCGTTTCCGCTATAGATGCGCAGCTCAACCGTATTCGTGTCAAAGGTGTAGTCTCCGAGCGTTACCGCGGCGCCAACCTGGTAGGTGCCCGCGGCTCCCGCCGTGCCGGAAAGCGTGACGGTCGCCTTGCCACCGGCGTTGAAAAGCGTGGCAGAAAGACCTGCGCCTTTGGGCGAGATTTGGGGCCTGAGGGAATACGCCTTGCCCTCTGTTGTGGACGAGAAGTCGAAGTAACTTTGCTTGTTGCCGGCCTCGTCGGTGACATAGACGGTGAGTTCGTGGTTCGAGCTGTCCTGGTAGTCGCCCTGTCCCGTGCGAACGGCGTCGAGGGTTCCTTCCACCGTAAAGGTGTAATTCTGGTGCACCGTGATGCTTGCGGTTACGGATTTGCTCTGCGTACCGTTCCCGGATTCATCCGGGGCGACAGCGGTGATGGTGACGGTGTAGGTTCCGAATGCCGCGGGTGTACCGGAAATCGTGACCGTGCTGCCGTCTACAGAGGCGGTGAGCCCCGAATCGGTCTGGTCGATGCTGGCGCTGATCGTGGCCTTCTTCGCATTGGTCCCGCTCAGCGTGAGCTTAACCTTGTCCTGGAACGCGTGGCCGTGCACGGCGTCGTTGAGGGTGGTTTTGCTCGCAACGATGCCGAGGTCCTCAAAGCTGCTCTGGGCTTTGCCTTTGTTGACGGGTTCCTTTGTCGTTCCGGTATAGCTTGCCTGGCCATTATTCAGGATGGTCGCCGTTTTGAACGTGCAGCTCTCAAAGGTCGCCTTGCCGCCCTTCTCGATCTTAACGCGGCCGGTGAACGTGCAGTTTTTGAATGTGATGTTTGCGCCTGCGGGGATAACCAGGTGATCATCGAGAAGCTTGAGCGTCAGATGGTCGAGCGTCGTGGTGGAGCCGGAGGCAAAGGTGAGGGTCTCGTAGTTGCTTGCATAGCCAAGCTGGCGATCATACGCCTTGCCCTCGCTCTCCCAAAAATACTGCTGCCAGCCGGTCATGCTTTTAACCTGGGTCGGGATGACGGTCGTGCCGTTGCCATTGTCCGAGACGCCGCAAGCGCTCGTCGAGATCTTGATGCTCGTTGCATCGTTGAGCTTGTTGTTGATCCAGCTGTAAAGGGCGGGGTAATTGTCATCGACAACAAGCTCGCTTGCTGAAGTCGTTGCCGCAAAGGCGGGTGTAGGGAGGGCGAGCGCTGTGCCCGCGGTTCCGCTCACAACGGCAAGGGCGACGGCTCCTGCCGCAAGTACTCCCGACATGCGCTTTGATGGTGCTTTCATAGAACTCCTTCTCCTGTTTCGATATAAGTTAGTAGAGGCTAACTAATAATACTGGAGAATGAGACCTTTCAAGCGAGAAAGTTACATGAGGATAACAAAAGAAGATGATGACTGTGCAGAAGACCGAGCGCGGAGACTGCCTAGTGCTTGCCGTTGTTCGCGGCGGCGCCGTTCACGTGGTCGCGCGCAAAGATTACGCCGCGGGTGAGCGCGGTTGCTGCGGCCTCGGCGGCGCGAACCGTGGTCTCATCAAAATCCTCTGCCTCGCGGGAGCGGAGCTGCTTGAGCACGAAATCTGCCACCGGCATACGCCCTGGAGGGTTGCCGATGCCCACGCGTACGCGGTTGAAGTCGCGGCTGCCCATCTTGTCGATAATCGAGCGCAGACCGTTGTGACCGGCATGCCCGCCACCCACTTTGATGCGCACGTCACCTGCGGGGATGTCCAGCTCGTCGTGGATTACCAGCAGTTCTTCGACACTCACCTTGTACTGTGCACAGAGCTTGGAGATGGGGCCGCCGCTCGTATTCATGTACGACTGGGGCTTTACCAGGATCACTTCGCGCTTGCCGCCCTCAGCCTCGGCATCGTTAACCTTGATGGAGGCGACTTCGGCTCCGGCCTGGTTTTTCCAGTACGTCACGTTTGCCTGACGAGCGAGTTCGTCGATTGCTTTGAATCCGGCATTGTGGCGCGTTTGCGCATACTCCTCGCCCGGGTTGCCAAGACCGGCGACCATTCTGATTTTTTGCGGCTGAGCTGCTGCCATGGGTGGTTCCTCTCATGCGTGTTGTCCATGGGTATGGTGATGGGACGCGTGGTCTATGTCAAACCATACGCGGCAAAAAGCGGGACAAGACCATGCTCGGTCTTGTCCCGCTTGGAGGATATGACAAAAGTCCACGGGTTTATTTTGTCATGTTTAGCACGGGGTGCGCCCCGAATCAGCCAGGGCTGTGGCGGCGGGGCGCAGGCCGGCTCCGATGGGGGCAAAGGCGCCCGGAGCGCTACCCTTCCAATCCGCTATTGACGTTGAAGTCGGTGCAGACGTAGTCGATAAACTTTTGATTGATGAGCGTAAGTGGCTCGTCGGCAAGCCATATAAGGCCAAGGGTGGAGTAGAGCGGCTGCTTTAAGGACACGATGGCAAGGTCGTCTGCCAGGTAGGTCGATACCAAGCGGCGTGGCAGCGCGGTGATGCCCATGTTGTTTTGCACGGCCTTGATGAGCATGCGATGGCGTGAATGATGTAGCGGCGCATTGGGGAAGAAGCCTTGGTTTTCGCAGGCCCGACGAAAGATCTGCGTCACGTCGGATTTCTCCTCCAAAAGGATGAACTCCTCGTTGCGAAGCTCTGCCAGTCCCACATGTTCTCGAGCCGAGAGCGGATGCTTGGTGGAGCACGCGATGACTATCTCATCGAGAACAAGGGGGACATAGGAGTACTTATCGGGGTCGAGCATGTCTACGCGCAGGAGGGCGAGGTCAATTTTATGTCGATCGAGCTTGTCGATCAAGTCTCCCTGGCTGCGCTCGAAATAATCGATCTGAACCGAGGTATTGCGCGCCCAGTAGGAGCTGAAGGCGTTTGCAAAGCCGTATTCTTCCGCCAAAGGAAGTGAGCCGATGCGCAAGGGGTACGTGCCGCCCTCGCGATACATTTGCAGACGATCGACGGCGCGGTGATATTCCGGAAGCATTTTACGTACATATGAGTAGAAGTCGAAGCCGGCCTGCGTGAGTTCAACGCCGTTGCGCGTTTTCTTAAACAGTTTGACGCCCAGTTCACGTTCCATCTGAGCCATCTGTTTTGAGAGGGACGATTGGGAGATGAACAGCTTGTCGGCGGCGTCGGTATATTTACCGGTATTCGCGACGGTGAGGAACGCTTCGAGTTTTCTCAAATCCATGATGCAAACCTCCTTTTAAATGTGTTTCGTTATTCGCATTTTTCTATAAGGAAAATCGCACAATCTACGATACAGAAAAAGTCCAGCGTGGACGGGTTGTTTTCTATAAATGGGTCGTTGTGGGGCCGATGACGTTGCCTAAATGGAATAACTCAAACTCGTATGCATGGGTTATTCCACCGGGGAAAGTTGTGCTTCCGCAAGGGAATCGCGCGAACGGTTGCGAGGCGTGAAACTGAAGTCACGTTCTTCGGAAGCTTTCGGAAAGGAGCTTTCATGTCAAAGGTGTATCAGGATCTTCGTTCGTTCCTCGCCACGCTCGAGGAAGAGGGCCAGCTCGTTCACGTGACCGATGAGGTTCTCCCCGAGCCGGATATCGGTTCTGCCGGCCGCGCTGCCAGCCGCATGACCAACGGCCCTGCTGTCATGTTCGACAACATCAAGGGCTATGGCCCTGGCCACACCGTCGTCACCAACGTTCACGGTTCCTGGGCAAATCACGCTCTCATGATGGGCATGGACAAGAACACCAGCACCAAGGATCAGTTCCTCGAGCTGAACCGCCGCTGGGACCTTTTCCCGGTCAAGCCCAACGTCCTTGAGCGCGACGACGCGCCCTGCAAGGAGAACGTCATCGACGGTGCCGAGAACGTCAACCTGTTCGATCTGCTCCCGCTGTATCGCATCAACGAGCAGGACGGCGGCATGTTCATCGGCAAGGCCTCTATCATTACCGGCGACCCTTCCGATCCCGATAACTTCGACAAGATGAATGTCGGCACCTACCGCATCCAGGTCAAGGGCGCCAACCGTATCGGTATGCAGTGTCTGGCCATGCACGACATCGCCAAGCAGCTCGCCGAGGCCGAGAAGAAGAACGAGAAGTTCCCCATCTGCGTGACCCTCGGTAACGCTCCGCTGGTGACCTTCATGGCTTCCACCCCCGTTGGCTACACTCAGAACGAGTACGAGTTCGTGGGCGCTCTGAACAACGGCGTGCCTGCCGACATCGTCAAGTCCGATCTGTATGAACACCTCTACGTGCCCGCCGGTGCCGAGGTTGTCCTCGAGGGCTACATTGATCCGCGCGTCCGCACCTGCGAGGGCCCGTTCGGTGAGTTCCCGGGTTCCTACTCCGGTTGCCGTGCCCAGTGCGAGGCCGTCATCACGCACGTGACCTATCGCACCAACCCGATCTTCGAGAACATCTACCTGGGCATGCCCTGGACCGAGATCGACTTCCTCATGGCACTCAACACCTCCGTGCCTATTTACAAACAGCTGCATGACGAGGGCTTCCCCGAGGTCGTTTCCGTCAACGCTATGTACACCCACGGCTTCACCGAGATCATCTCCATCAAGCCTCGCTACGGTGGTCATGCTACGGGCGCTGCCTTCAAGTTGCTCTCCACGCCGCACGCTATGCCGTACTGTCACAACGTCATCCTCGTTGACGACTATGTTGACCCGTTTGACCTCAACCAGGTTATGTGGGCCCTCTCGACCCGCGTACGCCCGGACAAGGACGTCAAGGTTATTCCCAACTGCGCCGGCATGCCGCTTAACCCGTCCGAGGAAGTCGCTGGTATGACTGCCAAGCTCATCATCGACGCCACCACGCCGGTTGATCCCGAGCCGCTTACCCGCTCGGTCGAGCTCCTGAAGGATCCCGCCAAGACCGCTGAGTACACCAAGATCATCGCCGATCTGATGGCTGCTAAGCAGTAAGCGTTCCTCTCTTTGCCGTAATTGGGCGCGTGGATTTTGCGTGCCCACAGGCGGCAGCTTGGTAAACCACGTCCTAAAGGAGGACAAAACCATGAAGTGCCCGCGTTGCGAACATGACCAGATTTCAACGATCGCCAAGTCGCCTATTGAAGGCGTTTGGGAAGTGTATCAGTGCGATCGCTGCTTCTACTCCTGGCGCTCTACTGAGACCCCTCACGTCGACGACGTGTTTAAGTTGGATGCCGAAAAGATTGCCAAGCTTCAGGTGATCCCGCCGGTTCCGCCGCTGGAGGTCTAAGAGACCGAAAGGGGGTCGCACCTCATCCGAGGCTGGGGTGATGGGTAAATCAGGCATGCCCATCGTTTCGGCAAGCGGTATCGGGCCGCGGGGGCAGATGCTCTCGCGGCCTTTTTGTGCTATGCGTTGCCGTTTGCTGTCGGTTTTTGCGTCGCGGTTTGTTGAGAGACGCCGTTCATAGAAGGTGCCCTTGAACGTATAGCAGGTATATAGTCGAAATTAATACCAGGTAGAACATATCGAAAGGACGTGCTATGAAAGAGGCCCCCAAAAGCAAGATGCATACTGCAAACGTTCGCGTGGGCGAGGGCAAGTTCGCGCTGGAGGCCGTGGTGACGGTCACGCCGCGTGGCATCATCGTCTATGCGTGCTCGCCCGAGTACGCTCATCTGGGTGCCACGGCGCAGGCCATTCCGCGTCCCGAGCCAGGAAGAACTGCCACGGTGAGTATCCTGTCCGTGCCTTGCCATCGAGACGAGATCCCGGCGCACGACATCTGCGCAGCGCTCGCTACCGAGTTCAAGATGCCGTGTACCTGCTCTACGGGTTTTCATGTGGAACACGCAAGTAAAGACGACTTGCAGACCGTTCTCGATACCACGGCCGAGCTCATCGATGCTCTTAAGCGGCATGTGGCTCGCGTGCTGCGTGCAACGTGGGATGAAGCCGACGAGGTGCTCGCCGTGCATGAGGACGGTAACGTAATCGGTCCCGTGGATCGCATCGAGGCCCATGCGGGCGAGGGTATCTTGCACCAGGCGTTCGAGACATTTTTGGTAGAGGGCACGGGCGATGGCGCCCATCTGCTGCTGTGCCGTCGCAGTGCCCTCAAGCGCCTGTGGGGTGGCGTGCTTTCCGATAGCTGTGCCGGCCATCCCGAAGTGGGGGAGGAGCTTGCGGTGGGAGCCGCGCGTCGCCTGCGGGAAGAGTGTGGCCTTACGCCCGACCAGGCTCCGTTGGAGCAGCTGGGGCACATCGTGTACCGTGAGGACCACGGCGACGGCAACTGCGAGCGCGAGTGGTGCGCCGTATTCGCTGCGCGCATCGATGCGGGTTCTCTGTGCGTGAACGAGCAGGAGATTTCCGAGGTGCGCCCGGTGCGCCTGAACGAGATCGACGCCTATCTTGCGGGTCATCCCGAGCCGCTCGCCCCGTGGACGCGTCTGGCGCTTGAGGATGCGGATATTCGTGCGAAGCTTGCCGAGCTTTGCCAAGAATAGAGAGGGGAAGATCTGTCCATGAAGCTTTCGTTCGATCATTCGGGTGTGCCCGTGGCAGAGAAGCGTGAGGGCATGCGCAACGCGGAACCCATGAAGCTATGGGTTTCCAATCCTGCCGATTCTCCGGATGGGGTCGAGTATCTCTATTTTGAGGAAGGCTCGCCTGCCCCCGAGATCATGAAGACGCATCGCCATGTAGCGTTTGTAACGGACAATCTCGACGAGGCGGCCGCTTGGTGCGACGAGGTCATCCTCGGTCCCTTTGAGGATACGCCGGAGCAGGATGTGATGTTTGCTCGCAAAGATGATGCTCTGATTGAGTTTTGCTGTAGGAAATAGCCTGTCACTACGGGTGGGTTTAACCACAGCGTTTTTGGTCTTGGAGCGCGGTGCCGCGAGGTTCCGCGCTCTTTTGTGTTAAGACGCTGCCCTTGACGCCGGGCGTTGTACGCGCCTTGTGAAAGCGCCTTCTCAACGGCTTGTTTTTGCAGGTGAACGGCGTTATTCAACCCTTTTTCAGGCTGTGGCTTGCACGTACAGCGACTATACGCCCCTACACTCCAATCAACGGGCCACACGAGTGGTCACCTTTTGCATTGGAGGTAAACATGGCAAATAAGGTTACTGATTTCCGCAGCGCTGTTGAGCTTTTGGAGACCATTCCCGGCCAGCTGGTCACGACCGATGTTGAGGTCGAGCCTCGCGCCCAGCTCTCTGGCGTGTACCGTCATATCGGTGCGGGTGGCACCGTTATGCGTCCGACCAAAGAGGGTCCGGCGATGATTTTCAACAACGTGAAGGGCCATCCCGGGCGTTCGTTGTCACCCGCTGGATCCGTCGAACGACCCCACGTGCGACCCCTCCATCCGCGATCACGGCATTGCTTGCAAGACGATTTTCGACTGCACGGTGCCCTATGACCAGAAGCATCGCTTCCAACGCTCCAAGTTCATGGATGTCGATGCCTCTCATTGGGTTCCGGGCTTTGAAGACTAATTCCCTCTTCCGTAGTCTCGGGGTTTAGGATCTCGCGGGTGCGCCTGTCTCATGTTTGTGCGGGCGCATCCGCTCATGTATGCTTTTCGGCTGGCGCTTTTCCTTTGGATTCGAGCTGTCAAAAGAATCCCCTGCGTCAGCCCTCATCTGAGAACCTGCAGACGGTCGCTTTTCGGTGGCCGGATGCAGGTTCTTATGCATATATATGCAACAAAAGCCCAGCATATTGTCTTGGTTGAGTGTATAGCGGCTTTACGGGCCGCTGCCTGAGGGAAACACGCCGCTCGTCGAGAACAGGTGCCCGCGCGCTATTGTTCGCTTTACAATAGCCCCTAATACAACCCATCGCTGGTTAGCAATCGAGCGTGCCTGAAGCTCGTGCAAACGCCCAGCGCAGGCAGAGCGTCCGCGCGTCGCGCGCAGGGCGCCATCGATTCTATCTCGATGGGAATGATGAGCATGGCTCAAGCTGAGTCACATTGGTATTCAATTGGTGAGATGGCCTCCTTGTTTGCCCTCACCCGCCAAACCTTAATTTATTACAACAAGATTGGCTTGTTCTGCCCCGCGATGGTCAATGACGACGGCTATCGCTTCTATCTCCCTACGCAGATCCCTACACTGCGCCTCATCTGTCTGCTTAAAGATCTGGGTATCGAACTCAAGGAGATCGCCGAGATCATAGACTCGCGCAATATCTCTGCCTTGATCGACTACCTCGTAGCGCGCAAGGCAGAGATAGGCCGTCGAATCGGTCAGCTTGACACGCAGCGCGAGCTTATCGATCAACGCATTAGGTACTACAAGTCGGTCGAGCGCTGGCGCGATGTGACCGACACCCCCATTCTCAAACAGTATGATGAGCGCCTGGTGGTCGCCGAGGGCTTTCCTCATTTCGATGTGACTCGCGAGGTGCTGCATCCCACACTCATGCGCAGCATGAAAAAGCTCCGTGCGGTGGAAGACGGCGTTCCTGTAGACGGCTTTGGCACCATGCTCACCGAGGTAAAGGACGAGCGCGGCGACGAAGGTCAGCTTGTGTACCGCCCGGCGGTGACCTTTACCGTTGTGCCCGCCGGTGTGGATTCCTCAAAGCTATCCGACGTGGTGATGCTGCCCAAGGGCCTCTATGCATGCATGAGCTACTGGGGCATGCCATACCGGGGCTATGCCGCCAAGCGGCTTATGAAGGGCTCAACGACCATAATTTCGAGCCCCTGGGCAATGCCTTCGACTTCTGTTTGCTCGATACCACGTCCTGTAACGATATCCACCAACAGGACTTTTGTTGTATTCAAGTCATGGTCAAGTTTTAGAGCAGAACCTGCACGGTGTGTACAGGGAAACGTGTGCGCTGCACCGTGCCAAACCGTTCGTCGGCCGTTGAAAACCGTTCATCGCACCGAGTTCACCGACTTTCTTGACTGTATTCCAGCTACACAGCGCAACGTTTCAATCGTCGTGTACAAGCGCTCCTATCAGGTAGGGGGCGCATGACAAAGGAAGGAGGGTGAAGAAATGGCAGCTGTAAAGAATAAGTTTCTGACGAAACGCTACATTGGTTTCTTCTTGGCGGTCGTCGTCTTTCTGCTGATCAAGTTCGTTCTTCCCCTGGACAGCCTCGGTTCCGTTGCCCTCTCTGAGGGTGGCAAGAACTGCTTGGCTCTCTCGCTCGGTGCCGTCGTGATGTGGGCGTGCGGTGTCGCACAGCCCGGCTACACCGGCATCCTCTACTGCGCCCTGCTGGTGCTCATGCAGGTCGTCCCCGACGCCGATGGCGTGCCGAGCATGGCCTCTACCGTCTCCGTCGCATTTGGCGCCTGGACCAAGGGCACTATGTGGATCGTCGTCGGTGCTTACCTCATCGCTGGTGCGGTGAAGGACTCCGGCCTTGGTCAGCGCATCGCGTATGCGTTCATGCTCAAGTTCGTGAAGAGCGCCAAGTCGCTGATCCTCTCGATCTTTGCCCTGACGTTCGTTCTTGCACTGCTCATTCCGCACCCCTTCCCCCGTGCATTCCTGATCTTGGCCGTTGTCTCGGTTATCGCCGAGTCCGCCGGCTACGGTGAGGACGACCGTGGCAAGCTTGGCTTCCTGATCTTCGCCGCCGCCGTGCCCTGCTCCATGTTCTTCATGACCGGTGACTCCACCCTCAACCCGCTCGTCGCCTCCTATGGCGCAAACGGCGGTGCCGCCATCGGCTTCATCGACTGGTTCATCTACATGAGCGTCCCCATGGTTGTTGCAACTCTGTGCACCATCATCCTCGCTCTTGCTCTCTTCAAGCCTTCCAAGGAGCTCGTATACGACCGCGAGGAGGTTCTCGCTAAGCAGGCCGCTCTCGGCAAGCTTTCCGAGAAGGAGGTTCGCACCATCGTGTGGCTCGTCATCGCCATCGCCCTGTGGCTTACCGTTTCTGGCGACTATCTGGCTTGGGTCACCCTGGTTATCGGCGTTCTCATGGCCATGCCTGTTGTCGGCGAGGTCCTGACTCCCGCATCTTGGGGTTCCGTTGACATCAAGACTCTCATGTTCTTGACCGCCGCTATGGCAATCGGTTCCGTCGGTGGCGCTACCGGCATGAACGCCTGGATCGCCGACGTCGTGCTTCCCAGCACCGTTCCTGCGAACCCCTACCTCTTCGCGCTGCTCGTCTGCGCTCTGACCATGGTCATCCACATGTTCATGGGTTCCGTTATGGCCGGTCTGGGCATCTGCGTGCCTGCGTTCCTCACCTTTATTCAGGGAACCAGCGTTTCGCCCATCGCCGTTGCGCTGATCGTCTTCACCGCTATCAACCTCCACTATATTCTGCCCTTCCATAACCTGGCTATCCTGGTCGGCGAGGGTAAGGACGCCGGTGGCTACACTTCCAAGGAAGCCATGAAGATGGGTATCCCCCTGACCGTGGTCACCTTCCTGGTGGTTCTTGTCGAGGCCTTCTGGTTCAGCACGCTGGGCCTGATGTAAGTCGAACCCGAGCACGCTTGCCGCCCGACAGCTCGCGCAAGTATCGCTCGCACGGCATGACTTAAGACCTTCCTGAGCACTCTTCGCGTCGCGCCCAGCGCCCGCGGCCACCGAATGCCTGATAGGCCGATGTGGCCGGGCGCTCGCGAAGAGCCCGCAAGGGACCGTCTCAAAACCGTTTGCAGTTTCTCAGATGAGGAGAAAAAGGAGTTAAAAATGGCAAACAACGAGATTCATGACCTCCGTTCCGCCCTCGATTTCCTGAAGACCATGCCTGGTCAGTATCTGGAGACCGACACCGAGGTCGATCCCAAGGCCGAGGTTTCTGGCGTCTATCGTCACGTGGGCTCCGGCGGCACCGTTATGCGTCCGACCAAGGAAGGCCCGGCAATGGTCTTCAACAACGTCAAGGGTCATCCCGACGCGAAAGTCGCCATCGGTCTGCTCGCCAGCCGCAAGCGCGTTGCTGCTATGCTGGGCCTCGAGGAGGAGCACCTTGGCCTCGAGATGGGCAAGATGTTCGATAACCTTGTTGCCCCCGAGATGATTGAAGATGGCAAGCACATCGACTGCCAGGAAGTCGTTTACAAGGCTGACGATCCCGATTTCGATCTCCATAAACTGATTCCTGCCCCCACCAATACCCCGGTTGACGGCGGCCCCTACATCACCATGGGTCTCGCTATGGGCAACGACCCGGACAACACCATGTCCGACGTCACCATTCACCGTTTCGCTATCGTCGACAAGACCAAGCTCACGATGTTCATCACCCCGGGCTCGCGTCACCTTGGTCACTTCTTCGATATGTACAAGGAGCGCGGCGAGGATATGCCGATCTCCATCCAGATCGGTCTCGACCCGGCCGTGTACATGGGCTGCGGCTTCGAGGCTCCCACTACGCCGCTCGGCTTTAACGAGCTACAGATCGCCGGCGCCGTGCGCAACAAGCCGGTCGAGCTCGCCAACTGCCTCACCATCGATCAGAAGTGCATCGCTAACGCCGAGTACGTCATCGAGGGCTACCTCTCCGCAACCGAGATGGTCAACGAGGACACCGCCGGCTACGGCTTCGCAATGCCCGAGTTCCCTGGCTACACCGGTGGCGCCAAGGTTTGCCCGGTCATCAACGTCACGGCTGTAACCACCCGCAAGAACCCCATCATGGAGTCCTGCATCGGCCCTTCGCACGAGCATGTCTCCATGGCTGGCATCCCTACCGAGGCTTCCATCTTCAACATGGTCAACAAGGCTATGCCCGGCCGTCTGCTCAACGTCCACGCGGCTCCCTGCGGTGGCGGCAAGTTCTGCGCCATCCTGCAGTTCAAGAAGTCTGCCGCTTCCGACGAGGGCCGTCAGCGCAATGCGGCGATGCTCGCGTTCTCCGCGTTCGGTGAGCTCAAGGAGTGCATCCTGGTTGACGAGGACGTCGACATCTTTGATATGAGCGACGTCATGTGGGCTATGACCACCCGCTTCCAGGCAGATACCGATATCATCACAATCCCCGGTTGCCACTGCCACGTGCTCGACCCCTCCAATGACAACGCTGTTTCCGGTTCCATCCGCGAGCACGGCATCGCATGCAAGGTCATCTACGACGCCACCGTGCCCTTTGCGCTCAAGGACCGCTTTGTTCGTTCCCAGTTCATGGAGATCGACAAGGAGAAGTGGGCTGCCGAGCTCGAGGCCTAATCTCGCCCTCCTTCGGGACGATGCCCGCTTGCTTTCCTACCTTGTGCACTGATGGGCATCGCCTTGCATGGACGCGTCTCCCTCTTATGCGCGTTCATGGTTTGGAATGCGATGACTGGTCCGTTTGGGCCGCGCCACAGTACGTCGCTTGAACGGGTCGGGGGCAATTAGGCCTCCGACCCGTTTTCCATTTTGGACATTTGTCTGTCCTAAATGGGTGGGTTGCAACGCGTGCTCTCGCGATACGATTGATGTGAGAACCCGCGTTGCAGTTCACAGAAATTGCTGTTCATAAGCTATGTTTAACAAGGAGACCATCATGGATTCCAAGAAGCGTGTCGTCATTGGCGTATCCGGTGCATCGGGCTCGCTGCTGGGCCTTGAGTGCCTTAAATGTTTGCGCGAGGCGGGGGCCGAAAGCCATCTGGTCATGTCCCGCGGCGCCGAGATCACGGCCAAGCAGGAGTTGGGGATGGATTTCGATGAGTTTGCGTCCTATGCCGATGTGGTCTACGACAATCGCAATATCGGCGCATCCATTGCGAGTGGAACATTCCCCATTGACGGCATGGTGGTCGCTCCTTGCTCCATGAAGACACTTGCCGGTATTGCCTGCGGCTACTCCGACAACTTGCTGCTGCGCGCCGCCGATGTTCAGATGAAGGAGCAGCGTCGCTTGGTGCTCATGGCTCGCGAGACTCCGTTTTCTCCTATCCATATCGACAATATGGAAAAGCTCTGCCGCGTGCCCGGCGTCATGATCATGCCGCCGATGCTTACGTTCTATAACGGTCCGTCGACGCTTCAGGACATGGTTCACCACATGGCGTGTAAGGCGCTCGCGCCGTTTGGCATCGAGTGCACGGGATACAAGCGCTGGGAGTAGAGCGGCGGGTCTCGTCTCCTTTTTGATGGGTGAGGGGTTTATTATAGAAATGCGATATGCCTGATAAGCGCTTCTTATAGAGTTGATTTTCGGTTGCTTTGTTTGGAGGGCCTTGCGTGGATGGCATGTATACCATCAGTGAAATGGCAAGCATCTTTGACGTTTCGCGCCAGACATTGATCTATTACGACAAGATCGGTCTGTTTGCTCCTGCCGAGGTGAATGAGAAGGGCTATCGTTTTTATTCGCCTACGCAGATTCCTCTCATGCGATTGATTAGCATACTGCGCGACCTTGGTGTTGACCTTGATGAGATTATGCGGCTCACCAGCTCCTGCGACGTGGCTGAGATGGCCAACAAGCTGCGCGAGCGTGTCTCGGAGCTTGATGGACAGATTGCCGCGCTTGAAAAAGAGCGGAATAGCGTGCAAGAGCGTTTGAGCTTCTATAACGATGTTTCGTATTGGAAAGCTCGCCAGGGCGTTCCCACGCTCAAGGCGTTTCCCAATCGCTATGTGATCGTGGAGCCGTTTCCCGGTGATGTTGCCATCGACCGCTCCGTGCTGCATCCTACGCTCATGCGCGCCGTGGCACGTTTGCGCGAGACCATGGGGGCCCGGCCGATGCGCGGGTGGGGCACCATGCTGCAGCGTTCGTATTTTCATTCTGACAATCCTGTTTTGGGTGCTGGTCCTTTTGCTGTGGTTCCCGAGGGCGTGGAACCCGAGAAGCTCGGCCAGGCACAGTGCCTTCCCGAGGGCGTCTACCTTTGCATCAGCCGATGGGGCATGCCATATAATCCCGCGGGTATTCGCGAAGCGGTGTCCTATTTGGATGCGCACAATCTCATGCCGATGGGCAACGCCTATGACTTTTGTTACATGGATGCCACCTCATATAACGAGGAACATCAGGAAGATTTTTGCTGCATTCAGATCCCCGTTGCCCTGTAAATGATGACGAGAGCGTCCCATTCGTGGGCTTATACTTTGCCCATATAGAAAACGTCCAGGTTAGGATGCGCTCATGATTTGTGCTCATTGTCATAGCGAAATCGCTGACGACTCGATGTTTTGCACCGAATGCGGAGCAAAGGTCGAGGCCTCTGCCGCATCGTCGATGATGCATCCTTCCGCCCGCGTCTGCCCGCATTGCGGCAACGACATTCCGGCAGACGCTGAGTTCTGCACCATGTGCGGGGCACGTCTCGAGGCGGGCGATGACGCCGCGCTCACGACGGCGGTTGGGTCCGAGCCGGAGCCTGTGCCCAATCCGGTTTGTCCGCATTGCGGCGCGCCGCTGATGGATGGCGCCGAGTTCTGCACGCAGTGCGGATCGAAGGTCGATGCCTCAGATGTCTCTCAGACAGAGGGCGAAATCGAGACGCGCGCCTTGACCCCTGAGCAGCCCGATGTGGATACCGAACAGTATCGTGCCGATGCGGCTGCTGCCCATGAATCGCTCAACACCGTGACGCCGGACCTTGGCATGGCGGGCCCTGTTCCGGTTGATAAAACCGCATTGATGCTCAAGCCTGTTTCCGCTTCGGGCGAGGGCGGCGGCCCGGTTTCGCCCGAGTCCCTTGCCGATAAGGTGCGCGCCGGTGCAAATGCGCCCAAGAAGAAGGATCCCCGTAAAATCGCTGCTATCGTGGCGGGCGTTATTGTCGCGATCGCCGTGGTTGGCGGTGGTACCTGGGCGTTCATCAACTATCAACATCAGCAGCAGGTGGCTGCCGAGCAGGCGCAACGGGAAAAGGACGAGGCCATCGCCAAGGCGGAGCATGTGGTTGTTATCAAGGCAAGCGGGGACGGCTGGGACACCTTGGCCGGGGCTTCGCGCCTGCCGGTGCACGTCGAAGGAACCGACTCTAAGGGCGAGAAGGTCGACGAGGTCCAGTACGCCACGTCCGATGGCCGCGGTATCAATCTGCGCCAGGGCAACTACGTGCTCTCGGTGCCCGCTTCGCCCATTGCTGCCGACGGCACCGTTTTCAACGTCTCGAACACGCAGGTAGAGGTTTCGTTTACCGCGAAGGATGAGGAGGGTTCCGAGATCGATGCTACAGGCAGAGGTGGCTTTGAGCTCACTCCCACCGACGCCCTCGAGGTGACGGACGAGCAGATCAACAAGGCGTACGAGTATGCCTCGAAGGATACGACCGATGGCGCTCCCGATGCCGATGCGCTCAAGGCGGCCGCAACCAAGCGCCGCGACGATGCCGTTGCCGCCAAGGAGGAGGCCGACGCCAAGGCTGCACGTACCATTACTACCGCAGACTATACCCTCGAGCTGCCTTCTTATTGGGATGGTCGCGTGACCGTTAAGTACGAGGGCGATTCTGTGGTTGTGTACTCCAAGAATTACCCAAAGCGCGCGATTTGCTCGATATCGGTTGACACCCAAGGTGCCGGCCCCATGGGAGACATCGGCACTTCCCAGATGGGCTACGCAAGCCTTCCCAATGGCCGCTATGCGCACGTTTGGTGCGACCGCTACTCGTATATCATCGCATATGCCAACATTACGAATTCGACTGATCCGAACAGCTATTACACGTACGACGAGGCGCGCGAGCTCGTGGACCTGCAGACGGGCGGCGCGGTCTACTATGACGACGTCCTTGCTGCCATGAAGGACGATGACGCCGACGCGAACGACTTGATTTTTGCCCAGGACACGTTCTTCCAAAACAACATCGTCAGTCAGATTAAAGCCAAGTAGCGACCGGACGAAAGGACAGCTATGGCAATCGTCACGATTAAAAACGATACCTGTACGGCTCAGGTCGACAGCATGGGCGCACAGCTTTTGAGCATGCGTTTTGATGATCGCGAATATCTATGGCAGCGCGATGAGCGCTGGTGGGGGCGCACCTCTCCCATCCTCTTTCCCATCGTGGGCAATATCCGTGGTGGCGAGGCGATGTCCGAACAGGGGCCGTGCCATATGAAGCAGCACGGCGTGGCGCGCAATTACGAGCACCGCGTGGTGGACGTTGCAGCCGATGGAACATCGGTGACGTTTGAGCTGTGCGATTCTTCCGAGACGCGCGAGCAGTATCCGTATGCTTTCCGTCTTAATATGACCTATGCCCTTGTGGGCGAGGCGACGCTCGCGCAGACGTTTTCGGTTACCAATACGGGGTCGGTGACGCTGCCGTTTTCTGTTGGCGGTCACCCGGCGTTTAATATCCCCGTCAATGGTACGGACGAGGCCTTCGACGAGTACGACTTTACGTTTGCCGAGCCCTGGCACGCCGAATGCCCCAAGATTGTGGAAGGCGGCCTGGCCGATCCAACCGATACCTTCGTCGTTCTCGATGACGGCGACACCTTGCCACTCACGCGCAGCTGCTTTGATTACGACACCATGGTGTTTAGCCACGTGCCGGGCAACACCGTGTCGCTTACCGGTCGCCGCAGCGGCCATGGCGTGCGCGTCGACTTCCCGGGATTCGATTATCTGGGCGTATGGTCGATGGCTCCCGACGCACCGTTTGTGGCTATCGAGCCCTGGACGGGGCACGCCACATTGACTACCGAGGATGACGTATTGGAGCACAAGGAGGGCATCACGTTGCTCGCCCCCGGCGCCACCGACAAGCGAGCCTTCGCCATCACCCTCTACTAACATGACAAAAGTCCACGGGTTTATTTTGTCACATTTTGTAGAATGAAAAGAAAAGCGCCCTGGTAGGATGCCTGATCCTGCCAGGGCGCTTGCTTTCTTTGTGGCGGGGTGCTACTTGCTATGCTCCACGTCGTAGATGGTCTTGATGTTTTGTTGCTCGATGGAGGTTAGGGGGCTGTTCGGCAGCGAGTCGAATTCCTCGGCAGTGTATCTTTGCTGGTACCAGCTCTTGCTCTGGAAGTACTGGCGAATCTCCTGGTCGTTAAAGCCACGGCCATGGCGTGCATAGATCTCGTTGCGGGCGAGCATCAGCTCGTACTGGGAGTACGACTGCAGCTCGCTGGCGCTGTAGAGGCGCGTGGATGAATCGGGCAGGATGTAGTCGCCTGCGCTGCTAGAGCTGGCCGACGTGCTGGTTTCGCTCCTTTGCGAGTTGCTTACGTTGGAGAATTCCTCGCCGTCGTCGAGAAGAACCTGGACGTCTCTCAGGGCGCGCGGCTCGCCCAGGGGAAGGCCCGTATCGGAGGGCCACCACATGGCCCCCAATGCACAGGTGACGTGCTTGCCGTCGTATGAGGTCCATGCGTCGACATCGGAACCTTGGGCAAGCAAAACCATGCTTGCGGATTCGCTGGACGATCCCGGGCTTCCGTCCCCGTGGCCTGCGGTCACATAAGCCGTCGAATCAAACGCGAAGACTGCATAGGGGCCGCACTCATAGCCCCCTGCATTGGGGTTCTGGATTCCCTGGAAGCCTGTCATTTGGGCGTCGGTCTTAAAGATGCGAATCGTGCCTGGAAGGACTGTCTTGCCCGCGGCTTTTGCGTTGTCGATGGCCTTCTGGCGTGCGTTTTGCTTTTCGGCGTCGTTGCTCTCGCGTTTGCCCTCCTGCTTGGACTTCTTGTCGTTGGGCTTGTCCTTACCCTTTTGCTTGGGTTGTTCGACCTGTTCCTGCTGTGGATGCAGGATCTGGGTGTAGACGTAGTAGGCGCCAAAAGCGGTGGCGGCAAGGGCGAGGGTCACAAGGACGATGAACAATACCATGGGAATTTTGCGGCGGCTCTTCTTGCGCGCTTGCTGGGTTTGGTTTTGGATGTCTCCGGCAGACTGTTGAGAAGCGTCGTCTGATACGGCGGAGCGCACTTCCGTTGGGGCGGGCGAGCCGGCGGGATTGGTGTCACTGCCGCTGGGCGCTACCCCCTCATTCATAAAGGGGGCTCCGCAGGTGGTGCAGAATTTGGCCCCGTCGGGATTTTCACAATTGCACTGAGGGCACCGCATGAGGCTGTCCTTTCTTTTTTTCGATCTGCATCGTGCCTGTGCGTCGAGCGCGCTTTCACGAGTCTTTTTCGAAAGCGGCCGAGTGGTTTTGGCTGATAACAATTTAAGATAAACGTGAACGCAATAATAGTGTTTTTGAACCAGTATAAAAATCGGAGGACGAACGTGGGGCGCGATGCATTTGCTCAGATTCGCAAGACGGATGGAAGTGTGCCTGCGGCAGCGGTGCAGCCTATTTATGCCGAGGGCGGGCCGGACGACTCTTTTCATATGAGGGGGCTGAGGTTTAGCCCCGTGGCGCCTACGGGGGCAGGGCGCGATGGATCGCCCATTGTGGAGGCAACGGCTCGCGGGCGTGCGGCCATGACGCTCGTGGACCTTTCCGCGTGCACTACGGTGCGCGGAAGACTTCCTTCTCAGCGGGGTGAGGAGGCCCCTGCGGATGCTGGGTATCAGCTGAGGGTTTCTGTCGAGAGGCTCGTCGAGTTTGCCTTGGAGCATGGACCGCTTTGCGCGCGTTTTCCGCATGCCCGCTCTTTAGACGGCGGCGAGCTGGTAGAAGGCGAGGAGTTCGAGGAAAGCATGGGGTTTTGGGCGTCTGCTGCCATCATGGCGGACCTTGCCGTTGCTGCGCAGCGCTGCGCAAACGGCTCCTTGCCCCTAGCGGCGGCGCAGGCCGCCTTGGGAAACCTTGTTCTTTGGCGTGTCGACAATCCTCGAACAGGGTCGAGCTTCGACCTCTTTGTGATTTCCAGGACCCTCGATGGAGCGTACGCATCGTGGCTTGGCGTGCCGCGATTCATTCGGCGCGAAGAGGTCGAGGGGCGCATCAATTACGCGTTTATTCTGGGGGATGCCGATTTAGATGGCGTTGTGGAGGTCGCTTTGGCCTCTTTTGAGCATGAGATTACTGCGTCGGACTATCGTCTTTTGAGCCAGGCGCTCGACTTGGCCCCTTCGGTTGACCGCGAGGTACGCGAGGTCCTCTCGCTCGAGGCGGCGGAGGTCTATTCGGGGGTCGAGAGCGACGGGTATCGGCTTGATGACGAAAAGCTGCGGGGGTGCGCGGGGAAATTGGAGAAGGCGGATTTGCCGCAGATGGCGTCTATGGTGCGCGCGCTGGTGACGGCACACCTGGGCGATGCCTATGTCGATGTGTTTTCCGTCAGTGGGGCCACAGGGCATTTTTCGTTTCGCAGCTATCTATCCTGGCTGTGGTACGACTTCTCCTGCGATTTGGGGGCCGTACGCATCAAGTATTGCGCTCGCTGCGGCCGGCCGTTTTCGGCGGTGGGGCATCGCGGTCCCGAGAAGAATTACTGTAGCGCCGTTTGTCGCGACGCGGCCCACAACGAGCGCATGGCTACGCGGCGCGATGGGCTGCGGCACGGTTTTCTCGACGAGGGCAAGACGGTGGAGGAGCTTGCACGGGAGTTCTATCCGAGCGAGACTTCTCATGAGGCAACCAGGCGCACGATTGCGCTTTTGCAAGGATGGCCGGAGCTCAAGCACGCCGTTGAGGACGATATCGAGGAGCATGGTTGGCACGCGCCCCTGTTTGTGCGCTGCCATGCCGAGGGAATTGACGTCCTTAAGCTCTTGAATGCAAAAAGGCACAAGCAGCTCAAGGAGCGCGGCGGCCGGTAGACCGTGTGGCGGTGGGCCGCGGGCGCCGGCCGTTGTGCGCCGACGGGTGGGTGCCGGCCGTTGTGCGCCGGAGGCCGTACGTTGCTCAACGACTGGCGGTTCCATATACGTTTTTCGGCAAAAAACGCCTCCAAAACGTTGGGTTTTCCGCCACTCATTTCAAAATACGCGATTTTCCGCCACTGATTTGCTGGAACAATACTTGACATGGGGCATGCTGTCGATTGCCCCGGGAAAACTGCCCGCCAGGGAATGCGGGATGCCAATCGCCCCGGTAGGAAGCTCGTCTCCGGGCACCGTCGTCGATTATCTCGACAAGAGGTTGTCGCTCGGGACGCCATCGTCATTCCTTCCGGCAAGAAACCTGTCGTCCGGGACAGCGTCGCCATCCTCTCCAGCAAGAAACCCGCGTGGGATACCTGCCAGATGACATCTCGGCAACAGCCTCGTCGATGTCCTATCGAGCCTTCCGCTCGTGCTCGTCTACGAGCTTGAGGGCCGCGATGGCGCACTCGAGCATCCCCTCATCTGCTGTGCGCGTCGTGAGCTTTTGCATCATAAGGCCTGGCCACAGGGCGATTTTCACCAAGGGATTATCGGGGTGCGAACCTGCCCACTTGACCGTGACCTCATAAGAAAGTCCAGCGACGAGCGGCAGCATGGCGATGCGCGAGCCAAAGACAAAAAGTGAGCGCGGGATACCAGCAAGCCCAAGCCCGTCTGCCCAGGCGCCAACGGGCACGAGCGTGTGCACCACGATGGCAACCATTACGGTCATGACCAAAAAAGCGGTGCCGCAGCGCACATGGATGCGCGAGAACTTGGCGGCGTTTTCGGGCGTGAGGGGCAGACCGTGCTCAAAGCAATGGATCGATTGATGCTCGGCGCCGTGGTATCCGTAAAGACGTGCCATGTCGGGAACAAGGCCGATGCCGCCGACGTAGGCGATGAGCACAATGATGCGCAATAACGCCTCGCAAAGATTCCAGGCAACCGTGTTATCGCTGGTAAGAGGGCCCATAAGAAGGTTCGACAGACCAACGGGCAGCGCGACGAACAATCCTATGCCAAGGGCGAGGCCAAACGCGGTGGAGAGGACAAACTGCCAACCGGATCCATCCGAGGAGGTCTGTTCGTCATGCTGAGAGTTCTGGCTTGGGGCGCAGGCGTCGGCGGTGGGGGAGGCCGTCGCTGCCTTGTCGGGAGACTCGGTATCACATGATTTCCCGACAGGCGAGGATTTGCTGGGGGCATCGTCCTCTTCAAACGCATGCTCGGCGGCGATTTCCATTGCTGTATAGGAGAGCGACAGGGAACTTACAAGGGAGACGCACCCGCGCACGAGCGGGAGCTTCGTCCATGCCGGGCGGCTTTCGGGGGCGGGCAGGTCGTGCTCCTCGGTATAGATGGATCCGTCTTCGCAGCGAACGGCTACGGCCCAGTGGTCGCGCCCGCGCATCATCACGCCCTCGAGAGTGGCGGCTCCGCCTATATGCGTGGCAAAAAGCTCGCCTTCCTCGGCGATGGGTCGATCATTGTTTGGCATGTTTGCGCTCCCGGTCAATGCGTGCGTACCGATAGCCCATGATACTAGGTGCAGCGCGCCTATCCTTCTGCGTAAAAGCGGTTTTATGTATGTTGCAGAGATGCCCGTTTTTTCGCGGTATTATGAGGTGGTTTACACGAGGAGAGTCTATGTACCAAAAGATCGACATGTTCTAGCTGCTTTTGCCATTGCCCGCGGCATGCTGCCGCAGTCGCTACTCTCTGTCGATTTTTACTTCCCCATAACGGAATAAAGGAGCCGCACATGCGCGACAAACTCGAGAAGCTCATCGCTGCCTACGAAGAGCTTGAAAAGAAGCTGGCAGACCCCTCTGTTGCCTCCAACATCAAAGAATTTACGCGTCTCAACAAGGAGTACGCGCATCAAACCGATCTTGTGCGCGCCGCCCGCGAGTACCTGGCTGCACTCGACGACATCGAGGCCGCCAAGGAGATGCTGCACGAGGCGACCGATGCCGAGGAGAAAGAGATGCTCCAGATGGACATCTCCGAGAACGAGGCAAAGCTTCCGCAGCTTGAGGAAGACATCAAGTTCATGCTCATCCCCGGCGACCCCAACGACGACAAAGACACCATCATCGAGATTCGCTCCGCTGCCGGCGGCGACGAAGCCGCCATCTTCGCGGGTGACCTCTTTAAGATGTACCAGCGTTTTATCGAGTCGCGCGGTTGGAAGATGGAAGTGCTCGATTCCAGCCCGTCCGAGGCCGGCGGCTTCAAGTCCATCGAGTTCAAGGTAACGGGCGACCGCGTGTACTCCGTTATGAAGTATGAGTCCGGCGTGCATCGCGTCCAGCGCGTCCCCAAGACCGAGAGCCAGGGTCGCATCCAGACTTCGACGGCGACCGTCGCCGTTCTGCCCGAGGCCGACGAGATCGATATCAAGATCAATCAGTCCGATCTGCGTATCGACACCTATTGCGCCTCCGGTCCTGGCGGCCAGTGCGTTAACACCACGTATTCCGCTGTGCGCATCACGCACCTGCCCACCAACACCGTGGTGCAGTCGCAGGAGCAGCGCTCGCAGATTCAAAACCGCGAGGTCTGCATGCAGATGCTCCGCGCTCGTCTGTACGAGATGGAGCTGGAAAAGCAGCAGGCCGAGCTTGGTGCCGAGCGTTCGAGCCAGATTGGCCACGGCAACCGTTCGGAGAAGATCCGCACCTACAACCAGCCGCAGGACCGCGTGACCGACCACCGTATTGGCTTCAACTCCACCTATAACGGCGTCTTGCTGGGCGATCAGCTCGCCACGGTGATTGACGCCCTTGCCGCCGCCGACCGTGCCGAAAAGCTCGCGCAGGCTGTCTAAGGCTCGCGCGGAGAAATGCGCGATATAACAACTGTATTTGGCTAAATGCCCGCCACCCGGCCCGGTTGCCCCTTGGCAGCCGGGCCTTTTTATGCCAAAAATAAACTATCTAGCAGGGGATTCATTAAACAGGATCCTTAAGTGCCCAGATGTTCGATTGCCGTTCATCATCTTTATCCGACCGCTGACCGGTACCCATAATATCTGAAACGTTATAGACGTATAGTACATACCAGATGAACAAGAGGTTACGAGCTATGGGGGCCGTAACTACGAGTTCGGTTCATTTGGGAGGGACAAAACGGTGGAGAAGCGAATCGTAATCGCCACGCATGCAATGTTCTCGGAGGGCATCGCCTCGTCGCTCAAGATGATCTTTGGCGACGCTATTCCTGTTGAGTGCATTACGGCATATGTCGATTTGAGTGTCGATTACCAAGACAAGCTGGAGAAGATCGTCTCCGAGCATGACTACGAGCATGCGGAGCTCGTCGTGCTGACCGATATCCTGGGCGGTTCGGTGAACAACGAGTTCATGGGCCTGCTCGACAAGTACAACTTCTATTGTATTACCGGCCTTAACCTGGCGCTGTTGTTCGAGGTTGTCACGTGTCCCGCAGAGGACCTGGCTGCGAACTTGCCGTCGATTGTAGAGCAGGCTCGCGAGCACATCGTACTGTGCAACGAGCTTGTCGAAGCCAAGGCGGCAGCCGCAGCAGACGACCAATTGGCTGAACTTAACGAGTTTTAGGAGGCAAAACCATGATCAAGTTATTCCGAATCGATCACAGGCTTCTTCACGGTCAGGTTGCATTCTCGTGGACCAAGTCCATCGGTGCCGACTGCATTCTTGTGGCAGACGACGAGGCCACGACGAACAGCCTCAAGATGACTACGCTGCGTCTGGCAAAGCCCCAGGGCGTGAAGCTTGTCGTCAAGTCCATCGACGACAGCATCAAGGCACTCCAGAGCGGCGTTACCGATAAGTACAAGCTGTTCATCGTCACGGGCAGCGTGGCCGACGCCAAGCGCATCTGCGACGCCGTGCCCGAGATCAAGAGCATCAACCTTGGTGGCATCAAGAATCGCGAGGGCGCTCGCCAGGTAAGTCAGGCGATCTTCCTGCTTCCGGAGGAAGAGGACGAGCTACACGAGCTGGCTGCAAATGGCGTCGAGCTCGAGATTCGCCAGGTGCCAACGGAGAAGAAAGAACTTTACAAGTAATCAAGTAACGACACTCGCACGTATTCAATGCGGTTCACATGCGCGATGCGCATTAAGAAAGAAAGGGAGAACCTATCATGATGGAACCGATGCACGAGCTTCTGCAGGAAGCGAAAAAGGGCGGCTACGGAATCCCCGCTCCCAATGTCTACAATCGCTTTACTATCGAGGCTGCGCTGCAGGCTGCAGATGAGCTCAATGCCCCGGTGATTCTTGGCTGCCCCGGTGTCTTTGGCATCGAGGAAGTCGGCGAGCTCGCTCGTTACTACGAGCGCAAGTATCCGCACGTTCCGTTTGCCGTGAACCTTGACCACGGCGGCCCGTTCGACCACCTCATCCGCGCTATCCGTGCTGGTTTCTCCTCCGTTATGGTCGACCGCTCCACGCTTCCTTATGAGCAAAACGTCGCAGAGAGCAAAGAGATCGTGAAGATCGCCCACGCCGTTGGCGTTTCCGTCGAGGCCGAGCTGGGCCATGTTGGCCAGGGCGTCGAGTACGAGCAGACCCGTGACGCTGGCCTGACCCATCCTGAAGAGGCAGTTTCCTTTGTCGAGGAGACGGGCGTCGACTGCCTGGCAGTTGCCGTCGGCACCTCCCACGGCGCCTACAAGGGCACCCCGCACCTCGAGTTCGAGCTGCTCGAGACAATCGCTAAGAGCGTTGACGTGCCGCTGGTTTTGCACGGCGGCTCCGGTACCGGTGACGATCTGATTGCCAAGGCCATTACGTGCGGCATTCAGAAGGTCAACCTCTGGACCGACCTCTCCCAGGCTTCCAACATGGCGGTCAAGGAGGCTATCGAGGCAGACTACGCTCCCGATGTCGATCCCGATAAGAAGAAGATCAGCTCCTGGCAGTACGACATGATCGGTGCCGATGGCTACAAGGCCGCGCTCGAGCACTACATGCATGTCTTCGGCTGCGTCGGCAAGGCTTAAGGAGTAATTCCATGCGCTTCCTGCCCACCAACCAGATTTGGCGCTATTGGAGCTTCGATACCTGTTTGCGAGATATCGAAGCCACGGGAACGCGCGATATCGATTTGTGGTTGTGCAATAACCACGTGAATATCGACGCTCACGATATCTACAACGCCAAAGCACTTGTTGATGGGCTCCGGAAGCACAGGGTGCGCGTACGCACGTTAACCCCCGAACAGGGTAATCCAAAAGCTTACAACATCATGTCTTCGGATTGCCATATTAAGCGGTTAACAGAAGGTTACTATCGGCAAATTGTTCGCCTGGCGGGAATGTTGGACTGTTCTCGCATATCGATAAACGGCGGCTGGTTTTCGCTCGATAAAGATCCTTCAAAGGCTTGGGACAACATGGTTTCAAGCATCGGGCTGATTTGCGATATCGCAGGCGAGCAGGGAATCGACGTTTGCCTGGAAACCCTTACGCCCAAGCGATATCGCCTACTCACCGATCGTGGCTCGATGGCACAGGCACTTTCCGATATCGACCGTCCCAATTTGCAGGTGACACTGGATACCGGAACGATTGCCCGCGGTAGAGAAGACCTCGAGGACTATCTCGAGCAGTTCGAAACAAAGATCGGTTACGTGCACCTGACGAATCTCGACCCGAGCGTTTTCGCACACTTGGCCTGGGGAGACGAGCACGGCATCCTTGACGCCGCACGCATCGTGAACTCCTTGATCCAACACGGTTTTGACGGCGACTGCGCTCTCGAAATGACCTGTCCCTCCTATTTTAATAACCCGCGCGAAGTTCTTGCTCGCGCACTTTCTGTCCTGAAAGGATGTGAACGGTAATGCTCGTACAAGCTCTGCTTGCTGGCTTGGTAGTCGGTCTTTCCAAGATGGAATACTTCTTTGGCTACAGCATGTTCAATCGCCCCATCGTTGAGGGCGCCATCATGGGTCTCGTTTTGGGCGACCCCGTGACCGGTACGATCATTGGCGCCACGCTCGAGATCGTCTTCCTCGGTTCGTTCCCGGTTGGTGCCGCGGTTTCTCCCGACGGTGGTACCGCTGCTGGCGTCTCGACGGCGTTTGCCATTCTGACCGGCGCTGGCGCCGCGGTGGGCACCGCCTTCGCTGTGCCCCTGGCACTCCTCGGTGGCTTTGCCTTCGTGCTCTGCAAGTTCATCAACAACGCTTTTGCCGAGGCGATGAAGGCGCAGCTTGCCAAGGATAACGATAAGGCTGCCCGCGCCCTGTTCTGGGCAGGTAGCTGGGTTGGCACCTTTGGCCTCTACTTCTTGATCGGTTTCCTTTCCGTCTTCTTTGGAAGCACCGCGCTCGAGTCTGCGGTCTCCGCTATCCCCACCGATGTGATTAACGGCCTGGCATCCGGCGGCAACCTGCTTCCCGCCGTGGGCTTTGCCCTGCTGCTGTCCATGATTATGGACAAGAAGCTCGCCTCCTGGTTCTTTATCGGATTCATCCTCGCTGCCTACCTGCAGCTCCCTGTAATCGCAGTAACCGCTCTGGCCACTGCAGCTGTCGTGCTCATCCTGGTGAGCCGCAGCGAGAACCCCGCTACTTCTACTGCTGATGAAGGTGATGACAATGAGTTCTAATCAGACCACGAACGGCAAGCTCACGAACAAAGACTTGACGCAGATTTACGGTCGCTACATCCACCTCAATGGCATGAACGACTATCCGGGCCAGATGCATGCTGGATTTACCTACTCCATCATCCCGGCGCTCAAGAAGATCTACGCGGACAACAAAGAAAAGCGTATCGATGCTTACCAGCGCCACATGAACGAGTACTTCAACGTGACTCCGTATCTTTGCGGTTTGCCTTTGGGTGTCGTCCTGGCCATGGAAGAGCAAAACGCCGCGGACGATGACTTCGATACCTCGACGATCACCGGTATCAAGACCGCTCTTATGGGTCCCCTTTCCGCCATTGGCGACACGCTTTTCCACGCGACGCTTCGCGTTATCGCGACGGCCGTCGTGATCAGCATGGCTTCTGCCGGCAACATCCTGGGACCGATCCTCTTCCTGCTGATCTTCAACATTCCCCAGTTTATCTGTCGCTGGTGGTCGCTCAAGAGCGGTTACAGCATGGGTACTAAGCTGCTCGAGCAGGCTGAGTCTTCGGGCATCATGGAGAAGATCTCCTACGCTGCGAGCGTTATCGGCCTTGCTGCCATCGGCGCCATGACGGCGTTCAACGTCAACCTTTCCTGTGCCCTCACCATCCCGAACGCGGCAGGTGGCGACCCCACCGCGGTCCAGAGCCTCTTTGACGCCGTGTGCCCCAAGATTTTGCCGCTTGGCCTCGTGCTGCTGTGCTACTGGCTGCTTGCTAAGAAGAAGGTCAATGTGATTCCTCTTCTGCTCGGCCTGCTCGTCGTCGGCGTCGCTCTTCGTCTCTTGGGCATCATCGCCTAGCGATATAAGGAGGACTGAATCTTATGTCGACTGAAGAATCCCCGCGTGAGATTGCGATTCTCGGTGCGGGAAAGATCGGCAGGGGAGTCGTCGGCCTGCTCTTCTCCCGCGCAGGATACCGCCTGCACCTGTATGACATGTACATGGAGGGCATGCGCAAGCTTGAGGCCCAGGGCTACTACGATGTTCGAGTAACCGACGGCCATGATGTTGACGAGTCCACGCGCATCGACGACTTCGATATCGTCGATAGCACCACCGACGCCGAGGTCATCGCGCTTCTTCAGAGCGTAGACATCGCTGCGTGCTGTGTGTACGAGGGGGCATTCAAGAGCCTTGCCCGCGTCATCGCCGAGGCTGTTTCCCAGCGCCGTGCATCCGGGAACGAGCGCGATCTCAATATCCTGCTGTGCGTGAATGCTCTGGGCGCTCCCGCAAAGGTCGTCTCGTATATCGAGGGCGAGCTTGCCGAGGAACACCTCACGTATTTCCGTGAGCATGTGGGCGTTTGCCAGGTCATGGTTCTCGCCGCCGGCATTCCGAGCGATCCAGACGCCAACCCCTGGCAGGTAGTTGTCTCTGCGAATCCCGGACTGGAGATCGACGCGGATGCCTGGAAGGGCCCGCAGCTTCAAATCGAGAGCGTCTCTTTCATCCGTGGTGCCCAAGGCCATATCTACCGCAAGGTCTATTGCGGCAATATGCGCCATGCTATGGCTGGCTTTATGGGCAAGGCCGCCGATCACGAGTTCATTTGCGATTGCCACAAGGACCCGTGGATCCGCGCCAACATCGTCGCGGCGTTTGAGGAGGCTCACGCAGCCATCGTGCAGGAGTATTCCTTTGACCCGGCAGAGGACGCCGAGTGGGTGGAATTCATCTACTCCAAGCTCGATGCCGATGTCAAAGATCCGGTTGATCGCGTTATCGCAAAGACCGACGAGAAGCTGTCGCACGATAACCGCTTCGTTGGCCCGGCCTTGATGTGCCTGCGGCACGGAATCGTCCCGTTCTATCTTGCGCGCGGTATCGCCTACGGACTTGACTGTCTTGCAGCCGAGCAGGGCGTGGAGCTTAAAGACGACGCGGCTGTGCGCGCCTACGCTCGCGAGATCTGTTCGCTTGGCGAAGACGAATGGATGCTACTCGATCTTGTCGCCAAGCAGCACGCCGACATCGCTTTTCGAGCCGCCGAGTAATCGCCGGCCGTAATGACCAATAACCAACGACTGAAAACGAGGAAACCATGAAAGCAAAAACAGCTGTACTCACTGCGGTTGAGACGGCAGAGGTGATCGATCGCGAGCTTCCCGAGCTGGGCGAGCACGACGTTTTGGTCAAGATCGATGCGAATAACATCTGCACGTCCGAATACGGTGCCTTTAACGGCGCGCGCAAGCGTCCGCTCCCCCTGGTGTTTGGACACGAGTGGGCAGGTACCGTGGTCGAGGTCGGCTCTGCGGTCGACAGCGTGGCCGTGGGCGACTACATCGCGAGCGGCTACCAGTACGACCCCTATTCGGAGCCCAGCCGCGAGGGCCGCACCAGCGAGTGCACCAAGCTGCAGAGCGCCGATCACCCCAACCCGGATGGCTATTTTGGCAACGCCGGCTGCGCCAACTACGCCGTTGCCAAGGAAGTTGCCTGCTACAAGATCGATAAGGGCATCGATCCTTCCGTGGCCGCCCTTCTTGAGCCCCTGGGCACCTGCTGCGCCGGCTTCCGCCGCTTTGGCATCGAGTACGGACAGACCGTCGTCGTTATCGGTGCAGGCACCATGGGCGTTCTCAATGCTCTGGTTGCCAAGGCGCATGGTTGCCGCGTCATCATCACCGAGATGATGCCCAAGAAGCTTGAGACCGCAGCGAAGCTCGGCCTGGAGACCATCGACGTTTCCAAGTGCGATCCGGTGGAGAAGGTTCGCGAGCTTACCGATGGCAAGGGTGCAGACGGCGTCATCATCGCCGTTGGTGCTTCGGGCGCTTATGCCCAGGCCCTCGAGATGGCCAAGGAGAAGCGTGCTCACCTGCTCATCTTCGCAGCAGGATACCCGGCGCCCAAGTGGGAGCTCGACCCCAACACCGTGCACTATCGCCGCATGGTCATCGTGGGCTCCTACGGTGCCGACGCCGTCGACTTCCGCGAGGCCGCCTCGATGATCAACATGGGCGCCGCCGACTTCTCCCCGCTTGTCGAGGAGAAGATTCCTCTGGATAAGATCCAAGAGGCCTTTGAAGAGGCATGCAAGCCCGGAATGTATCGAATCAGCGTCCAGTGCCAGGAGGACTAACAATGCGTTACAAGACAATGAAAAAATCCGGCGAGAAAATCTCTGCTATCACCGTCGGTACGTGGGCCATCGGCGGCAAGAACAGCATGGGCGGCGGCTACGGCGAGATCGACGACCAGGACTCCATCGAGGCAATCAAGGCTATGATCGATGGCGGCGTCAACCTGATCGACACCGCTCCCATCTACGGCGAGGGCCACTCCGAGGAGGTTGTTGGCAAGGCTGTCGAGGGTATCCGCGACAAGGTTTTGATCGCCACGAAGTACGGCTCCTACATCGAGGACGGCAAGGGCGTTCACTGCAGCCGTCCCGATTCGGTCCTGCGCGAGTTCGACGCATCGCTCAAGCGCTTGAACACCGATTACGTCGACATGTACCTCATGCACTGGCCCGACGACCTGGGCACTCCCATCGAGGACACGATGGCTTGCGTCAACAAGCTCAAGGAGCAGGGCGCGGTTCGCATGCTTGGCCTGTGCAACTCCGATAGGGCCCTCATCGAGCGCGCAAGCGCCGTTGCCGATATTGACATCGTGCAGCTTCCGTTCTCCATGGTCAACCAGTCGGCCCTCTCCGACCTCAAGTGGTGCGAGGAGAACGACATCGATGTCATGACGTGGGGTTCCCTGGGCGCAGGCATCCTTACCGGCGCTGTGCGCGAGAAGCCGAACTTCGATGAGAAGGACTTCCGTGCCACCTTCTATCCGTTCTACCGGGAGCCCATGTTCTCCAAGATTCAGGAGTTCCTCAAGACCATGGACGTCTTGAGCGAGAAGTATGGCAAGCCGCTGGCCCAGATCGCCATTAACTGGAGCACGCAGAAGAGCTTTGTCTCCACCGCGCTCACCGGCGTTCGCAAGGTGTCCGAGGCTCAGGAGAACTGCGCCGCCTTTGAGTGGAGCCTGAGCGACGAGGATATCGCTCTGCTCGATGCCGAACTCACGCGCCTCGAGATCACCGAGGCAGTCGCATAGCTCATCTTGCTATTGCCCGGGGCGCGTCGTTTTGCGTGCCTCGGGCATTGAGCCCATGACCTTGGGCTCTTTTTCGTACCGTTCGATTGGTCATATACCTTTTGCGGATACTATGACCTTATGACCTTGTATTATGGAGCATGCAAGCGGCAAGCGAGCTGCTGCCGAGTGGGGAGTATGAACATCATGAGCCAGCTTGAGATGCCGCTGTATCAACAAATATACGACGAGATTAAATATGCTATCGATAACGGTGTATATGCTCCGGGGGATAAGATCCCAACCGAGACGGAGCTATCGACCAAGTACGCCGTGAGCCGCATCACGGTGCGGCGCGCGATCGAGGATCTGAGCGCGGCAGGGTTTTTGGTAAAGCGACGCGGTTTGGGCACGTTTGTCTGCGAGCCGCGCATGCGCAGGAAGCTGCTGCAAGGTGGCCTGCCCCAGAGCTTTAGCGAGATCTGCCGCAAGAGCGGTCGCGTTCCTGGCGCAAAGCTCATCAATCGCGAAATCGTCGTTGCTCGCCAAGACGAGCGCGAGTTCTTTGGGCTCGATGAGGGCGACCTTGTCTTGCATGTCCAGCGTCTGCGTACGGCCGATGAGCAGCCTATATTCGAAGAGAACATGTGCCTGCCCTATGTGGAGAACAAAGAGCTTGCAAGGTGCGATCTTCAGGGCAACTCCATCTATGAATTGATGGACGAGTTCTATGGAAGAAAGCCGGTACAGAACCAGAAGGTTCTGGTCGAAGCCGTGGGTGCGTCGAGCGAGCGCGCGGGCCGTTTACAGGTACCTGTTTCTGAGCCGCTGCTGTTCATTACGACATATGCTCTCGATCAAGATGACAAGCCTGTCTATATCGGTCGTCAGTACTTTATCGGTTCGCGCTACATGCTCGATCTCTAGTAGCTAGCTGGCGCGATACCGTTGCTCTAGAGCCCGGTTGCCCCTTGGCAGCCGGGCCTTTTTCACGCGTTGTTTGATTTAGGGAGAGATGCCGCGGAATTTGAGGAGAGACGGCGTGTTGAGATGGTGATGGCCCCTCAAGTTGCCTGCTTTTTCGCATTGTTGGAGGATGGGAGCCACCGCTGCTTTAGAATCGCTAGGCGATACCCGGACCCGCTTTATGGAGTGTGCCATGGCAGCTAAGAAAGACTGGACAGTGAAAGAATGCCTTGATTGGACGGCCGATTATCTCGGCTCCCACGGCATCGAGCGTCCTCGTCTCTCGGCTGAGTGGCTGCTTTCGGCGGCGACGGGGTTAACGCGCGTCGGGATCTACACCAACTTCGATACGCCCCTGACGGCAGATGAACTCTCCTTTATGCATCAGGCCGTGGCGCGTCGCGCGCAGGGCGAGCCGTTGCAGTACATTTCGGGCGAAACTTCCTTCAGGACTATCGATGTTGCCTGTGAACCCGGCGTGCTCATTCCGCGCCCCGAGACGGAAGTGCTGGTCGAGGAGGTGCTTGCCTATCTTGACCAAGAGGTGTTGGGCAACGATGGGCGGGAACAGAGAGTTCGCGTTGAGTTGCCCTGGAACGACGAGGTCGAGGCCGCGCGTCGTGCCGAGGTCGAGGCGGCGGCAAAACAAGCTGCGGATGATGCCGATAATTTGCAGCAAGATGGTCCCGATGAAGGGACGTTTGGCCATATTGAGCCAGACGAGCTCAATGATGAGCCGGAAGAATCCTTCGAGTCTGTGTCGGATGACGTCTTGGACAAACGTGTGGCCGAGTCTTCTGCCACGGATGAGGGCTCGATTTCCGATGCCGAGCCTCGTTGCGCGAGGGTTTTGGAGGTGGGCTGCGGCACGGGCTGCATCTCTCTTTCCATTGCGGCGGAACGTGCTGGACGCGTAATGTGCATAGCGACCGATATCGAGCCGCGTGCCGTGGCGCTTGCAACCAAGAATCGTGAGAGCCTGGATATCGCTCCCGAGCGGGTAGACATTCGTCTAGGAAATCTGGTTTCCCCTCTTGATCGCGAGAGTGAATGGGGGACGTTTGACGTGTTGGTTTCGAACCCTCCCTACATTCCCACGAAGGTGATGGACGAACTTCCTCACGAGGTGGCCGATTTTGAACCGCACCTGGCACTTGACGGCGGAAGTGACGGCCTGGATATGTTTCGTCGTCTTCTTAACGCTGTTCCCTATATGCTTCGCGAGGGTGGTCTTTTTATCTGCGAGCTCTTTGAGAAGGCGTGCGATCCGGCGGCTCAGCTGTGTCGCGAGGCGGGATTGGGAGATGTGCGCATCGTGGAGGATCTGACCGGTCGTCCTCGCATCGTTGCCGCCCGCGTGCTGGAGGCTCGTACGCGCGAGTAATGCAGGTGTGCGTCCTATAGTGCGCTTCTGCACCATATAACCATCACAGATGTGCCCCTTTGCCGAGCGCATGTCTCCGTTTGTCGCACATATGATGCCCATATGGGCACGAACGTGCGCTTCGTGCAACAATGGGCACTTGGCCTCACGCCCTGTGTGGCGGGGAGAAGACGATGTGCGCTGGAAAGGGATGAATGCATGCGGCGTATCTACAACATGAGTACAGGCGTATGCGGTGATTTTGCCGTGAAGGATGCTGCCTCCTGTTTGGCCGCGGGCGCGTTGGCCCTACTTCCTACCGAGACCGTCTATGGCGTGGGTGTTGCCGTTGCTGCCTACGGGCAGTGCGCAGAGCTTCCCGTCGAGGGGAGTGGGTATCGACGCATTTTCTCGCTCAAGCGACGAGAACTCACCCAGACCGTTCCATGGCTCGTGGCAGATGAATCCGCCTTCGATCGCTACGGCGTGGATGTGCCTTGCGCCGCCCATGCTCTTGCTCATGCGTTTTGGCCGGGTGCCCTCACTATCGTGGTGAAGGCTTCTGATGAGGTTCCCCTCTATATGCAGGCGGCTGACGGCACCGTTGCGTTGCGCGCAAGTGCATGCGGGTGCGTTCAGCGTCTCGTTCGTGCATGCGATTCTCCTTTGGCGGTGACGAGCGCCAACACGCACGGCATGCCGGCACCCGCCTCGTTTGAGCAGGTTGAACAACGTATCCTTGCGGGCGTGGACGTGGCGATAGATGGTGGCAAAACGGTTTGCCAAGAAGCCTCGACTATCGTTTCTTGCGAAGGGGGTCAAATTACCCTTCTTCGCGTGGGTGCTCTTGCCCAATCCGATCTTGAGGTCGCCCTGCGCGCCGCAGGTATCAACACTCCAATTCGGAAGGGATGCTAACCATGCCGTTTTCGCTGAAAGACCTGGGCTTGGTCGACACGATTTCCGTATCAACCGGCAACAACTACATCATGGCCCTAGACTCAGGTACTACTTCGGTGCGCGCCGTGATTGTGGACGAGTACGGTTGCATTGTTGCCCAAGCGTCCAAACCGCTCAAGACCATCTGTCCTCATCCGGGCTGGGTGGAGCAAGACCCTGTGGAGATTCTTGCCTCGCAGATTGCCGTGATGATGGAAGTCCAGTTCAAAAGCGGCATCCATTCCGATAGCATCGCCGCCATCGGCATCAGCAACCAGCGTGAAACCACTGTGGTATGGGATCGTGACAGCGGCCAGCCCATATATAACGCCATCGTGTGGCAGTGCCGCCGTACGGCGCCTCTCGCCGAGCAGCTTATCGTCGACGGCTACGAGGAGGTAATTCGCGCTAAGACCGGTCTCACCCCTGATCCGTATTTTTCGGGCACCAAGATCCGATGGATTCTCGACAATGTGAGCGGCGCGCGCGAGGCTGCCGAGGCCGGCGAGTTGATGTTCGGAACCATCGACACCTGGCTTATCTACAACCTCACCGGTGGGGTTACCTATGCAACCGACTACACCAACGCGAGCCGTACGATGCTCTTCAACATCAATACGCTTGAGTGGGACGAAGATCTGCTAGGGTACCTCGATATTCCTCGCTCCATGATGCCCGAGGTCCGCTGGAGTTCGGGTGATTATGGCCGCGTATCGAGCGAGATCATGACGCACATGCCTCCTATCATGGGCGTTGCCGGCGATCAGCAGGCATCGCTGTTTGGCCACGGGTGCTTTGAGCCGGGCGCTGCTAAGAATACGTACGGTACCGGTTGCTTCATGCTCATGAATACGGGCGAGACGATCGTGGAGTCTGTGCATGGTCTGGTTTCTACTATCGGTATCGCTGAGGGCGGAAAGATCAGCTATGCCCTCGAGGGATCCATCTTCCATGCGGGATCGACCATCCAGTGGCTGCGCGACAAGATGGGCATCATTGCGAGCGCGGGGGAAACTGCTGCAATCTGCCGTTCGGTGGAGGATAATTCGGGATGCTATATCGTCCCTGCATTTAGCGGTTTGGGCGCCCCTTGGTGGGATCCGAACGCTCGCGCCATGATCTGCGGGCTCACTACGGCATCCGACCGCGCGACCATCGTGCGCGCGGCGTGCGAATCCATGGCGTATCAAAGCTACGATGTCTTGCGCTCTATGGAGGCAGATTCGGGCATCAAGCTGCCAAGCCTTTGCGTCGACGGCGGGGCTTCTCGCAACGAGTTCATCATGCAGTTCCAGGCAGACCTTCTGGGCATTCCCATTGTGCAGGCCGAATCCCTCGAAACCACTGCTCTGGGTGCCGCCTATCTTGCGGGTTTGGCTGTTGGCTACTGGGAAGATCACGAGGATTTGCTGCAAAACGTGGGCGAGGCAAAGACCTTTGCCCCGGCGGGCGATACGGCTCAGGTGAAGTTCAACCTCGCAGGTTGGCATGATGCCGTGGCGCGCGTGAGGACCACTCAATAGGGTCTTATACGTGGTACAGTGAACGTGGGACGTGCCGTATTTTCCCGATGCTCATTTTTGTTGGGAGCTTCGTCTGGCTGCTCGGCACGCCCTGTCATTATCGAAACGACATGTCGGAAAGGACATCAATCATGCGCGTTGCAATCGCATCAGACCATGCTGGATTCGAGCAAAAGCAGCTCTTGGCTGCTTATCTTGCAGAGGATCTTGCGCAAGACGTTCTCGACCTTGGCCCCGATTCCGACAATCGTGTCGATTACCCCGACTTTGCCAACAAAGTTGCCCACGCGGTGGCTAACGGAGACGCTGAGTACGGCGTGCTTGTATGCGGCACGGGTATCGGCATGGCTCTCACGGCGGATAAGGTGGCAGGCATCCGCGCCTCTTCTATTACCACGCCCGAGTTCGCGGCGCTCTTCCGCGAGCACAACGACGGTAACGTGGTCTGCCTTTCCGGTCGCTTTGTTGATCTTGACGTGAACAAGCAGATCGTCAAGACATTCCTTACCACCGAGTTCGGTGGCGGCAGGCATCAGCAGCGTGTCGACAAGATCATGGCGAACGACAACAGGTAATCGCGGCCATAAACCTTAATAGTATATATAGTGCATGGTTCTCTATATAAGTGTGCGATGTTTACGGGGGAGAGAAGAGGGGATATGGCAGAAGAGTTCGATACGGCGCGCGTGACCGTTGTCGGTCATCCGATGGTGCAACATAAACTGTCGATTCTGCGCGATGCGAATACTGGCTCAAAGCAGTTCCGCGAGATCGTGAAGGAGCTCGGCCTGTTTGAGGGATACGAGGCAACGCGAGATTTCCCTCTTGAAGATGTGCACGTAACCACGCCTGTTTGCGAGACTGTGTGCAAGAAGATCTCTGGTCGTAAGGTCGCTGTCGTCCCCATCCTTCGTGCGGGCTTGGGTATGGTCGACGGCTTGCTCGAACTTGTTCCCGCGGCACGCGTGGGCCATATCGGTATGTATCGCGATGAGGAGACCCATGAGCCTCACGAGTACTACTGCAAGATGCCGGCCGATATAGACAAACGTATATGTTTGGTCGTCGACCCTATGCTGGCCACCGGTGGCTCGGCCATCGCGGCGATTCAGTACCTGCGCGAGCAAGGTGTGAAAGATATCCGTCTGCTTGTGATCATCGCGGCCCCCGAGGGAATCAAGGCTGTCCTTGACGCCGACGAGAATGTTCGTTTGTTTACGTGTTCTATTGACGAGCGCCTGAATGAGCGGGCCTATATCGTGCCCGGACTTGGTGATGCCGGCGATCGTATCTTTGGAACGAAGTAAAACGAAAAAACGCAAACGGTTTCGAGCAAACCCTCCTATCGATTGTCGGCAGGAGGGTTTGCTTTTGACGTCAAAATGCGCCGTTTGCGACTGAATACGGAACGCTCACGGTTGGATTGCGCATTGTGCTTGCTGTAACGCGACAACTAGGCTGCAAAATAGGACCCGCGTGCATTGGGAGTCGATATGGTTTGGAGCGTTCGGGCGACAACGCGACGGTGAAAACCGATCATCAAAAAAAATGTTCAACATGTGATGGTTAATTATCATTTGTCGTTTTTCTTTCGAAAGCTTGCCGGGGCATTATTCGCTACCAGCGCGTATTCGACCGTATTCCTTCTTTTCGCGATTTCATGACCAAAAGAAGCGGTTGATTTTTGGATTTGGGTGCCTAGAATAGTTGCAACGTCTGTGAACACTGGTGATACATCTGTCACGAGGCCATGTGAAAGGGGGAGGGCGTGCTTGCCTTGGAGCTCTCAGCCCACGGTCCTTTCGTGCTGGTCGGTGTGGTGGTGAGCGTCTTTGCGTTTTTGCCGATGTGGCTGGCATTGAAGCCGGTGCTTCGGCGTGGACGCGAGGCCAATATGGCCAAGGGGATGTTGAGCGTCGCTGCGTCGTTTGTGGCTCTGCTGCTTGGCATCGTAGTTGTTCACGTGCTGTTTCACGGCGTCCTTGTCGCGTTTGTGGCAGGAGAGATCGGCGGTTTCCTCGCCGTCTCTGTTGTGGTCGCGTTCCTCGTCATCGCGGCCGAGTAGGAAAGAGTCTCCGGGTGTACCCGGCGGCATGAGAAAGGTGGAATCTTGGACGCGTTCGCCAAGCTCCCAGATGCAATTGCAGAGCTCGTTGCCGAGTTCTCATCGACGCCTGTTGTCGGCGATTTGAATGTTGGTCTCACCCAATATTCGCTTTGGCTGCTCATCGCGGGTGTTGTGCTTCTGGCTGTTATTTTCGCATTTGTGAAAAAGCAGTCTTTGGCTCCCAAAGGCTTTTTCGTAAATGGCGTCGAGTGGGTCATCGAGTATGTTGAGGATGATATCGCCAAGGGCGTTGTCGGCTCCAATTGGCGCCAGCACTTCCCGTTTTTGGCGACGTTGTTCTTCTTCATCTTGATCAACAACTTCATCGGCCTGGTGCCCGGCATGAAGCCCGGCACGGGCGCAATAGGCTGTACTGCCGCCGTTGCCCTGGTCTCCTTTATCTACTTCCTGTATTTCGGTGTGAAGAAGCACGGTCTTTTCGGCTACCTCAAGAGCCTTGCTCCTGCAGGTGTTTCGTTCCCCATGAACATCTTCGTGTGGATTATCGAGGTCTTTTCGCTCCTGCTCCGTTTGGTGACGCTTGCCGTTCGTCTGTTCTGCAATATGTTCGCCGGACACATCGTCATGGGTTCGTTCGCCATCATGGCGACCATCTTCGCCCAACCCCTGCTCACGCATTTCTCCGCCATGAACGCGGTGGGCGCGCTTCCCAGCGTGGCTTGGGTTCTCATTCTGCTCATCATCTACGCGGTTGAGCTTATCGTCGCGTTTGTTCAGGCGTACGTGTTCACGGTTTTGTCTGCCGTGTACATTCAGATCGCCGAGGCGGATGCCCACTAGGGCGCGCCCCATTCATTTCGGTGTCTAAGGGCGCGGCTTCCCGCACGCCCTTAACAGCATAGGTAATCATGCACACAGGTGCACGACAAAGGAGGAATCGTGGGAGTTATCGGATATGGTCTTGGCGTAATCGGTGCCGGCCTTGCAATTGGTCTCGCAGCGTTCGGCGCAACGAGCGCAATGGCCCGCCAGCCTGAGGTCCAGGGTCGTGCCTTCACCGTCTTCATTCTGGCATCTGCCTTTACCGAGGCCCTGGGCCTCATCGGCTTCGTCGTTACGCTGATCTCCTAGGGAAGTCGCATATCGTGTCCCAGAAGGAGAACAACATGAAGCAGATCAACCGCGCAACCGTCGCGGCTGCCATCTCGAGTTTCGTGCTCGCGGTGCCTGCCCAGGCGTTTGCTGAGGAGTCTTCCAATAAAGCGGAGATCCTCATCCCCAAGATGGCCGAGTTCATCCCTGCGCTGATCGCTTTCCTTATCATCTGGGTCGTGCTCGCCAAGTTCGCTTGGCCGCAGATCCTCTCGATGATGGATGAGCGCGGTAAGCGTATCCAGGAGAGTCTGGACGAAGCCGAGACCACCAAGAAGAAGGCTATCGCCTCTCGCAAGGAGTACGACGAGCTCGTCACCGACGCCCGCCGTAAGTCTGCAGACATCGTTCTTGAGGCCCGCAAGGATGCCGAGGCCGAGCGCGCTCGCATCATCGAGGCAGCGCACAAGGAAGCCGAGGACATCATCGCCAAGGCCCATGCCAATGCCGAGGAGGAGCGCAATGCCGTCTACGCAGCTGCTGCCGCCTCTATTGCAGACCTTTCCGTTTCCGTCGCCTCCAAGATCGTGGGCGAGACGCTCGACCAGGACGGCGAGCAGCGTCGCCTCATCGAGCGCTATGTCAAGGAAGCGGGTAGCCTGAATGCCTAATAGCCGCATGCAGGACAGGGTGCTGGAGACATACGCGCGCTCCCTCATGGAGGCTGCGAAGGCCGAGGACCGTGTGTTCCGCGATCTCAACGAGCTTGAGGCCATCTCGAACGCGGCCCCCGAGGTTTTCGCCGTGCTCATGTCCCTGTTCGAGCGCGGTCAGCTCGATCTTCTTCCTCAGATCGTCGCCACCTTCAAGGAGATGACCGAAGAGGATGAGGACGTGGTGGGCGTTACCGTGACGACGGCCGTTCCGCTCGACGACGAGCTGCGCCGCACTATCACAGAGAAGTGCGAGGGCGACCTTGGCCGCAAGGTCTTCCTCATCGAGAAGGTCGACCCTTCTATCATCGGAGGCCTTGTGCTCGAGGCGCGCGGTCAGCGCCGCGACATCTCGGTCAAGACGCAGTTGCGTGCTGCGCGCGAGGCCCTCGTTTCTACGAGTATTACAAACGGAGGTGAAGCCTAATCATGTCAGAGATCAATGCTCAAAGCATTGCCGCCGCACTGGCCGAGAAACTCGACAGCCTGTCTGCGACCGTTGACACGCAGGAGGTTTCCCATGTTGACGAAGTCGGCGACGGTATCGCCCGCGTCTCCGGACTGCGTGGCGCCATGGCCGGCGAGCTGCTTGAGTTCAAGAGCAGCGAAACTGGTGAGACCGTTTACGGTCTGGCCCAGAACCTTGACCGCGATGAGGTCGGTGCCGTGCTTTTTGGCGCGGTCGACATCATCAAGGAGGGCGACGAGTGCCGCACCACCGGCCGCATCATGGACATTCCTGTAAGCCGTGCCATGCTCGGCCGTGTCGTGAATCCGCTGGGTCAGCCTATCGACGGCTTGGGTGAGATTCGTGCCACCCACACGCGCCCCATCGAGTTCAAGGCTCCTGGCGTTATCGAGCGCACTCCGGTGTGCGAGCCGGTTCAGACCGGTCTTCTCGCCATCGACTCGATGATCCCCATTGGCCGTGGCCAGCGTGAGCTTATCATTGGCGATCGTAAGACGGGTAAGACCGCCATCGCGATCGATGCCATCTTGAACCAGCGCGGCAAGGATATGATTTGTATCTACGTCGCCATCGGTCAGAAGGCATCGACGGTTGCAAACATCCGTGAGACCCTCAAGCAGCACGGCGCTCTCGACTACACGGTCATTGTTTCCGCCACTGCTGCAGACTCCGCTCCTATGCAGTACATCGCGCCTATGGCCGGTGCCGCAATCGGCGAGTTCTTCATGTATAACGGCGAGAATGGTGAGCCCGCTTCCGAGGACAACCCCGGCGGTCATGTGCTGGTCATCTATGACGACCTGTCCAAGCAGGCTGTCGCTTATCGCCAGATGTCCTTGACGCTGCATCGTCCGCCCGGACGTGAGGCCTACCCCGGCGACATCTTCTACCTGCACTCCCGCCTGCTGGAGCGTGCCTGCAAGCTCTCCAAGAAGAACGGCTATGGTTCCCTGACGGCTCTGCCGATCATCGAGACCCAGGACGGCGACGTTTCCGCCTACATTCCGACCAACGTTATTTCCATTACCGATGGTCAGATTTACCTGCAGTCCGAGCTCTTCTTCCAGGGTCAGCGCCCTGCAGTCGACGTTGGCATCTCCGTGTCCCGCGTCGGTGGCTCCGCTCAGACCAAGGCAATGAAGCAGGTTTCCGGTTCGCTGCGTCTTGACCTTGCCGCGTACCGCGAGCTCGCCGGCTTTACGCAGTTTGGTTCCGACCTGGACGCTGCCACTCAAAAGCAGCTCACCCACGGTGCCCGCATGACCGAGCTGCTCAAGCAGCCGCGCTTCAAGCCGTTTGATGTTACCGAGCAGATCGTTGCGCTCTTCGCCGGCAATAAGGGCTTTGTGGACGACCTCCCGGTCTCCCAGGTCCTGCCGTTCCGTAACGCGCTTCTCGATTACATGACCAAGACCTATGCGCCGCTTCTCGACAAGCTGCGCTCCACGAAGATCGACGATGAGATGGACGAGAAGCTCATGCAGGCGATCTCCGATTTCAAGAACGACTACACCGCAAAGCTTGCAGAGACTTCTGAGAGCACTAGCGGTGCCGAGGAGAACTAGGCTCTATGGCTAACCTTCGCGACATCAAGAAGCGAATCTCCTCGGTCACGAGCACCAAGCAGATCACGCGCACGATGGAGATGGTCTCTACGGCCAAGATCCGTCGCGCGCTCGATCGCGCGCATCAGGCTGAGCCCTACAAGACGGCGCTTACCGATGTCATGCTCACGGTGGCAACCGATGCCAGCATCGCGTCTGACAATCCTATGCTCGCCGTGCATGAAGAGCCCAAGCGTGGTCTTGTGATCGCCATCGCGTCCGACCGCGGTCTCGCCGGCGGTTTCAACGTGAACGTTGACCGTGAGTGCGAACGCATTATTCGCGAATGGCGCAATGAAGGCATCGAGGGCCAGATCATCACATGCGGCCGCAAGCCAAGCGAGTATTTCTCCAGCAGGGGAAACGTCGTCATGAAGTTTGAAGGCTTCTCGGCAGACCCTCGTCTGGAAGACGCGCGCATGATTGCCGACTACATCTGTGACAGCTATGTTGCAGGTGAGCTTGACCGCGTCGAGGTTGTGTACCATCACGCTCGCAACCGTGTCGATCAGCAGCTGCGTGTCGAGCATCTGCTTCCGCTCGATCCCGAGATGGTCGCTATGGCTCATGGTCCTCGCAAGAACGAGGATGAGGGCCCCAAGCGCGTTTCGTCGTCGTTCAAGTTTATTCCGAGCGCTCAGCATGTTTTGGGGGAGCTGGTTCCCTCTTACGTTCTGACCATCATCCACCAAGCGCTTATCGATTCGGCAGCTGCCGAGCAGGGCGCAAGGCGCAAGGCGATGCACTCGGCAACGGAGAACGCTACCACGATTATCGCGACTCTCACCCGTACGTATAATCGCGTACGTCAGGCTTCCATTACCACCGAGCTCAATGAGATCGTGGCGGGAGCCGCAGCATTGGAGGAACACTAATGGCAGAAACCACCGTACAAGCGGCGGTCGAGGAGGCCACGAAGCGGGAGACCGCAGGCGAAGGACGCGTCGTTCGCGTTATCGGTCCTGTTGTCGACGTTAAGTTCGACGGCCAGGTCCCCTCGATCTACAACGCACTGACGGTCGAGGCCGATACCCCCATGGGGCATCTGAGCACGGTTCTCGAGGTTGAGTCCCAGCTGCCCGGCGGCGTGGTCCGCACGGTCGCTATGACTTCTACCGACGGCCTACAGCGCGGCCTCACCGCAACCGATACCGGTGAGCCCATGAAGATGCCCGTCGGTCCCGAGACCCTCGGCCGCATCTGGAACGTCATCGGCCAGCCCGTTGACGGCAAGCCCATGCCCCAGATCGATGAGTACTACCCCATCCATCATCCGGCACCGGCATTTGACGAGCTCACCACCAAGACCGAGATCTTCGAGACCGGCATCAAGGCAGTCGACCTGCTCGAGCCCTACATCCGTGGCGGCAAGACGGGCCTGTTCGGCGGCGCCGGCGTTGGCAAGACCGTTCTGATTCAGGAACTCATCAACAACCTCGCACAGGAGCACGGCGGTACGTCCGTATTCACGGGCGTCGGCGAGCGTACCCGTGAGGGCACCGACCTGTTCCTCGAGATGAGCGAGTCTGGCGTTATCGATAAGACCTGCTTGGTCTACGGTCAGATGAACGAGCCGCCCGGAGCGCGTCTGCGCATCGGTCTGGCGGGTCTTACCACCGCGGAGTACTTCCGCGATCGCGGCCAGGACGTTCTGCTCTTCATCGATAACATCTTCCGCTTCTCTCAGGCAGGTTCCGAGGTTTCCGCACTTCTGGGCCGTATGCCGTCCGCCGTTGGTTACCAGCCCACGCTGGCAACCGAGATGGGCGACCTCCAGGAGCGCATTACCTCTACCAAGACCGGTTCCATCACCTCCGTCCAGGCTGTTTACGTCCCCGCAGACGACCTGACCGACCCGGCTCCGGCAACGACGTTCACCCACCTGGATGCAACGACCGTTCTTTCGCGTTCCATTGCTGAGCTCGGCCTGTATCCGGCTATCGACCCGCTGGCGTCCTCTTCCGACGCTCTCGACCCTGCAGTCGTGGGCGAGGAGCACTACCGCGTGGCCGTCAAGGTTCAGGAGCTCCTGCAGGAGTACTCCGACCTTCAGGACATCATCGCCATCTTGGGTATGGATGAGCTTTCCGAGGAGCAGCGCCTTACGGTCAACCGTGCTCGTAAGCTTCAGCAGTTCCTGTCCCAGTCGTTCCACGTGGCAGAGCAGTTCACCGGTAACCCCGGCGTGTACATCCGCGTCGAGGACACCGTTCGCTCCTTTGCCGCAATCGTCGACGGCGAGTGCGACGACCTGCCCGAGCAGGCTTTCCGCTATGCGTCCACGATTGACGACGTGCGCGAGCGCGCCGCCAAGATGGGGGAGAAGTAAGCCATGCTCATCCGTATCGTATGTCCGGAACATTGTGCCTATGAGGGCGAGGCTGCCTTTGTGGTCGTGCCCTCTACGGACGGCGAGTGCGGCATCCTTCCCAAGCACGCGAACGAGATTTGTACCATCACGGACGGTTACGTGCGCGTGTGTGACAAGGAGATGGGCACGGTCGACCACACGTTTGCGGTGGGCGGCGGCTATGCTCAAATTGCCGACGACACCGTTATCGTGCTGGCCGAGCGGGCCTGCGATCTGGTGGATGTCAATGCCGAGAAGGTTAAGGTTGAACTTCAAGGTTTTGAAGACAACCTGAGGAATCTGTCGGAAGACGATGCGCGTCGCGCCTACCTTTATAATGAAATCGCATGGTGTAAGCTGCTGCTTGCAAAATAGGTACTGAGGATTCATCCTCTGCCAACAATGCGATGGACATCATGCCCGGGAGACTTGTGCTCCCGGGCCTTTTTTTGAAAGGGACGGGTTTGGATATCATCCGTGTTGAAGGTGGTCATCCGATCGAGGGACGCGTGTGCGTTTCGGGCGCTAAGAACTCTGCGCTCAAGCTCATGGCTGCAACCTTGCTTGCTCCGGGCAAAACCACCCTTACCAATGTGCCCAATATTTCCGACGTACACGTGATGGGCAAGGTTCTTAAGGGCATGGGTGCCACGATCGAGGTCGTGGACGAGCATAGTCTGGCTATTGACACTTCTGCTGTCGATCAGTGGGAGGCGCCGTACGAGCTCGTTGCCAAAATGCGCGCGTCTACGGCGGTCCTCGGTCCGTTGCTGGGCCGTATGGGCAAGGCGAAAATCGCAATGCCCGGCGGCTGCAACCTGGGTGCCCGCAAGATCGATATGCACATTTTGGGTCTTGAGGCCCTGGGCGTGAAGTTTGATACCGAGCACGGCTACATCTATGCCGACGCCGGCGAGGGAATGCATGGCGAGACCGTTACGCTTGAGTTTGCGAGCGTAGGCGCCACGGAGAATCTCATCATGGCTGCGGTTCGCGCTAAGGGCACGACGGTCATCGATAACGCCGCGCGCGAGCCCGAGATCGTTGACCTCGCTAACATGCTCAACGAGATGGGCGCCCAGATCACCGGTGCCGGAACCCCTGTCGTTACGATCGAGGGCGTTTCTGAGCTGCATCCTGTCACGCATCGCGTGATCGGCGATCGCATCGAAGCCGGTACCTTTATCGTTGCGGGCGCTTTGATGGCTGGCGATGCCGGTGTTGAGGTGGTTGGATTCGCTCCGCACCATTTGGGCATGGTTCTTAAAAAGCTCGAGCTCATGGGCATCGATTTTGAGCGCATCGAGGGCGGTGTACGTGTATACCGTGTTGATACCATTCGCCCGGTGGACATCCAGACCTTGCCGTTCCCGGGTTTTCCCACCGACATGCAGGCTCAGGTTATGGTTCTTTCCGCTCTGGCAGATGGCAGCTCTGTCATCACCGAGAACATCTTCGAGAATCGCTTCATGTTCGCCTCTGAGCTCGTGCGCATGGGGGCAAACATTCGCATCGAGAGCCACCACGCCATGATTCATGGCGTCAAGGGCTTCTCGGGCGCTCAAGTCACCTCTCCCGATTTGCGCGGCGGCGCTGCGCTTGCCGTCGCTGGCCTTATTGCCGACGGCACGACTGAGGTTTCCGCTATCCATCACATTGACCGTGGATACGAGCACTTCGTAAAGAAGCTCGTAGAGCTGGGGGCGCATGTGGAGCGCGTCACCGTCCCCGATCCTATTGACGACTAGACAGGTCCTTCTTATGAGAAAAAAATCCGTACAGCAGATGCGTGGTGCGGCTGACGAATCGAGCAGCCGCGTTTACAGTCGCACAAACGTGGCCCGCTATTTAGAGCGCGCTCGTCAGCGCCAGCGCGGAAAGCGCATCCGCCGCACGATTTTGCTCACGCTCATGGGCGTGCTTATCGCAGGCGTTACGGCATGCGGTCTGTGGTTTGGTAAGATTGTTTCCAAGCTCAATGACGGCGAGGTCATTACCAGCGGACTGCTTTCGTCTCTTACCGATTCCGATGTCACGCGCGATCCGTTTTACATGTTGCTGCTGGGAACCGATGGCCGTCCAGGAGACACTGCCTATCGTGCCGACTCCATCATCCTTGCGCGTGTTGACCCTAAGGCCAAACAGGTCACGCTCATCTCCATTCCGCGTGATACGAAGGTCGAGTACAAGGGTTCGACCATGAAGATCAATGCAACGCACGCCTACGATGGCGCCGAGGGGATGGTCAATGCCGTTAACGAGCTGTGCGATGTCGAAATCGCCCACTATGCCGAGATCAGCTTTGACGGCATGAAGACCCTTGTGGACGCTGTGGGTGGCATCGACATCAACGCAACTGACGGCGTGGATGACCCGGAGGCCGGTCCGGTTACGATTGAGCCAGGGCAGCAGCACATGGATGGCGAGAAGGCGCTTACGTACTGCCGCGCGCGTCACCAGTATGCCGACGGCGACTATACGCGTATGCGCCATCAGCGCCAGGTCATCGGTGCCCTTGCGAACGCAGTGCTCAACAATATGGACATCACGCGCCTGCCTGGTGTCATCGAGTCCCTCTCCAACATGGTTGTCACCGATCTGGGCGTGCAGGATATCGTGTCGCTCGCGAACGCGATGCGCGGCATGGATACCGATACCATGTGGTCGGCCAACTTGCCGTCTTGGGCGGGCGAGGATACATACATCAACGGCCAGAGTTACGTTTTTGTCTACGAGGACAAGCTCAAGGAGATGATGGAGCGCGTCGATGCCGGCGAGGATCCACAAGGTCCGCAGTCCATGGGCTCCTCCTCGGGCGGGTCGAGTACGATTGCCGACCTTGCCAACAACGATTCTCGTTCGTTTAGTAACGGAACCGATAAGGGCACATCGTCGTCATCGGAAGAAAAAACGAGCTCCAAAGACTAAAAAAGAAAGCCGCCGGGCAGGCACAAGCTCGGCGGCTTTTTTGTGAGCAGGAGACAAAGGCGCTTGCTTTAAAGCGCTGTTACTCGGCAAAGCGACGTGCAAGCTCCTGCAAAACGTCAACAACGCGCTCCATCTGCGAGACGACAACAAATTCATTCACGCTGTGGCCGCAATAGCCGCCCGTGCCCAGGTTGGGGCAGGGGAGACCGCGGAAAGAGAGCTGTGCGCCATCGGTGCCACCACGGATGGGCAGGACGAGGGGTTTGATACCCAGGGCCTCGTATGAATCGCAGACGATCTGTACGAGCTGCGGATAGTCTTTTACGATTTCTGCCATGTTACGATACTGCTGCTTGATTTCGACGGTCACGCGCGGACGGTCGAGCTCGTTATTCATAAAATCGGCGGCACGCTGCATGAAGTCGATCTTTTGCTGGAACAGCTCGGCATCGTGATCGCGGATGATATAGCGAGCGGTGGCATGGGTGACGGTTGCCGAGACACTTTCGCAGTGGATAAAGCCGTCATAGCCATCGGTGTGCTCGGGACGCATATGCGCGGGCAGCAGGCTCTGGAATTGGACGAACAGGTCGTTTGCATTCACCATGCGGTTTTTGGCAGATCCGGGATGGATGGAATAGCCCTCAAAACGAACAGTTGCCTCGGCGGCGTTGAAGCACTCCCACTCAAGCTCGCCCACGGCGCCTCCGTCAACGGTGTAGCCGTAGGTGCATCCAAACGCGGGGATGTCCAGAAGCGAGGCGCCGTGGCCGATTTCCTCGTCAGGGCAAAAGCAGATGCCCAGGCGCGGATGCGTGATGGAGGGATCCTCATGAATGCGCGCCACGAGCGCCATGATTTCGGCAACGCCGGCCTTGTCGTCGCCGCCCAGCAGCGTGGAACCATCCGAGCAGATGATGTCTTCGCCCACCAGGCCATCAAGGTCGGAAAGCATGTCGGGGCCGATTGCGACTTCGTTGCCATCGACAACGCCGGCGACCAAGTTTCCGCCCTCGTAGTGCACGATATGGGGCTTCACGCCAAAGCCAGGGGCGGCCTCGGTGGTGTCGATATGGGCGAGAAGACCAAGTGCGGGCTTATCCTCGGCGCCTTTGCTTGCGGGGATGTGCGCAACAACGTAGCAGCTCTCGGTTACGTAGGCGTCCTCAGCGCCAAGTGCGCGCAGCTCGTCAGCCAATAGATTAGCAAGATCAAACTGGCAGGCGGTCGAGGGAACCTGGTCGCAGTGCTCGTCGGCAGATTGTGTATCAACCTGAACGTAGCGGAAGAAGCGCTGCACGACGTCGCTCATCGGGGTATCAGACATAGTGACTCCTTATGCTCAATGTGCTGACGACTGTTACTCTAGCACGGTCGGGTCGTTGGCTTGTGGCGCCGTTGCGCTACACTAGGTGTACGGTTTAGGAAGGACGCGTGCCCATGGATACCACTGATGCTTCTCGTGAGCTGCATCTCACAGTTGCAAATGAAGATTATCTCGAGTGCATTGTTCGCATCGAGGAAGAGAGCGGCTCTAGCGAAGGCATCCGCTCTGTCGATATCGCCCAGCACCTCGATGTCTCAAAGGCGTCGGTTAATAAGGCCATCAGTGCGCTCAAGGAGCGTGGTTTGGTCGAGCAATCTCACTACGGCAAGGTTCTGCTTACCGAGAAAGGCCGTGAGCTGGGGCGAGCGGTGTGGTATCGCCATCGACTTTTGAATGCCTTCCTAACGCAAGAGCTCGGTGTCGATGCCGAGCGCGCTGATGCAGAGGCCTGCATGATGGAGCATGCAGTATCTGAGGATACGATGACACGGTGGCTGCATTATCTCGAGAAGCAGGGTATAAGCATCGGCGAGGAATAATCGGCTCGGCAAGGATTAGACCGATGGACCAAGACCAAAATCAACTGTATTCAACCGATTCTTATGACCGGGCGGGCGCCGATCGCTTGCTCGGTCTTCTTTCGACGGGCGCCGTGCTCATGCAGGGGCCTGTTGGGACGATGCTCGCGTCGGAGCTGGGCGCCCAAGATGTTCCCGCTGCCTATTGGAATGTGGCGGAGTCTCAGGAGGTTACGCGTATTCATCAGCAATATGCCGATGCAGGCGCTCAGATTTTGCTCACGAATACATTCCAGGCAACAGCGCCGGCGCTCAAGCGCGATCATATCGAATCGAGCGTCGATCTGGTGTGTGCAGAGGCCGTGGCGGCAGCTCATGCGGCGGGTGGTCAAAATCTTGTAGGTTCGATTGGCCCGTGCGGCATCGAGTGGTTTCACAAGGATGAGCCGGAATATCGTCTTGCACGAGACGCCTATCGTGAGCAAGCGCACGCCTTGCTCGCCGCGGGTGTTCAGGCATGCATGCTCGAGACCTTTACGTCAATTCGTGACCTCGAGCCTGCTGTCGCTGGTGTTGAAGATGTTGCAGATGGCATGCCTATGTTTATCAGCTTCGCTGTCGATGATGAGGGCAATCTGCTGGGTGATGGCCTGAATGTCGAGGCGGCCTGCATTTGGGCCGAGAAGCATGGTGCTACAGCGGTAGGCGTTAACTGCTGTTCTATCGCTGCGGCGACGTTGTGCGTGCCGCGTATGGCAAGCTCTTCGCACGGATATATCATGGTGCGTCCCTACGCGAGTCTTCCGATGCGCGATGATGAGGGCTGCTTCAGGTGGAGCGAAGATGCCGAGGCCCTCGCCACCGCTTCTGTACAATGGGCGACCGATGGCGCTCGCATCATCGGCACGTGCTGTGGGGCCACGCCTGCATCGACATGTGCTATCGCCGAGGAACTTGACGCATGTCATCGGCTTGTCGAAGAGTGACTATTCTGGTGACAGATGCATGTGTGGGGCGCACGGCTTGTGCGGCCCTTATTGAGTAAGAAAGAGTGCAGATGAGCACGATTATTCATTTTGGAACAGGCGGCTGGTACGCACGGCGTGACGGCGACTTTACGGAAGAAAACGTCGTGCGCCTTGCGGATGCGGCGGCGCAGATGTGGTCTCGCACCGATTCGGGTGCCATCGTCTACATAGGATATGACACCCGCGAGGGTGCGGAGCAAGCGGCGCGTCTTGCGGGCATGGTTGTTGCGGGCGCTGGCCTTGTTGCCATGATTTCCGATCGCTACACGCCTACGTCGGCGCTGTCTTGGGCGATTGCAAACGATCCGCGCGCATGCGGCGGCCTGATGATTACGGGTTCCAATCATTCAAGCGATTACCTGGGTATTAAGGTTCGTATGGCCGATGGTGGCACGGGCACCGCCGATGTGATTGACGCGTTGGAGGAGTCCATTCCTCTTGAGGCTACCGAGGCGCGCGGTCCCCTTATCGAGAAGGATATCGTTTCGCCATATCTCGAAAGCCTTTTTTCGAATATCGATACTCAGGCGATTGCCGAGGCCGGTTTGCAATTGGTGTATGACCCCATGTATGGCTCGGCTCGAGGGTATCTTCCCGCTGTGCTGGGCCCTCTCGGCGTGCAGACGATTGAGATCCACGGTGCAGACGAGCCTGATGCACAGACCTTGCGCCCCGAGCCCATTGAGCCGTGGGTGGACGATTGCGAGCGGATGGTCCTCTCCTCCAAGGCTCATGCCGGCCTCATCTGTGACGGAGACGGCAGCCGCATTTCTGCAGTCGACGAGCGCGGACGCTACATCGACGCCCATCGGGTCTTTACGCTTGTTCTGGGGCATCTGGTTAAGCACCACGGCGCCCATGGGCGTGTTGCCATGGGCCTAACGGGTTCAATTCAGACGCGTCGCATGGCTCGTGAGCTCGGTTTGCCCCTCGCGATAAAGCCCATCGGTTTTAAATACATATATGAGGAGATGATAAAAGGCGGCGTGATCATTGGTGGCGAGGAAACCGGGGGGATTGGTTTTCCCGAGCGCTTTCCCGGGCGCGATGGTCTGTATGCGCACGTTTTGCTGTGCGAGATGATGGCGAAGGAGCATAAAACTCTGGGCCAGCTCATCGACGAGCTTGATGAGCATTATGGCCCCGTTGCCTATGCTCGTCGCGATATCCGTCTGCAAAACGAGGAAGTGGAAATGCTTCGGACGCTTATGCCGGGGCTGAACCCTCAAAACATTGTGGGCAGGGCGCCGGTGCATGTGAGCCATCGCGATGGCTTGCGCATGGAGTTTGATGATGAGTCTTGGTTGCTGCTTCGTCCTAGCGGTACCGAGCCCGTCGTGCGTATATATGCCGAGGCCGGAACGATTGAGCTTCGCGACGAGATGCTCGAGGCCGGCACCGCCATCGTGAAAGGCGAGTACGGCGGCATCTAGCGAAAGCCGGCCATTTGGTACACCGATGTAGGGCCGGTACATATATTTAGGCAGGATCGCGTAAGTCGCGGCGCATGCTCCGATTGGGGGGGGCATGCGCCGCGTTTCGGATACTGGGGCCTTCGTATATGTGAAGGCTGCCCGCGCCCGCGGGCCCGGCCCCCTGCGCCACGGGGCGGGCCCGAAAGCATCCCCCCGATTGTGTGCGAAACGTGGAGACCGATATTCCCGGCCCAGAGGGGCCTCCCCTCTGGC
>CATWBG010000009.1:0-98101 GCA_958348985.1 uncultured Collinsella sp. | reverse complement strand
GCGCATGGATGCATAGATCATTAGAATGCGACAAATGAAAATCGATCCGTCCAACCGCTACGCAACGTGATTACAGGCGAAACATCGTGACCTGAACGCTGATTTACTCGACGGAGCCAGCATGTAGATCAACTCGATTTGCTTCGTAAGCTATATAAGTACACTTCCACGTACAGGTATGAAGAAAACTAGAACAACCAATCTGTTGCAATCGGTATTGCAGAAAAGAACGTCCCCTGGACAGCAAACAATCCTAGTACAATAAGGATAATTTAATACTTAGGTACCTAAATTAAAGCTAGATAAGTATAAGCAGAAGTTGCGGCAATAGCACCATCGGAAACTGCTGTGACAACCTGCCTAAGGGGTTTGACGCGCATATCGCCGGCGCAGAAGAGCCCTGGGGTCTTTGTAGACATATCTTCTTTGGTAATAACCCCGCCGTCATCCGCTCTATCAACGTACTCATTAACGAGACCGGTAACAGGATCAAATCCCGTAAAGACAAACACACCAAATGACCCAGGATCATGACGCTCTTCGGTTAGCTGCTGTGTCAAGACATTCTTCAAGACAATGGTGGTTGGAAGCGCATCGCCCGCAAGCGAATCAACCAATGTGTTGAAACGAACATCGATATTTGCCGTTGCTTGAATCTTATTCACAATACCCTTGGGAGCACGGAATTGATCGCGGCGTACAAGCATGATGACACGTGAAGCGATGCGAGACAGGAATAGAGCTTCATCGCAAGCTGCCTTACCACCACCGATTACATAAACAAGTTTTCCTCGATAGAACATACCGTCACATGTCGCGCAATAGGACACTCCCCTTCCCGTAAAGGTATCCTCGCCCGTAAATCCCGCCTTACGAGCTTTAGCACCCAGAGCGCAGACAACAGCACGTGCGCCGACCTCGTCGGATCCGATGTTGAGCAAGAACGAGCGGTCAGGTTTGCGATGTAGCGCATCGACAAAATGCTGCACCTGTTCGACACCGGCATCCAAAGCATGCTGATACAGAGCAGATCCAAGTTCAAAACCGCTGATATCAGGAAGACCGGGGTAGTTATCGACGATATCAGTCTGAGCAATCTGGCCGCCAGGTAAACCCGGTTCGAAAATAACGGTTTTCAACCCAGCGCGAGCGCCATACAGGGCCGCGGAAGATCCAGCAGGGCCGCCGCCAATGACCGCCAAATCACACTCTGTCGAAACCATGGCTCATCCTTTCACGTGCGCTAACAACATGTGCGTTTCACATTACATGGTAATACTACCCATCAATTCATGTTTATCTCTCGAGCTTGCGCATCAATTCAATTCTCATCGTAGAATAGAGTCCACGTCGACAAGGAGTCCTTATGAGCGTTGAGCAGAACCCTGCCTCAACAATTGCATCAAATTCTCAACCCGTCATCACCATCATGCACGCATCGGTTGGCTCTGGACACAAGGCGGCAGCGAATGCCATTGCCCAAGCCATCGATACGTTGCGCGGCACCCATGATATTCCAGAGAACGTCAGAGTCGACGTTCTGGATGTTCTCGATTATGGTCGCATTAAATTTGACGGCAATAAAACAGCAGCCTCTTTTACCGGGGCCACAAGACCAATTTACGACATCACCTGGCGCTACACGCTTACAGGACGTCTTCTATGGGGCGGCGGTACCGGTTGGTCTCGCGTGATGTTCCCCTCGTTTAACGATTATGTTCGCGAAAATAAACCGCTTGCAATTATTGCAACCCATATCACAGCCGCAAACGTCGCCTGCGGTGCACGATCGATTACCGGTATCGAGTACCCCCTGGTCTGTATCCCCACCGATTATGAAATCGAGGGCTGGTGGCCTCATAAAGAAACCGACTTGTTCTGCGTTGCAACCGAATTCATGGCAGAAACTCTCAGACCGCGCCATGTTGAAGAGTCCAAAATCAAGATCACAGGTATCCCCGTACGCGACGGTTTCGATGATCCGTGCGACATCAAGCAGATAAAAGAATCCTTTGGACTCCCCCTCGACAAAAAAATTGTATTAGTTATGGCTGGCGCTTCACTTCCGCAGCCCTATGTTCGATTTAGGGCTGCTATCGAGCAAACTATTCCCTATCTACGCCGATTCAATCGCATGCACTTTGTTTTTCTCCCCGGTAAAGATGAAGAATATTCAATGCACCTGAAATCGGTTTTTAATGGCATGGGGCTCGGCAACGTGTCGGTTCTCGATTACGTTGAAGACATGGCTTCCCTCATGAAAGCATCGGATGTTGCCGTTCTAAAATCTGGCGGACTCGCTGTTACCGAATGCCTTTGCGCAAAGCTACCTATGCTCTTGCTTGGTAAATCATACGGTCAGGAAAAAGCAAACACCACCATGCTCACTTCGTTTGGTGCAAGCCTGCATGCCACGACCTTTCGAGAGCTTATCACCACACTCAATCATCTCCATGAGAATCCAGCCGCGCTTAAAGCGCTGCTTGTTAATGCAAATGCACTTCGAAAGCCGCATGCTGCCGAAGACATCGTTATCGAAACCATGAAACGAGTTGGCGTGCCCGTAAAACGAACACGCCATTTTGCTGAATTCTATATTGGTGATAAACCGGCGCACATCCGATAGCACGAAGAGCGATCGCGTCTAGGCAACTCCACTGGAGCCAAAACCACCCGCGCCACGATCGGTCTCGTCTAATTCATCAACCTCATGCAAGCAAACGGTTGGAACTTCTTGGATTACGAGCTGAGCGATTCGCTCACCCTTTTCAAGGTGAATAGGTTCTGTTGCATCAAGGTTGATAAGAATGACCTTGAGTTCACCGCGGTAGTGAGCATCGATGAGACCGGGAGTATTGACGATAGACAGCCCGCGCTTAAGAGCAAGGCCGCTTCGAGGTTGGACAAAACCCGCATACCCATCGGGCAAAGCGATAGCAAGACCCGTAGAGACAAGACGACGCTCAAAGGGAGCTAGATCAACACTCTCATTGCAGCGCAAATCGAGACCAGCATCACCGGAATAAGCATATTCCGGAAGGCTCACAGCGGGATCTAAGCGCTTAATAGAAACATCAACACGAGACATACGGGTAATCACCTCAAATTTTGAAGTTCTTTAAAGAACTCATCGACATCTTTAAAGTCACGATACACGGAAGCGAAGCGTATGTAGGCCACTTTATCGAGTTTCTCGAGACGCTTAAGGACCATATCGCCAATTTCATGCGAGCTAACAGCGGTAAGCGTGCTGCTGCGCAGCTCGCGCTCTATATCGTCGATAAGACCGTTAAGAGAAGCAAGATCGATATCACGCTTTGACGTAGCTCTCATAAGACCCACTAGAAGCTTATTTCTATCGAAAGGCTGAGTGGAACCATCGCTTTTAATGACTTCGATGGGATCTTCACAACGCTCAAATGTCGTAAATCGAAAACCGCAGCCGCAGCATTCACGACGGCGCTTAATGGCATTGGTCGCTTCTTGGGTACGTGAGTCTACAACACGCGTATCGGCATTACCGCACTTTGGACAACGCATGGGAACCTCCGAATCTAGTAAAAATCAGAATACCCTATGCAATGTGAAATCCCTATTGAAAGGATGCGGGAACCAGAAGGTCCATACCAATAGAAAGCTCAGAAGAATTAAGGTCATTCCAAGAGCGGATCAGCGCAACGGTATCAGAAGTACTCAAGTGCGAAACAGGATGCTCCTCGGCGATATCCCAAAGCGTATCGCCCGATTGAACAGAGATGACAACCCGCGAAGCATTCGCAGAAGCAGTATCAAAAGCACGCTGGGAAGCAGCCGAAGTAAAGAAGGTAAAAGAAAGCGTGATCATAGCGATGACAACAACGAAAAACAAACCAGTTTTTGGACGCACATTTGCTACTGAAGCCTTCTGGGCAGAGGTGCTCGCATGATTGAAAGAACGAGAATTGCCATCAATAACCTGGAATGAAGGATGCGTGTTATACGACTTAAGCGCCAAGTTACCGTATGTCATGGAATTATTCATCTCTACACCTCTCTTGTTCGTTCCAAGAAGAGTTATATATCCTTGCGCGGACAAAGGTACTAGCGCAAGAACGAATGTTCGTATATTATTATCTACGAACAGTTGTTCCAGTCAATAGAAATTCGAACATTTGTTTGGGTTTGAGGAGTAAGTATGGCACGCAAGATCACCAAGCGCCAACAGCAAATCTACGATTTCATCCGCTCCTACCAAACGGAGAAGGGCTATCCGCCCAGTGTTCGTGAAATGGCAGCAGCTGTTGGTCTCTCCTCCCCTTCAACCGTACATGCGCATCTCTCCGCTCTGGAGGCCCATGGCCTCATCAAGCGAGATAAAACCAAGCCTCGCGCCCTGGAGGTATTTGAGCAGGAGGGCAATCCCGATAATAACCTCGACATCTCCCAGGAATCTCCTGTACCCGAGATGCGAGGCGTTGTCTCCCTCCCGCTTGTTGGCCGTGTGGCCGCAGGTATGCCGATCTTGGCAGAACAAAATATCGAAGATACTTTCACCGTCCCAACTGAAATCGCCTCGGACTCAAGCTCCTTTATTCTTGAAGTCCACGGCAACTCGATGATCAACGTCGGCATCTACAACGGTGATTACATTATTGTTCGCGAACAACCCAGCGCAATGAATGGTGACATAGTCGTTGCCATGATCGATGGCTCTGCAACAGTCAAAACATTCTATAAAGAACGCGGTAGAGTTCGTCTTCAGCCGGAAAACGATGCAATGGAGCCCATCTTCGCCGACAATCCAACCATTCTTGGCAAGGTTGTCGCCCTCATGCGTCGTCTGTAGCTCCAATGGAAAAAACGCTCAGTTCCCAAGGCAGAATCCACATCATTGACGACATCCGAGGATGTACCATCATCTCTATGGTGTCTTTTCATATCTGCTATGACTTGGCCTATCTCTACGCCTTGCCCATGGACTGGTTCACCCTAGGACTTTTTCAAGATATCTGGCGATGCTCCATCAGCTGGACTTTTCTATTTCTTGCTGGATGGTCCACGTCTTTTTCAAGAAATAACCTAAAGCGAGGTCTTCTATATTCCGCCATGGCTCTTCTTGTATGGATAGCCACGAGTGTTGCCAGCGTCGACACGCCCGTTACCTATGGAATTTTATTCTGCATGGGTGCCTCGACGCTTCTCTTTGCGTGCTTGGAAAAAATCAAAACGCCCCATCCACTGCTCGTAACTATAGTATCTCTTGCAGCTTTTTTCCTAACATATCAAATTCCACGAGTAACCTATCCGATAGAACATCTCGCCTGGCTTGGCTTTCCATCCCCTACTTTTATGTCGGGAGACTATTATCCATTGATACCGTATTTCTTTATGTATCTGGTAGGAGCCGGATGCGCTCGTCTGTTTCATGAAAGGGCAAAAGAATACCCTTCATGGGCAACAAGGAGATGGAGCAGGCTCCTAGAATGGATTGGTACAAAAAGCCTGCTGATCTACCTCATCCATCAACCCCTTGCACTATTGGCCCTGAAGCTAATCTTCGGTAGCTAACGGGAGGCTCTCGCACTCTGTTCTATCTGCGGGCTCCTGCTCATACTGTCGCAAAAGGCCAGCTAGCTTAGAAGGGACCTTTGCTGTGATACACATGCCTTCAGGAAGAAACTCTTCATTCAAGATCACTCCCTGCTCATGGACTTGAGCGCGCAGCGACGCATTTGCATAGGGCAGCATCACGGTGAGCAACTGATCAGAAGCAGAGGCTCGAAGAGCTAGGGTATCGATAAGGGAATCTATACCATAGCCAGTATAGGCAGAACAAAACACCTGATCTGGATAGCGCGATTCGAGAGCGTGAACATAGGACGCTTCAAAACGGTCACATTTATTATTCACCGTAACGGAAAGCTGTTCACCAGCGCCGATTTCATCGAGCACTCGATTAACCGCTTCGAGGTGCAAATCAGCATCCTCATCGGAATAGTCAACGATTTTTAGAATTAGATCTGCTTCAAGAACCTCAGCAAGCGTCGATTTAAACGCCTCGACGAGGCCGTGGGGCAGTTTTTGGATAAATCCAACCGTATCGGTAATGGTAACAACGCGACCGCCGGGAAGACTGTAGGAGCGAGTAGTTGGATCGAGCGTTGCAAATAACTTGTCTTCTGAAAGAACACCCGCATCAGTCAATGCATTAAGCAACGTCGACTTTCCAGCATTCGTATAGCCGGCAAGTGCAACCCTAAACGCAGTAGACTCTTTCCTGCTCTTGGTCTGAACAGAACGGCGCTTTTCTAAGCCATTAAGCTCGCGCCTCAAAGAGGCAATCTTGTTGCGAATCAAGCGCCTGTCAACTTCAAGCTGACTTTCACCCTGGCCAAAGCGGCTTCCAATGCCACCACGAGTCTGCTCTTTGGCGAGATGGGACCACATTCCCCTTAATCGGGGTAAAAGATACTGAAGCTGCGCAAGTTGAACTTGGATACGTCCCTCACGTGTTTTGGCATGCAGGCCGAAAATATCCAAAATCAAAGCCGTACGGTCGATAATCTTAGCAGGCTCACCAATCGTTTTCTCCAGATGACTTTGCTGAGCAGGCGTCAAATCATCATCGAAGATAACCGTGTTAACATCAAGAGCAGCGACCAGCCGACGAACCTCTTCGACCTTACCAGATCCAATAAAAGATTTTGGAATGGGTTTATCGAGCCGCTGGACAACGCGACCAACTGTGAGAGCGCCAGCAGTATGAGCAAGCCGCTCAAGCTCATCGAGCGAGCGGTCTATCGGCCAGGCGTCATTTCGAAAATCAACCCCAACAAGCAAAACACGTTCGGGCTCGAGCTCTGTAGACAAAAAAGAAAATCGACTCACGCGGCGCCCTCAATAAGCCTCTGCACCTCATTGGCAGTATCTGACGCGGAAAGGCCATCGACCTCAATCCATCGGTAGCGCGTGTCGCGCCTAAACCATGAAAGTTGACGCTTCGCATATCTACGCGAACCGCGCTTGATCAGCTCAATTGCCTCACCAAGCGACAATTCGCCATCGAGATACTGAAGAATCTCCTTATAGCCGATGGCCTGGGAGGCCGTGGAATCGCGCTGCAGCCCCATCTCCAAGAGGTGCTTAACCTCATCAACAAGACCGAGCTCAATCATCACATCGACACGCGTGTCAATGCGCCGATAAAGCTCCTCGCGATTCATGGAAAGACAGAAGCGCATAGAGGGATAGCATTCCTTAGGCGTCGAAAATCCGGCTTTCTGATCGGCATAGCACAAGCCGTCATCAACCATTTCAAGGGCGCGAATGACGCGACGAACATTATGTGGATGAATGACCTCGGCGCTTTTGGGATCGCGCTGCGCAAGAAGCCGATGCATATAGTCGTCGCCCATTGAACTGGCAAGTTCTTGATAGGCAAGGCGGCGCTCGTCTTCAAACTCCCCTGATGGAAAACGCATGTCATCGAGGGCAGCATTAATATACAGTCCTGTACCACCGCACATCAGCGCTACCTCTCCCCTTTGCTGTTTCTCATCAATGAGCGCACGAGCATCGTGTTGATAGAGCGCTGCGGAATAGGCAGTGGTAGGGGAAACAATGTCAATAAGTCTAAGCGGAACGGGTCGTTCGTCAACCGGCGTCTTTGCGGTACCGATATCCATCCCCGTATAGACCTGCATAGCATCCGCCGAAAGGACCTCAGTACCCCAGCGCTGCGCGAGACAGTCGGCAGTAGCACTTTTTCCCACAGCGGTGGGACCGGCAATTACAATAACGTGAGCCTGCAAAGAATCGAAACTCATCGTGGATCGCCGGTCACCGTGCCAGAAAGATACCAAGTGCGCGCGACATCGACATTAACATCAACGATTTTGCCCACTAGTTGGTCAATTGAATAACCGGCGGGAATAGGCGCGTGAACCGTTTGGTTTTTTGCACTCTTCCCCATCAAGATGGATGCGTTCTTCTTCGAGGTGCCCTCAATGAGTGCAGGTACCACACGATGGAGATCGTGCTGGTTAAACTCGTTCGCCGTGGTTTCGACAACATGAACGAGTCGATTGAATCGCTCCAGAATAACCTCGCGCGGCGTAGGATCATCAATCTCGGCTGCTGGCGTTCCAGGGCGCTTGGAATAGATGAACGTATATGCCTGAGCGTAACGAACGGTCTCGGCCAAGGAGAGAGTCTGCTCAAAATCTTCCTCGGTCTCGCCCGGGAAGCCCACAATGATATCAGTCGAAAGAGCAATGTCGGGAATACGGTCCCGCACGCGCTCGATCAGGTCAAGATAAGACTCGCGTGTATAGCGTCTGTTCATGAGCTTGAGAATTCGAGACGAACCAGACTGCACGGCAAGGTGGAGCTGCGGCATAACGGCAGGAACCTCTGCCATAGCATCGATAGTCTCAGGCAACAGATCCTTGGGATGAGAAGAAGTGAAGAAGATACGCTCGATACCCGTATCGCCAACACGCCGGAGCAGCTCAGCAAAATGAGGCGAACCGAACAGATCGCGACCATAGGAGTTTACGTTTTGTCCCAAAAGGGTCACTTCGCGCACACCCATGCGAGATAGAGCGGTTACCTCGTCCACAATCTCATCGAATGGACGGCTCTTTTCACGACCACGCACGTAGGGCACGATGCAATACGAGCAAAAATTATTACAACCCGTCATGATGGGAACCCAGGCATGATAGGAAGTGGCACGATGCCAGGGCATCGTAGTCGCTGGGTTCTCCTCATGCTCTTCGCAGCGAACATGATGGTTGCCATCGTCAAAGGCCTGAGCTATCAAATCGCCCACATGAGCGATACTATGCGTGCCAAAGACAACGTCAACGTTATCCAGATTGGTTAAAAGACCTTCCCCGTCACGCTGGGCAATGCAGCCTCCAACGGCAATTACGCGCTTTCCGGACGGAGGAGCAGGGAGACTCTTGCAAGACAGGCATTGCCCGTAAAGCCTCGTATCGGCAGCCTCGCGAACACAGCAGGTCATGAAAACAACAATGTCGGCTTCCTCGGGAGTGGCAACCTCCAAACAGCCACAAGAGTCCAACAGACCGCTTACACGCTCAGAGTCGTGCATATTCATCTGGCAACCAAACGTCTTGATCAGATACGTTTTGCCGTTAAGTTGTGAAAGAGACATGACCTACCCTACTCGTTGCACATCGTCGACATAGCCATCCATGTCAGAAGCGTGCACGGAGACATGATGTACGTAAACAGAAAGACGAATCGCCGTACGAGACTCGCCATTGATAAGAATATCCGAGAACACAGGCGCACATGAAATATCAAAACCGGTGGGAATAAGGAATCCACGCGCGATTGCGATAGCTTTAACTGCCTGATTAACCGCTCCGGCGCCAACGCACTGCATATTGACGGGCACTCCGTCTTTTACCATTCCGGCAATGGCGCCGGCAACTGATGCGGGGGAAGACTTACTTGAGACCTTCAAGAATTCCATTGCTACGTTTCTCCTGCTAAGGTGGCATATTTTGAGTATGAAATGACTTTAGCGCATGAGCCGAAAGGCCACAAGGGCTATTCGCCCTTTTCAATGGGGAATGAAACCGTGATCCTATCTTTCATAACGCGAATCTTGGGATCGCCCACCATATTGAGATAGTAGCGTTGTGCCAAATCTTCAAAGCATCGCTCTACGTCACGCGAGAATCGAGAAAGATCATCAGGGGCGATTTTAAGTCCACGTCGGTCTTTTACTAGATCGACTTCGTTTGAACGCGGCGCATGACCGTCGCGTTCGCGTAATAAACGCGACAAGGCGCTTCGAAGCGGTGCAATCGTACCAGAAAGAATACGGTGAGCCGTTCGCTCGGAAATATCGATGCCGATCGTTTCCGCAATGCGCATAAACTCTGCGGCATCCGCAGCAAACCCCAAACGCGTTATAACGGGAAGGGTCGACTCATTATCTAAAAAGAGAAGCCGAGACGCATCGAGCTCATCATGAGCATGAGAATAAAGCGTGGCAGCGATTTCCGTGGGGCTGCCAATATAGACATCGCACCCATGCATTTCTTCGAGCGAAAAATCGCAGACGGTACGCAAAATATTATGAGGCCCGCGAGCACAATGATATGCACCCGTTTCGTCTTTTGAGGCGATAGGCCACGAAGATTGATCAGCGCGTTCATTAAGAACATCTGTGTTGACTAGAACCTTAAAAGAAGAGCCGAGGTCCTTGCCTGAAGCAACGACCTCGACATCGTCAACATTCTGCCGAATGGAAAACAGAGCCATACCGCGCCCATGAACACCCCAGCGGTCCATCTTCATCGATTCGAGCTTTGAGGTGACGCGGGCGTCGAAAATACGCTCACGCATATCTTCAGGCACACCGCAGCCGTTGTCGAGAAACAGAAGAGAGCGCATCCCCTCTTCCTTAAACGTTGCTACATAGATTCTCGTAGCACCCGCATCACGTGCATTGCGAAGCATCTCGATAACGATGTCTTCTACATGCTGAATATCATGCTTGGCTTGTCGGCGTTCGGCCTCAGAAACGCGAAGACGAACGAACCCCTCACCTAGGTTTTCCTCGACGCGAAGATTACCCTCACCGGACATCGAGGCAATAAATGAAATGAGTTCGTTCGTATCGCTCATGTTATTTCGCAATATCTACAGCGCGGCTCTCGCGAATCACCACGACGCGCACCTGACCGGGATATTCCATTTCCTCCTCGATCTGATGGGCGATATCATGAGCAAGAACCGTGGACTGCGCATCGGAGATCTTGTCGGGCTGGACCATGACGTGAACCTCACGGCCGGCCTGCATGGCATACGTACGCTCAACGCCTTCATGAGCGTTAGCGATCTCCTCGAGCTTCTCAAGACGTTTAATGTAGTTTTCAGCAGATTCACGACGAGCACCGGGGCGAGATGCAGAAACAGCGTCGGCAGCCTGCACCAGCACAGCGAGAACCGAGTTGGGCTCAACGTCGGCATGGTGAGCCTCAATGGCGTGGACGATAGCGGGCTTTTCACCATACCGGCGGGCAAGATCGGCACCGATCACAGCGTGGGGACCCTCGACATCATGATCGATTGCCTTGCCAAGGTCGTGCAGAAGGCCTGCGCGCTTGGCAGCATAGGGGTCAACGCCGAGCTCGGACGCCATGATCGAGCACATGTCGGCAACCTCGAGCGAATGCTGAAGAACGTTTTGACCAAACGAAGTACGATAACGCAGGGCGCCGAGCGTCTTGATGAGCTCAGGGTGCAGATCGTGGATACCAGCATCAAAAGCAGCCTGCTCGCCAGCCTCGCGCACACGCTGCTGAACTAGATCTGCGGCCTTGTTGTACATCTCCTCGATACGCGCAGGATGGATACGACCATCTGCAATCAAATTCTCGAGAGCGACACGAGCGGTCTCGCGCCGAACCGGATCAAAGCTCGAAAGAACAACGGTCTCAGGAGTGTCATCGATAACAAGATTGACACCAGAAACCTGCTCAAACGTACGGATGTTGCGGCCCTCGCGACCGATAATCCTACCTTTAAGATCATCGGAAGGAATGTGCACCGAAGTAACAGTGACCTCCGCCGTATGGTCCGCAGCGCAACGCTGGATAGCAAGAGAGATAATCTCCTGAGCGGTCTTGTGGCATTCTGCTCGAACCTGCTGCTCGGACTCACGGATAATGGTTGCCGCCTCATGGGTAACCTCACCGCGGACCTTGTCGAGAAGCTCACGATGCGCATCGTCGCGCGTCAACTCGGAGATGCGCTCAAGCTCGGTTGTTTGCTTGGCAACCAGATCATCAAGCTCACGAGAGCGCTTTTCAATTTGACCGGCCTGGCTCGAGAGCTGATGCTCGCGCTTATCAAGAGCATCATTACGGCGATCGAGAGACTCCTCGCGCTGCATCACGCGGTTCTCAAGCGTGCGAAGCTCGCGCTTACGCTGCTTTTCTTCGTTTTCCGCTGTCTGCTTATGCTGAATAATCTCCTCTTTAGCCTCGAGAAGAGCTTCTTTCTTCAGTGTCTCTGCCGTGCGCTTCGCATCGCTGATGACGGTTTTTGCCTCTTCGTGAGCAGACTGAATCTTTGAGTCTGCCTCTCGAAGGCTTCCGTTTTTAGCGCTGCGCATGGCGACCGTGGCAATTACCGCACCGATAACAAGGCAAGCGACGCCAACGATAACCTCCATGCCCATTTCAACTCCTTCAATTAACTTTTCTACATAAGGAAAGGCACTGCCCCGAAGAGCAGCGCCGACATTTGCTAGGGAGAATCCACCCAGTAGGAATTATGAAAATTGCCATATACAATCTCATCAAAGATGAGTGAGCATCACATAACAAATGACCATATAATCCTACGTTTTCACGTGGATTATGTCAACGTGACCCAACGTAAAACTAGTAAAGGATGCATCGATCGGCATCGCCTAGGAAGCGCTCTCCCCCTCCAGCCTTGCAGACGTCGCCGCTCGCGCAACCTGATATGAAAACCCACGTGAAACAAGGAACCGAGTGAGCTTTTCTTGCGGGCGGATATCGGGAACACGCTTTTTTTCAAGAGTTTCTAGCGCGCGTTGGAAATCTTCGTCCTCGTCAAAAAAAGCCTCGGGATATCCTTCGATATCGTTGACATCTATCTGGCGTCGTCGGAGTTCAAGCTCAATCTTGCGCCTCCCCCACCCGCGGGCAATTCGCTGCTGAATGAATGTGGTCGTGAAACGCATGTCATCCAGATATCGTTTATCACGTGCAACACGAAGAGCACGATCGATCTCGATAGCACGATAACCGTAGGCTTTCAGCTTGCTATCGAGCTCACCTGATGAATAGTCCCTTCGAGAAAGCATGTCGGTGAGCTGAGCAAAGCAGACGCGATATTCAAGTTCATGAATCGTGTCAAAGGCATCCTCCTCGGGAAGGGGAAGCGAAAACGCATCTTTAATCAAGAGCTTGCCAACGCGCTCGGGCACGACGATTTCACGACAGGCACCGTTATCCAATAAAAGGGAAACTGAAGCCATGGGCTTTTTTGAGCTAAAAGCCGCGAGACGTCTTTTCTCCTCCCGATCGGGTAAAACGGTATCAATTTCGATAACTTCTGACACCTTGGGATCCCTGGCTTATTCCACATCGAGGGCAGAAGAACCCGCATTTGTATCGCCAACAATGCCCTCGTCCAATTCCGAAGGGTCAACGGCCTCACCAGTAGGCTCATCATCGAATTCGAGGCCACAGGCAACGCGAACTTTATGCTCAATCTCCTCAGACAGAGCAGGATTTTTGCGCAAGAAATCCTTTGCCGCCTCACGGCCCTGACCCAAACGATCAGCTTCATAGGCATACCAGGCGCCGGACTTTCTCACGATGCCGTATTCAACGCCCATATCGAGAATCGAGCCCTCTTTGGAGATGCCCGTACCATACATGATGTCAAACTCAGCAGACTTAAAAGGAGCCGCAACCTTATTCTTTACAATCTTGGTGCGCACGCGGTTGCCGATAATCTCGTTACCATCTTTGATGCTATCGATGCGTCGAATATCGATACGAACGGAAGAGAAGAACTTCAGGGCGCGGCCACCCGTCGTTGTTTCGGGGTTACCGAACATGACACCGATCTTCTCACGAAGCTGATTGATGAAAATGCAGGTCGTATTAGATTTGGCAAGCGAGCCGGCGAGCTTGCGAAGTGCCTGACTCATTAAGCGAGCCTGAAGGCCTACAGAAGAATCACCGATTTCGCCTTCGATTTCCGCGCGGGGAACAAGAGCTGCTACGGAGTCGATAACGACGACGTCGATAGCGCCGGAGCGAACGAGCATGTCGCAGATTTCGAGAGCCTGCTCACCGGTATCGGGCTGAGAAATCAAGACTTCGTCGATATCGACTCCAATACGGGCGGCATAGGTGGGGTCCAACGCGTGCTCGGCATCGATGAATGCAACGACGCCGCCGGCAGCTTGAGCCTCTGCAAGAATCTCAAGAGAAAGGGTGGTCTTACCAGAAGACTCGGGACCGTAAATCTCTACGATACGGCCGCGAGGAACACCACCAATGCCCAAGGCTGCATCCAATGCAAGTGAACCCGTCGGAATGGCCTCCACCTCGAGTTGGGGACCCCCATCGCCATAGCGCATAATAGAACCAGTCCCGAACTTCTTTTCGATCTCGGCCTTTGTAACCTCGACCATCTTATCGCGCTCGACTCCATAGGTACGCTCATGCACGGTGCGTACGGGACCAGAATTCTTTGCCATGGGGACTCCTTACTGCGTTTTTGCCGTTAATGACTATACCCGAACAGCTGTTCGTGGTCAAGCCACTCTACAATGCATACTAGGAGCTGGCATTCCCCATCTTTTCCGCAATCTCCAACAAATATGCCGCGAAAAATCCCTCATCTCAAACAGAATTCTTACAGACGCTCCAAAACTTCTCATGACAGCCAAAATACCAGCTACATTGGCTAATTTAAAAGATACGGAAAGCGGAATAGCAAAGCGACGCCACATACGTGACGCCGCTTTATTCTCATATGCAATGCAAAATCTGACGAAAGAAACAAATAGCTATCGTTCAAGCACATCGACCAGCATGCGCAGAGCCTCTAAGCAGGCCCGAAAACGAACCTCCTGACGATTGCCGGAAAAGACGAAACGCTTGGAAGATACGGACTGGGGAGAGCAAAGACCGATATAAACGGTGCCCACCGGATTCGTATCCGTACCGCCGCCGGGACCGGCATAGCCTGTGAGACTTACGGCATAATCAGAGCTAAAAAGCGAACGGGCCCCCGAAGCCATCTGCTGGGCAACCTCAAAGGAAACCTCGGTGACCTCTTGAATCGTCTTTTCGGAAACCGAAAGCAGGTGCTCTTTAATCTGATTGGTATACGTTACCGCGCCGCCTAAAAGTACGGCAGAGGCACCAGGGATGGATGCGATGTTTGAAGAAACCATACCGGCCGTCAGGGACTCGGCACAGCAGAGCGTGACGCCGCGCTCTGCTGCTAAACGAACAAGCCGGAGCGCAACGCCATCGATATCAAGCTGAAGTTGTTCCAGAGCAATTGAGGCGCACACGGCGCATCAGATCCCCTCTAAACGCGAAAAACGACCTTGCGACAATTCCAAAAATACTGCAAGCCGGAAACCACAGTCAAAAAGACCGCGATAACCATAAGCGCCTGCGAAAGGATCAAAAGCATGGATGCAAAGGAGACACCATAGGCAAACAGTACGAAGGAAAGGAGGTATCCGCACAACGACACCATAGTGGTGGCAGTCTTCCACTTGCCGAGCTTATCGGCGGCGACAACCGCTCCATTGGCGCTCGCAACCATTCGAAGCGCACTCACGAGAAACTCGCGCAGCAAAATAATAAAAACGAACCAGATATTCACTGTGTTTTGCTGCAGCAAAATGAGCAATGCGGAGAAAACAAGCAGCTTATCTGCAATGGGGTCAAGAAACTTGCCAAAATCGGTAATCTCATTGCGGGAGCGGGCAAGATAGCCATCCACCTTGTCGGTAAGACTCAAAAGCATGTAGAGCACGAACGCAGCAAGAGATAGAGCCGGATCGAAATCCAAGGCTCCGTGATGCGAAAGCAGCGCGAGAGCCATAAAAAGCGGAATAAAGAGAATTCGAACGCACGTGATGACATTTGCCGGCGTCCAAATGCTGTTCAGTTGCTTGTTAGATGCATCGGCCATGATATTTCTACTCAACTACCTCTCCAACGAGCTCATAACAGAAGCTATCGACAAAACGGACGTTCAAAACATCGCCAACAGTGGCATCGGTGATATCCAGATGGACAGCGCCATCGCAATCGGGAGCTTGGAACCATGCGTGTCCGATAAGCTCGGGGCCATCCTCGCCCTCTTCGACACCATCGACGATAACCAGCGAAGTCTCGCCCACATGAGATGCAGTAGCGGCAAATCCAAGAGATTCGGCAAGGTCGATTGCACGCTGGGTACGCTCCACCTTCGTGGTCTCGTCAATTTGATCGGGCATCTCGCACGCGCGCGTTCCCTCCTCGGGAGAATACGGGAAAACACTCGTGTAATCAAAGCCAATGCGATCCATAAAATCAAGCATCGCATCGACCTCGTCCTCGGTCTCACCGGGGAATGCCGTGAGATACGTGGTTCTAATGACCATACCGGGAATCTCACGACGCAGGCGCGCAAAGAGCGCCTCGAGCTCTTCTTCAGAACCAGAACGATTCATGGCAGAAAGAACGCGCTCACAGCAGTGCTGAACAGGAATATCAATATAGGGCAGCACTTCAGGCGTATCGCGAATCGTCGCGATTAGCTCATCGGTCATACCTTCGGGCTGAAGATAGAGGACACGGATCCAAACGGGCTCCGGACGAACCGCCTCTGCAAGCTCAATTAAAAGCCCGGCAAGGGTATGGGGTCCTTCGACCGTCTGATCGAAATCCTCACCCCAAATGCCTGTATCCTGACCGATGAGGACAAGCTCGCGAACACCACCGGCGACAAGCGACTTGGCCTCCTCGAGAATCGATGCAGCCGAGCGCGAATGGTAGCGTCCTCGAATATAGGGAATGGCGCAAAAGCTGCAGAAACGGTCGCAACCATCGGAAATCTTAAGGTAAGCAACGGTTCCTTCCACCGTACGCTTAATGGAAGGAAGCATAGCCGTACCCGAGCGAACCGTTCGGGTCACCTCATCGATAACCGCAACGATGCCATCCTCCTCATCGGTGCGAACAAATGCCGCTACCTCGGGAAGTTCGTTGGGAAGATCGCTTCCGTAACGCGATGGGACACAGCCGCACATTACGATAGGCGCATTGCGGATACCATCGGACACTTCCTCCGCTAGCTGCAGCGTCGTCTCGATGCTCTCGGATGTTGCAGAAGCAAGAAAAGAGCACGTGTTGATGATGACAACGTCGGCGGATTGCGCATCCGTCGCTTCACCGTATCCGGCAGCACTCAGCAGCGAGCGCATGCGGTCGGTATCGACTTCGTTTTTGGCGCAACCCAACGTCACGTAAAGAACGGACGTATCAAAAGACTCAGTAGACAAGAAAACCCCTCTTAGCGGTCATTAGCGATAATTGGTGAACTGCAAAGGCTGGCCATAGTCCTGATCACGAAGGAAAGCAATGACTTCTTGCAGGGCGTCTTTCGAGGCAGAGGTCACACGCAACTTATCGGCATCGATAACGACTTTGACCTTCAGTTTGCGATCCTTAATGTCCTTGTTGATCTTCTTGGCCGTAGGCTGATCGATGCCTTCGACGATATGACCGAGCACGCGCACCGAACCGCCCGAAGCCGCCTGGGGGGCATCCCAAGAAATGCTCTTCAAGTCGATGCCACGCTTAATGAGTTTCGAGTTGAGTACGTCGGTAATCTGACGGGCGACAAAATCGGCGGGAGCGACGATCGTAAAGAGCTTATCGACCTTCGACAGATCGATAGTGGCGCCGGAATCCTTAAGGTCATAGCGCTGCGTGATCTCGCGGGCACATTGCTGATAAGCGTTATCCACTTCCTGCATATTTACTTCGGAAACAACATCGAAGCTCGAATCTTTAGCCATTGGGCAACCTTTCAATCAGAAGCTAGTTAGAGGTATCAGAGGCGGAGGAGGAGCCGTCGGAATCGGAAGAGGTGGTTTTATCGGTTGCGGCGGAAGGCGAGGTGGTTTGAGGAACCGTGATGGTCACACGGCCAACACCGGACGTCTTGCTATCCCAACGGACCTTATCGCCATTTTCGGTAACCTGAACATCACTCGGGTTATCGACGGTAATTTCAATCGACTTAGTAGGAGTGTATTCCGCCTCGTAGGGACCAACGGGAGTGTCGGCATATTGAGAAACGCCGTCGACCTTGACCTCAATCCAAGAGGTCTTCCCCTTTGCAAGAGAAATCTTGACGACCTTTTGCTTTACGACGCTCGATGCACTGCCAGTCTTATCATCATCGGTCGCATCTGAGGATGCATCTGAGGATGCTTTGTCACCAGAAGAATCGGTGTCGGAGCCCTTCGAATCGGAGTCTGCGGCATCGACTTTCTTCTTCGTGGAAGAAGCAGAAGACGCAGAACCCGCATCGACCGAAGCCGCCGGAAGCGAAGACACCGGCTTGTCCGACCGCGATGTACATCCACGAATCAAAGAAACCAGCAGCACGATAATAAGCAGGGTCGCAACACCAAGGACCGCCATCAACATGCGGGGATTGGACATCAGCGCCTCAAGCGGAGATGAAGGACGCCTCTCGTACCCTCGGCGCTGCCCGCGTCCGTAACCGGAACGCGAGGAAGAGGCAGCGGAGGAGTAGCCGCGACGGCCATTTGAGGCCGCTCCCCTCCCCTGGCCCCGTTGATTGAGTGAGCGAGGGTCACGGTTGCGCCCCGTCGGACGCCGTGAGTCGGAGCGCTGTCCACGGGAGCGGGGGGAATGAGAGGTGCGATATCCAGAACGGGAGTTGACGGGTATACGAGCCGTTACCGAAGGATCAGATGAATAGTCGTCGCGTTCGCCATAACCAGCTGCGTTCGAAGGCGGAAGTGCGCGCCTGCGGCGGCTGTTTCCGCCCACGCGAAGAGATTGATGCCCCGTTGTAGTATCGGAAACATACCCTGCTTGCGGCGGGCGCTGTCCAAAACGCGAAGACGAAGAAGAGGGCGCGGGGGAACCATCGACAACCATAAAACGCGTGGATACGGGGTTGCTTCTTGTGGAAACAAGCGCCGAGGGCTCATGATATGAGTCTGCACGGCCCTCGTCGGAATTCTCAAAAATATAGAGCTCGTCAAAATAAGCGTTCACAACGTCACGGGGATTGAGGCCCAAATAACGTGCATAACTCGAAATCATGCCCTGGGCATATCCGCGCGGCGGCATGGAGGTAAAGTTCCCGTTCTCAAAAAACTCGATGATTTGAGGACGGATCTTGATTGTATTGGCAACCTGTTGAATGGAGAGACCCAACGAACGGCGGCGTTCGCGAAGCATCCCTCCAAATCGACTCGACATTAGAAGCCCTCCAAATCAGTGTCCATGCTCATGCGAGCTTCGACCGATTCAAGTTCGGCAAGACCTTCCTCGTCAAGAAGGACCTCGCGCGGTTTAGACCCATCGGGGGGACCGACAACACCTTTTTCTTCAAGCATATCCATGATACGACCCGCGCGTGCATACCCGACCTTAAGCCTGCGCTGCAATCCCGAGGTGGAGCCCAGCTGAGACTCTACGACGATATGCGCAGCCTCCCAGATGAGCGGATCGTCGTCAGAGGACTCATGGGAAGCTCCGCCCACCACAGCAGCCGGTGTCACAGCAGAGAGAATCTCCTCATGATAGTCGGCCTCGCCCTGGCTTTTAACGAATTCAACAACCTGGTTGATCTCGTCATCGGATACAAAGCAGCCCTGGATACGTTTTGGCTTGCCCCAATCGACCTTAGAAAAAAGCATGTCGCCATAACCGGTAAGTTTCTCGGCGCCCGTCTGATCGATAATGACGCGTGAGTCGATACCGGTTGCCACGTTAAAGGCAATTCGGTTCGTGATATTAGCCTTGATCAGACCGGTAACGACATTAGACGAGGGACGCTGCGTAGCAACGATAAGGTGGATACCGGCAGCACGTCCAAGCTGAGCAATGCGAACAATGGAAGCCTCGACGTCTTTTCCAGCAACCATCATGAGGTCGGAGAGCTCGTCGATGATGATAACGAGATACGGCATCTTGGCAGGTGGATTGTCGTAGTGCTCGAACTCGCCCGCAGCCTGCTTCTCATTAAAGGTAGAGATCTTGCGAACTCCGATGCGCTCAAAGACCTTGAGGCGGCGCTCCATCTCAGAAACCGCCCACTGAAGGGCACTCGCAGCCTGCTTGGGCTCGGTCACAACAGGGACATACAGATGCGGCAAACCGTTATAGCCCGCAAGCTCAACGCGCTTAGGATCGACCATGATCAAGCGAACATCCTCGGGAAACGTCCGCATAAGAAGACTCATGACGATGGAGTTGATCATGACCGACTTACCCGAGCCAGTGGTGCCTGCGATAAGCAGATGCGGCATCTTGGCCAAATCTGCCACGATAGGAACGCCCTCAGCATCGCGGCCGATAGCGAGCTCAAGCGGTCCGCCCGTAACATAAGGCAAGACATCGCCCAAATTGACATTTTGACGCGTGCGATTGGGAATCTCGATTCCGACAAGCGACGTACCCGGAATAGGAGCGAAAATACGCACGGCAGTGGATGCAAGGGAAAGCGCGATATCGTCTTCCAGATTGGAAATTCGGCTCACGCGCTCACCCTCGCCGGGCTGCACCTTAAAGGTCGTGACCGTCGGTCCGGAAATCCAGCCAACAACACGCGAATGAAGACCAAACTCGCCCAATGTCGACTGAAGCGCCGCCGCAGTCTGCTCAAGCTCCTTTGCCGAGGAAGCAGAGGTGGCGGATGCCGGGTTATGCCGAAGTATAGACACCGAAGGAAGCTGACGCTCGCCATCCATGCCATCGGAAACGTTAGTCTCCTGGCTTGCTGCAGCAAAAAGCGATGGCTTTGAAACGGCTTTAGCAGCCGGCATGTCCGATAGGACCTCTTCGACAGGGTCAGATGGTACAGAAGGAGCATGGGAGCCAGACGTGCCCGCAGCCATCAAGAAATCGGGTATGGGCTTGCTGCCTTCGGGGGTCACAACAGTGGCAACGGAAGCTGCGGACGGCTCGGCAGCCGTGACGTTGTGCTCAGAGGGCTCATCAGACTTAAGGGAATCGGCGAGCTTGGCGGCAGCGTCCGAAATAACATCGACAGCCGTCGTGGGGGCAATCGGCGGCACAGGTGCAGCAGGCATGGCCTCGACCTCGTCGGCGGCATCGACAAAACGCTCTTTCACGGGAATGAGCGTCGTTTGTGCGCGCTCGGCAGCGAGCTGTTCAGACAGGTCGACAAAAGGATTTTCATCCACATCATCGGGCTCGTCCGAAAGCAACGTCGTCTTAGCGCGATCGCCTAGGAAGGTTGTTTCCGCCGATCCAGCTGCATCAAAAAGCTTCGATTCAGAAGCAGGCTCACTTGCAGCAGCCGCGCCTCCGCGATTGGCCGCAGCCTGGGAAGCACGCTGTGCTGCAGCGGCATCACCCCAGGGGGTCTCGTTGGCGTCAACGTGTTTGCGCTGGACAAACTCCTGCGCACGCTCGGAAGCGCCGCGCACGAGCGAGCTGATCGAAAAGCCCAGGATAACAAAGCCCGACATCAAAACACCGACAAGCGCAACATAGCCGATGGTCTTTCCCACCGACATCTGCAGCGCACTTGCCACAAACGCACCGACATAGCCGCCCGAGGATGCCAAGACGTCCGGCTCAAACATTCCTGCCGTGGAACGTGAGGTATGCGGCACAGCCAAGGAAAGCATGGAGATGACAGAGACGAAGATCAAGACAAGACCGACGCACGTCCTTGCGGGAACAACCGTACGATCGCGCAAAAAGACAAGAGCAGATGCAGCCAAAAGGGCAAGCGGCAGCACATATGCGCCCAGGCCAAAGCCCAGGTGATAGAAGGCTGCAACAGCTTGCGTGACAGGAGCCGTTGCAGGAGTCACTACAGCGATAAACGAAGCGATGGCGACAATTGCCAAGATAACGCCCGCGATATCGCGATTAGCGCCATCGCCCGCAAGGGGCTCAGCCTCGACATAAACCTCTTCGCGCTGCTCATTTGCGCGAAGCGAGGCCTTCTTCGAAGCATTGCCCTTCGCCGCATTTGTCTTGCTGCCGGAACGAGCCAACCTAGACCTCCATGACAACCGGAATGATCATCGGACGGGTCTTGGTGCGGTTCCAAATAAAGTTGGAAATGGAGTCTCGGACAGCCTTACGAAGCGCGTCGGTACCGCTGCTCGTAAAGTTGAACGAACCCTTTTCGACCATCTTCAAAATGGCGTCGGTGGCATCGGCGGTAAATTCGTCGTCAATCATGAACGAAACGCCGCGAGCGGAAAGCTCGACGCCCTCGATCCTCTTATGTTTTTGAGACATGGTCGCAACGATGGTGACCATACCGTCGTTAGCAAGCTTTTGGCGGTCGCGAAGGACAATCGGATCGGTATCGCCGATACGAAGGCCGTCGACGTATACAACGCCAGACTCGACAGAACGACCGCGCTTTACCTTGCCGTCACGCATCTCGAGCGTATCGCCGTTATCCATGATGAAAATGCGCTCCTCGGGGATACCCATTTTCCTAGCGAGACCGGCATGGGCGCGCAGGTGAACTGCCTCACCGTGGACAGGCATGAAATAGCTAGGATGCGTCATGGCGAGCATGAGCTTGAGCTCCTCCTGGCTACCATGGCCGGAGACATGAACCAGACGACGAGACTTGTCGTATACATCGCAGCCAAGCTTGGCCAAGCTGTTGATGACCTGCTGAACGGCCTTCTCGTTGCCGGGAACGGGAGTAGCCGAGATGATAACGGTATCGCCCTCATGGATAGAAAGCGTCTTATGCTCGCCGTTCGCCATGCGCGAAAGAGCGGAAAGCGGCTCCCCCTGAGAACCGGTGCACATAACGAGGACCTGACGATCGGGTACGCCAGAGAGCTCATAGGCGTCGATGAGGTCTTTCTCCTCAATATCGAGATAGCCAAGCTCACGAGCAACGCGCGTGTTCGTAAGCATTGAGCGCCCCGTCACCACGATCTTTCGGCGGCAGGCGCGAGCAGCGTTGCAGATCTGCTGCAAACGATGGATATGACTGGAGAAGGAAGCCACGAATACGCGGCCCTTGGCGTTTTTAATAACCTCGTAGAGAGAGGGTCCGACTTCGGCCTCGGACTTCGTGAATCCAGGAACGGTGGCGTTGGTCGAGTCCGAAAGAAGCAGGTCGATACCGCTTTTGGCAAAACGGGTAATAGCGCCGTAATTGGGCCTGACACCGTCGATGGGCGTCTGATCGAGCTTAAAGTCTCCCGTATGAAGCACTGTACCCTGCGGAGTTTTGATAAAAACGCCGAGAGCACCCGGAATCGAGTGGGTCATAGAAAAGAAATCGATTGTCATGCACCCGAGCGTGATATGGGAGCCGTCGTTCACCTCGCGGAACTTAGGAGCGCGAATGCGGAACTCGGAAAGCTTGCCCTCCACAAAGCCCAAAGTAAGCTTGCTGGAGAAAATAGGAACCTTATTGTTAAGATCTTGCAGCAAATAGGGCAAGGAGCCGGTGTGGTCCTCATGGCCATGGGTGATGATGATGCCACGAAGCTTATCCTCGTTTTCGAGGACGTAGGTGTAGTCGGGGAGAACAAGGTCGATACCGGGCTGAGAATCATCGGGGAACATCAAGCCCGCATCAACGAGAATCATGTCGGAACCGCACTCGAAAACGGTCATGTTCTTGCCGATACCATCAAGGCCACCCAAGGGAATGATCTTGAGCGGAGCTGCATTCTTTTTTGTTGTCGTCATGTGTTTTGCGAAATCCTTTCTTCGAAAACGAAATAAAAAACTCGACAGCAATGCCGTCGTACCTTGCAGATAAAACGAAATGAGAAATAAAGAGACGAAGTCGACATTTCAGTATACCAACAGGCAGCCGCTTTCGCGCCTCATACACCACATCGCTATATGAACTGTTCAACAAAAAAGGCATCCGCACGTGGCGGATGCCTTGAATACATCATAGAGAAGGTTACCTACTCAGCCTCATGATGACGGCGCGGGGCACGACCCTGGCCATGGTCGCCGGGAGCGCGATGGCTGCGTCCGCCTTCACGGTCACGACGCTGACGCGCAGGGCGATCAGTGCGCTCGCGACGCTCGGCATGCGAAGGCGCAGAGCCCTCGGGAGCCTCGGGCTTATCGATGCGATCGAGAGAAATCTTGCCGCGCTCATCAACCTCGAGCACACGGACCTTGACCTCGTCGCCCACGTTGAGAACATCCTCAACCTTATCGACGCGGCCCTGAGCGACACGAGAGATGTGAAGCAGGCCGTCTTTGCCCGGAAGCAGAGAAACAAAGGCGCCAAACGGCTGGATGGAGACAACGCGACCGGTGTACTCCTCACCAGGCTCGGGAACCTTGATGATGAGCTTGATACGCTCAACAGCGGCGTCGACGGAATCACCCGTACCGCCGACATAAACGGTACCGTCCTCCTGGATGTCCACGGAGGCGCCGGTCTCATCCTGAATGCCACGAATGACCTTGCCGCCGCTACCGATGACGTCGCGGATCTTATCGACAGGAACCTGCAGGGAAACGATACGAGGAGCGGTGGGGCGAGTCTCATGGCGAGGCTCGGGGATAACCTGGAGCATCTTATCGAGAATGAACGCACGACCTTCCTTGGCCTGCTCGAGAGCACGACGCAGGATGTCGAAGGTCAGGCCGGTGGCCTTGTTGTCCATCTGAAGAGCCGTGATGCCGCGCTCGGTACCGGTCACCTTAAAGTCCATGTCGCCGAGGAAGTCCTCGATGCCCTGGATATCGGAGAGGACAACGGTCTTGCCCTCCTCCTGGATCAGACCCATAGCGATGCCGGAAACGGGGCGCTTCAAGGGCACGCCACCGTCCATAAGGGCAAGGCAGCTGCCGCAGGTGGAAGCCATGGAAGAAGAACCGTTGGATTCCATGACCTCGGAGACCACGCGAATAGCGTACGGGAACTCGTTCTCATCGGGCAAAACGGGAAGCAAAGCGCGCTCGGCAAGGTTGCCGTGACCGATCTCGCGACGCTTGGGGCTACCGATGCGACCGGTCTCGCCCGTGCAGAAAGGCGGGAAGTTGTAGTGATGCATGTAGCGCTTGCCCTCGACGGGCTCGATGGTATCGAGACGCTGACCCTCGTTGAGCATACCCAGGGAAAGCACCGAGAGAACCTGGGTCTGACCGCGCTGGAACAGGCCGGAGCCATGGACGAGGGGCAGGTAGTTATCCTTGACCATGATGGGACGAATCTCGTCGGCAGCACGACCGTCGACACGCTCACCGGTCTCGACGACCATCGTGCGCATAGCCTGCTTCTCAAGCTTCTTGAGGTTGACGGGGATCTCGCGCTCCCACTCGACCTGCTCTTCCTCGGTGAACTCGGCAACGATAGCCTGTTTCACCGCGTCGACTTTGGCCATGCGGGAGAGCTTGTCGGCATCGCACAGAGCAGCGGCCATCTCGTCGTAGTGAGCAAAGATGCGGTCGTGCACCTCGGCAACGGGCTCGTCGAGCGGATACTCCTTCTTGACAATGGGGCCGTTGACGCGCTCATACTCCTCGATAAACTGAAGCTGAGCATCGCAGAAAGCACCGAGGGCTTCCTGGCCAAACTGCATGGCGGCCAGCATGTCCTCCTCGGTAACCTCCTCGGCTCCGGCCTCGACCATGGAGATGAAGTCGCGGGTGCCGCCGAGCTCAAGATCAAGATCGGAATTCTCGCGCTCCTCATAGGTAGGATTGACCAAGAACTCGCCGGTCTCGCGATTGCGGCCGATGCGCACGCAGGCAAGCGGACCCTCGAAGGGCACGCCGCCGAGCGAAAGGGCCAAAGAGGCGCCCATCACGCAGATAACGTCGCAGGGGTTGGACTGATCGGCCACAAGAGAGGTCGCGACAACCTGGACCTCGTTGCGGAAACCATCGGGAAAGCTCGGGCGCAGAGGGCGATCGATCATGCGGGCGGTAAGCGTAGCCTTCTCGCTAGGACGGCCCTCGCGCTTGAGGTAGCCGCCCGGAATGCGGCCGGCAGCATACATCTTCTCGTTGAAATCGACGGTGAGCGGGAAGAAGTCGTAGTTCTTGCGCTCCTTGGACACCACCGCCGTAAGCAACACGGTAGTGTCGCCCTGCTTGATGAGAGCAGCACCAGTCGCCTGCTTGGCGAGCTCGCCCGCTTCGAAGGTGTACGTCTTGCCATACAGCTCAAACGTCTTAGATACCAATGCCATTATTTCTCCTTCATCTCCGTAAGCCACGTTGCCCACGGGACAATCATGTCGAACCCCTATGGTTCAACAGCGTAAGAGCCGACTTGTGCCGGCTCCTCACACAAAAAGGAGCGCACCGGAAGGTACGCTCCTCACATGCACAACTCTACTGGATGTTGAGAAAACGTCCGCGCCTATAGTAGCGTAAGGCCCTCCACCTGCACAGATGATTTCCCCAAGATTCCAAAAGTACCTGTTTTCCACAACATAAGGACACGCCAAGGACATTCCCCGGCACAGAAAAAGCCCTCCCGGCCGGAGCCGGGAGGGTGAGAGGAGGAGGCGTGCTAGACCGTGTGGTTGCTCGCGAGGTGCAGGGCATGGATATGGCTGTCGGTATCCTTCCCGAGGATGCCGTCCACCTTGATGCCGAAGCCCTCCTGGATGCGCTTCACCATGACGTCGTGCGCGGTCTTGGACATGATGCCCCAGATGCCGTCCGGCGTGGTGCCGATGACCTTCTGGGTGTACTCCACGCCGTAGGGGAACTGCGTGCCGTGGTACATGCTCGCCATCTGGATCGCACCGACGCGCGCGCCGGTGTCGGGTCCCCAGATGTTGTCCGCCGTCGCGCCGACGATTCGCTGGAGCCATCGGCAGTCGGCGTACTTGGAGCCCGTGCCGGACGGCGCGCTCGGCTTGGCCGCCGGGGCGCTGCCGCCCTTGGCCATGGCGTCGTACCACTCCTGGGCGCGCTTCATGTACGCGTCCTTCTGGGAGCCGGCGAGGGAAGCGGGGCAGGCGGTGGCGCTGAAGTGCGAGTGGGGGAAGACGTTCTTTCCCCACTGGGGACGGCCGAGGCCGTAGGCGAGGCAGAGCGCCGCCACGAGGTGCGCGCCGGACTCGAGGCACTTATCGGAGATGCGCCAGGGATTGGAGCTGATGTCGGCGTGCTCGATGTTGATCGAGCGGCAGTTCGCGTCGAAGTCGCCGAGCGCCCATGCGGTATCGCAGTCGTGCACGAGCTGGCCGATGACGCCGTCGCTCTGCACCTGGTAGTGAGCCGAGGCCTGGCGGCTTTGCCAGACGTTCCAGCAGCCCTGAACGCTCAAGTTGCCGGCGTTGTGGTGGATTCCGATGTACTGGATCTTGCGTCCGCGGCGACCGGGCGTGTAGTGCTTGGAGAGCCATTTGTCGATGTCCGCGTGGAGTCCCTTGAAGTCCATGCTACTCCTCCTCTCCCTTGCATCCGTCCAGGTGCCCGAGAGTCTCCTCGCTCAGGCTCTCGCCGGTGTCGTCCACCGGCAGCGTCTTCTCATCGCTCATCTATTCCTCCTTCGGTAGTTGACCGAGCGCCAGGAGCGCATCGAGCCATTTATCGGTGATACCTACGGACTTGAAGGCCGCGTAGGCCACTTGCACGCCGCCGATTGCGGCGAAGACCGCCGTCACGCATGCCGCCGGGTCGCCCGGCAGGCCGCCGGCGAGAGCCGTCAGCGCGCCGCATGCCGCCGAGACGGCGATGGCCAGCCAGCGCGCGGCCGTCCCGCTCATAGCCTCGGTCTTGATCGCCTGCACGATGTACGGAACGACCACGACGGTGGCGATGGTCAACGCCGCTTGAATTGCTGTCATATGCACTCCCTACTCGCTGTACTTTTCCGGCGAACCCTCCATGATTAGGCGCTCATCGCCCGTGAGCTTTGCCGGGTCGTAAAACTTTGGATTGAAATAGGTCACTGATTCTCCTAGTCGATGACGGGCTGGTTCATCGCGTCCGTGTACAGGCGCGTCCCCGTGCCGTTGCCGCCAAGCCCGTGGTAGGCGGCGTAGACACTCTCCAGGTGCCGCCTGTCGGCGACCCGCAGACCGTGCTCGTCCATAGCCTGCTCGTGGATGTTCTTGAGCTCGCGCCAGAGGAGCGCGCGCATTCCGGCACGGACCGCCTCCTCCATGGATTTCTCTTGCTCGGTGCGCTCGACGACCTCGCGGCCCTTCGCCTTGACCGATGCCACGGCGGAGGCGACGAGCGCGGCGACGATGCCTGATGCCGCCGTGTTGACGATGGTGTCAGCAAGTGCCACCACTAGGCCCCTCCCCTCTCGCGGTCTTTTCCACGTAGCGCTCCAATCTGGTCGCGGTTTTCCTTCATGACGAGTCTCGCCGCGCGGTAACGGCGTATAAATCCCAGAGCGCCGCATGCCGGATTCCCGAGGGCGCGTCTGGGATTTCTAAGAGATTGGAATGTCAAAAATGCTGTTTTCAGAAGCCGCCGCAGAATACATGGCAGACAAGCGCAAGCGCCTGAGGGCCACGACGCTGGAGGGCTACGAGAGCGCCATCAGGTGCCACCTGCTGCCAGCGTGGGGTGACCGCGAGATAGAGAGCATCACGTTCGAGGAGATGCAAGAATGGGTGGATTCATTCGCCCTGCCCGGTGCCGCAGAGAAGGCATACAAGACCTTCCGCCAGATTTACCGATGGGTCCTGCGCCGCCATCAGCTCAGAATCTGGGACGTGACGCAAGGGATCGAGCTGCCGAAAAAGCCCGCCGTGCGCCGCCCCACGCTCACGGCAGAGCAGGAGCGCGTGACGCTCAAAGCGATAGTCGGCCAGCCCTCCGTTCTCTTGGGCGCTGCCCTCGGCCTTCGCAGATGCGAGGCATGCGCGGTGCGCATCGAGGACATCGACTGGCGCTCGGGCTGGGTGCACGTGCGACGCGGGCTGCATGTCGTGGGCGGCGAGGTCATCGAGACGGGATGCAAGACCAAGCTCAGCGACCGCAAGCTCAAGCTGCCGCGATTCGCCCTTGAGCGCCTGCGCGCCATTCGCGGGGCGCGCAGGTCGGGGCGCCTGTGCCCGCTAGACCCAAACGCGGTCGCTCGCCGATTCCGAGCGTTCTGCAGGCGGCATGAGCTGCCACATGTGCCGATGACGTGTTTGCGCCACAGCTGGGCCACGATCTCGCTGGAGCACGGGGCCGCCATCGAGGACATCGCCGTGGCCCTGGGTCATTCCACAGTCAATACAGCCATGAGCCACTACCTGCAATCATTCCGCACGGTCGTGGCGAGGGCGAGCGCGTCATACGCCTCGGCGATGGTAGGCTAGCATTCCGTATCCCATGTCGTGCGCAACGTGACCTTTTCTGCCAACAAGCAGATCGGCTCGCTCTATTACGACGAATTCGATACGGAAATCGAGGCCAGAAATTTCGTTCTTGCGTTTCCACTGTCCGGCGTGCGATTTATTCGCCCGTCGATACCCTCATCAGAGGGGAAACAGAGTTGGATGATAGTGCAGACCTATAAGGGCAACGTCGAGACTGTCCAGGTGATGTTTTGCTGTTTCTAGCATTCCGTTCCCGGACCGACTGGACCTACCTGTACGGCGAGCCCGGCGCCGGGAAGTCGTTCGTGCGCTACCGCCGCGACGGCGCCCATTGCGTGCTGCAATGGGGCGCGACGCAGGGCACGTCGGCATACTGGGCCGCCGGCCGCCTGCCCGAGCAGATGCGGCCAGCGGACGGCAACGTCTACGTGCCGGGGGTCTGCGTGTCCCCCGACGGGACGGTCGAGAACGTGTGCGCGTACTGCTATGTCTCGGCATCGACCGGCGAGGTCGGCCTGCAGGTCGCCGCCACGACGAACCGCAATGTGTGGAACCACGGCATGGCGTCGTGGTTCATATAGACTGGCTACACGACGGAGTGCCGCATCTCCTACGCCTTCTAGGCCGCCGGCCAGCAGGCCGTGCAGGAGAAGCTGTAGGAGCCGGACAGGCCCGTGCCGCCGAAGTTGGCGACGTACATCGCTCCGCCCGACGTGACCCACAGGCCGCTCGACATGCCGTTGTCGACGTTGGCCACCTGGCACCGCTGGCGCAGCTGGTTCTTCGGGCGGAAGCCCTCGGGCACCGTGCCGACGAACGTCGTGCCCCACGAGCCTGAGACCGTGGCCTGGATGTTGTACATGTTCATGACGACGATCCCGCCGACGCGGCAGAACTCGATGGAGCCGGTGCCGACGGTCTTAAACACGTAGTCGCTTCTGAGCTGGGATACGGAATCCCCGATCTCGCTCAAGGTCTTGCCGACCGTCGCGATGCGCTCCGGGGTCCCGGGCGCGAGGCCCCTGATCGGGATGCGCCATAGAGGCATCATCGCCTCGGACGAGCCGTCCGAGATGGCGCCCGCGTCCACCGCCGGGTCGGCGGCGGTCCCGGTCACGGACGAGCCCTTGATCACCACGGGCTCGAAGCTCTCGACGCCCGTGGAGCCGTCCTTCGAGTACCGCAGCGCCACGATGTCGTTGCGGTTGTATCCCGAGGTGCCCGACTCGACCGTCAGCTCGGCTCCCGTCTCGTTGGTCACGTAGCGGCCGTCCATGACGAGGTCGCCCGAGCCGATGACCACCTTGTTGGCCGTCTGCATCGTGGCCTGGAGCTTGTCCTGCGTCGGCAGCACGTAGCGGCCGTCGCCCGCGGTGCCCTGCACAAGGCGGCCGAGCTGCGAGGCGGTGATGTGGTTCTTGCCCTGGAAGGCGAAGACTCCGTCGAACGCCACGCTACTCACCCCTCTTGGCCATGAAATCGCCGAAGGCCGAGTCCTGCGAGGATGCCATGGACCTGTAGCCGTCGTAGCAGTCGGGGCACAGCAGGCGAGAGACCTCCGTGCCGTCCGCTGTGTATCTCTTCACGTTGCGCCAGCTCTGGGCCTCCGGGGCGTTCTCGGTCGCGTACAGGGTCTTGGAGCACCTGTCGCACACAAGTTGGGAGTATCCGCTCGTCTTGGCCATGCTATGCCGTCCTTTCCCATCTGAAGGGGCCGAGGCTCGGCACCCTCCTCCACGTACCGCCGTAGCTTCCCGCCGGGCTAACGGCGGACGTGCTCTCGAAGACGCTTCCCACGGGGTGGGCCGCGAGAAATCCCGCGGCGGCGCCCTGCCCCTCGCAGGTGATCGTCACGTCCGAAGAGCCGTCGAAGTAGGCGGACCCCGTCACGGCTCCCTCCAGGGTCACCTTCCGCGCCCGCTGAAGGCGGGAAGCGCTACGTGCGTTGCCGGTCGCGTCACCGGTCCCGCCGCGCTCGACCGGGAGCACGCCGGTCTCGACGTCCGACGCGTCGTGCACGTGGGAGGCCGCCGCGTAGTCCCCCGCTGGCTGGTATGCCGTCGGCGCCGCGTCGAGAGCCCTCTTGTCGGCGGCGCTCATGAGGCCGGCGACAGATACCGTGGCGGTCGCTGCCGGGATGGTAAGGGATCTCCCCTGAGCAGCAGTCACGTGCCCGCGGGAGTCCACCGAGATGCGCGGGCCCAGCGTCACCCTCTCGCCGAAAGCGGGTTCGGCATCGGCCGCGGGACCGTAGCTCCCCGGCGCGACACCCGAGGCGTCGTGGGCGACGACCACCGCCATCGACTCGTCGGTCTGCGCCGTGAGCGGCCCCGAGGCCTTGACGGAGGAGACGCGCGACGCGACGTCCGAGGCGATCTTCTCGTCCGCCGCCTGCCTGGCCTCCGCTTCCCTCGACAGGTCGGTCGCGACCCCGGTGACCTCCGATGAGGCCTTCGCCGCCGTTGCGGACACGGCGTCCAGCTTCGCCTGGGTCACGTCCGCGTAGATCGTCCGGCCGACGATGCTGATGCCGTCGCCCGCGGCGTACGATGCCCCGCCGCCGGACGATTCGGCGGACGATGCCGACGAGCCGGAGGCGGCGGTCCCGCCCGCGCGGTACGTCGCCGTCACCCCGTCGGCCGTCACCGTCACGTCGACCGTCCCGACCGTGACCGAGACCTCGGTACCGGTGTCCTCGTCGACCCCGGGTACCACGTCGCCCACGGCATAGGATCCGTCGAAGCCGAGCGTCGCCTCGAGGACGTCGGCGGTCTGGTACTCCGCGAGCTTCTTGGGGCCGTCCTGGGACAACTGCTCCGCAGACGCGTTGGTGTAGTCGTACACCGTCGCTCGCTCGTCGATGCCGAAAAGGCTCTGCTTGCTCGAGACGCGGCCATCCGCGTCGGCGTACCAGTGCTGGACGACGCGGTTGCGCAGCTCGCCGGAACCGAGGCAGATCAGGTGGTTGTACGGCCTGCTCACCCTCTTCACGTCGACGTCGGCGGTATCCGATGTCGGGCCGTCGGACCAGTCGGCGACCTTTACGGCGGAGAGAACCGCGCGCCCGGCGCGGGAGTCGTAGGAGATGCAGAGCCTGGCACCCGAGGCGGCCAGCATCGCGCGGATGCCGGAGTAGGCGTCGGTGTAGCGGTCGAACCGGTGCCGCACGGATATGCCGGACTGGACGGCCGAGACGGTCATGACCTCCCCGAGGCCCATCCTGGAGACGAGTGAAAGCAGCACCGAGTTGGCCTCGCCCGATACGGACAGGTAGTCGGCCCCGGCGTCCGGGCACAGGATGCGGTCCCTCAGCACGCCGTGCCACGAGCGGCCCGTGTAGCGCATGAGGCCGTCCGTGGCGCTCGCCTCCCGTGCGTCGACCACGCCTCCCCACTCGGTCCCCTCGACGTAGACGAGCGCGCCGTCATCGAGGCGCACGGGAGAGGAGATGTCGACCGATAGCTCGAAGTCGTTGCCCGAGTCGCCCCACTCAACGTTCAGGGAGGCGCCGAGCAGCACGCCGACGTCGGTGCGCCTCGAGTCTGTATAGCAGATGTCGGCCATGGCCTATCCCTCCTCGTACGGCGCGGCGCTGCGCCCCTCGTAGGCGATCAGGTCCATGCGCGAGTCGTTCCCCCAGGCTAGATTCGACTCGCCGCAGGGGAGCGGCTCGAAGATATAGGAGCCGCTGCCGCTCGCACCGCGCTCGCGCTTGCTGTAGACGCTCGACGCGGTGCCGTCGCGCAGGATCAGCATGACGGTCCTCGCGCGCGAATCGACCTCGAGGCGGGCGCCCTCGGGCACGTCGACGTTCACGCGGTACAGGTTGCCGCCGACCCTCATGTAGGGAGAGGTGGCGGGACCGTAGACGCGCCACAGGAACTCCGCGGGGAACTCCCCGAGCACGGAGAGCCTCGTCGATGCCCTCTCGCGGCGCAGGTCGAAGGGGAACTCCAGCGGGAAGTCCGCGCCCGCGGCCGCACTCGCCGTCTCCGGCACGAACGTCCTCGCGTGCCCCCTCGTCCAGGAGGGGTCCTCGACGAGCAGCCTGAGCGAGAACTCGGCGTAGCGGTCGTCCTGCCAGTACCTCGTCGGCTCGCCCGATACGATCCAGCACCGCAGCGACCACCCGCCCATCGAGAGCGTGCCCGGCGTCCCAGAGGCGACGTCCGGCTCGCCGAGCGCGACGAGACGGTTCCTGAGCCTCAGGCCTTCAGAAGCGTCGGCGGCGGCGATGCCGACCGGGAACTTCACCTTCAGCGGCTTTGAGGGGCGGCGGGAGAACGATGTCACGCGCCCCGAGCCCTTGCCGGTCGAGTAGCTCCACTCCCAGTCCCTCAGCTCGTGCTCGAGGTAGTGCAGGCCGTTGTCCGAAGCGCCGCCGAAGGTCATGCTCTCGCCCCTGCAGTTGGTGTATGTGATATCGGTCCTCACGCTCCGACCAGCCCCCTCACGATCTTCCCGGCCTCTCTCCTGTCGACGCTGAGCGAGACCGGTTCGCCGAGCGCCCTCTCTATCCTCTCGGCCGCCGCGTCGATGCGCCTGCCGACCTCCTCCATGAGCCTGCCCTCCGACTCGGACGAGGAAGCCGACCGCGCCGACTCGGCGTACGCCGCGGAGACGCCGGGCTGGACCGGGAGCGGTACGGAGCCGAGCGTCGCCGCGGGCAGCGAGACCTTTGGCATGTATCCGAAGGCGTCGTCCACAGAGCGCCTCCAAGCGTCCGCCTCGTCGTCGATTCCCAGGGCTGCGCCGAGGGCGACCATCCTGCCGACCTCGTCCCGGAAGACCCTGGACGGCGAGTGGATGCCCAACAGGTTCTTCGCAGCCTCCAGCGCGCTGGACGCGGCACCCGCGGCAGCGTCGACCAGCCCGCCGACCGCCGACTGGATGCCGGAGATGAAGCCCTGGATCATCTGCCTGCCCACGTCGACGAGCGAGAAGCTGGAGAAGGCCTCCTTGGCCTGCCCGAGAAGATCGCCGATGGCGCCGAGCAGGGAACCGACCGTCTGCGGCACCGCATGGGCGATGCCGAGGAAGAGGCTCACCGCCGCCGCCGTGATCTGACCGATGAGCGTCGGGATGTACGAGACGACGGACCCGATGAGCGATGCCAGAGCGGAGATGGCCGACGGCAGCACCTGCGGCAGGGCGCGGGCGATGCCCAGGAAGAGGTTCACCGCGGCAGCGAGGACCTGGCCGATGAAGGTCGGCAGGGACGAGGTCAGCCCGCCGATCACGACGGGCAGGGCGGCGACCAGCGCGGGCAGCACCTGAGGCAGCGCCTGGGCTATGGCCAGGAAGAGGTTCCCGGCCGCCCCGAGAAGCGTCGGGGCGTTCGCCGCGAAGCTCTCGGCGAGCCCGCCGATAAGCTCGGGGGCCGACTGCGCAAGGCTCCCAGCCGTCTCGGAGAGCGCGTCGAGAAGGCCCGCGAAGAGCTGCATGCCCCCATCGAGGAGCAGCGGGGCGCACGTGGCTAGCGTCCCGCTCAGCACGTCCGCCGCGGCCGACGCGGCCTCGACGAGGCCCGGCATGGCGGCCTCGAGCCCCTGGACGGCGGAGGAGAGCAGCTGACCGAACGCCGAGGCGATGGCGGGGGCCTGCCCGGACAGGGCCGCAGCCGCCTGCGGAGCGGCCTGCGCTATGGACCCGAACGCGGACTCGACGAGCGGGGCGAGGTTGCCGAGGGACCCGGCGAACCCGGAGAGCGCGGCGGACATGTCGACGCCCATGGCTTGGCCGGCGACGGCGGCGGCGCCGAGCGCGACGGCGAGCGCGCCCGCGACGACCGTCGCGACGCCGAAGCCCCTCGCCACGCCGAGGGCGATCGGGACGGACCTCTCGAAGATGCCGAGGACGGCCTGCGACGCACCGCCGACCGTCGACATGGCGCGCGGGACCGTGCCGAAGGATTCCCTGATACCGGAGGCGGCGGACCCCGCGACCGCCTCGGCCGCGTGCAGCGGGTCCTCCAGGCCTAGCCTTATCGCCGCCCCGGCCTCACCGGCCCCGGACTTCAGTCCCTCGAAGGCCTTCTTCGCGCCGGCGGCGACGCTCTCGGCGGTGACTCCGCTCTCCGCGAACGCCGTCTTGGCCGCATCCAGGCCCTTCGACGCTGCGCCAGCTGCGGCAGATGCCGCCCCGAGCGCATCGCCCGCCGAGCCGACGGCGCGGCCCGCCACCAGCAGGGCGGGGCCGAGGCCCGCGAGCAGCCCGACGGCGTCCACGATCGCCTGGACCTGCGAGGCGTCGAGCGACGAGATGGCGGAGGAGAGGCCCGCCACGGCCCCGGAGGCGGCGGAGAGCGCCCCCTCCAGCGCGGGCATGAGGTTCTCGACGAGGTCGCCGACGGGGTCCGCGAGGTCGGCCACGGCCGAAGCCAGCTCCTTGTAGGCGTCGGTCTTGTAGATCTCCTTGATGGTCGCCTCGGCCGCGTCGCCGAGGTTGGAAAGGGCACCCGAGAGGGTCTTCGACTGCTCGGCCATGAGGCCGCCGAAGTCGCCCTCCATGCCCGCCTTGAGCGCAGCGATGCCCGTCGCGGCATCAACGCTGCCCTTCGTGACCATCTCCTGCGCGCCCGCGACGTCGGTGCCGAGGGCCTCTGCGAGGTACTTCCAGGCCGGGATGCCCTGCTCGGTGAGCTGCAGCATCTCCTCGGACATGACCTTGCTCTTCGCCTGCATCTGGCCTATCGCGCGCGTGCACGCGTCGATGCCCTCCTGGCCCGATCCGAGGGCGGCGGTGGCGTCGCCGATGGCCCTGAGCGTCGGGATGACGTCGTCGGCGGCGAAGCCGTAGGCGAGCAGCTTCTGCGTGGCGTCGGTGAGGCCGCTCATCTCGAACGGCGTCTTCTTGGCGAACTCGGTGAGGTCGGCGATCATCTGCTTGGCGCGCTCCGGGCCGAGCATGGTCGAGAAGGCGATGTCCGCCTGCTCGGCCGCACTCGCCGTAGTGAGCGCCCACTGCATCGCCTTGGCCCCGGCCGCACCGAGCGGCAGCGTGACGGCGGCGGTCAGCCCCGCGCCCCACGCCGTGAGCGAGGACGAAACGGAACTCAGCGCCGACTGGGTCTTCGCGCCGAGGCTCTCCACCTTCGCGGTGAAATCAGACGCGTCGCCGAGTATCTCGATTACGATGCTGCCCTCTGACAAGGCTCCCCCTTAGAACGCCCTCTTCGCTTCTTCGATAAGCTCAAGTTCTGTCGGGGGTAACGCCCAGAACGACGCCTGCGCCGACTTCAGCTCCCTCTCCTCCTTGGACCTCCTGCCGTGCAGCGGGGAGCGCGCGGAGACCGCCTGCGATACGAGCGCGTCGGCGGTCCTCGTGAGCGCGAGGAACAGCGCCATGAAGCGGTACCAGTGCATCTGGCACGCTGGGTCCATGATGTCGATGCCGTAGAATCGCCGGAAGTCGGCGGCCACGATGGCCGCGTCGGCCCTCCAGTCGAACACGGGCCTCGGCTCGCGCGCGCTCCCGCCGCCTCCCCTTTGCCCCCTGCCGTACTGGGCCAGGGACCAGGCCGCGTCGTGCCACGAGACCGCCTCGGCCAGCGCCTCGCCAGCCGAGCGGGCGACCTCCGCTGGAAGCTCGCCTCCCCGCGCGAAGAGGCACATGAGGAGCCTGGGGCGCGCGGACGCGTCCCCGCGGTCAATCGTCTCGGCCAGGATGTTCGCGCGGAAGCCCGCGTTCACGGGGACGGGGGCGCCGCCGACCTCCACGGTCGAGGGCGCCCCCGTGAGGATCACGTCGAGCGCGTCCATCTACTCGTCGAGGGTCGCGACGCTCGCGGCGACCTCCCGGACGGCCTCCATGCTCTCCGGGGACGAGATGACCTCGGCGAGGATGCCGACGAGGTCGATGAGGCGGATGAGGTTGAGAGCGTTGTCCCCGCCCATGAGCCTCTCAGCGCCCTCCGCGCCGACGACGCTCGCGACGAGTCGCTTGCCGTCAGAGGCGAGCTTGCGGAGCCCGGCGACGTCGTCGGGACCCGTAGCGATCGCCTGCAGCTGCTCCTGCCACTCGGCGGCCAGCAGCACGAAAGTCGGGTTTCCGAGCTGGACGGAGTACTCCCCGCCGTCGATGCGGATCCTCTTCTCGGGGTTCTTTCGCAGCTTGTAGGTCTTGATCTCGTCGGCCATGTTTCCTCCCAGTCGTCAGGGCCAATGTCTTGGCCATGGATTCTCCGGCCCCGGTAACGGCAAGAAAAAGCCCCGTCCGTCCGGGCGGGGCTTCCCTGGGAGGGCCTGTTCTCGGGCTAGGCCGCCGCCGTGGCGGGCGTGAACGTGCCCTTGGTCGCGTCGAAGGTGCCGGGGTCGTAGTCGGTGGTGACGGTGAGCGTCGGGCTCATGACGATCGGGGCGATGTCGTCGCCGGAGAATGGGTTCATGTTGAGCGTGGCCTGCGCGTGCTTGGCCACGAGCGCGGTCTGCGCGACCGCCGCGCCCTTCTCGAAGTCGTAGCCGATGGTGCGGACGTACTCGACGGACACGTCGGTCTCGTCCTCGTACTTGGCCAGCTTCTGCTGGATGCCGCCTGGCGCCATCGCGTCGATCTCGAACTCGACCGTGTCGGTGCGGCCGAGGACGTACTTCGGCTGCACCTTGCGGTCGAGGTAGGTCGGCTCGTAGGTGTTCGTGTCGCGGCTGGAGTCGGCCTTCGTGTCCTCGGTCACCTGCGTGTAGGCGGTGTCACCCGGGAACTTGATCCAGTGCTGGATCTCGTAGATGGAAACTGGCTTGCGGGCGGTCTCCACCGTCTGCTCGTCGGAGTTGGGCATGGTCGCTGTCCTTTCTCTAGGCCATGTAGGTGAGTGAAGCGGTTAGCTGGTATACCACGCAGCCGTCGTCCTGCACGCCGTACTGCGACGGCAGGCTCGTGACCTCGTGGGTGCGGACGGGGACGCCATCTGGCGCCTCGCCGGCGTCGATGGCGGACTGCAGGCCGCGCAGGAGGGCCAGGGCGTCCACGCGCGTGCCCTCGTCGCCCCTCGGCAGGCAGCGCAGGTACACCTCGTACCCGAAGCGCCTGATCCCGCCTCCCGAGAGGTAGCGCCGGACCCACGGCTCGCCGGGCGAGGCCTTGACCATGCAGCAGCCCGCCTTCCCGGGAAACTCCCCGTACTCGCACGGGACGCCGAGGCGCTGCGCCACGAACGCCGTCGTGCTCTTGGCGATGTCCTGCATGGTCAGATCCTCTCCTTGAGTGCCTTGTCGTACATCTGCTGCCACGCGTCGCCGCGGTCGGCGCGGGCGCGCTCGTACCAGTGGTCGCACGCCCTCGGGGCGTGCAGCGCGTTCTGGTCGGTAGCGTGGTTGTGGGCGTTGTAGTACTGCTCGCGCGCGTAGCGCGACGTGTCCGAGTCGCCGCCCCATTCCACGTAGGCGCTGCCGTCCGTGAGCCTGGTGCGACCGGAGCCCTGCAGGGCGCCCGAGTCGTAGGGGACGTACTCCCGGCAGTCGGAGAGCACGTTCTCGGCGGTGATGCCGAGGGCGGCGTTGTTTGCCGCCCTCACCTTCGGCACGGCCGCCGAGACGTCAACGCTGCGGAGCCTGAGCCTCATCGCGCCGTGACCTCCGTGTGGTGGTGCGCGGAGCGCATGCTGTACGGGTCGACGCGCTCGATGGTGAGCGCCTCGTCGGGAGGCTCCGCCCCGGTTGCGACGCCGACCATGAGGCAATCGCCGGGGGCCAGCTCCGGCGCCGAGAAGAAGAACGCCTTCGTGGCCCCTCCGGGGACCGGCCCGACGGCCGAATTGGAGAGCGCCTGCGAGACCTCGACCCGGACGTTGGACCAGACGGACCGCGCCCACCCCTCCGCGGAGCGGTGCCAGGTGGTCACGGTCTCCCAGCCCATCATGCCAGCCCCCTGTAGAGCAGGCCCGTCCCGGCAAGCCAGGGCGATACGGCATCGAGGTCGGTCGAGGAATATCGGGACTCGTCGTAGGTGACGCTGGTGGACCCCACGGTCTCGCTCCTGACGCCGGGCTCGTCGGCGCCGCCGACGCGGTCGACGACGGCGCACAGGGCGCCCTTCCACGCCCGCTCGTGGGCCTCGGGGACCTCGGCCCCGGTAAGCTCGACGAGGCGGGCGCGGGCGCGCGGCAGGGCCGCTCCGAAGGCTTCCTCTGCAAGCCCACCGCGGTAGAGGTCGCCCGAGTACTCCTCGAACGTCAGCTCGGGGGCCATGCTAGGCGGCCTTGGCGTGCAGGACGCCCGCGGCCTTCGTCGCCTTCAGCGCGATGCCGCAGACGAGCTCGCAGTCGCCGGACTTGACGGCACCGGGGGTGGACCAGTCGGGGATGGTCACGGAGACTGCGGAGCCGCCGGAGAGCGTCACGCCGTGAAGGGCGTCGAGTCCGAAGCAGCAGGCGTAGACGTCGCCGTTCGCGACGGCCCCGTCTCGCATCTCGTGGATGGCGATGCCGTTGTAGGACGGCACCTGGCGGCCGGCGGTCTCCATGGTCTGGGTGCCGAGGCCCACGGCGCGCAGGCAGGCGTTGAGCTTGACGCGCTGGGCGGAACCCATGACGAGGGCGTCGGGGGTGCGCATGAGGCCGGACAGCATGGTGTCCAGCTCCTCGAGGTAGGCGAGGGCGGCGGTCTGGGTCACGACGGAGAGGTCGGTCGCGGAGGTGGACTCGGTGGAGGATCCCTTCAGCGCCTTGGCGAGGCCGTCGAAGCCGTCGGTCTCGGAGGTGGTGTCGCCGGAGATGAAGGCCTGGTTGAACTTACGGATGATCGCGTTCTTGGACTCCTCGAGGTAGAGCTCGTAGAGATCGCTCGCGGCGTCCTTGGCCACGCGGTCCATGTTCCAGGAGTTGGAGAGGATGGCCACGCGGGTGGTCTTCTTCTCGGTCTTGGGCACGCTCGCGGCGGGCTCAGCCCCGAGGGCGCGGAAGGCGGCCACGGCCGGGGTCTTCACGCGCTTGTAGGAATAGACGAGGTCGGAGGTGCCCGAGGCGGTCATGCAGTCGTCGAACGGCATGGCGCCGAGCAGGAACGAGTCGGTCACGACCTCGTTCGTGAAGCCCTGTACGAGCTTGTCGGTGGAGTTCGCTGCGAGCTCCGTGAGAGTGATGGCCATGTGATCTGCCTTTCTATCGATCGGTCTGTGCGAGCGCGTCGCGGATTGACTTGCAGGGCCCGTCCGAGGTGCCGGACGCGCGGCCACCGGTACCCTTGCCGCCTCCCTGCGGCGCGAACAGATAGGGCTTCGCCTCCTTCAGCTTGGCCACGTCCCCGTCGAAGTCGCCGAGCACCGCCCGGGCGAGGTCGCAGTCCACGCATCCGGCGGCGGCGAGCTTCGCGTCTGCCTTGGCGGCGTCCGCCTCGGCCTTGGAGTCGGATACCTGCTTCTCGAGCGCGGCCAGGCGCGCCTCGAGATCGCTTCCGCCCTTCTCCTTCTCGGCGAGCTTGGCCTTCAGATCCGCGATGGTCTTGTCGCGGTTTGCCACGTCGCGCTCCAGCTTGTGGACGTTCGGGGTGCGGTCGTTGCCCTCTGCGTCGCCGGGATCTTGGGGCTTGCCGCCCTCCTCCGGCTTCGTGTCCTGGGGCTGCGCCTCGACCGCGGGGTCTTGGGGCTTGCCGCCCTCGCTCGCGGCGCTCTGCGCGTTCTCTTCTGCCATTGAGGCTCCCTCCCTGTGCGTTCGGGGGCGATTCCCCCGCTCGGGAAGCATGTTCGCGGCGTGGTAACGGCATGAAAAAGCCCCGCTCGTGGCGGGGCTGGCGGTGCTGATGCTGGGCGGTTACTCCTCGACCTCGACGAGCAGGTCGTGAAACTTCTCTCGGTACTCTCGCACGACCTTCCGCATCGGCTCGTTGCACTTGTTGCTCAAGCAGTTTTTAGGCAAAGGGGGATACTCTACGTTCAGAAGCGCCGCGTGAAACTCGTCGTCGAGACGCTCGTATTCCCCGAGCCTTGACTCGGGAAGCTCATAAGTCTTTCCGTCTATAACGTATCGCCTTGAGATCATTGAGGCTCCTCATTACCAGGTGCTGGAAGTCGTCCCTATCGACTTCGCTCAGGGGTATTCTCCCCATGGCATCATCATACCCCACCTTGGCGATTTTCGGCCCGGCCTTCATCTCGTACCGATACCCGCCGCTGCACGCCATGAGCAGCGTTATCTTGGGGTTCTCGCTAAGCGTGACGTAGTCGTCCTTGCCGAAGGAGCAGGGTTCGCCATAAAGCAGGACGTGGTTGTGCATCACGATCGCGCCGTCTAGGTCTGCCCCCTCGAGCGTCACGGAGTCCCTTGTTCCAACCGCATGGAACACGCGCCCGTCCCTCTGGATGACGACCGCGTGCTCGACCTCGAGGCCCACGATCGCCTGTAGGGTCTCGGTCACGAACTCTTCCGTCTTCACCCTGTCGTGCCTGTCGACGAACACGCCTTCGCAAAGTCGCATCTCGCCTGGAGCGACGCTGCCGGAACCTCTCCCGAGCACCCTCTTCACGGATGCAGTCGCCCCGAGCGCCCTCGGCTGGACCGCGCCGGGCACGGCGTATGCCCGCTCTCGCCCGTAATCGCGGCGCAGGCCGTTCGCCTTGCAGTGGTCCCGCAGTCTGCCCTGAAGCTCCCCTAGGCGCACGCGGGCCGGAGTCTCGTCGACCCCGCTCGCCTCGCCTAACGCTATCTCGCGCTTGGTCGCGCGGACCTTGGCCTCGAGCCTGCGCTGCGCTTGCGTCGCGGCGTAGTACTCGTCGGAGCTGAGGCCCGTCAGCTTCTCCTGGGGACCGTAGTCGGTGTCGGGGAGCTTCGAGAGGCCCTCGACGTAGGGCGTCATGGTGTGGCGGCAGTTCACGCCGCACAGGCCGCCCGCGGTGCCGTAGCCCGTCGCCTCGACCAGCGAGGGGTACGCCTTCGATGTGCCTGAGCGGCTGAACACGCGACCCTGCCAGACGGCGTGGGACGGGCGGGCGCCGTAGTGCGCCGACGTGAACACGAGGTCCGCGCCCCACTCGTCCATGCGGCGCCACAGCAGGTCGTTGCGCGCCTGGTTCGCCTGCGTCACGATATGGCGGCGCAGCGCGGCGTCGATGGGCATGCGGGTCCCGGTCCCGTAGTCGATCGTGGTGATTCCCTCGGAGGCGAGCTTGGCCACGGCCTCCTCCATGACGCGGCGGCGCGACTCTCCCGCCTCGACGCGGGAGACGGCATCGGCGACGGCGGAGTACCACTCGCGCTCGACACTCGACGCCAGGGCCACGTTCTCGCTTCTCATGATCTCCGCCATGCCGCGCGCTGCCTCGGCGGCAACGTTCGCCGCGTAGGACGTCTCGTAGCTGCGGCCCCCGAGATAGCGCGCAAGCGATGAGACGAGCAGCTCGTCCTCGTCGGACACGGCGCTCTCCCATGCCTCGCGGCACTCGTCGGTCACCCTGTCCCGCCATTCGGCCCAGAGTCCCATGGCGCCGAGCGGCGAGAGCCTGTCGAGCAGCCTGAAGCGGTCAGGGTTCGCCACGGCGTCGGCGAGCATGCGGGCGGCGCGCTCGGTCAGCTCGGCCACGAACCGCTCCTGCGCCCCTCCGACGAGGTCGGCGGCGAGGCGGTCGTGGAAGTCCCCCATGGGCTACTCCCCGAAGTCGCCGGGGGCGGCGCCGAGGGTCTCGCCGGTGAAGGCCCGCGCCTCCTCATCGCTCATCCCGTAGTACTTGGCCACGTAGACCCAGCGCGGGCACAGGCCGCGCGCTACGTCGTCCTTCATCGTCTCGCGCTCGGCGTCGGCGTCCTCCACGACTGAGTCGTCCCACGTCACGTCGATCTCGACGCCCTCGGGCGCCGCGCCAAGCCTCACGCCTGCCTCGGCGGAGTACGCGCCCGCGAAGAGGCGTCGCAGCGCCTCGCCGACCTTGCCCTCGTGCTTGCGCAGGTTGCGGTAGAGCACAGAGTTGTCGGAGACCACCTCGCGGGCGGTCTTGAGTCCGCCCTGGCGGGTGAAGCTGAAGTAGTTGGGACCGAAGCCGCACTTGATCGAGAGCATCGACAGGGCGTCGTTCATGGCCGTCTCGGACTCGTCTGCGCGGATGCCGGGGTCGTACATCGTGAGCGGGCTGGACTGGCCGACCTTGCCGGGCACCGCCTTGAAGAGCTTCTGGTCGATGGTCGAGCCGAGGTCGCGCCTGCCCGTCTTGGGGTCGACCCTGATTCCCGACTCCTCGCAGATGATGCGCGGCAGGCCCAGGCGGCAGCGCCAGTACATCATGTCGAAGGTCGCGTCGACGAGCTTGATCGTGTCGACGGCGTCGTCGAAGACGGAGACCCCGAGCGGGCACAGCTCCTCGTAGGTGTTGGATATGGCGGGCCGGACGATCGCGAAGGTCGGCAGCGCCGAGCGCGTGTCGAGGTCCCCGATGACCTCGTCGCTCACGACCTCGGCGCCCTCGCGGGCCGGGTCGAAAAGCCATGTGCGGATGTGGTAGGTGCCGCCCGTCTCGTAGACCGGCTCGTGCACCTGCACGCGGTCGTAGGTCACGCCGCCGACGAGGCAGCGGGAGACGAGCGCCACCGACACGGCCTCGGTGCCGTCGGTGAGCAGCGGGCACACCTTGCCCGCGTCGTAGAAGTCGATGGTCGCCTCGGCGTCTGCCCCGCGCCCGTCCTCGCCCACGCCCTCGATGCCGACCGCCCAGCAGCCGGAGCCGAGGGCGAAGGCCAGCGCGAGGTTGTCGGCCTGCTCTGAGACGAATGCGCCGGCCCGCTCGGCGAGCCAGGAGTTGACGTCGGTCTGCGGCGACGAGATGGCGGTCTTCTCGTCCATGACGAGGCTCGCCCACTCGTCGCACACGGCGCGCGCCGGGCGGATGGAGAGGCGGCCGCCGGGGTCGGCGCCCCGCCCGGTGTCGTGCCTGTCGGCGGCGTAGAAGCCGTTGGTCGTCTGGTACCAGCTCCACCACGCGCGGATGTGCGCGTCCATGCTGTTGCGGGGCGCGTAGCCCTTCCTCTTCAGGAACCTCGTGGCCCAGCCGGGCACACCGGTGACCTTCTTCACTCGAAACCTCCCAGCGTCATACCATCGTCGGATCGTCTATGAGTCTCGCGACGGCGTAACGCAGGGCGTCTATGGCGTGGTTGTCGGCGTCGGGCAGCATGCCCGTGGGCTTGCCGTCCCTCGTGAGCGCGTACTGGTAGCAGGGCAGCTCGCGGGCCGCGACCTCGCAAGACGGGTCGATGACGATGGCGGCGCGGTCCTGAAGCCAGCGCACCGAGTTGCGCACGTTGTGCGCGCCCTGCTTCGGCACGGACGAGGCCTCGATGCCCTCGGCGCGGAAGTCGGCGACGCTCTTCGGCTCGGCGGAGTCGCACAGCACCTCGGCGTAGGGCTCCGCGTCCTCGACCACCTCGGGGCAGTCCTGCCCCGGCTCCCCCAGGCCGCCGCCCGCGAGGCGTGGCCTAGACATGCGGTCGGCAACCATGCGCGCGCTCTCGGCGTTCGACAGGCCTGTGCCGCTGATCTCGTCGAGCACGTAGAGCGTGCGCGTCGAGCGCACGTACCCGGCCTTGACCCAGACGAACGGGTCGGTCGAGAAGCCCCAGTCGACGCCGTAGAGGTGGTACTCGATGGAGCGGCGCTCCTCGTCGGTGACGGAGCGCACCTCCGCGCGCCTGAAGACCTCCGCGCCGAAGCCGGTGGGCACGCCGCCCCACTCGTGCTCCCAGCTCTCGGGATCAAGCTCGCGCAGCGCCTCGGCGTCGCGGTAGACCTGTTCCGGGACCCACTCGCGCGGCATGTCGAGGTAGGTCGTCGAGATGACCGCCGCGGGGTCCGCCGCCTCGACCTCGGCCACGTGGCCGTTCACCCACGCGTCGCGCGAGCGGGGCGGGTTGTAGTCGAAGAAGCGGAAGTAGACGGCGCCCTCTGGCGCGTCGCGGGTCACCGACTGCAGGACGGTGCGCACCTCGCGCATGCCCCCGAACTGGTCGACCTCCGATATCCACTGGTAGGCGTAGTAGGTGCCGCCCGGAGCCTTGATCGCCTTGGTCTTGTCGGTGCGGTCGCCGCCCTTGAACGTCACGACCTGCCCCGTCGATGGGCGCGCGAGCCTGCACGGCCGCTTCGTGGCGACCCACTCGGCCTCGCAGCCGAGCCTGCGGAACGCCCACAGCATCTGCTCGAAGACGCCGCCCTCGATGTCGTTGCCGATCTTTGGCATGACGAAGGCCGAGCGCTCGGGATGGCGCATGAGGCCGTAGGCGATCTCCAGCGAGATGACAGAGGACTTGCCCGAGAAGCGGCCGCCGTGCAGCCAGCGCTCAAGCCCCTCGTCCCTCTCGACGGCTCGGTGGAGCGCGACGTAGGGCGGTGCGAGCAGCATGCCGAAGTCTCGGCAGAACGGCGCATCCTCGCGCCTCTCGGCGAGCCTGCCGCGTTCGTCGAGGTCGGCCACGAAGCGGGCCGACTGGGCGTTGCCGCCCTGGGCGGACGCTATCTGGCCCGCCACGACGGCGGCGGCCACGGTCGCGTCCTCGTCGGCGAGGTCGGGGGCCACGGCGGCGATGACCTCGCGGCTCTCCCCCTTGGCGCCAGATGCCAGGATGGCTGTCGCGACGGCGGCCATGTCGCGCTTCCGGCGCCGCGCCTCCCCGGAGGCTATGCCTCCCCTGCGCCCGAGCTCCCTCGCTTCCTCCGCGGTTCGGACCGGCTTCAGGTTCGCGCATGCGGCGGCGGGGGCCGCGCCCCTCTCGGCCCGGCCCCTCGTCTTGCGCGCTCTGTTCGTCCTCTTTCCCATGCCTGGATAGTCAGCCCGGCGTCACTTGTGGCGGCTCTTCCACCTGGCCTGCCTCTGTGCGTTGTCTATCCTGGCCATGCGCCCGCCGTTGCGCGCGATGTAGGCCCGCTCGCCGAGCGTGCACTGGCGGCACAGGCCCCACCGCTTGCCGTCGCGGCTCTCGGACCACACCGGGTGCGCGCCGCACCTCTGGCACAGCGGGACCTTCCACTTGGGCGCGAAGCGGCCGTAGCGCTGCCTCGCGTGCCTCACCGAGGACGCGGAGACGCCGAGCATCGCGGCGATCTCCCCCGCCGTCCTCTCGGGGGCCGCCTGCATCCTGCGCACCATGTCCTCGGTCCAGAGGACGTATCCCCTCCGAAGCACGCCCCTGCCCTTCTCTCCGAAAAGATGTGTAGATTCTGTAGATGGGCCAAAAGGCCCATCTCCGCCGTGGCCGATTCCGCGCAAGCGCACCCCCGAACGCACCGAGGGGCGGGCCCTCATGGGTCCGCCCCGACTGTTGATCTCCCTATCGGACGCGAAGCGCGGAGTACCTCCGGCACGTGTCCTCCTGCATGTCCCTGTAGTTGTCGACGATCCAGTCACGAGACCAGCACGCGGCCTCCCATGCCGCCAGGGGCTCGCGTGCCTGCCTCTCGTCGAAGGCCTCCTCGAATTCCAGCTCGCATATCCCGAAGTCGCAACATCCCTCCAGCAGGTGGGAGCAGTCTCCGCAGGTCTGTCCTGGTCCCCCGAAGTGCCCGTCGATGTCGCGCTCGAAGCAGCCGGGCGGCAAGTTGTAGCCGCTGGCAGGCTCGTGGCTAGTCATCCTCCACCACCTCCGCTCCGCTCCGTCTCTTGTACGCCCCGCACTTGACGACCACGTCAGACGTGACCTTCCTGGTAATCCCGCACGAGTACCCGATTGTCACGGGAAAGCTGTACACGCATGTCGCGCAGGCGCTCTTGAGGTGCTCGACCATGCGGTCGTACTCTTCCTCCGTCATCATGACTCCACCTCCGCTCCGCAATTCGGGCAGAAGCTATAACTAGGCTTAACTTCGAGAAAACTAAAAGTGAACGGGTTTACGACAAGATCGCTTTTTGAGAACCCGCAAGCACTGCATGTGAACGACTTGCTGTCCTTGCTCTCTGTGTCAAAACACGTCGGGTTTATGAGGTCAGCGAGCGAGTTGGTTACGCCCTCAAAGCTTCCGTCCAGGTCGCGCGCCACGATCTCGCGAAGTTCCTCGTAAAACTCCTCCGCATAGCGGATGCACCCTGGAGCCGTGAGCCTCCTCAGCTCCTGCGCCACCTCTCGGCGCTGGTTATCGGTAATCATTCGTCAACCTCCATCAGGTCGTAAACGCTCATTCCGGTCGCGTCCGCAAGGTTGAGCATCGTGCTCATGCGCGGCTCCTTCACGCCGTTGAGCCATTGGCTCGGCACGCAGGTCGAAACTCCGACCATCTTGGCCAGCTTGGCCTGCGTCGTGTGCGTCCTTGCCATCCATTCGCGCAGCGCCTGGAGGTTGAGCCTGTACCTCTTCGGCCCGGTCTGGGGCACGCGCACTATGTCGATGAGGCGCTCGACCTCATCGCGGCCAAGCGTCCAATCTACGTCGGCGTGCACGTCGAGGGCATCGAGGATGTCGTTGACCTCGCAGCGCTCCGCGCCGGTCTCGTCGTCCTCGAGGAACACGATGTTTTGCAGCGCCGTCACGATGTCACGGCGCTCGCGGTCGCTCACCCGGTCATGTACTCGGCCAACTGGGGAACTGGTTCCACAGTAGGGTTCCCCAGTAGGCTTACGCGCGGCGCAAGCGGTCGCGGAATCATCTCTATATGGCATCGTCTTCATCTCCCATCCATGCGTACTGCCTGAATATCTCTTCTGGTGCATCGATAGTCACGGATTTAGCGTCGACGGTCACGACATCGCCCGATTCGAGCAGCGCTACTGCAACAGGGAAAGCAACTTGTCCGGCTGGAAACCCACCGACCATAATCGATGCTCCGTGCGTATATGCCTTTTGGTAGAAGCCGACAAGCAACGCCCTCGTCTTTTCTCCCGAATCATCGGAAATGAAGCAAGGTGTCATGTTCATTCGCCCAGCAGCCCCTTCGGCAGCTTGACCGCCTCGCCGACGTTCGTGCCGGCGCGCGCCACGTCCAGTACCAGCCTGCCGTTCGCGATTACCGTGCTCGCGATGCCCTCGACGGCCTTGGCCCTCTCGATCTCGCACCTCACCGCTTCCGGGTTGTCGATCTCGACGTCCTCGAGTCGTTCAAGCTCGCGGAAGAGCGCGTCGTTCACCGCTCCGGTTCCCTTGCTCATTTCCTCTCCCTGTCGATTGATTCCGCGAACACGCGCATGTCGGTCACCTCGGCGCGCCCCGCGCCGAAGAACATGCCGAGCTCGCCCCTCTTGTGTCTGTCGCACCGGTACACCCGGCAGATCTCGGGCCTCGCCTCGTAGACCGCGCACTCGCGCCCGTCCGTGAGGTACGGGCACGTGAGGTCGAGCCGCGCCCTGGGGACGTGCGCCGCGACGCCGTGCCGCCTCACGTAGGCCCTGAGCCTCGCCCGGTCGAACGGGCTCATCGGCAGGAACCGCGAGCAGCACTCGCCGCACCCCCTGCAGTCGCCCGTGTAGAGGTCGGTCACCTGCTGCTCGACCATGAGCCGCGCATGCAGAGCGGCGGCCATGAGTCCGCTGCCGCTCATCGCCCACCGCCGCTCTTGCCCAAGGCGGCCACCTTCTCGTCGTAGATGGCCTTGAGGTCGGCGCGCATGAACTCGATGATCTCCCCATCGCTGATGTCGCCGGGCGCGCTCCTCGGTCTCATCGCCTCGCGGCACCATTCATCGAATCCGAGCACTTGCCCGGTGAGCGTATTCCTGACGCCGGTGACGCCCGCGTAGAAGAAGCGAATCAGCATCTCCTCGCGCATGACCTCGTCGGCCAGCGCCTCGATAGGCGTCTTCGGGCGGTCGATGGTCTCCTTGTAGCTCTTCGCCCTCTTGTCCATGGCGTCGAGCCGTTTCGCGAGGCGGTTGTTCTCGGCCTGCAGGCGCCCGTTGCGGCGCTGCTCGTAGTCCAGCTCGGCGAGCACGTATTGCTCGCATGTCTTGATCTCCATGGGTTACATCCCCTCCCGTATCATCTCGTTGCCGTCACGGTCTGTGATCAGCCAGTATCCGTATTCGTAGAGGCCCGGATGGTGCGGCCCGTAGGCCTGCAGCAGTTCTCCCGTCCACCAGGCCTCCTCGTAGGCCTTCGAGCGCCACGCCCACTCGGCCTTGAGCCGTGCCCCGCCGTGGAACCCGTCGTGGCACCCGGTGGTGCCGCTGCCGCACAGGCAGAACAGCGGGCTCCGCAGGTCCCAGGTGCCGCGCGGTGTCACCAGGCGGAACGTCTCGCCCCAGGAGCGGTGCGCCACGTGGTGCACGCTGCCGGCGCGCCTTCCGCAGACGCAGCAGCGGGGAGATAGCGCCTCGTATGCCCTGCCGCGGGTGTAGCGCGCCCCCAGGTGCGGCTTGCCGTAGAGCTCGGCGCGCTCCTTCGGGTAGCCGCGCAGGATTCCAGCATCGAGGATCATCGCAGCCTCCCGTCCGGGCCGTCGAAGTGCACGACCCTCGCACCGCCCCTGAGCCGCGACACGATGGCCTTGGCGGTGTCGGGGTCTCCCTGCTCGGCGAGCCTGCGCACGAGGTCGCTGGGCCTGTACTGCGTGGTCACCAGCGTGGGCAGCATCGCCGAGTAGCGCTGGTCGACCAGGCTGAACAGGCTGTCGAGCACGAAGCCCGTCGGCCTGCGCTTGCCCAGGTCGTCAATGAGCAGGTAGCTCGACTCCGCGTAGCGCCTGAGCGGGTCGCCGCCGTCGTGGAAGCTGCGCTGGATCTCGTCGAGGATGCGGTACATCGGGGCCATGAGCACCGACCGCCCGCCTCCGGCCAGCCGCTTGGCCACGGCCGCGGCGCACGTGGTCTTGCGCGTTCCCACGTCGCCCCAGAGGTAGGCCCACTGGCCGCGCTCCATGCCGTCGGCGATCTCGGCGGCCAACGGGTGGTCGAGGCTCACGTAGCGCTCGGGCACGCCGGCGCGCTTCCAGTCGCGCATGGCCTTGTCCTGAACCGCCTTGCGTGCGGCCTCCGCCTCGGCCCGGCGCTCTTCCTCGCGCTCGGCTTCGGCCCCTTCGCACCCGCACTGCTCGTATCCGCAGAACAGGCGCCTGGTGCCCAGCTGCGTGTAGCGGGCCTTGAGCGCCGCGCCGCAGTGCGGGCACTCAGTCGTATGCCGAGAATCCATCGTCCGGCACCTCCTTCGCGATTCCGTTCCTGGGCTTCGAGGTGCGCAGCCAGTTGCGCACCGTGGCCCTCCAGTCCCTCATGCGCGACCTGCCGACCATCCAGCCCTTCTGGGCGTAGAAGTCGACGAACCGCTCGGGGTCGAAGTCGAGGGCGGAGAGGTCGAGTTCCCTGGAGGCCGCGTAGCTTCTGGCGTACTCGTCCACCTCGGCGGGGGAGGGGGCGCGGAAACGCGCCCTCTTCCCTCTCTCCTTGCCTCCTTCCTTATCTACTTCTCTATCTCTTTCTCTCTCTGGGAGGGGTTCCGTAGGCGCGTTCGAAGCATCGTTCGCATGGTTGTTCGCATCGACGTTCGTAGGCCCGTTCGTAGGCTTCGAATCGCTGTACCGATTAGCCACGTTTGCGGCGTTCGTCCGGCTCTTCGAAATGCGCCCCTCGCAGCCCTTGAAAACCTTCATCCCGCTCTCGCTCAAGCCCCTCGGTTCGATGCCTTCGAAGAAATAATCGAGGAGGGCCGTGTTCACCCTCCTGCGCTCGGCCTCCGGCAGAAGCGTCGTGAGGTCGTAGAAGGTGCGGTAGAAGTTCATCCGCTTCTCATCGGCCATCGTCCTCACCTCCGATTCCTGCTCTCATGACGGCTCCTAGAACGGGATGTCGCCGTCGTAGAGCTCAGGCTGGACCGGCTGCGGCGCGTAGGCCTGGGGCGCCTGGGGCGCCTGCGGTGCCTGCTGGGGCGCGTACGCCTGCGGGGCCGGCGCCGGTGCCTGCTGGGGCCGCTGCGGGACCGCAGGCGGGTTCCGGTACGCCTGCTGCGCGGACCACTGGGGCGCGGGCTGCCGGGGTGCCGGTTGCGGGGCGTATGCCTGCGGCGTGGGCTGCGGCGCGTGGGCCCGGGGCGCCTGCGGGCGCTCCGCGACGTAGGGCGGGTTGCCCTGCTCCGCGTGCTGGCGGCTGCTCATGAACTCGATCTCGTCCACGATGACCTCGAGCCTGGAACGCTTGCCGCCGTCGCGGTCCTCCCAGGCGCTGTAGCGCAGCTTGCCCTCGACGCAGACCTTCGACCCCTTGGAGAGGTAGCGGCCCACCGCCTCGGCGCGCGCGCCGAACATGGTGCAGCCCACGAAGTTCGCGTGGTCCTCCCACTCCCCGGTCTGCTGGTTCTTGCGGCGGTCGTTGACCGCCACGGTGAACGACAGGACCTGGGTCCCCGCCGCCGTCGCGCGGACATCGGGGTCACGTGTCAAGTTGCCCGAGATGACCGTCCTGTTGATGCTCATAGGTAGCTCCCTTCTCCCGTGCCGCCGCTCGTCCAGGTCCTCTGGATGTCGGCGTCTACGGTCTTGATGCGTAACTTCAACGCCATGATCGCCTCGCCCGATGCCTTGTAGAGGGCTTCGGCGCAGTCGCGCAGCTGCTTCTTCTCGGCTATGTCCGCGCGGCCCCGGCACAGGTCGCTGATGATGGTCACCGGCGTCCCCTTTGCGCGCTCCTCGAGGATCGCGACGCGCAGGGCCCTGCGGTAGTCGGATTCGTTCTCCGCGTACTGCTGCCCGGTCCTGCGCAGGGCCCCGAGCTCCGACATGAGCTGCTCGAAGAGCCGCTCGCGCTCGCCGTACAGGTCCTGCATGGCCTACACGACCCTCCACGTCGGCGTCGCGCAGCAGCCGGGGTTCTGAGTGAACGCCTCGTACTGCTCGCGGCTCTCGAACTGGTAGCTCGTGCCGCAGGCCTTGCACTTGGCGACGAACGGCCCCTGCGCCGGAGGCTCCTTCTCGGGACCGTCCGTGAGGGAGTCCGGGTCGGATTGCCCGTCGATGGTGAAGGCTCCGCACAGGGCGTACTTGCGCGCGTAGCTCGAGGCCATGCCCGTCACCTGCGCGTCGTCGCTGCCCTTCTTGTGCTCGTCCTCCCTGGCGCAGGCGCTTACCTCCACGGCGTCGCCGCTCCCGTCCTCGAAGAAGATGCGGCAGGTCGCCTTGACGTAGTACCTCTCGCCGATGTGCTCGATCTCGTCGCTGAGCGTGAAGGCCACGCCGGCGTCCCTGCACGGCTCCTTGAGCGCCGCGACGATGTCCTCGAACGAGCGGTAGCTGAACTTCGCGTATGCGTTGTAGCGGGCCTTCGGCACCACCACGGAGCGCTGGACCTTGGCGACCGCCTCGGTGATGGTGATGTGCTTCTCGTCTGCCATCCATGGCTCCTAACGGATCGTGCGCTCGTAGGCCTGCTGAAGCGTGCCGCGCTTGAACACGCCGGTCACGCCGATGCTCCCGGCGAAGCGCCCGATGGACCGCATCTGCTCGGTCGTCGCCGAGTCGATGACCATCACGCACGGTGTCGCGGGGCCGCTCGGCGCGACGGGCGCGGGGACAGGTGTCGGCGCCGGCGCCGCGACGGGGGCGGGCTGCCGGGCGGGCATCGGCGCGGGCGCTGGCATCGGCTCAGGTTCCGCGGTCGGCTCAGGCTCGGGCTCGGGTTCGGGTTCAGGTTCGGGCGCCATGGCGGCCTTCAGCCCGGCGATGCGGGCGTTCTCCTCGGCGGCCTTCCGCGCCGCCGCGAGCGCGGCGCCCAGGTCCAGCGTGGCGAAGAGCTCGCGCTCCGCCTCGGCGTAGAGCGGCTCGCCCCCGAACTGCGATTTGAGCATCTCCCAGTCACCGGCCAGCTTCGACACCTTGGCCTCGAGCGCCTCGTATGCCTTGACCTCGCCGAACGTCTTGTTGAGCCACTGCGGCTCGTGAAGGCGCCCGTAGGGGACGACGGGCGCCAGCAGCCCCGCGAACTCCTCGTAGTGCTCTTGCAGCTTGGCGTATGCGCGCGCCCTGCGCTCCTCCTCGGCCCGGTCGAGCTGCGCCTTGATGTTGCCCGCGGCCTCGTCGATGATGGCCGTGATCTGCCTGCATCTCTTCTCGAAGGCGTCGAGGGGCTTGCTGTACTCGCGCTTGACGGCCTTGCGGCGCTCCTCGATCTCCTTCTTCAGGCCGTTGAGGTAGCTGCGGTCGTGCTTGGCCTCGCGTACCGCGTCGGCGCTCGCGAGGTCGTACACCGCCCCCTCGTAGTCGGCCACGACGGCCCGCACGCGCTCCTCCAGCGCGTCGAAGTTCGCCTGGATCACCGACGGCGTGTACGTCACGGAGAGCGACCTCTCCTCCACGGCCTCGGCCGATGCGGCCTTCTTCCCGGTTCCCATCTGCTACTCCTCCTCTTCCAGAAGCTCCGGCCCTCCCGCGAGCATCGCCGCGAAGGTCCTGAGCGTCATCGTCACGTACTGCTCGGCGGGGTCCGCCGTGCCCCGCCTCTTCCAGACCACCACGCCGTAGGCGGCGCCGGCGTTGCCGCGCTCGGCCTCGGCCTCGCGCAGCCACTGCGGCAGGTCGTGCCTGCCCCCGTAGTCCTTGCACTCGACGGCCACCCTGCCGCCCCGCATGAGCACGCCGCGGATGTCCCCGACGTCGCGCCTGCCCACCTTGACCTGGCGGTCGATGCCGCCGTCGCCGAGCAGGCCCGCGAGGTAGTCGGCCACCGCGCGCTCGAACCTGGTGCCCGCGTCGCGGGCGCTCCGTCTCGTCCTTCCCATCTGACCTCCCATCACAGCCCCCACAGCACGGCCGCGGCGAGCGCCGCGCCCATGGCCAGCGCCGTGAGGACGCCCCAGGCGAAGCCCGAGGCGAAGATGCGCCGCTCCCTCGCGAGCCTCACGTCCGAGGGCAGCGCGTAGTGCCTTCCCCGATCTCTCAAACCGAACCCCCTAGCAGCGCCCCAGCGCCCTCGCGACGGCGATGACCGCCGCCTCGAACAGCTGGATGCCCGCGACCATGAGGCCCCACGATGCGAGCACGATCAGGCCGCGCAGCACTCTCTCATCCACCTGTCCACCTCCTTCACGCTTATGAGCGCGCCCCTCGAGTTGCCCTCCGGCAGCACGAAGCGCATGCGCCCCTCGTCCCTCTCGCGGTACAGCTGCTTGACGCTCACGCCCGTGTACCTGGACGTCTCGCTGACCGTGTAGGCCATCTGCGGGGGCAGCCCCGCCGCGACCGCGTAGCCCAGCGCCTCGCTGCCGCACATCTCGACCCCGCGCGTCTCCACCGTCCGCCGGAAGACGCCGAGCGCCTCGTCCAGGGCGTCCGTCAGCGCCTCGTAGGCGTCGCGCGGCACCGCCGCGATCCTCGTTTCCATCCCATCTCTCCCTTCATAGTCCGCAGCCCCGGCCGGGCGGCGCGCCGGAACGGCCCCGGGCGAGGGGGAGACACTTCCCTCCCCCGGGGCCCGCGCCGTCCGGGCGGGGCTGCGGCCCTCCGGCTACTCCCCTGCCTCTGCCTCTGCCTCCGCCTCCGCCTCGCGCAGGGCGCGGCCCGCGTCCAGCCACTCGTGCAGGCGCCTGGTGGCCTCCATCCAGCCGGCCTCCTCGAAGCGCCTGAACGCCTCGCGCTCCGCCTCGCGCAGCCTCTCGATCTCCGTCATGGTGTCCTCCGTCTCATAGGGAACTTTAATTGCCCTTCATCGGCAAATAAAAATCGCTCACCTTGCAGCAAAGAATGCGCGCAAGCTTTGTGGCAACAGGAAGCTTCATCAATGAGGGGTCTCTCTCATAAGATCTGTAGGTTTGAACGGTAACCCCTAATTCCGCAGCTATTGACTCCTGGTTGAACCTTGAAGCCTCTTCAAGGAACGGCTTCTGGCGCGCTTCTCTGATTGACTTGAGCTCTTGCATCTGCCCTCCTTCCCTTTCGCTAAAGCTATAGTACTTTCTTTTCCCTTTAAGCGCAATAACTTTTCTCTGGATAGGGAAATTATTTTTCTATAGCATGGAAAAATAAGGGGGTAGATACATATGGACTTCTCTACCAGATTCAAGGCTCTCCGATTGAAAAGCGGCTATACGCAGGCTGAACTTGCCGCCAAGCTCGGCATAACCAATCGCGCTGTCGGCGCCTGGGAGAGCGGTCGCTCCAGACCTCGCTTGGACAAGATGAAGGAACTTGCAGTTCTCTTCAACGTAACCGTCGCCGACCTCATGGGCGAGGAGGCCCAGGGCGTGCGCCCGCGTCCGGCGGAGTACGCCACGCTGCCCGTGCTCGTGGCGGGCCACGCCGGGGAGTTCACGGACGAGTTCGGCCCCGACGAGGTGGCCGACGTGCCGCTATCGGTCCTGGAGCGCGTGAACGACCCGGACGCCTACCTCATGCGCGTGCGCGGCGACTGCATGAACCGCCGCTTCTGCGACGGCGAGAACGCGCTGCTCTCCCCCAGGTGCGAGCCGCGCAACGGCGACGCGGTGGCGGCGGAGTACAACGGCGAGATGATCCTGCGCAGCTACTACCGCGGGGCGTCGACCCTCGTGCTGTCGCCCGACAGCTACGAGGACGGGTTCACGGACATCGTGTTCGACGACCCCGAGAGCGCCCCGGTCGAGCTCCGCGGCGTCGTCAAGTGGCACCAGGCAAGCGAGGTGCGGAGGTACTAGGGGCGTGGATGGAAATCCGGTGGTGCGTTGACTCGCGCGCCGGATTCGCTATAGTTGAGGCAGTGATGAGTCACCCCTAATCTACGTGAATCGGTGACAAAGGAAGGGTCGCTGCCCCGATGACGGGCGGCGGCCCTTCTGATTTTGGAGCATCATGAAAGAGTTCAAGACAGTAGACGAGCAGATCCTCCTCCTCGAGTCCAGGGGCGTGCGGTGCGGCGAGGGGCCAGAGTCCAATAGAAGGGTGGCTGTCCCGATGGGCGGCCGCCTCATTTAGGGAGCATCCCAACGACAGGGTAGAATCATCCACCGAGGTGATTCAGATGTGGAGAATCAAGATGGACGAGACAAACGTTATCGTCAAATTCGGCGGAAACATCGACAGCGTCGATATCAATACGTTCACGAGGACCGTTCTCGGCTACGCGAGCGCCATGCAGGCGGCATGCGGGGACATCGACGCGTCCCAGGCGCTCGACATCCGAATCGGCGAGACGAGACCTGGATGTCTAGAGGTAGACCTCAAGCTCGTCACCGACTCCATCAAGGGAATGATCGACTTCGCCTCCGCTTCTGCACCCATCCTCCCGCAGGTGGTCACGACGGCAACGGAGCTGTATAAGCTTCTCTCCTTCCTCGGCAAGAACGGCAAAGAGGAAGCCGCGACGATCGAGTCCGGGAAGAACCGGGTGACCGTCGTGGCGTCGAACGCCGAGAAGATGACGGTCAACCAGAACACGTACAACATCTACACGGGGAACCCCGACGCCACGAAGTCCATCGTCAACTCCTTCAAGGAACTCGAGAGCCGCCCCGAGATCGAGTCGTTCGAGATCATCGACCCGAAACCCAAAGGCGCGCACTTCAAGGCGAACCGCGACGACTTCCAGTACATGGCCTCCGCCCCGCTCTACGAGGGCGCCGACACCAAGACGGTCATCTCGACCGAACAGCCCCTGTCCCTGCTCAAAGTCGTGCTGAGGAAATCGACGAAAAGCATGTGGCGCTTCGGTTGGAACGGCGTCGCCATCTCCGCGAACATATCCGATACCGACTTCTTCGACCATTTCTCCGACTACAGCTTCGGAATCGGCGACGTGCTCATCGCCGATATGAAGATTACGAAGCGCTACAACAAGGACCTCAACACATACATGAACGAACGCTACGAGATCGTGAAAGTCCACGACAAGAAGACGGCTCCGAAAAACCAGCCGCTGATTTAATTTAATCCTTAACCGCGCTAATCTTTTATATACTTTATTACTTAGCTGTGCTAATATTTAATTGTCGAAGGGAGTTGGGCGGTGACTAAGAAGAGGGACCTCGAGCGGGAGCTGACCGACGCGGGCTACGTAAAGCTCAGCGGCACCGGCGCCAAGCACGACAAGTTCCGCCGCGGGGACGTGACGGTGACAGTGCCCAGGCACCGGGAGATAAAGGAGACGACCGCGAGGGGAATCAGGAAGGAAGCGGGGCTGCTCTAGCCCCGCCCCCCCTTCACCGCAGGAAAGGAGACCACCATGATCGTCATGCAGGAGTTCGAGGTCTACCCCGACCCCGAGGGCGGCTACGCAGTGGAGCCGTGCGGCCTTGACGGGGCCACTGAGGGAGACACCTACGAGGAGGCCGTCGAGATGGCCGTCGACTGGCTGCGCGTCCACGCCCTGGCGGCGCTGGAGCGCGGGGAGGAGTTCGGGGGCGGAGGGCTCGGCCACGCGCCGTCCCACGGCGGCACGGTCGTCACCGTCGCGACCAACGTCGAGCTGTCCGACATTCCCGCCGTAACAGCCGCCGAGGCCGCCGAGATGCTCGGCGTGAGCACCGCACGCGTAGCGCAGCTCTGCCGCGACGGGAGCCTGAACAGCTGGAGAGTCGGCAGCACCCGCATGGTGTCGCGCGACTCCATCGAGTGCCGCCTCGCTTCCAAGCCCGAGGCGGGAAGGCCACGCAGGACCCCCGCCGAAGCGTAAAGAAAAAGCCCCTCGCGCGAGTTCCGGATCATCGCGAGGGGCCTATCCCGGAGACGGAGAATCTCAGAAGGGACGTGACCATTATGCCACACGGGACGCGCTCGTCGTGGGGATGCGTGCAGAAGATCGGGCCGCGCGACTTCCGCCTGCGCTGGACCCAATGGGAGGGCCGCGAGCAGCGCAGGCGGTCCAAGACGCTGCACGGCGTGTGCAGGCGCGAGGCGGACGCGGAGATGCACCGCCTGTGGGAGCTGCACCACGTGAAGCCGTGGGAGGCGGAGCGCCCGTGCCCGACCTTCAGACAGTGCTGGGACGAGTGGTACATGCCGGAGATAGCGTCCAGGCTCGAGTCTGGCGAGATCGCGAGGAACACCGCGAACAACTACATCGGGCTATGGCGGAAGCACGTCTCGCCGCTCTGGGGCGCGGCCGTCATGTCGTCCGTCAGGGAGGAGGAGTACCAGGCATGGCTCCTCTCGCTGTCGAGGTCGAACGCCCGCCTGTGCAACATCCTTGTCGGGAACATGGTCAACTGCGCCCGACTCCACGGGATACGGGACATCACCTTCCGCGACGCGAGGTACAAGATGCCGCAGGACAGGGAGAGGCCGTCCGGCCTCGAGGTCTACACGCTACCGGAGACGGACGCCCTGCTCGAGGACCTGCGCGGCAGCGGGCTCGAGGCCTTGGCCATACTCATGGCCAAGGGGTCGTGCCGCAACGGCGAGGCCCTGGCGGCGTCGACATCGGACATCGGCTACGCGACGCGCGGCGAGGGGAAGCGTGAGCGCCTGTACGCCGTCTACGACCTCACCCGGCAGTACGAGAGCGCGAAGACCGGCTTCATGCCGTGCAAGACGCCTGAGAGCGTCAGGCCCGTGATCGTGCCGCCGCCGTGGAGCGGCCGGATACGCGAGATAGCCGCCGAGCGCGAGGCGCGGGGCCTCGCCTTCCTCACCGACGGCGGGAAGGGCGCGCCGATGGCGCGCGGGCGGGCGAACTGGGCCTGGAGGAAGCTCTTCTCCGACGGGGTGACGGCGCAGCGGTACCTGCCGATGCAGAAGCTGCGCAACAGCTGGGCCACGGCGATGCTGTGGAAGCACGGCATGCCCTCGCAGATGGTGGACAAGATGATGGGCCACAGCGTGGGCACGGTGCTGGGCAGGCACTACGACAGGCCGGACGAGGAGCTGTTCATCGAGGCGCTCGACCGGGCGCTCTTCCCGGACGAGCCGGAGAACCAGTTAGGTACCCTCAGGGACATTTAAGGACGAAGGGGCCTCGAAAGGCCCCTTCTAGCTGCGCTTTTGTCAGTAGGAGATACTACTGGATGTTGTCGCGAATACCGAGCTCCTTGATGAGGGCACGATACTCGAAGATGTCGCTCTTCTTGATATAGGAGAGAAGACGACGGCGACGGCCGACGAGCATGAGCAGACCACGACGGGTGTGGAAGTCCTTCTGGTGGCTCTTCATGTGCTCGGTGAGCTCCTTGATGCGCTCGGTAAGGATGGCAACCTGAACCTTGGGGTTACCAGTGTCGACGGGGGTGTTGCCGAACTGAGCGGTGAGCTCGGCCTTGCGCTCCTTGGAAACAGTCATGTTTCACCTTTCGTTTACGGCTTCGCAATTAAAGCCTCGATTCGCCCCGGGCTGGGAAGCCGCCGGTGATGCGTGCATCCAAGATCGGGGTACCAACAAACCGATATGATAACACAGCCGCGGCCCTTCGCACGAACTGCACATGTACTTCCCTACCTGCCCAAAGCGAACTCAAGCGCACGAAGGCGACAATCGAGGTGCGTAGCCGCCCATAGGTGAGCAAATGAAAGAAGCATCGACGCCGTCGAGGCATCGATATCGACTTTGGCCAGTTCGTCGAAACGCAAGGCAATGAGCGAGCGCAGCCAGTTAACGGCCGCGGCGTCGACAAGCTCCGCCGCAGGAACGCTCGCCGCGCACGAGGCGCACAGGAGTCCACCCGCAAGCGGTGAGAAATAGGACAGTGCGGGGTCACTGCAAGATACGCACGCCGAAAAATCAGGCCGATAGCCGATATGCGATAGGAGTTTGAATACGTACGCCGCTAGCAAAAGATCGAGATGGACTTCATCGAGCTGCGGCGAACCCAAAAGCTCCAGAGCGCGCTGAGTAATGGGAAAGATATATCGATCCTCGGCGTCCTCAAATGAGCAGCGCTTGGCAACTTCTGCCACTGCACTCGCCGCCATAAGCCGTGCGTAGTCGGGACCCGCCCCCAAAGGCGCTTCCAGCAACTCGGCCTGAGAGACGATATCCAACGAGCGGCCACGGGCAAGCAAAAGGTCAACAGTGCAAAAGAGCTCACAACGTGCAGCCAGCCGTCCGCCCGGTTTACGAGCCCCCTTTGCAACTGCCTGAAGCTGCCGACCATCAGAAGCAAGAAGCGTCAGGATAAGGTCACACTCTTTGAGTTTCACCTTATCGAGGACGATTGCAGATACACGATATGTCTTTCCGCCCGCCAAGAACTACTCGTCAGCTGCATACCCGAAGCGACGAATCTGCGCGGCGTCGTCGCGCCATCCCGCCTTGACTTTGACATCCAATTCCAAGAACACCTTGGAATCAAAGAGGCGCTCAAGATCCATACGCGCATCGGTTCCGATACGCTTGATCATCTCGCCCTTATGGCCGATGATGATGCCTTTTTGGCCATCGCGTTCGACAAAGATGGTGGCGTGAATGCGCACAACTTTCTTTGTACGCTCAAAATAATCGCAGATAACGCCTACAGAATGCGGAATTTCTTCACGCGTGTGAAGCAGTACCTTCTCGCGCACGAACTCGGCAACCTGAACTTCATCGGTGGTATCGGTACCCATTCCCTCCGGAAACCACATGGGTCCCTCGGGAAGATAGGAGCATAGCAAGTCGATGAACTCATCAACATTGAAGCGCTCGTTGGCCGAGGTTACGATGACGTCTTCGAAGTCAACCTCCTCGCGGGCCGCATCGATTTGAGCCATGACCTGAGCCTGATCGGCGCGATCGGCCTTAGTGATAACGAGCACCTTGTGGGCAGAAGACTGCTTGACCTTTTCCGCAACCCAGGCATCTCCGCGCCCAAATGGCTTAGTGGCATCGAGGGTGAAACACACGACGTCGACATCATTGAGCTCGGACAAGGCACTGCGATTGAGCTCGGAGCCCAAACCGTCTTTAGGCTTGTGGATACCGGGGGTATCCACAAAGACAAGCTGATAGCCCGGACGATTGACGACGGCACGCATGCGTCGGCGGGTCGTTTGAGCCACCGGCGAGGTGATGGCCACCTTTTGACCATAGCACGCATTCATCAGAGTCGATTTGCCCGCATTCGGACGACCAACCAGCGCGACAAAACCACTTCGGAAGCCTTGAGCGCGATCTGCGGCAGGAGCCTCCTCGACGTCGATACCATCAAAACCAGCACCCTGCGCGAGCAGGGCATCGAGCTCGTCGTCGCTCAGATCCTCAAAGGGATCGAACTCTTCAATATCAGACATGGGAACTCCTAAATCAGGTGTAGGGCGTGAGCGAACACGAGAATGCCCACGACGGCAGCGGTGATCGACAACACATACACCGAAGCCGCGGCGATATCCTTGGCGCGTTTTGCCAAAGGATGCAGCTCGCGCGTGGCAAGATCGACAACGGCCTCGATGGCGGTATTGCACAGCTCCGCATGAATAACAAGTCCGCAGCAAATAGCGATAATGCACCACGAGGCAAGGTCAAGGCCGATAACAAGGCCCGCGATGACGGTTAGGGCGCCAACGAGCAGCATCACGTTGATGTTGCGCTCCGTGCGCACCGCAGTAATAAACCCCTCGATGGCATACCCAAATGAACGGACAAACGACGGATGGTCCTTGGAAGAACCGGGGATCATGGGCGCTCCTTAATCGTGAGTATGGCGAGTAATGGGGCCAACCTCTATTGAGGCGGGGTCATCGCCGCGTGCCGCAGCCAAAAGACGCAATAGTTCGTCCTCACGCGCCTCCATCGCCTCAGCTTCATCGTCTTCGATGTGGTCGTAACCAAGAAGATGCAACATGCCATGCACGAGCATGAGGCGGCACTCATCTTGAGCCGAGTTGCCAAATTCCGGGGCCTGGCGTGCTATCACCTGAGGTGCCAAGATGATATCACCGAGTTCGAGCGCCTCATCAAGAGGAATATCCTCGTCAAAGGCGGAATCGCATTCAAACGACAACACATCCGTAGTCTTATCTATGCCGCGCCATTGACGATTGAGACCGTGCATCTCCTCTTCGTCGACAAAGGAAAGGGATATCTCGACCTCGCGGGTGACTCCCTCCGCCTCGAGAACAAAATGAACGATGTGTTCGATCTCGGCAGTATCGAGCAGCTGCTCGAGCTTTGCATCGTTACTGATGAGCATGCCCATGAGCACTCCCCTTTCCATGTCGCCCGCCCTCGGCGGCGCGTTTTTGTTCATAAGAGTCATATGCCTCGACGATGCGCCCCACAAGCGAGTGACGCACGACATCGGCGCTGTCCAGGTGAATGAAAGAGATCTGTTCCAGATCGCCCAAAATGTCTTGGATATGAGAAATGCCATCGGGGCGCCCGATAAGGTCGCGCTGCGAGGCGTCTCCCGTAATCACGAACGTCGAATTGAAACCCAGGCGAGTCAAGAACATCTTCATCTGCTCGGGCGTAGTATTTTGCGCCTCATCCAAGACAACGAAAGCATCGTTGAGCGTACGCCCACGCATATACGCCAAAGGGGCGATCTCGATAACGCCTCGCCCCACCAGTTGGGACGCGCGCTCGGAATCCATCATATCGAGCAGTGCATCAAAGAGCGGACGCACGTAAGGATCAATCTTATCTTCAAGCGTGCCAGGCAAAAAGCCGAGGTTCTCGCCGGCTTCGACAACTGGTCGGGTTAGGACGATTCGGCCAACATCGTGGCGCTGAAGAGCGGCGATGGCCATAGCCATGGCAAGGTATGTCTTGCCAGTGCCCGCCGGCCCAATGCAAAAGGTCATGGCATGGGAACGTATGGCTTCAATGTAGCGTTTCTGGCCCACCGTCTTTGGGCGAATGCACTTGCCGCGATAGGTAAGGATAACGTCTTGAGCCATGCCCGATGCATCTCCGCCTCGCTTGAGAAGCGAATCAAGAAGGCGCACGGAATCCTCGACATTAGGAGCATCACCAAAGGCGGCAAGCTCAAATAGATGCTCAAATAGCTTGACGAGCGCCTCACAGCAGCGCGCCGGACCCGTTATGAAAACGGTCGCGCCGCGTACGGTTATCTCAGTCCGAGCACGCTTCTCGAGAGCACGGATCAAGCTGTCTTGCGGGCCGGTGATGAGACCGGCGTCGATTCCCTCGGGCACCGTTACGCGCACTTGAGTCGAATTCAAGAAGCTCCCCCTTCCCGAGCGTCATCAAACCAGATGGGCATGAAGCATCCCCGAGTCGTCCAGCGAGTCAATGCAAACATGGACCAGCGATCCCCCTTGCGCCGCGTCCGCATCATCCACGACAACGCGATGGAACGACCCCAGTGTACCGCGATTGCCATATTCGAGCACAGCGCGCTCGGTCGTGGAGATGCGCCGTACGGCGTCGCGTTGCGAAGACCGCTGCACAAGCTCGCGAACGCGTGCAGAACGAGCAGCCGCAACCTGTGGATCGATCTGATCGGGATACGTTGCGGCGGGCGTACCTGGGCGTGCGCTATAGCGAAAAACATGAAGCCGGGCAAAGCCGATCTTCTCGATAACCTCGAGCGTGGCATCGAATTCCTCATCGGTTTCACCAGGAAATCCCACGATCAAATCACCCGAAAGGGCGATTTCGGGAACGTAGCGACGAATCTTAGCAATGAGAGCCAGCAGGTCTTCGGCAGAATAGGGTCTGCCCATACGACGAAGCGTCTCAGTGCAACCGGATTGAATGGGCAGATGCAAAAACGGGGCTACCCGGTCGGGCGACTCCCCCATACGCTTAAGCAGAGCTTCGGAAACGTCCATCGGCTCGATGGACGAAAGGCGAACCTGTTGCACAGAGGTCTCACGCAAAATGCGATCGAGCAGCTCGTCGATCTCGACGTGCACATCTCCCGAACCCTCCGCGTCGTAAGCGCCGAGGTTCACACCCGTGAGAACAACCTCGGGGATATTAGCCTGGACCGCATCGTCAATCTGTTTCAAGACAGCCGAAACGGGAACGGAACGCTCGGGACCACGCGCTTTCCAGACAATGCAATATGTGCATCGGTGATTGCATCCGTCCTGAATCTTGACGCCCCAACGCGAACGACCAAGCATATCAGCAAGATCGCGGGGAGCCGGTCCTTGAGAAGTGCAGGCTAAAAGACGTGCATCATACGAAAGAAGCTCACGCGCACGGTCGACAACTGCAACCTTGGAAGGCTCTGCGGTGACACGCGACGAGATGTCGGTAAGGACATCTGGATGCAGGTTAACCACGCAACCCGTAACGATAACAAGAGGCTCATTCGGAAGCGAGAGCGTATGGCGAACCGCCTTGCGCGTCTTCGCCTCGGCCTCCCCCGTCACAGCGCAGGTGTTGATAACAACAAGCTGCGCATCCTCGGGGTCAACAAGACAAAAACCCGCACGGGCCAAATCCGCGCTGATACGGTCGCTTTCGACACGGTTGACACGACAACCAAGGTTGATTACAGAAACAAACGGTGCAGCCACGTACTTCCTCGCTAGTCGATGATGTCGTCGATGGCGTCACGAATCCGATCGCCCACGGACCGTGGAGCCTCGAACTCATCGCCCATGGCACGAGCATACTTCTCAAGCGCTTCACGAGCCTCGCGATTGAGCTTCTTGGGCACGGTAATAACAACGCGAGCGTACAGAGAGCCGCGCGCGCCGTCGCCGGAGCGCGGCATGCCGAACTCGTCGACCTTAACCATCTCACCATACTGAGTGCCGGCGGGAACGGTTACGGTCACAGTCTCGTCGGGCATGATTCCCGTTACCTGGACTTTGCAGCCCAGTGCCGCTTGCGCAATTGAAACGGCGACGTCGCAGTACAGGTCGTCGCCGCGGCGTACGAAGCGTTCATGTTCCTCAACCTGAATGGTAACGATCAGGTCGCCGGAAGGCGCCCCACGAAGGCCCGCCTCGCCGTAGCCCTTAACGCGGAGTTGACGGCCGGTGGAAACGCCCGCAGGGACATCGATATCGAGTTTTTCGTGCGTGGGAACCCTGCCCTGACCTCCGCACATATCGCAGGGATGATCGATGATGCTGCCCTCACCATGGCAATCTGGGCAAGGAGAGGAAGACTGAACATAGCCAAAAAGGGAACGCTGGGCCTTGGTCACATAGCCCGAGCCACCGCAACGCGTACAGGTGACGAGCTTGCCGCCGTCGGTAGCACCGGTGCCGTTACAATCCTCGCATGTAGCGAGTCGCTCATAGTTAATGGTCTTCGTGCAGCCACAGGCGGCCTCTTCAAGCGTTATGGAAAGAGCGATAGCCATATCGCGACCGTTCTTTCGAACACTTGCACCGCGCCCGGAGCGTGCATTGCCCCCAAAGAAGGACGAGAAAATATCGTCGCCCATCCCGCCAAAGATATCGCTGATGTCAACGAAACCAGAACCCATGGGGCCATCTGCCGTGCCGTACTGGTCATAGTTCGCGCGCTTCTGCTCATCAGAAAGAACGGAGTACGCCTCGTTAAGCTCTTTGAATTTCTCTTCGGCCTCAGGATCGTCCGAGACATCGGGATGAACGAGGCGAGCCTTCTTGAGGAACGCTTTTTTGATAGTTCGCTGATCGGCGTCCTTATCGACACCGAGTACCTCGTAGTAGTCCCTGCTCTCCGACACGACTTATATCCTCCCCAAACCATTACAAACACAGGGCGCATTCGCGCCAACGCAAACGTCTATACCCATATCATGCAGGCCCAAAACACTCAAGTGAGCCAAGCGTACAGCTAGCGAATGCCCGTCATCATCGATGCCCCGCAACGTGTGAAGCCAACGGACATGATAGCGAACAAAAGTCCGTTAACAAATCCGTTGACAAGCTGCGTGCCGCCCCGCTTCCACCAAAGACCGCTGCGATGCATGATGCCATCGGAGACAACAAGAACCACGCCAAAGATCAGCGGCAAAACAAGCACGCTGAAATAGGCAAACACACCGGTTAACGCTGAGAGAACCAAAAATGGCAAGACGACGCCCGTGATATAAAAACCAATAGCCGCCTTGCCCTCAAGGCGCTCAGCCGAAACGCGCGCGCGACCAACGAGGTCGCCGCCGCTCGCTCCGTTGGTGCCGGCATGACCCATCTGGGAGACGCGAATAAGGTCGCCGTCATGAGTGCCGGCAGGAAACTCAATAACGGCCTCGGTCACAACGGGTGTACGCCCCGTGCCTGCGCAGTCCGGGCAAGGATCGGAAATGACCTTGCCGGAGCCGCCGCACTCAGGGCATACGATCCTAAAGGTGCCGCCGCCAAAGAGGAAGGTCATATCGGTCTCGATGGCACCCGAACCCCCGCAACTAGGGCACGTGTGCGAATGCTCAGAGGATACAGAACCCATGCCCGAACAGCGCGTGCACGGTTCATATCTGCGATATTTGACCGCACGGCGGGCGCCGTTTTTCGCCTGCTCGGCGCTAAGGTCAACATCCACCACAACGTCGGCACCTGCCTCGGGATTAAATGCCGAGGAACCCCGGCGGGAGCCATAGCCCACTCCATCAAATGGGAAGCCAAAGGGGAACCCGCCCATGCCGCCTGCATAGCCGCCCCGATACGGAGATGCAGAAGGTCCCTGCGCGCCCGCAAAGGGGTTGCCCGATCTCATGGCATCGTATCGAGCACGCTTCTGCTCGTCGGACAAAACCGCATAAGCCTCGGAGACCTCTTTGAATTTCTCCTCGGCGTCGGGCTCTTTGTTGATATCGGGATGAAGCTTGCGCGCTTTGAGCTGAAAAGCCTTTTGAATCTCCTTCGCCGTGGCGTCTTTGGATACGCCCAGGATGGCGTAATAGTCTTTTTCGTTCATCGTAGCCATAGAGGGCTACCTTTCTAGCCGAGTCCAGCCTTACCGCAGATGAACGCTATTGTAGCGAACCATCATGCCAAATTCCAAAAGAGCCCAAAGAGCTCATTGCCCTCAAGCCACCCTTGTTGTGTGGGGGCAAGCGCACCAGGGAAAAGGTCCACGCCCCCGCTTGAGGCATCAACGTAGTTTTCCCCGTCAGGCACCTTCCATGTCGCCAAACCGAGTTCGATCGCCCGCGCGCACGTATCCGTCACAATTTGTTTCCCAAAGACAGCAGAAGCCCGAAGAAGTAGCTCGTGAGGTATACCACGAGTCATACGGCATGCAAGCATCAAGTCCTCGGCCATGGCCTCCCGAATGCCAAGCTGCTCAATCTCAAAGGCAGAAGCAGCATCATCCGTTTGAAGCACGCGAATGCGAGCTGCACCGTCGCGAGGCGCAAGATCGGAAAATAACGATGAAGACATCCGAAACGTATCACGAGAAAGCATGCTAGCAGCCGAGCGACCAAGCCCCAGATACTCAATGCCGGTCCAATATGCGATGTTGTGCCTGCAAGCATGCCCTGGCAAGGCATAACTTGCAACCTCATAGGGGGCAAAACCCGCCTCCACAAGATAACGCCTCGCGAGCTCCATCTCGTCTGCCTGTTCATCCTCATCGGGAAGAACCAGCCTACCCGAATCCACCTTCAAGGCAAGGGGTGTACCGTCTTCGACAGTCAAAGGATAGATTGAGATATGGCAAGGCCCGGCTTCGATCAAGCCAGCCACGCTCTTTGCCCAGCTGTCTTGAGTCTGGAGAGGAAGTCCGCACATCAAATCGCACGAAACATCGAGCCCCGCATCTTTCGCATAGCAAATCGCATCGAGCGCCTGTGCTGCGCTATGGATACGGCCAACGGCCTTGAGCTCCTCCTCCTGCAGGCTTTGGACGCCCAAGGAGATACGCGTTACGCCGGCGCGTGCGAGTTGTAATGCAAGCGAACTCGTGAATGACTCGGGGTTTGCCTCACAGGTAAACTCCTCGGGTGCACACCATTGCATCACCGAACGCACCAGTTCGACCAAACGCATCCCTAAAAGCGAAGGCGTGCCTCCACCGATGTAGACGGTGCGAACGCCATCGAGCAAACCCGCGGTACCAAAAGCATCGACACGATTTGTGAGCCGATCAAGATAGCAAGCTTGCGCCGTGCGAGCATCATCGAGGCTGCATGCAGCCACCGAGTCGAAATCGCAATAGGCACATTTCGATTGGCAGAAGGGAATGTGCAGATAAAGGGCCTCAATCGCCATGGTTTACATCTCAAAGAGCACAGGCACGGCCTGTCCCTCAGCCTTGAGGGCGGCACAAACGCGCACGTCTTCCTCAATAAGATCGACCAGCTGCATGAAGTCCTCAAACGTCTGGCAGCGAACAACCCGCCCGCGCCATGCGGCGGCGTGCGCCATCCCCTTGAGATACCACGTTGCAAAGGTGCGGGCACGGGCCATATGGGCATCGTGTGCATGGAGAAGGCGAAGGTGCTCGCGCAGCGCATCAAGACGTTCCAGCTCTGTATGAGGCTGCACGGGATTACCTTGAAGCATATTCATGGCATCTTCGAACACCCATGGGTTGCCATAGGTACCGCGTGCAATGAATACGCCACTTGCCGCAGTCGTCGTCAGCATGCGAACAGCATCCTCAGCAGAAAAGACGTCGCCCGAACCGACAACGGGAATATCGATACGCGACGCCACATCGTCGATAATCGACCAGTCGGCATCGCCGGTATACAACTGCGTCGCAAACCTACCATGAACGGCAACACCGGAAACTCCAGCTTGCTCCAAGCGTGCCGCGAAATCGGGAGCAACACGCTCGCCGGCAGCATACCCGATACGCATCTTGCAAGTCACGGGAACATGTGCCCTGCCTACAGCGGCAGCCGCAATCTGGGCCGCAAGCTCAGGATCTCTCATAAGCGCAGAGCCCTCGCCTTTGGTAACGACCTTTCGAGCAGGACACGCCATATTGATGTCGATGGAGGAGAGCTTCTCCCCCACCCGTTCCTCAACAGCTTCGACGGCAGATGCGAACTGCTCGGGCTTGGAGCCAAAAAGCTGTACGCAAATCTGGGGCTCCTCCGCCGCCGGCAACACAAGATCCCAAGTCTTCTCACTTCTGTATGCAAGACCCGCGACGCTCACCATCTCGGAAAAGGCCATTTTTGCACCATGGCGACGGCACATGATGCGATATGCAGCATCGGTCACGCCCGCCATGGGCGCAAGCAAAAACGGCTGCTCGCGATAATAGAGACGCAAGCGCTCCGATGCGGAAGAAACCGTCTTCAATTATTCGTCCACCTTGAGAATCGCCAGGAATGCTTCTTGCGGAACCTCGACAGAGCCGATGGCCTTCATGCGCTTCTTGCCCTCTTTTTGCTTCTCGAGCAGCTTGCGTTTACGCGAGATGTCGCCGCCGTAGCACTTGGCAAGAACATCCTTGCGGCGCGCCTTGACCGTCGAACGAGCAATAACCTTGTTGCCGATAGCACCTTGGATGGGAACCTCGAAGAGCTGACGCGGGATAATCTCCTTGAGCTTATCGCACAGTCCACGAGCAAGACTATATGCCTTGTCCTTATGGACAATAAAGGAGAGCGCGTCCACCTCGTCGCCCGAAAGCAAGATATCAAGCTTGACAAGGTCGCTCACGCGGTACTCCGAGAACTCGTAATCAAGCGAGGCGTACCCCTTGGTACGGCTCTTAAGCTGATCGAAGAAATCAAGAATGAGCTCTGCAAGCGGCATGTCGAAATGCATCTCAACCGATTTGCTCGTCAGATGGATCATATCGGTAGTGATGCCGCGATGCTCGATAGCAAGCTGCATGACCGCACCGGTGTACTCGGGCGGGCAGATGATCTTGGCGCACAAGAACGGCTCCTCGATATGATCGATACGCGTGACATCGGGAAGGTCTTGCGGACTGCGAACGTCCAGCATCTCGCCATCGGTCTTAAAGACGTGATAGTCCACACTGGGGCTCGTGGCGATAAGCTCGAGGGCAAACTCTCGCTCGAGCCTCTCCTTGACAACCTCCATGTGCAGCAAACCCAAGAAACCAACACGGAAACCAAAGCCAAGCGCCACAGAGGTCTCCGGCTCCCAGATAAGCGAGGGATCGTTAACGTGTAGCTTCTCGAGCGCGTCGCGAAGATTCTCGTAATCCCTGTTGTCGATGGGGAAGATACCGGTGTAGACCATAGGCTTGGCCTCACGGTAACCAGGCAAGGGGGCGTCGCAAGAGCGGTCTCGAGCCGTCAGGGTATCGCCCACATGAACAGCCTCGGGGTCCTTTAGACCCGTGACGACAAAGCCGACCTCGCCCACGGACAGCGAATCGACGGGAACCTCGGCAGGGCACTTTACGCCCACTCCATCCACCATGAAGGGGACATCTGCCTGCATCATCACAAGCTGATCACCCTTTGAGATCGAGCCGTCAAAAACGCGCACCGTAGCGACGACGCCACGATACTCATCGAAATAGGAATCGAGGATAAGGGCCTTGAGTGGAGCTTGGCGATCGCCCTTCGGAGGCGAGATCAGAAAAACGATAGCCTCAAGCAAATCGTGGATGCCCTCGCCGGTCTTGCCCGAAACGCACACGGCGTCATCGGCGGGAATGGCGAGCTCATCTTCAATCTCGGTCTTTACCTCATCGGGATGGGCGCTGGGCAGATCGATCTTGTTGATTGCGGGAACAATGTCGAGATTGGCGTTCATGGCAAGCGAGGCGTTGGAGACCGTTTGGGCCTCAACACCTTGTGTGGCGTCCACAACGAGCACCGCACCTTCGCACGCCGCAAGGGAGCGCGAGACCTCGTACGTAAAGTCAACGTGGCCGGGCGTGTCGATGAGATTGAACTGATAGGTCTCCCCGTCGTCGGCGGTATAGTCGACACGAACGGCATTGCTCTTAATGGTAATGCCGCGTTCGCGCTCGATATCCATCGAGTCGAGAAGCTGCGCCTCCATGTCTCGCTCATCGACCGTATTCGTCAGCTCGAGAATGCGGTCGGAAATCGTCGACTTACCGTGGTCGATATGCGCGACGATGGAGAAATTTCTGATATGTGAAGTATCTTGAGTATCCATGCGGGATATCATACCCGAACCATAGGGAGCAAAACAGCTAGGCGCTCATGCATATATCGTGAGAAACACGGCTATTCCATAGCATTCGCGCTTCTCATGCAGCATTTCCCGTGCTATACTTCCCGCTTGTGACCTCAACAACCGTGTCTCAGAGGCCGGATAGAAGGCGGAAGAGAAACCGAAAGGAAATCCAGAAGTGGCAAACATCAAGTCTCAGAAGAAGCGCATCCGCACCAATGAGATTGCTCGCGTTCGCAACAAGGCGATTCGTTCCGAGCTGAAGACCCTGACCAAGCACGTTCAGGCTGCTGTCGAGGCTGGCGACAAGGCCGCTGCCTCCGCTGCTTGCACCCGCGCTTCTCGCGCCCTCGACAAGGCTGTCGCCAAGGGCGTCATCCACAAGAACCAGGCTGCTAACCGCAAGTCCGGTCTCCAGAACCTGGTCAACGGTCTTAACTAACCTACAGGTTGTACATACTCGTGCGCTATACGGGTCCGCAGCAATGTGGGCCCGTTCTTTATAAAACCCGCAAAATGTGACGCTCACGCTTCGCGGGTTTTTCTAGCTTCGTTCGATGAGCGATATGATCCAAAGGCGCAAGGCAAGCTCGGAATCTGCAGATCCCTTGAGTGCCGCCTCGACATCAACGGCAGTACGCAAGGCGCAAACGAGCTCATCCATACTGTACTTGCGCGCCCAGCCAACATGGTTTCGAACCTGCCAGCCCTGAAGGCCCAAAACCTGTGCGAGGTTCCTGCCCTCCCCGCGAGCATCAAGCGCTTTGGCACAGATAAGCTCTCGTAGACGCGTAACCAAAAGCGAAAAAAGTCGAACCTCGTTGCGCGGCGGTTGCAGCTGATAGAGCTCAAGCGCCCGCTTCACATCGCGCGCCGAAACCGCGTTGAGCAAGTCCCATGGCTTGACCTCGGCGGTTCGAGCGACCAGTGCCTCGATATCGGAGCGCGAGATGCTCTCGCCCTCCAACATGGCAGAAAGTCGCTTGAGCTCGTTGTCGAGCATGCGGGAATTCTCGCCGACTCTACTCACCAGTTCCTCAGCGGCCATGATGTCGATCGTCTTTCCGTAGGCCCGAGCCATAGAGACAACGTACTGCGGAACCTCTCGACCCTTTTTGGGCGCGCAATCGACAAGGGCTTTGGGCCCAAGCTTTGCCACCGCCTTGTATAGACGCGTGCTTTTTGCAAGGGCGTTTGCCACAATCAGGCAAACGGTAGTGGGCGAAGGGTTCTCAAAATAAGAGACCAAAGGCTCACTTACCGCCTTGGGCAACTTGTCGCAACCATTGAGAATCACAAGACGAAAATCGGACCCCATGGGAAGGGTGTTTAGAGAGGCGATGATGTCGGCAATCTGCGGATCATGCGTCATATCGCGCTCATCGAGATTGAATGCGGCCATGCCGCTTCTCTCCAAGCGCGCTTTCATGCGGGCCACGGCGCGAGAGCGCTTGAGCTCATCGGCACCGACAATCAGATAGCCGCAAAGCAGTGGAGCCTCCGCCACGATACCTCCTCTATATCATCGTTTCGCTGTGTCTATTCTACCGCGGCGCCCCTTGAGCCAGAGCAATGCACACGTATTCCCCGCGCGTCGGGAAAAAACGAAACCGAGCCATCGTCAATCGTGCAGTAAAAGCGCGCACCGTAGCTTTGAAGTGTGGCGACGCACTCGTCCGCAGGATGACCGTAGCTGTTACGAGCCCCCGCCGATGCTATCGCAACCTCCGGATCGAGCACTTCAAGCAACGACATGTCAACCGATTTAGCAGAGCCGTGATGCCCCAACTTCAGGATATCGATATCGCCTACCGCAGGCGCATATTCATGCTCCTGATCAACCTCGGAGTCTCCCGTTAACAACATGCTGAGATGTGCAGAACCTTCGGCATATTGCGCAAGCAGTACAAGGGAGTCCTCGTTATCGTCCCCGTCAACCGTCTCGCAGGGCCACATTACGGTGCAGTCAAACCTACCCACATGGATAGTATCGCCTCGTTCGACCTCAACGAGATTCAAACCGCTATCTTCAATCTCGAAAGGCGCCTGCTGAGCAGCCCCCTGAGCCACGATGACCTCTCCCACAGAATATCGTTTTGCAATATCGCATAACCCTCCGTAGTGATCTTTATCCCAATGCGTTACCAAAACGGCGTCTAAAGAAAGGACATGCTCGGAAGCCAACGCTTCAAGCACGGTATCGTCTACCCCCGCATCAATCAAAACGCAGCGGTCCCCATCGCGAATAAGGATGGAATCGGCCTGGCCAACATCAAGAACGGTGATTTGCGGTGGAGCAAAGCGCCCCCAATAGAGGGGATCGATGCCAACAAACGCAACCACAAGCGAAAACAATACGAGGACAATTCGTCCGCTTGGCCGAGGCCACAACCAATAAAGCAAAACAGCGCAAGTTAGCGGTACAAGCCAGGCATAAGGTAATGGAGAAACATACAGGCTCGCAAAGGGGACCGCAGCCAAAGCGCTAACAAAAAAGAGAATGACCCGTGAGCACAAATGAAGAAGCAATGCCATAAAAGCCGATACGCCAGGAATCCAAAGGACCGTCGCCGTAACGACCCCTAAAACCAAAAGAAGCGAAATAAGAGGCGCGATAATCACATTCGCAACCGGAGCTAAGAGAGATATCTGATTGAATACCAACGTCGTCAAGGGAAGCGTCGCGATCTGGGCCGTCAGCGTAATGCCCATGCCCTCGGCAATAAACGATGGAAGCCGCAGCACGTGCAATGCATAGGACACGTAGCGTCCGAATATCAAAATCGACGCGACGCTCAACGCCGATAACTGAAACCCCAAATCGAATACGAGATTTGGCCAAATGACCAACATGACGATCAGCGTTAAGGAAAGCGATGAGAGGGCATGTGAGCGGCGACCGGATCCCATCGAAACATTTGTACAGCCAACCATGCAAACCGAACGAATTGCCGATGGCGCCGCACCGGTAAACAATGTGTACAAGCAACAGGCTCCAAGCATAAGGACACGTGATTTACGCGAATCAAGACCACACCGCCAAAGCACGTTTTGTACAAGACACGCAACAATCGCCAGATGGCTTCCCGAAACAGCAATCAGATGAGATAGGCCGCATGCAGCAAAATCTTCCCGAATCGACCCGCGATTCAGCTCGGTCGTATAGCCGCAAAGAACACCAGCGATCAAGGAGCCATCTTCAGTAGAATCCGGATTCAGACGATTCAAAAGAAAACGTCGTGCCCGTTGGACAATATCATTGGGCATCCCCTGCTCTGCCGGATAACACGTGCGCAGCGATAGACGTGCCACCTCACCTTTAAAAAACCGAGAACGCGCCCAATCGGAATCGCCAAGAGCAGCGAAGCTGCCAACAGCGCAAAACCGATCGCCGCGCATTTGGCTCTTCTGTCCCGTCGCGCGCACGCGAAAGGTCGTGCCTGATCCGTCTTTTCGTTTTGCCAGTGCAGTATAGGAAAAACCGTGCTCCCCTGGATTAGAATCGCCGATAACCTCAAAAACATAGGAGCTTGCCGTCCCTTTGACCTCTTCAATCTGAGTGGCCATACCATTCGACCACAGGCACACCGACCAAACGAGCGCAATCAAGCACAGACAAGCAAGACGTAATGCCTTCAATAAGCTTGCAGCCTTGCAATGGCGCATAACACGGGTGCACACCAGACACGCAATGCAAACCAAAGAAACAACAGCCGGCAGGATAAAAGAAAAGCCGCACCATCTTCCCGTTCTAGCTCGTTCCCAAGCATTCTCGAGCATTGCCATCGATATAACGATGGAACCTAGCGCGCACCAGAAAAGCGGCGGTATATAAGGACGTGCAGGAAACTCGGGCATGCGCTTCACACGCATATCGCGTCCTTGATCTTCGCAAACTTCTTATCGCCAATGCCCGAGACGCGCATCAGGTCTTCCGTGGTAGCAAAAAGGCCGTTTTCCTCACGGTCGGCGATAATCGCCTCGGCCGTCGATGGGCCAACCCCATTCAGCGTTTGAAGCTCCTCTGACGAGGCGGTATTGATATTGATCAGAGATTTTGCCGTAGATGCATCCGAAGAAACCTGTGCATCTCCAACAGCCGGAGACCCTTCCCGAGCCGCCTCTCCTTGGCGAGGAACCGTTATCTTCATCCCATCGGATAGAAGCGAGGCACGATTGAGGACAGAAGTGTCGGCATCTTCTGACAATCCCCCCGCCGCCTGAATGGCGTCGTCAACCCGAGAGCCTTCCTTAAGTTCATATACTCCGGGATTCAAAACGGCGCCCGAAACATCGACAATAAGCGCGGCACTCTCCGAAGAAGAATCCGGAGAGGGAGACGCCTTTGACACAGCGGATGGCAAAGACACGGCCTCTTCACTCGAGCGCTCAATTAAGGCATCGCGATCTCCGCGAGCGACAGTGGTCCCACAAAACAGTGCAATAAGAAAACCAAGCAAGACAAGCATCGCAAGCAAAAGATAGCGTGGCCTTTGACGAGCAAGCGCGAATGCCCTCGTGAGTAAAGCCTTGTTACGAACATGTTGAGCCAAGAAACATCCCCCTCCTCTCTACCCATATTTGCAAAGGAAGAGAAAAGGGGGATGGGCAACATCAAATACCGAAGCGCAACCTTACAAGAATCTCAACGAAATCTAACAGGCCTGCTCAGCAGGGGCAAGATTGGTGTGAATCTGTGAAAGCTCCTTGGGACGACGGTAACATGAGGTCTTGAAGTCGATATATTCGACATGCTTGACCAGATGCTCGATCATCGCCTCATGGTCAAACATGTCCCAGGCTTCATGCACGGCATCCAAGCGTGCATGGGTCTCAGGGCGTTTGGGCATAAACAGCGTGCAACAATCCGGAGCAGACTGCGTTGAAATATCAAACGTACCGATGGATTGGGCGCGCTCGATAATCTCTTGCTTGTCGGAACCGATAAGCGGGCGAAAAACAGGAATATCCACAACCTCGTTGACCGCCATGATGTTCTCGAGCGTTTGCGAGGCAACCTGGCCCAGGGACTCCCCGGTGACGATTGCCTTTGCTCCCTCAATTTGAGCGATGCGTTCTGCCACAGAATACATGATACGTCGATACATGATCACGCGCAGGGCGTTAGGACAGGCGATCGAAATCTCGCGCTGACAATCGCCAAACGGAACAACGTAGACGCGACCGATTTGGACCTCGGGTCCAAGTGCACGAACAATATCCTGAACCAGGTACTCACTGGTATCGGCAGTCTGCGGACGGCCGGAGAAATGAACAGGCACCGGCACGGCACCGCGACGAGCAAGCATCCAGGTAGAAACAGGAGAATCGATACCAGAGGAAAGAAGCGTAACAACCTTACCGGCACTCCCCTGAGGAAGACCGCCACAGCCGCGTTCGCTCTTTGCGTACACGTACACGCTTCCTTGCACCACGAGTACGTGAACCGTGGCATCGGGATCATGCATCCGCACTTTTTTATCGGGAAAAGCCTCGCAGAGCACCTCCCCCACCTGACGATTGAGGTCGATTGACGTCAGGGGGTAATCCGTGTTGGAGCGCCTTGCCGCGACTTTAAACGTTTGAAACTCGCCAAACTCGCCAAGAGCCTTAATGGCCGCATCGCAATACTCCGCAGGCTCACGGTTAGTATGGAACGCCAGTGATACACGAGCGACACCGGGGACACGAAGCATGTGGTCAAATGCCTCTTCTGCCTGACCCGCCTCGGAAAACGTGACGAGAATATGCCCAGAAATTCGAACAATGGTCGAGACTGAAAAGGCGGCCAAAGCCGCCTTCAGGTTATCCATGAGGATACGTTCGAAATGGGCGCGATTCTTGCCTTTAAGCCCTATCTCGTGATAGTGCACCAGACATACGCGACTTGCCATCGGCTACTCCGAGACCTTATGACCCATAGCGGTTTCAAAACGGTCATGATCGTAGGAAATGTTACCGTTTTCAATCTCTTCCATAGCCATAGAAATCGTGTCCTTGCCGGACATGGCGATAGTGATATCGTCGACATCCTGGACGGCAAGCACGCGATTGTGCTGGCCGCGCAGCATGCTATTGATATCGCATGCGCGCTTAGAAGCGAGAGCGGCGAGCAGGAAACGGTTCTCGTCGGTCTTCTCAAGCAGATCGTCAATACGAGGCTTAACAACAGACATGATGGCCTCAATTCCTTTCGTGCTGTTGGATGACATTCAGCAACTCGGCTGTCGCATCGTCCAAATCGTCGTTGACCACAACGTCATCGTAGCGGTCGCTCAGTTCAATCTCGTGGCTGGCATTGGCAAGGCGAAGCGAGAGGGACTCCTCCGTCTCGGTGCCGCGATTGCGCAGGCGCTCGGCCAAAACCTCAAGAGAAGGTGGCATGATAAAAATCAAAACAGCTTCGGGGAAACGTTCCTTGACCTGGAAGGCTCCCTGAACATCGATTTCGATAATGAGGGAATTTCCCGCATCGAGATTCTTTTTGACCTCAGAAGCAGGAGTGCCGTACATATGCCCATGGACATTTGCCCATTCGACAAATTCATCGGCATCGATGCGATGGCGAAAGTCTTTCTCGGATAAGAAGTGATAATTAACCCCATCGACCTCGCCGGGACGAGGCCCTCTTGTGGTAGCGGAAACCGTCAGGCCCAGGTTAGGGTGAAGGTCGCGCACCCGCGCGACCAACGTTCCCTTTCCTGCACCTGACGGTCCGGAAATCACAAAAAGCTTGGGCGTGAAAGCACTCACTTACTTGGTGAGCTGCTCAAGCAGCTGCTCGCGCTGACGAACGCCGAGGCCCTGAACACGACGAGTGGCGGAAATGCCAAGCTCCTCCATGATCTTTGCAGCCTTAGCCTTGCCATAGCCGGGAAGGGACTCGATGAGGGTGGAAACCTTCATGCGGGAAGCGATGGGATCATCGGAGTTGAGCACGGACTCGAGGGAGACGTCACCCTTCTTAATCTTCTCACGAAGCTCTGCACGCGCATGGCGGGCAGCAGCAGCCTTCTCGAGAGCGGCCTTGCGCTGTTCATCAGTGAGCTGAGGGAGCGGCATTCGAACCTCCAAATAGGATTGGTTTTATGAACGATAGTAGCGTTTTGCAGGGAAAATGCCTGTCAAACGGCTTTTGCAGGAACTTACTTTAGACGAACGGGGCATAAAGTACAAGCAGGCAAATAAAAACATGCAGCTTATGGACGTTATTCCATAGAATGCACGCGCACTGCCTGCATGTTTAATGCCCCGTATTCGCCTTGTGCCCTATCCGACCTTCTCAACAAGCTCGGAAACAATAGCCTCGTAGGCAGCAAGGGGGTCGGAAGCTGCAGTGATGGGCCTGCCAACAACAATATGGCTGGCACCGGCGCTGATCGCGTCGGACGGCGTAGCGACGCGGCTTTGATCGCCCAAATCGGCGCCCGCAGGGCGCACGCCCGGAGTGACGACGAGCGCATCGGGCCCAAGAAGCTCACGCATGTGCGCGGCCTCGCGCGGAGAGCAAACGACGCCATCGATGCCGGAGGCCTGCGCCAGACGTGCAAGACGATCCGCTTGCTCGGCCACGGGATAGTCAACACCGATCTCGGTCAGGCAATCCTGATCCATGCTTGTAAGAACGGTGATGGCAACCAAACGCGGACGATCACCGCGAACGGTCGCAGCTTGCTCGGCACCCTCACGACAAGCGCGCAACATAGCGGAAGCGCCGGAGCAATGGACGGATAGCAAGTCGGCGCCGGCAAGCGCCGCAGAGCGCGCGGCACCCTCGACCTGATGCGGAATGTCATAAAACTTGAGGTCCAAAAAGACCTTGAACCCAAGGGACTTGAACTCCTCGACGATCGCAGGACCCTCGGCATAATACAAGGTCATGCCAATCTTGATCCACGATGCCTTACCGGCAAGGGCATGTCCAAGCTCCAACGCTCGATCGCGGTCGCAATCGAGGGCGATAATCACGCGATCGCGTGCGTCTGCGTCTAGCATTCGAATGCACCCACCAGCTCGTTAATATCGGATACGCCTTGGGACTCCGCCCACTGCTCGAGCTCGCCTGCGATGCGCAAAGAGGCCGTCGGATCGACGAAGTTTGCCATGCCAACAGAAACGCAAGTAGCACCCGCAAGGATAAACTCAGCGGCATCCTCGCCGGTCATAACGCCACCGACGCCGTTGATGGGCAGGTCGACCGCCTGGGCAACCTCCCACACCATTCGGACAGCGATGGGATGGCAAAGGGGACCCGAAAGGCCGCCCTTAGGCTTTGCGACCCTGGACCTACGAGTATTGACATCGATAGCCATACCCTGGATGGAGTTGATGATGGAAAGGCCATCGGCACCCTCAGCCTCGAGAGCGCGCGCTACATCGACAACGTTAGCCGGAGCCATCTTTACGAAGAGGGGGCGATCGGTAACCTTACGGCAGGCACGCATGACCTCGCCCGCACCCTCGGGAGTAGAACCGCAGGCAGCACCGCCGGCAGCGATATTGGGGCAGCTGACGTTGATCTCAAAGCCCGCAGCCCAAGGACACAGCTCATCAAAGAGTTCGAGTGCGCGCACGTACTCGGGAGTAGAGTGGCCGCACACCTGGCAGATAACCTGGCAGCCATCTTTGCTCAACTGGTCAAGCCAAGGACCGGACTCCTCGGCAAACACGCGAACGCCGGGATTTTGCAGACCGACGGAGTTGATCATGCCACCACGGACCTCAGCCATACGCGGAGCGGGGTTGCCAGGCCAGGGCTCGGCAGCGCAGCCCTTGGTGGTGATGGCTCCGAGCTTGGAGACATCGAAGAAATTTTGGAACTGCCAACCGTAGCCAAAGGTGCCGGCTGCGGTGTTAATGGGGTTTTGCATCTTAACGCCGCCGAAATCGACAGCCATGTTCACGCTCATTTAGAAGACCACCACCTTGGAGGCATCAAAGACGGGGCCGCACATGCAGGCGCCCTTCATGCCATCGACCGTTTCGACATTGCAGGTATTGCAGGCACCAAAGCCGCAGCTCATCATGCGCTCGAGGGAGACCTCACAGTAGACGCCGGCATCGGCAGCTGCCTGCGCGACCTTCTTCATCATGGGCGCAGGACCGCAAGAGGCGACATAGTCGTAGCCGCGCTTGGCAAGAAGTGCCGCAGCGGGATCGGTGCAAAAACCGCAAGCGCCAGCCGTGCCGTCATCGGTGGAGATGCTCACAGACTCGGCACCAAGCGCACGAAGCTCGTCGACGCCCACGATCTTGGAGGCGCTAGCCGCACCAAGGCAAACGTCAAAAGCCACGCCCATCCGGGAAAGGATGGTCGCGGCGCCCAGAATGGGCGGAACGCCGATGCCGCCGGCAACGAGCAGCGCGCGGCTCGCACCTTCGGGAATGCGCCAGCCATGGCCACCAGGCCCCAAGAGGTTGGAGGTGGAGCCGGGCTCCATAAGAGAAAGGTTGCGCGTGCCCTCCCCTACAACGGCATACCAGATCTCAACGGTTCCGGCCTCAGGGTCTGCCTTGGCGTAGCTCAACGGTACGCGAAGCAGATTTGCCGAGACGCCGGGGACGGCGATGTTGACGAACTGACCAGGCTCGAGCATTGTAGCGAGCTTGGGAGCCAAAATGACGATCGAGTAGATGCCGTCGGCGATCTTGTCGTTCGAAACGACCTCGAAGTCATGGATTCGGGCAGGAGATGGTGTGGGCATGGACACTCCAATCCTCTCACAGACGCATTGAATCGAAATAAAAATGGGCGGCATCCCATCAAGGGCGCCGCCCATGTGACGAAAGCAATCTTAGCAGACTGCGCCGCCAGCGAGGGTCTGCTTGCCACCAACAAACACGTCGGTAGCACGTCCGGTAAGCTCAACGCCGGTAAAGCCGGAATTAGCAGCCTTGGACTCAAAGCCGTCCTCGCCCACGGTCCAGGTGAGCTCAGGATCGAACACGGTAATATCGGCAACGGAGCCAGGACGGATGGAGACGGGATCTAGGCCCAGAATGCGGCGAGGCGCGATGCTCATGGCCTCGACCAGGCGATCATAGCCCATCTTGCCGGTACGCACCATGTTGGTGAGGACAAGCGCAAGGGAGGTCTCCAGACCGGTCATGCCAAAGGGGGCGAGCTCAAACTCACGCGACTTCTCCCATGCAGCATGGGGAGCGTGATCGGTAACGATGGCGTCGACCGTACCGTCGATAACGCCCTGGCGAATCGCCTCGGCATCTGCCTGGGTGCGCAACGGAGGATTGACCTTGAGAGAGGTGTTGTAGGTCTCGTCAAGATCGTCCTCGGACAAGAACATGTGATGCGGGGTTGCCTCGCAGGTAACCTCGATGCCCTCTTCCTTGGCGCGGCGAACAAGCTCGAGTCCGTAAGCGGTGGAAATGTGCTGGATGTGCAGCTTGGCACCGGTAAGCTTAGCGAGCTCGATATCGCGGGCGATCTGAATCTCCTCACCCTGCGCCGGCCAGCCAAGCAGAGCCAAACGAGTGGAAACGGCACCCTCGTTGATTTGGCCGTCGCCCACAAGGTCCTCGTCCTGGCAGTGGCTCATAAAGACCTTGCCGAACATCTTGCCGTAATCCATGCAGCGGCGCATCATACCAGCACCCTGGACACCGCGGCCGTCATCGGTAAAGGCAACGGCACCGTGAGCGACCATGTCGCCCATCTCGGAAAGAGCCTCGCCCTTGAGGCCACGCGAGCAAGCGCCCGAAGGGAAGACGCGGCAATGGCCGACAGCGGCAGCGCGGGCCTTCACATACTCGATAACAGAGCCGTTATCGGTAACAGGATCGGTGTTGGGCATAGCACAAACGCCCGTGAAGCCACCCTTGGCAGCGGCGCGGGTACCGCTCTCGATATCCTCTTTGTGCTCATAGCCGGGCTCACGAAGATGAACATGCATATCGACAAGACCGGGAACAAGATACTTCCCCGACATATCGAGGACGGTGGCGTCCCCGGCTTCGAGGTTGGATGCGACAGCAGCGATCTTGTCGCCCTCGATCAAGACGTCGCAGACTTCGTCAAGGCCGGCAGCAGGGTCGACCACATGGGCGGATTTAAGCAGAAAGGCCATTATCGGAACCTCCAAGCAGCAAGTACAGGGCAGCCATACGCACGCAGATACCGGAGTAGACCTGCTCCAGAATCACCGAGCGCGACGGGTTATCGGCCATATAGGAATCGAGCTCGACGCCGCGATTGATAGGACCGGGGTGGCAGACGATCGCATCGGGTTTCATCAGCGGCTCGCGAAAACGCGTAAGACCAAACAGGTTGTGATACTCGCGAATGCTGGGGAACGGCGAGCCCTCGAGACGCTCCTGCTGCACGCGCAGCATGTAGACAACGTCAAGCTCGGGAAGGACGTCATCGAGCGAAGAGGAAACGTGATCGATGCCCAAAACCTCCGGCGCGGGAGGAAGAAGGGTGCCAGGAGCGATGGCGTACGTCTCGCAGCCCATGATCTTCAACGCGGGAAGCAAGGAACCGCAAACACGGGAGTGGCTGATGTCGCCCACCAGGCCGACCTTCAGGCCCTCGAAGCTGCCCTTGTGCTCCCAAATGGAGTAAAGGTCAAGCAGAGCCTGGGTGGGGTGATTGTGCTTGCCGTCGCCAGCGCAGATAACGCTTGCGGGCGTATTCTGGCTCACGATGTAAGGAGCGCCCGCGTGCTTGTCGCGCACGACGATGCAGTCGATCTTGTATGCGTTGAGCGTCTCGACGGTATCGATCAGACTCTCGCCCTTGACCGTCGAGGTGGAAGACCCGCCAAAGTTCAGGCTGTCGGCCGAAAGACGCTTCTCGGCAAGCTCAAAAGAGCTGCGCGTGCGCGTAGAGGGCTCGTTGAACATGTTGACGATGGTCTTGCCCTTAAGGGTCGGGACCTTCTTGATGGCACGCTCATTCACAGCCGAGAACGCCTTTGCGGTCTCGAGAATCGTCATGATATCGGCATCGGAATACTCAGTGATGTCGATGAGGTGTTTATGGTTGAAGGACATTCGCTACTCCCCTCCCAGCGGAGCTGAACCGACGTGGTCGCCCGGCTTAACATCGAAGATCTCGACCGCGGTGTGCGAGTCGGGCCCCTTCAGATACAGACGTACGTTCTCCTCATGGGACGAGGGGACGTTCTTACCAACAAAATCCGGAGAGATGGGCAGCTCGCGATGGCCACGATCGACAAGGACAGCCAACTCGATACGAGAGGGGCGACCCAAGTCCATCAGCGCGTCAAGAGCCGAGCGGATGGTTCGACCGGTGTAGAGGATGTCGTCGACAAGCACGATGCGCTTATCGTTGACATCGAAGGGGATGTCGGTAGCGTGAACCTCAGGGGAGAAATGCGTGAGGTAATCGTCGCGATAGAAGCTGATGTCGAGGCTTCCCAGGGGAACCTTGACGCCCTCGATCTCCTCGATCTGGCGTGCAAGCTCCTTTGCCAGCAGGTCGCCACGGGTAACGATGCCAACGAGTGCGAGGCCTTCGCATCCTTCGTTGCGCTCGACGATCTCATGCGCGATGCGTTTGATAGCACGCGAGACGGCGACTTCGTCCATGATGATCGCTTTGGGTGAAGACTGTTCCATCGATCTCCTTCCCGATTCATGCGTACAGGGCGCATAAAAAATAGATGCCGACCACCAAGGCGAACGGCATCTCGAAAGACAGATGAACACTCAATGAGGTTGTCTCCATGCGAGCATCTCGTACGCGCTTAATGGTCGTATTTAGTCTAGACTGGCCCGCACGCTTGTCAAGCGAACATATACAAAAGCACCAACGCAACGACAAACGGCCTCCCCCTTCAAGGAGACGGCGTCAGATCGAGCCGATTTCGACGCAACACCGAAAAAGTGGATGCCGAAAAAAATTTAAAATAGTTCTTGCATCCTCAAAACTTTCCCCTATACTAAATTTTGTTGCTCAGCAGCACATACCATTCCTCGATAGCTCAATGGTAGAGCACGCGGCTGTTAACCGCGCTGTTGTAGGTTCGAGTCCTACTCGAGGAGCCAGAAACTTCAAGCCCACCTTTCGAGGTGGGCTTTTTTGTTATCCCCCGATTTTAAACTCAAAACAGGAGCGATACCAGCCTAGATGTCGCTCCTGTTTTCATAAAAAGGCCCCGTCATACGACGGGGCTTTGAAATTTAAGACTCGATATAGTCCTTGAGTTTGCTCGAACGGCTGGGATGGCGCAACTTGGCCAACGTCTTGGACTCGATCTGGCGAATACGCTCACGCGTAACGCCAAATTCGCGACCAACCTCCTCGAGCGTACGCGGATGACCGTCAACAAGGCCAAAGCGAAGCTCAATAACCTTGCGCTCACGATCGGCCAAGCTATCGAGAACCTGCGTGAGCTGCTCCTGAAGCATCGAGAAGCTCGCCGCATCGGGCGGAACGACCGCCTGGGAGTCCTCGATGAAGTCGCCCAGCTGAGAATCCTCTTCCTCACCGATAGGAGTCTCAAGGGAAACGGGCTCCTGGCTGATCTTTTGGATCTCGCGGACGCGGTCGGCGCTCATGTCCATCTCGGCGCCGATCTCTTCCGGGGTCGGGTCGCGACCGAGGTCCTGCAAAAGCTGACGCTGCACGCGGACAAGCTTATTGATGGTCTCGACCATGTGGACCGGGATGCGAATGGTACGAGCCTGATCTGCAATGGCACGGGTAATAGCCTGGCGAATCCACCACGTGGCATACGTGGAGAACTTAAAGCCCTTCTCATAGTCGAACTTCTCGACTGCGCGAATCAAGCCAAGGTTGCCCTCCTGAATCAAATCGAGGAAGAGCATGCCACGGCCAACGTAGCGCTTGGCGATAGAGACAACCAGACGCAAGTTTGCGCTGATGAGCGCCTGCTTGGCCTCAAGGCCCACGTTCTCGACACGCGTAAGACGGCGCATCTCGGCGCGCGTGAGCTCGATCTCGCCATTCTCGGCAGCCTCAAGCTTATTCGACGCCTCAAGACCAGCCTCGATCTTCATAGCCAAGTCGACCTCATCGGCAGCGGTGAGCAGGTCAACCTTACCGATCTCTTTGAGATACATGCGCACCGGGTCGCCGGTGAGCATGACGGTCGAAGCGTCAACGCCGCGCGTGCGAGAGCGAGAACGGCTCGTACGCGAACGCGATTTCTTTTTAGGCTTGGCGGCAGCCATCTCGGCATCAGCGCGCTTGGCTACCCTGATGTCATGGTCCTCGTTGTTCTCGTCATCCAGATCGTCATCAAGGTCATCGGTACCGGCGCTAAGGCCATCGTCATCGGCACCAATCACAACGTCGTCGTCATCTGCGGACACAACGCTGATACCCTGTTCACGGAGAATGCCATAGACGGCGTTGAGCTGCTCTTCACTGACGCTGATATCCTTGAGCATTCCCTGGACATCGTCTTCGGTAACACTACCGTTCTCAGCACCCTTGAGAAGAAGCGTGGCGATTTGAGATTTGATCTCGTTCCCCATGCTCTCAGTCTTATTTGGCACAAATTCTCCCTTCATAGCACACAGGACACATTACTTTAACACAGGCTTGTATACCCTATGCGGGATAATTCAACCTGCTCAACACAACTTCACGCATTAGACGCAGCGCTTGGTTGATTCAGTTGCTCTGATAGCGTCCGAAACGGATCGGCAACGCCCTCGACGGCAGAGGCAAGCTCGCGGGCGCGGGCGGCATCTTGCGTTGCCTGAATTGCCAGCTCTCGACGCGTCGCCGCGTCCATGCCCGAATCCGAACGCAAGCGCGCCTGCGCCGTTCGCATGCGGCGGCGCAACGTGTTGAGCTCAAGCGTATCGAGCAAAAACACGATGTTCGTCTCGGCCGGGTGCTCGCTGGTCACGCCAATGGTGCCGGCACTCACAAGGGAGGCCGCATCCTCGCAAACGGCACGAGCCGCATCCATGACCTCGGCGGGTCCGGCACCTTCCGGTGTTGCAAGAACGGCCCAAGCGATCGCCTCATGGCGTGGATCGACCCAGTCGATCTCGCAGATTCTATCCCCATACGGCCTAAAGCTATCCAGATGACTCGTCATAAGACAAAGCAGCTCACGCTCCCCCGCAAGCGAGCGGCGCTCAAGGTCCGTGTAAATCGGGGCTGCGGCAGCTGGCGCCGCAGGAGCGACGAAAGACTCGGCAAAAGGAGCAGACACCGCACCCTGGGCCTCTGCAGGTAGATAGTCATAGGGCTCATAGGGCTCTTCGTCGACAGGAGGGATGCCAGGGGCAAAATCGGCAGCGGGCACCGGCTCTCGGCCAGCGCGCGGCGTAGATCTTGGGACGTTTTGTCGATAGCGTTCCCGAGTGGCTTCGCGCTGCTGAGCCTGCTCTTCCTCGCGAGCAACGTCATTGAACACGCGCTTGGAAGCCGTGCGCACCATATCGACATCGACACCCAAAAGATCGGCAATGCGCACAAAATACGTGTCGATCATATAGCTTGCGCGCAGCGGGTAGATCAAACGGCACGCATCCTCGAGGGCGCGTGCGCGCCCCGCAGGAGTAGAGGCGTCGGCACGCTGTTCGAGTTTGCGAAACACAAAGTCGAGCAACGGTTCGGACTCGTCGAGCAGCTGACGCAAAGCAGAACCGCCATTAGCGTTAACGTAGTCGTTCGGGTCCATATCGTCGGGCAAAATTACGCAGCGCAAATCGATGGAGCCCGTCTCGACAAACTGGATGGCGCGCTCGGCTGCCTTCTGGCCTGCGTTGTCGCCGTCGAACAGGTAAATAATCTTCTTGGCAAAACGCGTAAGCGTCTTGACGTGATGCTCCGTGAGCGCTGTGCCCAATGTGGCGACGACATTTTTAATGCCGCCTTCCCAGCAGGCGATGGCATCGGTATAGCCCTCGACCACAATGGCCTCGTTTGCGGCAACGATATGCTCTTTTGCCCAGTTAAAACCATAGAGATTTCGCTTCTTATGAAAAAGCGGGGTCTCGGACGTATTGAGATACTTGGGCTCCCCCGCCCCCATGATGCGCCCACCAAAGGCAATGCATTTTCCCTGCTCATCAAAGATGGGAAACATGTCACGATCGTAGAAGCGATCAGCAAGGCCTCCACGGCGGTCGATGGCGACATTCGCATCGATCATCTCGCGAGGCGAAAAACCCTGGGAGCGCAGATGGTTGACGAGTGCGCCACGGCCCGGAGCAAAACCGAGTCGATAGCGCTGACACACATCCGAACCCAAACCGCGGCTCGCAAAATACTCGCGTCCGCGACCGTCCTTGCCGCGCATGAGCATCGTATGGTAAAAATCGCACGTCGCCTCGCACACTTCGACAAGACGCGCGCGCTTCGTACCACGACGCGTAAAGGACGCTTCTTCTTGAAGCTCGATGCCCGCGCGATCCGCAAGATAGCGAATGGACTCGGGAAACGAAAGGTTCTCGCGCTTCATGATGTAGGTAAAGCAGTCTCCGCCCTCACCACAGCCAAAGCAGTGCCATACCTGCGTTGCAGGGATGATGTGAAACGAGGGGGTTTTCTCACCGTGGAAGGGGCAACAGCCCCAAAATTCATGGCCGCGAGGACGAAGCTCCACGGTCTCCTGAACGAGCGCAACCAAATCGGTCGCTGCGCGAACGCGATTTTTATCTTCATCACTGATCATGCGTGAAGATCGTACCTCCCCTCACCATAGAGATCGCGAACATCTTGAATATTGCCCTCGACCGTGGCGATAAGCTCGTCGAGCGAATCGAACGGACGGGAGCGGCGCAACTGTTTAGTGAACGAGAGGGCGATGTCTCGTTCATAGATATCGGCCGAAAAACCGACAATATTGGCTTCGAGCTTTGCCGAGCCCGGGATGCCCTTGAACGTGGGCGGCAAACCGACGTTGATAGCCGCAGGCCATGCCTCCTCGCCAAGACAAGCAAACCCGGCATAGACCCCTTCTTGAGGAGCGAGAATACTCGAATCAATCACAACATTGGCCGTGGGAAAGCCCATCTTGTGTCCCTCGCCGCGACCGCGAGCGACACGCCCGCGTACCGCATATGTACGACCAAGCTCTGTCGCAGCCATCTCCATGGAGCCAGAGGCAATAAACGAGCGAATACGCGTCGCGCTCACAGCGTCGCCGTCTTCGCGCACCAGCTCGTGCCCAAATACCTCGATTCCGCGACTGCACGCCCAGTCACGAATGACATTCACATCAGAAGCTCCGCGATGTCCCAAGCGAAAGTTCGAACCCACATGGACGGCACGAATATCGAGAACCGGAAGGAGAACGCGCGTAAAAAAGGCATCGTGGTCCAAAGACGCAAGGGCGGAGTCAAAGGGAATCACACAGACGGCGTCGACACCCGACGAGGCGAGCAGACGAAGCCGGTCGGCGACGAGCGTCAGCTTTGGCGCAGGAGCAGCAGACACCACGGTATCGGGATCGGGATCGAAGGTTACCGCGATAGCAGCGATTCCGCGCTCGCGTGCGTCGGCAACCATCTGGTCAATAAGATGCCGGTGCCCACGATGCACGCCGTCAAACGCACCGATAGCGACCGCGCATGCACAACGCGAAAGAGCGACGGCGTCCTCGAGGGCGTAGATAGGTGCCGAGGCTTTACCGAGCATGAAGTCGCGCCTTAATGAAAATGCATCGGGATGGCTCATGACACACCTTCGATACCCTGCGGAAATACGTCGCGCATAACATAGTGCCGCTGCTCTAAGCGGGCAATAGCGCGCATCTGCCCTTCGACCACAAGGGCACAAGGAGACCCCTCGGGCAGACATTCACCAAAAGAGCCAGCGTCGATGGTCTGACCGTTAAGAATGCGAGCGAGCGCTTCGGGTGGCAAATCGACTCTACCCAAGCCCAGCGAGGAGACAGGATCGATGGCATGCGCACGAAGAGCATCTGCACTCACGCCTTCAAGCTCAATTGCATGAGCCAGGGAAATGGAGCCCGAGGCGCTACGTCGCAGCGAAACGATATGAGCCGCACTTTGAGCGGCACGCCCGATATCGCGCGCAAGCGAGCGGATATAGGTGCCCTTACTCACCGTACAGGCGATATTCCAAACCACCTGCTCCCCGTCAACCAGAACCGAGAGGAGCTGAAGCCCAAAAATCTCGACAGGACGGGCGGGAAGATCCACGCTTTCCCCCGCTCGCGCACGCTTGTAGGCGCGAACGCCGTTGACGGAAATCGCCGAGAATGCCGGGGGAACCTGCATCTGAGGCCCCACAAACAAATCCAAGACGCCGCGGGCATATGCCTCGTCCTTGAGTTTAGGGCAAACAGGTGCCGTGCGCGTGACCTCGCCCTCGGAGTCATCGGTATTGGTTTCGCTTCCAAAGGCAACGGAAGCAATATAGCTTTTACGGTCGAGCGTAAGCATGCCAAGCAGACGCGTCGCCTGCCCAACACCAAGCACCATGACACCGGTGGCCAATGGATCGAGCGTGCCCGCATGGCCCACACGACGAACCCCCAAGGCCCGCCTCACGTGCGAAACGACATCGTGAGACGTGCACCCGAGGGGTTTGTCGACGGCAAATAAAAGATTGATATCAGAAGGAATGCGCTTAACCATGCATCACCTTTACGCATCGAGCGTGTGAACGAGTTCGATCAGCTCGGGAAGAAGGGCGTCCAACGCCTCCTCCACCGTGCCGTAGAAAGTAAATCCGGCAGCAGCCGCGTGGCCACCGCCATCGTGCCGAGTGGCGATTTGCGAGACATCGAGCGAGCATTTTGAACGCAAGTTGCCGCGAATCTCGCCCTCCCCCACCTCGCGCAGGAACAAGCAGACAATAGACCCATCGATGGACCTCACGACGTCAACCAAGCCATCGCACTCATCGGGAGAAACGCCATGCTTGGCAAGATCGGAAGCAAGCGCATAGCTATAGGTGATGCGTCCCTCCGCTGTAGCCTCGATGCGGCCCATGACGACGCTTTCCAGATGCAGGTACTCCAGGCGCTGGCTCTGATAGACACGAAGGGCCACAAGAGCGGGGTCGGCACCGGCATGGACCAGTCGCGAAGCGCAGGTAAACGCCTCGCAATTGGCGTTTTGGTACTGGAAGCGCCCGGTGTCGGTAACAAGACCCGTAAGCAGGCAGTTTGCCACATCGGGATCAACCGGATAGCCGGCAAAGATCAAGAAATCATCGATGATAACCGCGCAGGCAGCAGCCTCGGGACGGCGCACCACAACGTCGGCGAATTCCGAGCGGGCGGGATGATGGTCGATCGTGACCACATACTCCGAGCGCATCGCAATCGCAGCCGCGTCGCCCAGACGCTCAATCGTCGGAACATCCACCGAGATGAACAGGTCGGGATTGAGCGGATAGGAAGACGCCGGGGTCATGTCGGTCGCTCCCGGCAAGAAGCGATAAACGCGCGGAACGGGCGCCTCGGTGGGCAGAAGACATGAAATAGCCTTCTGCGGATAGCGCCGGCGCAAGGATTGACCAAGCGCCAGCGTTGAACCGATGGCATCACCGTCGGGATTGACATGACCGCAGATGACGATCGTCTCGGAATCTTCGATTTTTTCGACAACACTGTCCCACACGAAGGAGGGCTCGGGAGCATCCAAGCCCTCTTCGCCGCAGGAGCAGGAGATGCTACTCATGGTCGGTATCGCCCTCCAGCGAAACGAAATCCACGATGGGGTAGCCTTCCTCATCTTTCTCGATCGACATAGTCTCGGGCACGACCTTGAGAGCCTCGGCGATAACCTCGGCCTGGTCGGTGGAATGGTCAATCTTGAAATCGAGTTGGGGAACCACACGCCAATCGAGTGCGCGAGACAACAGCTTACGAATCTTGCCCTTAGCGCTATCCAGCGCCTCGAGCACTTCATCGTAGCGATCGGCTTCACATGACACGTAAACGCGCGCGAAGGAGCGGTCCACGCTGACCTCGCAACCCGTAAGGGTCACAAGGTCAAGACGCGGATCGGAGATCTCGAACAGCAAGATGGTGCCGAGCTTTTCGCGCAGTTGCTCGCCAGTACGGCGAGTGGCGGCGTTTTGCTTCACGATACCCTCTATTTCCTATTCGGTACGGGCAACCTGATCGATGCGGTAACCCTCGATCTGGTCGCCGGGCTTGATGTCCTGGAAGTTCTCGAGGCCGATGCCGCCCTCGGTACCGCTGCGAAGGCTCTTGGCCTCGTCCTTGTAGTGGCGCATCGAAGCGATCTTACCATTAAAGACAACGATACCGTCGCGCACGAGGCGCACGGAGTCGGTTGCGGCAATCTCGCCCTCTTCGACGCGGACACCGGCGGCAATGCCAACCTTGGGTACCTTAAAGGTGTCGACAACGGTGGCAAGGCCGGTAGAAACCTCAACCTCGGTCGGCTTGAGCATGCCGATACGAGCAGCGTCGAGGTCCTCGAGCGCCTTGTAGATAACATCGTAGCAGCGAATCTCGACACCCTGATGCTCGGCGGCAGAACGGGCCTTGCCATCGGGACGCACGCCAAAGCCAATGATAATGGCGTTGGAGGCATCGGCGAGGACGACGTCGGTCTCGTTGATGGCGCCGACGGCGGCGTGGATCGTGTTGATGCGGACCTCGGACTGGTCCATCTTGTCCAGCGAGTCCTTGAGAGCCTCGATGGAGCCCTGGACATCGGCCTTGATGATGAGGTTGAGTTCCTTGACCTCGGCATCGGCCATGGTGTCGAAGAGGTTCTCGAGCGTAACGTGCTTAACGTGGCTCTGCTCCTCGATACGCGCCTTAAGCGAACGCTGCTCGGCAAGCGCGCGAGCCTCGCGCTCGTCCTCGAACACACGGAATTCGTCGCCTGCGTTCGGGACGGACTGAAGACCAAGGATCTCGACAGCGTCGGAGGGGCCTGCCTCGGTGACGGGACGACCCTTGGGGTCGAGCATGGCGCGCACGCGGCCATAGGTAAGACCAGCCACGAGCGTGTCGCCCACGCGCAGGGTACCGCGGGTCACAAGCACCGTGGCAACAGAGCCGCGGCCCTTGTCGAGCTTGGCCTCGAGGACATTGCCCGAAGCGAAGGTGTCGGGGTTGGCCTTAAGTTCAAGGACGTCGGCCTGGAGAATGACGGTTTCAAGAAGCTCATCGATACCGATCTTCTTCTTGGCCGAGATGTTGACGAACATGTTCTGTCCGCCCCACTCCTCGGGGATGATGCCGTACTCGGTGAGCTCCTGGCGAACCTTATCAGGGTTCGCACCGGGCTTATCAATCTTGTTGACGGCAACGACAATGGGTACGCCCGCGGCCTTCGCATGGTTGATGGACTCGATGGTCTGGGGCATAACGCCGTCATCGGCAGCAACGATCAGGATGACGATGTCGGTAACCTTGGCACCACGGGCACGCATTGCCGTAAAGGTGGCGTGGCCCGGGGTATCGATGAAGGTGATCTTGCGACCGTTGATAAAGACCTGGGAAGCACCGATGGCCTGCGTGATGCCGCCGGCCTCGCCAGCGGCGACGCCGGTGTTACGGATGGCGTCGAGCAACGACGTCTTGCCGTGGTCGACGTGACCCATGACGGTAACAACCGGGGCACGGCTCTTAAGGTCTGCCGGGTCGTCATAGAACGAGAAGGTGTTCTCCTCCTCCGGAGTGATGATCTTGACCTGACGGCCCAGATCGTCAGCCACGAGCTCGACGAGGTCATCGCTCATGGTCTGCGTCATGGTAAGCGGAGTACCCAGCAGGAACAGGCGCTTGATGATGTCATTGGCGGGGACCTCGAGGGCCTCGGCGAGCTCGGCTACGGTCACGCCCTGGGAGACGCGGACGGCGTCGAGCTCCTCGGGATTGATGCCCTGAGCCAAAGCCTCCTCGATCTTCTTCTCCTCCTGGACGCGAGCAGCCTCGCGCTCACGCTTCTCCTTGCGCTTCTTGCGGCGACCGGTAGACTCACGCGAAGCCTCCTCGACGGCGGCACGGGCCTCCTCGAGAACCTTCTCGCGGCTGTATTCCTCGGCCTCGCGAGCCATGCGGGAGTAGCGGTCCTCCTCACCAGCTGCATGGCCCTTGTGCTGCTTCTTGCCCTTGCCCTGCTTATCGGGGTTGGGGAAGTCCATGCCGGCAGGCATGGAGGGAGTGCTTGAACGACGGGAGCTGCGAGCGGGAGCGTCCTCGGACTTCTGGGGAGCACGGCGACCGCCACGACGGTTGTTGTCGCGGTTGCCACGACGATCCTCGCGAGCCTCCTCCTTCTTGGCGCTCTCCTGCTTCTTCTCCTTCAAGACCTCTTCCTGAGCGGCGATCTGGTCCAGAAGGGAGCGGAAACGAGAGCCGGAATCACTTGCGGGAACGGCGCGACGCTTCGCCTCGAGCTCTGCCTCGCGGCGCTCGGCCTCGGCCTTCTCGCGGGCAATGCGCTCGGCCTCGGCGGCAGCTGCGCGGGCGGCCTCCTCGGCAGCGCGCGCAGCCTCGGAAATCTTGCGCTCTTCCTCGCGGCGAGCCTCGGCAGCGATGCGCTCGCGCTCGGCCTCCTCGGCGGCACGTTTGGCCTCCTCGGCAGCAGCCTCCTCCTCGGCGCGCTTCTCGGCCTCGATCTCGGCAGCACGGGCCTCAAGAATCGGAGCGAGCTTCTTGCGCACCATGGATACGTATGCGTCCTCAAGGGCAGACGACGCGCCCTTGGCGGGAATCTTCATCTCCGCGAGATGCCCCAGCATCTCTTTGGAGGTCATTCCAAATTCTTTGGCGAGGGTTGAAACACGAACCTTTGCCATAAACACCTACCTTTCGGGCGCGCAGGGCGCCCATGATCTTGCGGGTTCCTTTCAGACAAGCGGCTGGGCGCAATCGCGCCTTCCCGCTAGATCAGATCCTCGGCTTCCGAGATGTAATCGGACTCGCCCTCGCCCATGTTCACGGGATCGTGCACGCCGCAGAAACGCGAACCGGGACGAGCCTGGTTGCGGCAGCGGATGCCGTCCTCGTTAACATACGCACAGCGCTCGGGCTCATCGTCAGACAGAAGGTCGTCTGCCGGCTGCTCCTCGATAACGGGAACGTTCTTCAAGATATCGGCTGCGAGCGTCTCGTTCTTGATATCGATGTGCCAGCCGGTCAGGCGGGCAGCAAGGCGTGCGTTTTGGCCCTCTTTGCCAATGGCGAGAGAAAGCTGGTCGTCGGGAACGATGACGCCGGCGTAGTTCTTCTCCTCGTCAATCAACACGCGGGTGACCTTGGCCGGGGACAATGCGTTGGCAACGTAGACGGCGGGATCGGCATTCCACAAAATGACATCCACGCGCTCGCCGCGAAGCTCACCCACGACAGCGCGCACGCGGCTGCCCTTGGGGCCAACGCAGGCGCCCACGGGATCCAGACGATCGTCCAGGGAGTGGACGGCGACCTTGGATCGCTGGCCCGGCTCGCGGGCGATCGACTTGACCTCAACGGTGCCCTCGTAGATCTCGGGCACCTCCTGCTCGAAGAGACGCTTGATGAGAGCCGGGTGCGTACGGGAGATGACGATGGGCGGACGGCTGTGCTCGCCGCGCACGGGCGGCACGGTGGAGTTGGGGTCGCGCACGTCGATGATAACGGCCTTTAGGCGCTGGTTGTGCAGGTAGCGCTCGCCCATGGGGCGCTCATTGCGCTCGTCCTCGTAGCGGTGAAGGTCGAAGTGCGGAAGCTCGGCCTCGACGCCCTCGCGGATCTTGACAATCGTGAAGTCGGGCGTGGACTGCAGCACGGTACCGGTGATGATATCGCCGATACGGCCAGAGAACTCCTCGTAGATCTGCTCGCGAGCAGAATTGCGCACGATGGCGTTGATCTCTGCCTTGGCGTGCTGGGCTGCGATGCGAGAGGTGTCCTTCGGGGTGACGTCAATCTCCTCGAAACGGGTGTAATTGCCCTCTTCGTCCATGGAGTCGTCGTCGGGGATCAGCTTGTACACGTAGATCTTGCCGGTGGAGCGGTCGATGGTGACCTTCGCGCCCCAATCCAGGTGAAGGATCTCAGCGTAGCTCTTAGCGAGCGACTGCTCCAGACGATCGATGAGGTAAAGCTGATCGATATGCCTCTCCTGGCACAGGGCCATGAGGGCTTCCATCATCTCGGATGCTGCCATATCTATTTACCGCCCTTCTCTTTCTTGAAGTCGAAGGTCGGCTTCAAGGTACATTTCTTCACGTCGTCAAAGGAGATGCTCGTCTGCTCCCCATCCTCGGTCTCGAGGGTGACAGAAGCCTCGTCGGCCGCAGCGATGATACCCTTATATCGACGCTGGCCCTCGGTTGCAATGGTCGAAAGCTCGCAGCGCTCACCAATGAACTTCTGGAAATCCGAGGGACGACGCAGGGGACGAGCCATACCCGGGGAAGAGACCTCGAGCATATAGCTGCTCGAAATGGGATCCAAACCCTCGACAACATCACTTACCCAGCTGCTCTGCGCGGTCACCTCATCGAGCGAAATGGACTCGCCATCGAGATTATCGATCCTCACGCGGACACACGGCGCCTTGGTGGCACCCACGACCTCGACATCGACGATATCGACACCGTGGTCGGCGGCTACTGCCTCGAGCGCATCGATGATGCTCTGCTCTACCTTGGTCTTGACCATGCAACACCTCCTCATACAAAAAAGAAGCGGGGTCGAAACCCCACTTCTCACGACTTAACTTCAATTGCTAAGTAAGTATAGCAAACCTGCAGCTAGATGCAAAGAAATCAAGTGATGCAGACGATGGTAGCGTCGATTTGCATCACATTATTTGCACAAATCGCTATTAACCACCAGGTTCACGAGCTTTCCGGGAACGCAAATGGCCTTAACGACCGTCTTGCCCTCAAGCCACTTGGAGGCAACGCTTTCGGCGGCCGCCTGCATCTGCTCAGGCGTGGCACCGGTCGGAACCTTAGTGTGCGCGCGCATCTTACCGAGCACCTGGACTGCAATCTCCACCTCGTCCTCAACGGCTTCGCTCAAATCGAACTCCGGCCAAGGAGCGGTGTAGACGCTGCCCTCGTTGTGCAGGGCCTCATGCCACAGCTCATCTCCCCAGAAGGGGCACACGGGAGCCAAAACCGACACGATGTCGGTGGCAACAAGCCTGCACAGAGCAGCGTTGCGCTCGCCAGCAGCCACGGCATTGAGATAAGTGCTAGCGGCATTGACGAGCTCCATCACGGCAGAAATTGCCGTGTTGAACTGCTGACGGTCAAAGTCCTGGGTGCAGCGGGCAATGGTGCGATGACGCTCGCGATAGAGCTTCATGTCGGCATCGGAGAACACGGACGTGTCGAGCACAGCGTTCGCGTCGCCATCGTTTGCAAGCCGCCACACGATGTTCCAGGCGCGCTTGATAAAGCGATTGGCACCGGCCACAGCCTTGGGATCCCAGTCGAAGTCTTTCTCGGGCGGAGCGATGAAGAGAATCGCCAAGCGCATGGTATCGGCACCATAGGGCTCGATCACGCTTGAAGGAGGTACGACGTTGCCCTTCGACTTGGACATGGTGTCGCCGTTCTCGTCCTTGACCATGCCCTGGCACAGCAGGTTGGTGAAAGGCTCATCCACGTCGAGCAGACCCATATCGCGCAGTGCCTTGGTGAAGAAGCGGCTGTAGAGCAGGTGCAGGATAGCGTGCTCGATACCGCCGATATAGTTATCGACCGGCATCCAATGGTTCGCAGCATTCTTGCTAAACGGGAGCTCGGTGTTGTGCGGATCGGTGTAGCGCAGATAGTACCAGCTGGAACACGTAAAGGTATCCATGGTATCCGTCTCACGACGAGCGGGGGCACCGCACACCGGGCAGGTGGTCTCGTAGAAATCACGACACTCGGCAAGCGTCTCGCCGGCACCGAGGTCGAGGTTCTCGGGCAGCGTCACCGGCAGCTGGTCTTCGGGAACAGGAACGATACCGCAATGCTCGCAATGAATGGCAGGAATGGGGTTACCCCAGTAGCGCTGACGCGAGATGAGCCAGTCGCGCAGGCGATACTGTACGGAGCGCTTGCCGGTGCCGGCAGCCTCGAGGTCGGCGACGATAGCCGCTTCGCCCTTGGAGTGCTTGCCACCCACCATGCCGGTGTACTTACCAGATTGGACAAGCGTACCTTCGCAGGTGAGGGCCTCATCCCAGTCAACCGAGGTGACAACCGTGGACTTCTCGTTCTTGAGCTGGTCGTACAGGGGGTCGTCATCGGAGAGGATGATGGGCACGATGGGAAGATCGTACTTCTTGGCAAACTCAAAGTCGCGCTGGTCGCCGCAGGGAACGGCCATAACGGCACCGGTGCCGTAGTCGGAGATGACGTAGTCGGCAACCCAAACCGGCACCTTGGCACCGGAAACAGGGTTCACGACATAGCGACCGGTAAAGGCGCCATGCTTTTCCAAGGTACCCTGAGCGCGCTCGACGGCGGAGATGTGCTTGGCACCCTCCACGACCTCGCGTACAGCGTCCTCGTACTCAGTACCCTCGACCATCTCCATCAGGCCCTTGTACTCGGGCGCAAGCAGGAAGAACGTATTGCCAAACAGAGTATCGGCACGCGTGGTGAAAACGGTAATCTTGCCCTCGTCGCCCTCGATGGGGTTGCCCGCGGCATCGCAAAGGGTGAAGTCCACTTCAGCGCCCTCAGAGCGGCCAATCCAGTTGGCTTGCATCTGCTTGACGCGCTCGGGCCAGCCGGGAAGCTTCTCCAGGTCGTCGAGGAGCTCCTGTGCGTACGCGGTGATCTTGATGTACCACTGCTCGAGGTCGCGCTTTTCCACCTCGGAGTCGCAACGCCAGCAACGGCCCTCGGTCACCTGTTCGTTAGCAAGCACCGTCTCGCACTTGGGGCACCAATTGACCGGGTTCTTCTTGCGATAGACCAGTCCGCGTTCCCAAAGCTTCTCGAAAATCCACTGGCCCCAGCGATAGTAATCGGGACTGCAGGTCTTGACCAAGCGATCCATGTCATAGGAAAAGCCCATGCGCTTCATCGTGGCGAGCGCCTGGTCCATATTTTTATAGGTCCAAGCCGCAGCCTGGGTATTGTGCTTGATAGCGGCGTTCTCGGCGGGCAGGCCAAAGGCATCAAAACCGATGGGATGCAGTACGTCAAAGCCACGCATGCGAGCCTGGCGCGCCATGGTGTCACCAATGGTGTAGTTGCGCGCATGGCCCATGTGCAAGTCGCCGGAAGGGTACGGGAACATCTCGAGTACGTACTTCTTGGGCTTAGCCGGATCGGTATCGACGGCAAAAAGGTTCTCGTCGTCCCAGGCCTTCGCCCATTTTTCCTCAATGGTTTTCGCATCGTAGGGCGGAATCTCTTCCTTATGATCTGTGCAATCGCACATATCAGCTCCTTTTAACTTGATTGAGGTCGGTCGGCCAGG
>CATWBG010000008.1:0-101113 GCA_958348985.1 uncultured Collinsella sp. | reverse complement strand
CCCCGTTTAACGCTTTCAACAAAACACAAGATGTTGTGTTTACAAACAGCACTCCGTCAACAACTCGCCCTTCCCTGTTCGATGACCGCACAGAAAAGGGGCAGGACTTTTTTCCTGAGAAAAGGGGCTAATTGTGATGGAACTGTTTAACCAGCAGGTAGAGAGCTTGAAGAACCGCAACGCACCTGTGATGGGAGAAAATGGGGGCAATTTGTGGGGGCTCGATCGAACCATTATCTATATATAGTGAAAAAGCCAAAAAACGATTCGCACGCTAAATAAAACCGGCACACTTATTCAGCCCTTTACGCTTGAGGCGAACTTCCCGTCCGGCTTTTTGAGCCCCATGGGAACCGAAGCCACAGGCGCAAACGAGCGTCAGCTCTTGATGCATGCCGCGGCGCGTGTCAGGTAGACTTCGATGGGGTCTGCGACGAACAAGGGCACCTTTTGCCACATATCGCAACAGGCTCAGCCATTGATCGGCGCCTTTTCAAATAGATTCCCGCCACATCGACCGAGCGGCCTGCTGCTTTTGGCGGATCGCCCATCGAGTGGCGGTTTTTCAAACACATCCCGCGGCATCAGCCAAAAGAGCGGTGGTTTTTGAAGCAGACCTTGGCGGCACGGCCCAAATGACTGGCGGTTTTTCAAACACTTTTAAATGACTGGCGGTTTTTGAAATGCCCTGAGGCCAAAAACTGCCTATAGGTGCATGATTATCCGCCAGACATTCGAAAAAACGCGATTTACCGCCACACAATCGCGCGTGCGAGAGAAGAGGCGGCACGACATCTGCGAAGACTTACGACGGCAGCGCGCCCAGCGTACCCCTTAGGCGCGAGGATGCGCCGAAAGATATACCTCGCGCAGATGGGTGCGGTCGACATGGGTATAGATCTGCGTCGTAGAGATGTCGGCGTGCCCCAAAATCTCCTGCAGGACACGAAGATCGGCACCGCCCGCAAGCATATGGGTTGCAAACGAATGACGAAGCGTATGGGGATGCAGCCCCTCGATATCCACCAGGCGGCCGTAGCGCTCGCAGATGGCATGAACGGATTGGCGCGATATGCGTCCGCCGTTCTTATTCAAGAAAACACCCGGACACGCGGCGACACGACGGGCATGAGCCGCCAGCTCACGGCGCGGTCCGTCGAGATAATCGACAAGAGCCTTGAGGGCAGAGCCGCACAGAGGCACCAAGCGCTGTTTCGACCCTTTACCGAGCACGCGGACAAACTCGTCATCCAAATAAAGATCTTGTACGTCTAGGCCCACCAATTCGCTCGCGCGTAGACCGCAGCCATAAAGGACCTCGAGCATCGCCCGGTCGCGCGCACCGGCGGCACCGGCTGGAAACTCTTGATCAAGCAATGTCTGCGCAGCATCGATGGAAATATAGTCGGGCAGACGCTCCTCTTTTTTGGGAAGACGCACGTTGGCCGTTGGATGAGTCTCGCAAATCCCCTCGCGTACCAAAAAACGGTGGAAGCTCTTCACCGAGGAAAGCGCACGCTCGATCGACGCGCTCGCATAGCCGCACTCACGTCGCGCAGCCACGAACGCCTCCACATCCGCACGTCGAACGTCCTCGGGGGCATCGATGCCCCGTCCGATCAGATGCACAAGATACGCCTCAAGATCGCGACGATACGCAGCTACGGTATTGGCAGAGAGATTGCGTTCCACCACCAGATGATTGAGAAAATCACGTACGCCATGCTCAAGTGGGGTCTTACCCGTAAGAAGATCTCCCGCCGACCGTCCCCGAAAAGCTCCTGGCGCCCCAGAAACAAAAGGGACCTTCCGATCCCGCGTCGTGGCAGAATCGGAAAGGTCCATACGTATATTCATATCGCGAGAGCGTTGCGACAACTACTTCTCCTGCGGATTATGCGGGTTCACAAGCTCGCGCGATGTGCCCTCATGCTGGCCGATAGCCGCACGAACGAACTCGCGGAACAGCGGCTGCGGCTTGGTCGGGCGGCTCTTGAACTCGGGGTGTGCCTGGGTGGCAACAAACCACGGGTGAACATCCTGGGGAAGCTCTATCATCTCGACCAGACGCTCGTCGGGCGAAATGCCGGAGATAACCAGTCCCGCCGTGGCAAGCTGGTCACGATAAGCGTTATTGAACTCAAAACGGTGACGATGGCGCTCGTAAACAAGCTCCTCCCCATACGCCTCGCGCGCGAGAGTACCCTCGGAGAGCTTGCAGGGATAGGCACCCAAACGCATGGTGCCGCCCTTCTCGGTCACGTCTTCTTGCGAGCTCATAAGGTCGATAACGGAATGCGGGCCCTCGGGATCGAACTCCGAAGAGCTCGCGCCTGCAAGACCGGCAACGTTACGAGCAAATTCGCACACTGCAACCTGCATGCCCAGGCAGATACCCAGATAGGGAATCTTATGCTCGCGAGCATAGCGTGCGGCGCAGATCTTGCCATCAAAGGCGCGCTTGCCAAAACCGCCAGGCACCAGAATGCCGGAAGCGTCGGAAAGAACCTCGTTCACATTCGAGGCATCAAGGCTTTCTCCGTCAACAAGCTGGACATCGACATGGCGATCGTAGAAGATGCCCGCATGGTGCAGAGCCTCGATAACGGAAAGATAGGCATCGGGAAGCTGGGTATATTTGCCCACTACGGCAATCTTGATGCGATCCGCATGCTTGTTAGCGTGGTTTTGCTTGTCAATGAAAGCATTCCAGTCGGCCATATCGCGTTCGCGCGGGTCGAGTCCCAGGCGCTCGCAGACACGCAAGTCGAAGTCCTGGTCCGCCAAAAGGCCCGGAACATCGTAGATGCTCGCACAGTCTTCATTGGTAAACACGCAATCGGTGTCGACATCGCAGAAGCTCGCGATTTTGGAGCGAATGCTGTCGTCGATATCGTGATCGGAGCGCAAGACGATGATGTCGGGTTGGATGCCAAAGCTGCGCAGCTCCTTGACGGAATGCTGCGTGGGCTTGGTCTTGACCTCGTGAGCTGCGGCGATATAGGGAACCAAGCTCACATGGATGAAGCAGACGTTCTCGGGGCCAGCATCTTTGCGATACTGACGGATGGCCTCCACAAAGGGCTGCGACTCGATGTCGCCGATGGTTCCACCCAGCTCGGTAATGACCACGTCGGAGCCCGTCTGCTCCTCGATGCGGCGAAACTTATCCTTGATGGCGTTAGTGACATGGGGAATCACCTGGACGGTGCCGCCCAGAAAATCGCCGCGGCGCTCGCGCGCGATCAAGCTCTTGTAGATAGCGCCCGTGGTGAAGTTGGAATCGCGGGTAAGGTTCTCGTCGATAAAGCGCTCATAGTGACCAAGGTCGAGGTCGGACTCATAGCCGTCTTCCGTAACAAAGACCTCGCCATGCTGGAACGGACTCATGGTACCCGGGTCGACGTTGAGATACGGGTCGGCTTTCTGCATCGTCACCTTGTATCCGCGCGACTTGAGAAGACGGCCCAAAGAAGCCGCCGTGATGCCCTTGCCAAGCGACGAAACAACGCCACCAGTTACAAAAACATGCTTGGTCATATTTAGTTACCTGCGCTTCCCGTAGAAGTTTCCATTGTCTTCGACGGGTCTTTATTGTACGACGAGACTTTGGACATGCTATTGAAAAATAAAATCAAAATAAAGAAATCGGGCGGTCCCGACATCAGATGCCAGAACCGTCCCTTCAAAAGCAGTAGCTTCGGTGACGCACCGAAAGCAGGAAAGGCAGCTATCGCTTTTCTGAAGCGATGCGCGTCCCCATCTCCAAACCTTTGAAATACCACCTGCCGGAATCGGTGATCGAATACGTGTTGGGGAGCTGCGCCCCGGCCTCGGTAAAATGAACTTCTTGATCGAGCAGTCCCGCTTCGGACAATCGGGAGATGGCGGCGTGGATGCGCCATTCGCTTACACCAACCTGCTTGGCGAGCCATGCACGAGAGAATCCAGCAGCGTCGCCTCTTTTTTCCACGGCATCGATACTCTGTAGAATCGCCAACTCGACGCGCGCCATATCGGCAACGCTTGCACGTCCCCTACCTGCCATGCTATGTCCTTAGAACGTTCCGTCACTGCGCCATGGGCGGACACGCGACCAGGCTCATCCGGCCGCTCTTGCATATTTTAGGGCAATAAAACGCGCAAAATAAAGAAAATCGGCATGATAGCGCGTATTTTTGGCAGGCGGACAAAGACCGGCCTCAGGCTCTCCCGGGCCGGTCTTTATCAAGGGCATTTTGTTGCAAAGCAGCCTAGCGATGGTAAAGCGTATGGCGCTCGTACTTGGGCTCACAGCACACGTTGATGCCCAAGCGGCGCATGACTTCCTCGTCGGTGGGCGAGATGATCACACTAAAGAATGCATCGCAGCCGCGCAGCTGTTCAAGGCCGGAAAGGACGCGCGCCGCAACCTCACTCTCCGCCGAGGTGATGGAGAGGGCCATGAGGGTCTCATCGGTATGCAGGCGCGGATTGCTACTGCCCAGGAAATGAGTCTTCAAGCGGCTGATGGGCTCGATGGCATCGTCGCTGATGACCTCGACCTCAAGGTCGACACCGGAAACAGCCTTGAGCGCATTCATCAGAAGCGAGCTGGCGCAACCCAGGCGATCGGATGTCTTGCCGGTTACCACAGAGCCATCGGGCATGACCATGGCACCCGCAGGCGCCCCGGTTTCCTGCTCGCGGGCGCAGGCCGCGGCACGCGCGGGAGAATAGTTGCTATCGACGCCCGCCTTGGTCATGATGCGCTCCAGGCGATCGACCTGCTCGTCACCCATACCGGTGCGACGAACCTGCTCGCGGCCGGCAAAATAGCGGCGCACGATCTCCATGCGGCTCGCATCGGAGCACGCCTCGTCGTCGGTGATGGCAAAGCCCACCATGTTGACGCCCATGTCGGTTGGACTCTGGTAGGGGCTCTCGCCCAAGATCTTCTTCATAAGCGCACGGACCACGGGGAACGCCTCGACGTCGCGGTTGTAGTTGACCGCGGTCTTGCCATAGGCTTCCAGGTGGAACGGATCGATGATGTTCGCATCGTCGAGGTCGGCGGTTGCCGCCTCGTAAGCGATGTTGACGGGATGCGAGAGCGGCAGGTTCCACACAGGAAAGGTCTCGAATTTGGCATAGCCAGCCTCGACGCCGTGCAAGTGCTCGTGGTAGAGCTGCGACAAGCAGGTGGCGAGCTTGCCCGAGCCAGGGCCCGGGGCGGTAACCACCACAAGGGGGCGCGTCGTCTCCACGAACTCGTTCTTGCCATAGCCCTCGGGCGAAACGATCAAGTCGACATCGTGGGGGTAGCCCTCGATGGGATAGTGCAGCTTTGCGGTGATGCCCAGCTCTTCTAGGCGATGGCGGAAGACATCGGCTGCGGGCTGGCCCGCATATTGAGTGATAACGACGGCGGCGACGGCAAAGCCGTTGCTGGAGAACAGGTCAACAAGACGCAGGACATCCTCATCGTACGTGATGCCCAGGTCCCCCCTCGCCTTGTTCTTCTCGATATGGTTCGCGTTGATGGAGATGATGACCTCGACCTCATCGGCAATACTTTTGAGCATGCGGAACTTGGAGTCGGGCTCAAAACCGGGAAGAACGCGGCTCGCGTGGTTGTCATCAAAGAGCTTGCCGCCGAACTCCAGGTACAGCTTGCCGCCAAACTGTCCGATACGCTGGCGGATATGCTCCGCCTGCAGCTCGATGTACCTGCCGTTGTCAAACCCCTGACGCATGCGACGGGCTCCCTCCATAACGATATGGCCTCGTATCCAACGGGAGATTATAGCGTGAGAGGGAGACCTTTCGGCACGACGGGCGCGCTCGTGCAAAAACGATGCCGAAGCCCATACCGTGCTACCATAAACCTTCGAACATTACGGACCACCTGTTCAAGGAGCACCGCTCGTGGCAGATACATCATCAAGATCTACATCCACCCACGCAAAAACCGGGTTTCAAAAAGATATCTTTATCCTCAAGCAACTGGTGAGCAAAGACTTCAAGATCAAATACCGCCGCAGCTTCCTGGGCGTTGCCTGGAGCGTGCTCAATCCGCTGCTCATGATGATCGTGATGGCCATCGTGTTCACCACCATCTTTGCTCAGGGTCGCAATGGATCGATCACGCCGGAGATGTACCCGCTCTACCTCATTGTGGGTAACGTCACCTTCGCCGTGATGTCTGATTCCACAAGCCAGGCGCTCTCCTCCATCATCCAAGCGTCCTCGCTCTTGAAGAAGGTCAAGGTCCATCGCTTTGTGTTCCCGGTGCAAAAGGTCCTGTTCTCGCTCGTGAACTTCGCCTTCTCGCTTATCGCCGTCGCCATCGTCATGCTGTGGTTCCACGTGGTGCCCACCTGGCATCTGCTGCTGCTTCCCGTCTGCCTGATTCTGCTCATGTTCTTCTGCATGGGCTTGGGCCTTTTACTCTCTGCCGCAACGGTCTTCTTCCGCGACGTCATGCACCTGTGGAGCGTTGTGCTCACGGCATGGACCTACTTCACACCGATCTTTTGGACCACCGACTTCATCCCCATGATGGACTCGCACATCCTACGCGTCTTGATGTATGCCAACCCCATGTACAACTACCTGCAGTTCATGCGCGAAATCTTCTTGTTCCAGACCTGCCCCACTCCGCTCGAGTTTGGGCTTTGTGTAGCCTGGGCAGTTATCGCCATGGCTATCGGCTACACCGTCTTTCACAAGAACGAGCACAAGTTCATCCTCTATATCTAGGAGCCCGGCATGTCAGATGCAAAGAACGCCGCGGCAGCGGCCGAGGAGTACGCCGTCGAAGTCAACGACGTCACCATGATCTTCAACATGGCCTCCGAGCAGCTCAACAACCTCAAGGAGTACTTCATCAAGCTCGCAAAGCACGAGCTGTTCTTCAAGGAGTTCCGCGCGCTCAAGCACATCAGCTTCAAGGTGCGCCGCGGCGACGTGGTAGGCCTTGTGGGCACCAACGGCTCGGGCAAGTCCACCATGCTCAAGGTAATTGCCGGCGTGCTGGAGCCCAGTGAGGGCGAGTGCATCGTGCGCGGCAACATCGCCCCGCTCATCGAGCTGGGCGCAGGCTTTGACATGGAGCTCACCGCGCGCGAGAACATCTACCTCAACGGAGCGCTGCTTGGCTACACCAAGCAGTTTATCGATGAGCATCTAGACGAGATCGTCGATTTTGCCGAGCTGCATGACTTCATGGATATGCCGCTTAAGAACTACTCCAGCGGCATGGTGGCGCGTATCGCGTTCGCCATCGCCACCATCACCGAGCCCGACATCTTGATTGTCGACGAAACCCTCTCCGTTGGTGACGTCTTTTTCCAGCAAAAATGCGAGGAGCGAATCCAGCACTTCATCGAATCGGGCAACGTCACGGTATTGTTTGTCTCGCACTCCATCGAACAGGTCGAGCGCATCTGCAAGCGTGCCGTCTGGATCGAAAAGGGCGATCTTCGCATGGATGGCCCCGTCAAAGAAGTATGCGAGGCATATCGCAACCAGTTCAACTAGCCCGCGGGTAGCAATCGAAAGCACAATATGCCCCATAAGATCGAGAAAGCGGAAGGAGTCTACACCACAGGCACCCTTCCGCGTATTTTAGGTGACAACCTCCGCCGTGCGCGCGAGGAGATGGGCCTTTCCCAAACACGCTTTGGCCTGATGGTCGGCCTTTCGCGTCAGATGATCAACACGCTTGAATGCCGGGGCTGCAATATACAGATTGACTCGCTGCAGCGCATTGCCGACGGGTTGGATATTCCCGCCTGGAAGCTCTTGGAAGACCATGCAGGCGAATGCACCGAGCGCGAAAACCCCCACTCCATACATACGCATCGAGACACGCACGTTTGCTGGTAGGCATCGGCAGCAGCTGTGCGCGCGTAAACGGAATACACCCAGCCCGCGCACATACCGTCTCCATGCTAAAACGCATGACCGCTTGATTCTTTGATAGCCCCCGCCTTGTCGCGCCGCATCGTGGCTACACTGGTATATGCCAGCCTTTGCGGCAACAACGCCCCACGAGCGACAAGGAGCGTATCAATGGTCGCTACCGAACGTGCCGAACAAACCATAAAGTACCTCTCGCTGCTCTCGCAGCAGTTTCCCAATCAGCAGTCTGTCTTCACCGAGATCATCAACCTGCAGGCGATACTCAATCTGCCCAAAGGAACCGAGCACTTTATGAGCGATCTGCACGGTGAATACGAAGCCTTCATGCACATCCTCAACAACTGCTCGGGCGTTATTCGCGAGCATGTTGACGAAATATTCGGCGATACGCTGTCCAACTGCGAAAAGGGCGACCTGTGCACGCTCATCTACTATCCAAGCGAAAAGCTGCGCCTGGTGCGCACGGCAAGACAGGATTCCCCCGCCTGGTATAAAGAGAATCTCAACCATCTCATCACCGTGGCGCGCTCCCTTTCGAGTCGCTACACGCGCTCCAAAGTTCGTAAGGCCATCCCCCACGATTACGCCTATATCATCGATGAGCTGCTGCATACGCATCCGGATGAGAATAACTACCGCATTCGCTATCACGAGCGCATCATCGACTCGATTCTCGAGACCGACTCGACCGACGACTTTATCCGCTCGCTCTCGGCGCTCATCAAACGCCTGGCAGTCGATCACCTGCATCTTGTGGGAGACGTCTTTGACCGCGGCGGCGGCGCGGCAAAAATTATGGACCGCTTGATGGACTACCATTCGCTCGATATCCAATGGGGCAATCACGACATCTTATGGATGGGAGCCGCTGCAGGCGAAGAAGCGTGCATTATCAGCGTCTTGCGCAATAATCTGCGCTACGACAACTACGAGATCCTCGAAAACGATTATGGCATCTCGCTGCGCGCCCTTGTCGCCTTCGCAAACAAGACCTATCACGCCAACGACAGCATCACACCGCTCATAAAAGCCATCAACGTCTTGCTGTTCAAGCTCGAGGGACAGATCATCATGCGCCACCCCGAGTTCGACATGCAAGATCGTCTGCTGCTCGGCAAGATCGATACAAATGCGGGCACCATCGATATCGACGGCATTACCTGGAAAATGCGTACAACCGACTTCCCCACCGTCGATTCCGAACGCCCTTACGATCTTACAGAGGAAGAGCAGGCTATCGTCGATAAGCTCGTAGCAGAGTTCACCGGGGCCGATCATCTGCGTCGCCACATCGAATTCCTCTACAGCCACGGATCCGTTTATCTGGTACGCAACGGAAACCTGCTGTTCCATGGCTGTGTTCCCATGAATGACGACGGCACGTTCTCGAGCTTCAGTTGCATGGGAACGTATCGCTCTGGCCGCGATTATCTCGATTTTTGTGACAATGTGGCCCGCCGCGCATGGCGCATGCGCGAACGCGATGCTCTCGACTGGATGTGGTATCTGTGGATCGGCTTCAAATCACCAATGTCCGGCCGCCTCGTCAAGACCTTCGAGCGCTCTTATATCGAGGACCGCACCTCATGGGAAGAACCCATGGATCCATACTTCACCCTTACGCGCGAAACCCCTGCCTGCGATGCCATCATGCGCGAGTTCCGCCTTCTGCCGGGCATAGGTCATATCATCAATGGACATACACCGGTCAAAGCCGTTGCAGGCGAAAAGCCCATTCGCGCCGACGGACGCCTCCTGGTGATCGATGGCGGCTTCTGCCGTGCCTACCATCCCAAAACCGGCATCGCAGGCTATACGCTCATCTCCAGCTCGCGCGGCATGCGCCTAAAGGCGCACGAAGCGTTTAAGAGCGTTGACGAGGCTTTAACCAGCAACGCCGACATCCAAAGCGTGACCACGCGTTTTGATGTCGCAAAACGCCGCTTGATGGTTTCCGACACCGACACCGGCGAAGAGATCCGTCGTCATATCAACGACCTGCGACTCCTGCTTGACGCGTATCGAAATGGCGTCTTGCCCGAGGTCCGCCAGGTCTAACTGCACGCAAGCCCGCACGGCGCACGAGGCAGACGCCGGGTCGTGCGGGCTGCGGATTTTTGACCAGCTTTGAGCCGTTCCTACCCAGCATTGCCGATTCTGCCCAGTAGTCAACATTCGACCGTTTAGATGGCCTTCACCTACCGCCCGCGGATTTGTAGGCTTAGTAGTTTTGTAAGGCCACCCCTTACCTTTGCGTAACAAAACCCATAAAGTGTCTCTTCGGATTTACTACCTTATGTCCATAAGCGTCTAATCAGGAGCATCTGTGCAAAAACTTGCCAACATGCCAACAACAAAGCAGTTTGCAAAATTCGCCGTGGTGGGATTTGTCTCCCTCGCGGTTGATTACGCCTTGCTGCTGGTCTTGGTTGAATGGATGCATATCGACCTCCTCTTGAGCACGACGGTCTCGTTTATCGCCTCTGTGATAGTAAACTACGCACTAAGCATGCGCTTTGTCTTTGAGCATAAGGAGGACATGAGCCGCAAGCGTGAGTTCACGATTTTTGCCATCCTCTCCGCCATCGGGCTTGGTCTCAACGATCTGTACATGTTTGTAGGTGTCGCTGTTTTCAACATTGGCTACCAGTTCATGAAGCTCGTATCCACGTTCCTGGTAACTTGGTACAACTACTTTAGCCGTCGTCGCTTCTTGGACGGCAGCCGCGCATAGCACACGGCAATTAACGATTTGGCAGATTAACGCCCTGTGGAAAGCTCCGCAGGGCGTTTTGTATATGCACGGGGCCCACGCACGCAAAAGAACAAAGAGCAGCGAAAGCGGGGGATCCGCCACCTGCGTCCCAGCACGACATATCCAAGACGCAGCCCTTGCCCCATACCTTAAACCCGGACAGAGCTATAAAACACCTGGTTCACGAGCCTGGCCAGCACAGTAGAGAAACCCACCGGTCGCCGCGTAAGAAAAAAGCCGGGACCCCAAAGGATCCCGGCGCAATTGGGCAATTGAGTCAAAGCGAGCCTGGAGGCTACTCCCCCGTCACATATCGCCAGGCGATCTTCTCGCCGCCTGCAAGCTTATAGTTAGCGCACGATGTCATGGGCATGACGCCGTTGACGTAATACGTCCAGCCGCTCTTGCCACCGTGCTCTTTCTCGGCAAGGCCGCCAATCGAAGAGACATATAGACCAAACTGCGTATTGCTGGCGTTGATACTCACGCCGGTTGCGCACAAGGCGTCATAGACCGTTGCTCCAGCAGGAATCGAAACAGATGCCGAAGAACTACCGGCGCCAACCGCAGAACCATCCACGGTGACAGAGACGGTAATGCTCGCATCCGCTTGAGCAGGGGAACTCGAACTCGAGCCCGAGCCTGACCCCGTTTGAGACTGGGCAGCAAGAACACTATGCGATTCCGTTGTCTTGACAAGAACCTCACCTTGCGAGGTGGCCTGCCCGATAACGGTAACCTCTGCGTCATCGGGCAAAACGGGAGCATCGCCCGCTTCTTGTTTGAAGCCGTGGTCTTTACCAAGGGCAGCATACGCGTCGCCCGAGATGCGGTACCCATCGCAACCAGCCAGGATTTGCGCAGTATCCTCGTTTTCACTCGCACGCCCCACAGGATAGGAAACGACAATGCGCACGGAGCCCGCCATGTCCTCGGCAATCCAGGTAACATGCGAGACCTTGACGTTCGCCTCACGTGCCCATGAAGCAAGGGCGGCGGCGCGACGCGCGGTGCTGGTGATTGCATCCTCCGCCGTAGAATCGCTCGCGTTTTCGATCCAGATGCCGTCCTTGCCAAGAACAACGTTCACGTTGTCCTTTGAAAGAGAGACATCGTCCGAACCGTATTTGAGCCGAGCAATCTGTCCTTTGACATCGTCATCGGTCAGCGAAGAAGATGCAAGCTCCAGCGATGGCGAAGAAGATGAGTCCTCCTCGACCGTTTGGAGCGTATTGCCGCCCAGGAAGGCAAGTGGATCGGATCCGTTTGCATACTGATACGCGGACCATCCGCAAAAAGCGATTACCAGAGCTGCAAGCACAGCAACGACAACGCGAACTGCCTGCGCGGCATCCGAATTCCTACGTGCAGAATTTGCCATACTACTCACCGCCTTGCTTTTTGCGCTTAAGCACTACAAGAACAACCACGCAGACGCCCAAAGCGATGCCGATAAACGGCCAGATGGGCAGATCGGCTTTCTTTTTCTTAGCGGTTACCACAACTGCCCCGCGATCGGACGACTTCTCGACGGAGGTCTCGAGCTCATCGGAGTCAAAGCCGGCAAGAAGCGACCCATGCTCGCCGGTCTGCCGCGCCGCGTTGCCCTTGAGGACCCCTGCCAAAGATACGATAGAGCGAGAGCTGAGCGTAAGGGAAACCGAAGAGGCGTTGCCCTTGGTCGAGACCGGGCGAGACGAAGGAACCGGCGAAGGCACAGGGCTCTCGTTCTTTATCCACTTGGCATAAAGCGTCATATCGGCCGTCACAACGTCTTTGGAGAAATCCCAAGCCTGAGTACAATCGGCATCCTTATACCAGCCGGCAAAGGTGTAGCCGGAGCGCTCGGGATCCGCAGGAGCAGTCATGGTCTTGTTTTGCGCAGTCATAGCACTAGGAACCGTGCTGCCACCGCGTGTGTCAAAGGTAACTGTATAGCCCGGAGCTGCCTTGAGGGCAAACAGCGTACCGGAATCGTTGGTGTAGTAAAGGTTGCCCCGGGCATCGGCAATCACGCTCGCAGTGCAAAAGTTCGCATTGGATCCAGACGGCGTATAGATCTCTGCGGCTTTGCCGGTCGACTGGTTAAAGCAGTAGACGGCGCCCGGAGTCTTGTTACAGGTAAAGTACACATAGACGTCGCTGCCCTGCACAGATGCAATCGGAGAGGCTTTAACCTCGGCATACTTACCCATGTTGACAGTGGTCTCGACCTTCATGGTCGCAAGGTCGATAACCGTGAACTGACCGTTATACGAAGCATCGCTTCCGCCAACATAGACCTTACCGTTTGCGACAGCAGGCGTAGAGGTCGAGACCTTTGCGAACTTGCAGGAGCCAGCAAGATGAAGGGCATCGCCTTCGCGAACGATCTTATAGAGCGTAGCCGGCTGACGACCGATTGCCAAAAAGACCGGGTTGCCACCCTCGGTACCGGCAGAAACGATCGTTGCACGAACGGGATTTCCGGACAGGCTCACAGAAGATTTGACCTTGCCGGATTTGCCGTCGATGAGCTTCACGCAGCCGCTTTCATCGCCGATAATAAGATTGGAGCCAGACGCGGCGGCACCCGCCCAGTAATAGCCTTCACCAGTCGAGGAACCGGTCTTAGTGGTAACCTCCGACCAGACGACCTTGCCCGTCGCAATATCAATGCAAAGCATGGCTCCGCCTGTCGCGGTGCCAGAGGCGCCTGCACCCGTGACGAACTCAGCGTAGACGCAGCCATTTGCCACCGTCATGGTCGAATTTGCCTGATAGCGCCCGCCAGCAGCAGGAGTCTCAAGCGCTGAGGTCTTCCACACGCATTCAAGCGTCTCGGCAGAAAAAGCGTACACAGAGCCGTCGTCGTTTGCCGAGATAATCAGACCATCCGCGTACACAGGACGCGAGAAATATGAAGTGGTCCCGCCCTTGGAAACGCGCGCAACAACCTTGCCCGCGTTGTCGATCTTGACGAGCTCGGAGTTTGTGGTAACGAAAACGTAGCCGCCCGCAATGATGGGGTCGCCCAGCGAAACCCACTTATCGGCAGCCGTGGCCAGATTGACCTTCCACAGCTCCGCGGCAGACTCGGTGGGCGTCGGCGTGTTCACAAGCGTCGTGCCGCCCGCATTGCCAAAGCCATTCCAGCTTGCGGTCCAGTCCGGACGCGAAGCGAAGGGATTGACGATGAGGCCCTCCAGGGGCTTCTCTTTATCTGCAGCGTAAACCCACTGAACCTTGTCTCCCGGCTTGAGGGTAACCTGGCCCGCCATCTTTTGAGACTTTTCGCCATTGACATAGAGCTGCCAGTACCTGCCGGTCGACTGGTCCCAGCCATACGTCTTGCCTGCGCGCGTAATGCTGGCAAGGTAGAACGAGGCACCGGACGTATCCTGGCTGTCATAGGTGAGACCCGCTGCCTTGAGCTGCCGCTCGGTAAGATCGGCAGCGGTGGATCCATCAGACATCTTGACGTCGGTGGCGGACGCCCACACGGTGTTGGTACCGTTCTCATCCGGTCCGATAAAGCTCACCGAAGCCTTAACGGCGGCCTTATTTGCATCGTCGAGGCTCGCACCAAAGGCAGAGTAGTACAAAGCAACAGAGTCGCCCGCACCAAGCGTCACACTGCTGGCGCCAACCTCGGATGCTTTACCGTTCACGAAAAGCTGCCAGTACTTACCCGTGGCTACATCCCGGCCAAGCGTGCGGCCATCTTTTGAGGTGATATCGGAGAGATAGTAACCATGTTCCGTGGTACCGGAGGTGTGAGCGAGACCCTGGGCATCCAAGATCTGCTCAATCAGGGCATCGGCAGTTGAGCCGTAGCCAACACTCTGCGCGCCGTCGAACCAAACCTCATCGCTGCCGTCGGCGCTAACACCCACGAGCTTGAAGTTGACCGAAATCTGAGGATCGGAGTGGTCGGTCGTACCCACCACACGATACGTCGCTTTAACTGGCTGATTAACCAGGCTCTGAAGCTTGGCGTTATCCGGATGGGCCTTGGCGAGCGCTGCGTACTTCTCGTAGGTGAGCGAGCTCTCCACCGTAACAAGCGTGTCTGCCGCAGGCTGCGTCACACGCAGCGTCTCGTCGGTGATAACAGAGGTGTCGCTCGAGCGGTAGGTACGCCAGCTGGTGCCTGCCATGGAATCGTAGCCAGGCAGGTCGTCGGCATGGATCTGACCCGTCTTGTATGTCTTGGAGTATGAGATGGTACCGTCCGCTAAGACCGTAGCGGAGCTCCAGGGGCTGAGATTCGATCTCACCGCGTTAACGGAAGTGTTGGTACCCAGGATTGAAGTAGCGTAGGCGTCCTTGACAGCCCGCATCTGCGCCACAGCAGCATCGATCTCGGATTCGTCAATGGGCCTAACCGTCACAGTGATGTCGCGCGTGGCGGTAATGCCATCGCGCGTGAGCATGGCCGTAATGGTGGCGGTGTTTGAGCTACCTGCGATGTCGCGAGTAACGATAACGCGGTAACCGTTTATCTTTGCTACGGAACCATTGCTGGACGCATAGGAGAGCTTCGCCGAGCCGGCATCGATCTTACTCGCACGAGGCAGGATAAAGTCGCCCTCGACCGCCGAAAGATCGACAGACTTGGTCTTGTCCGCATAGTCCTTCACCAGACCGTCGATCTTGGCCAGCGCGGCTTCGAGCTCGGCCTTCTCGGCAGCGATGTCCTCGGCGGACTTGGAGGCTACCTTGACCGGGTAGCCGCGCGTAATTCCAGTCGAGGGAGAGTTACCGTAACCGGAGGCAAATAGCGTTGCCCGCACGGTAAGCGTCACGTTCTTGTTGCCATTGCCATGGGTGTAGGCGACCTTGTAGACCGTGTTGTAATTGGAATCGTAGCCTGAAGTCAACTTGGCCGCAGACGAATCGCTCGAGGTCCAGGTGAGGTCGGCAACCTTCTTGCCTCCCACATAGAGCGCGCCGGGGAGCTCCTCTTCCTTAGCAGTCGAAGGCGCGATGCCCGCCTTGAGCGAGGCGGTAAGAGTCGCGGCGTTGAGCTGCTCGTTCAGGTACGCTTCAACCCTCGCTTGATCCCATGCGAGCGTCGAATTGAATTCGGGAGTGAATTCGACGGTTTTGCTGCCGAGCGCCAGCGTATAGGTAGGTTTGAACTGGCGCAGCACCGACCAATCCGCGGATGCGGTCTTCTCCGCATTGGACAGGAAGAAATACGTGATGGTTCCGTCTGAAGCGATGCCACCCTGCTGAGCCGGGTCGGTCGCACCGAAGGTCACAGACTTGAGAGTCGGCTTCACGTTCGCGTAGCCGAGCGCCTTGAGCTTGGCCGAGAGCATGTCGACGATATTGGTGTCGGTGCCATAGGCCGGGCTCGGCTTCCAAGTGGAGAGCTTCTGCTTGGCATCGGCGAGCGTCTTTGCCTCGGGCGTCGCAGGCGTGGTGGGACCCTCGCCCTCAGCAATGGCCAGCTTCGTGCTTGCGGTGAACTTGCTGCCCGAGCTGTAGGTCACCTTGCAGGCAACATACTTGCCCGCCTGAGCGGCCGTGAGCTTGAACTCGCGCGACGTTGCGCCTTCGATGGGCGTGTAGCCTGAGGCAGTGGGAGCGGAACTCTGCTTCTCGCCCACGTACCACTGATACGTAAGCTGAGCATACTCGGAATCGGAAATCTCCTCGTCGTCGCCCCAGTCGTCCTCGTAGTAGGCGCCGACTTTAATCGTATCGCCAACCTTAAGAGCAGTATTGGACGCAGACCCCCAAACGATATCCTGGTCCTTAGCATTAAGCAGAGAGACGGAGTCGACCGTCACGTAAGCTGCCGTAGCGATATCTGACTCGTCATCATCGTTCGGCACAGCGGGCTCGGTTTTGGCACTTGCCTCGGCGGCAGCCTCCACTTTTGCAGCAGGCTGTGAAGCATCCTGCGACTCGCTCTCCTGCGTATCCGCAGAAGCGGCAGAATCGCTCGTATCCGTGCCCTCTGCAGGCTTCTCATCCTCGGTCGCCACCCGGTCAGCACCGGCCGCCGTAGAGCCATCCTCCCCCATCGGCTCCGCATCACGCGAAGTAACGGCCTGAGCGATGCCCTCGGCGCCTTCGGCCCACAGCTGCGCCGGCGTGGCGCCAAAGACCATAAGCATGGTCATAAACGCCACGAGGACACGTGCGGAGGCTATTCTCATGTTCCTGATTGTGCGCGACATTCGATTGCGCGCTTCTTTGCTCGACAAAGCGGCAGGCTGCCGCTCACCGTCGTGCGGGTGCTGTCCGATCACGTCGGACCTCCTTTCTCCAGAGCCGTGTGCCGCATGGGGCGACACCTAGATGGGAGGCGATCCGACTTGACATCATCCATCCGCGCGCGCCGCCCGATCTGCAGCGCACTGATTCCACGGATGTCCGAGATACGGTTACTGGTACAGCCAGGGATTCTCACCCCGATTCTCCTGGGCGCTTGCGCCCGTGCGTCTCCGCACCACCATCTTGGCCATGTTTTACCGGAGCTATCCTACCACAGACCGTATGGTCTCCTACCTGCCGGAACAATCATCAGGCAAGCTTTTCACGCACTGTTATTCAAGATGCGTGGTCAGACGCGCGAAACCCATCTGCACCCGGCCGGTGTCGGCAGCTCTAGAGTGTTGGCAATGCGATGAGCGAAGCACAAACGGTAACGGTAAAGCACATCACAATTACGCCCGTTCCAACCAAGCTGACCTGAAGCTGACCGCAATTTCGAAACACGGAAACGCGCTTCCACATTCCACGCTTATCGAGCAGAATGCTGACGAGAGCAGCAGGGGCGACAACAGTTAACAGGTCGTATTCCATAACACGGAACCAAAAGGGAAGTGCCGAATCAAACGCGTTGGGATAAAAGATCGCAAATTGGCTGCCCATGACGCACAAAGCCAATCCGCAGAGCAGCACTAGATTCCAAATAACCCCCGCCCATCGCGGTATGCGACGCAGCAAACGCAGAAAAGAACCGGCGACACCCCGCGCGTTCGAGAGCGCTCCATGCGCCTGATTCACCATCGAATCGAAGGGCGCCAAAAGACCACCTGAGTTGGGCCCGGGGCACTTTGTCCATGCCCGCTGCGGCAGCGAGCTCACCGCGAAGCTCAATTCGCGAACGCTCGCATAGCGCTCGCGCGGATCAAAAGCGCAGGCCCTGCATATCACCCGTGCGATAGAATGCGCAACGCCAGCCTCCTCGCAAGAAGACACATCCATAGCGTTAGGAGGCTGCCTACCCGTAAGACAAAAGAACAGCACCTTGCCCAAAGCATAGATATCGCTGCGCACACTCGTCTGCCCAAAGCCAAACTGCTCGGGCGGAGCATAGCGACGCGTGCCAAAATGCGTGGTATCGCACTCTGCGTCTTCACGCCACAAGCGCGCAATGCCAAAGTCGATCAGCTGTGGGCCCGAGGGCGATATGATTATGTTTGATGGCTTAAGATCCCTATGGATAACGGGCGGATTGATGCACTCATGTAGCTCGCGAACTGCTGTGCAAAGCTGTAAAAAGAGATATTTCATCGCCACCGGAGAGACGCTACCGCTCGATACGCATTCGGAAAGCGTAGGTCCCTCGACATACTCCATCACGACCGAGCGACACTCGGGACCTTGCAGGCATTCGACGATTCTTGGCACGTGACCGATAAAAAGCCCCACCTGCTGAGCCCGCTGCAACACCTCGTAAACGTCAGCTCCGTCCGATTGCACAGGATATACCTTGCGAACATACCGCGGCGCCGTGCTATCGAAACTGCCGTGCGCCACCGACGCGCCAGCGGGCACAACGACCTCAGTCGACCCCGTAGCGTCAGCATCCTTTAGCACTTCGATTACGCGCCAGCGGTCGTCATGGCCGCACGCGCGCAGAAAACAATCGAGTTCACTGTCGAAATTGCTCTCTATGTCACCTGTTGTATCCATGGGGTATATCATAGCAAGGCGTGCGGACAAGATTTCGAATCAATGTATGACGAGAAGCGTCTAGCAGATGGTATCTTCGCCCAGTCGATAGAGCTCCTCGTTAACCTTTTGCAGCGAACGTGCTCGATCGATACAAAAGAGAATGATGGCGTCGCGTCGACACTTGGGGTCCAAGCGCGCCACGCCCGCAGCCGTAAGCGCCCGATTGGTCTCGCGCACGCTCAAAGCCATAGCGAAGGCGATCTGTAGCACCTTGTTGCGAGAGGGGTGACGCTGTCCGGTAAAAATCTGGTAACCAAAGGTCTCGTTAAGGTCGGCCATACGCACCACGCGCACGCGTTTGAGGTGCTTTTCTTCCAACAGCTGCTGAAGATAGTCGGAAAGGGAGATGTCTGGCAGCTCATGGCTGCCGAGAAATGAATCGACCGTCGGAGCATCCAGCAGCTCATGCAAAAGCTCTTCCGTCAGACGTTCGCGCTCCATCTCCCCCTCCTTTCATAAACAATTCAGTTAACACGAAACCGCTTCTTAGAAGCCAGAAACGTCCACGCGCTCCCAGTTGGCAACGTCCTCGGGCTTCTCCATGCTTGCCGCCTCGAACTTCCAGGTGCCGCCCGCCTTGAGGTTGTTGATGTTTGCGAGGGCTGTGCCAATCTGCGCGCCATCAGCATCATACAAGTTGTACTCGATCTGCAAGTAGCTCTTATCTTGATCGGTATTGTTAACGAGGGTGCCGGTAATCTTCACGCCATAGGGGTTCGAGGTGTCGAGAGTCTCGTCCGAAATGGTGTAAGGCTCCTGTTCTGGCTTCTTCTCCTCGGTCTGCTCGGTCTTTGCAGCGCTGGCGCTCGTAGAGGAGGCATTCCCCTTGTCGCCGCCGGAAAGCGAGCCAAACGCGCCGAGTGCCACAAGCACAACGACAACAATGAGGACGATCTTGCCAATGGGTTTTTCTTTTTTCTCTGCCATGTTCTGTCCATTCTCCAGTCCAGTGGAAACATACGTCACGTGATGTACCGCCCATGGTAAAGAGAGTGGAATTGTATTTCATTAGCTGGGAGCTAATGCGAGGGTGGATGGCGAATTTCGACAGCACGTAGGGAGGCCGCCCGCGCCCACTCAACGCCCAAACCCGCGCACAAACGCGCATATTTCGCCCTCCAGAGCAAAAAGTCGACGTTTGTGCGCGGGTTTTGACTTCGGTGATGCCAGAGCGCCGGTCGCGACGAAGCATTGCGACCCGCAAGCGCCCAAACTCGAGTGCACGCTAAATCGTGCGCTCGATTCCACCACGCCCTATGCCATATGCACGAGGCGCTTGTACACGTCCAGGCCCAAAAGCAGGCACTCCTCCGAGAAGAGCATCGTATCGGTATGGAGCGCAGCCGTGGCGTAGGCAGGGCACCCCTGCTCATCACGCGGGTTTTCGATCGGCAGCCCGCCATCCGATGTCGCGGGAACACCACAGCCCAGCAGGAAGAACACACCCGGTAGGTGGCGCTGGTAGAAAGAGAAATCCTCGGCAATCAGCAGTGGCTCCTCGATAAGCTCGAGCTCGGGCACCACCTGGTGCGCCAAGCCGAACAAGGCAGGATCGTTATCCACGGGCGGATACCCTTCAGCAAAATCGAGATCGTAGGTGCAGCCCGTAGCCGCACAGGCCTCCTCCAACGCGTGCCGGATGCCCGCGCGTGCACGGTCGAGCATCGAATCGGTAAAGACACGCAGGCTACCGGCCAGGTGTGCCTCCCCCGCCACGGCATTGCACACCGTACCCGCCTCGACCAGACCAAACTTGCAAATGCATGGCTCTTCGGCGCCCAATCTATCCATGAGCTCACGCTCAGCCACCAAGAACCGCGCCGCCGCGAGCGCGGCGTCGTGCGACTCCGCCTCGTGCACGCCAAGAGTCTTGGCAATATGGATGCTCTCACCGTGGATACGCACGTGCGTCTCGCTCGCGCGGGCGAGCATGGGGCCCGCACAGGATGCAACGGTACCTGCCGGCAAATCGGGCCACACATGAAATCCGAAGATACGATCAACGGAATAGCGCTCGAAAACCCCGCTCTCGCATACCGTCTTAGCGCCACCCGTGGTCTCCTCTGCCGGCTGAAACACAAAGAGCACGTTGCGCCCGAGCTCGCCGGGGCGCTCGCGCAAAACGCAATCGACATACACGGCGGCCGCAAGGGCCATTGCCATATGGGCGTCGTGGCCGCAGGCATGCATTTTGCCCGGATGAGTCGAAGCAAACCTCGCCCCCGTCGCCTCTTCAATGGGCAGCGCATCCATATCGGCACGAATCGCTGTCGTAGACGCAGCGTCGACGCCCGCGTCGAAAAACGCGCAAACGCACGAATCGCACGGATGTGTCACCTCGCAGGAAAGGCCGGCGAGGACGCCCTCTACATATGCCGTGGTCTGGCCCAGATCAAAACCGAGCTCCGGAATGCGGTGGAGGTCTCGGCGATAGCGCACGATCCGTGCAAGGTCGGCGTTTCGCTGCGTATCGTTTGTATCCATGGGTGCCCTTCGACGCGTTTAATTGCCCGACATTATAGGGCACCCGTCTTGTCCCAGGGCGTCGAGGCACCCTTTCGTGCAAGTATTACGAAACAGTGTCGTTGCTGTTTTTCGCCTTGTTTCACCATCATATTCATGATACTGTGGCAAAACTCGATAGAGGAGCGGGCGCGAAAACGTGTGGGCGAGCCGGCAGGCAACGACCCCGCACCGAGGCAACCCCGCCGAACTTGGTCGACCGGGCACGGAAGGCCAGGTGGGCTTGTGGGAAACACCCGCAAGACTGTCTGCACGGACATTCTGCAGGAGTGCTATCAGAAAAGGAGCCTCAATGGCAAAGACCCCCTTCGTGTCCAAAGACCAGCTGGTCGCTATAGCAAAGCAGTTCCCCACCCCGTTTCATCTGTACGATGAGGCAGGCATTCGCCGCAACATGGAAGCGGTGCGCGACGCGTTTGCGTGGAACCCCGGTTTTAAGGAGTACTTCGCCGTCAAAGCGAACCCCAATCCGCGTCTCGTCTCCATTCTGCATGAGTACGGGGCGGGCTGCGATTGTTCGTCTGAAACCGAGCTCATGCTTGCCGGCGCCATGGGTATCGCGGGTCATGACATCATGTTCTCGTCGAACGACACGCCCGCAGATGATTTTCGCCTCGCAGCCAAGCTGGGAGCCATCGTCAACTTTGACGACATCTCGCATATCGATTTCTTTGAGTGGGTGGCGGGACCCATCCCCAAGACGGTAAGCTGCCGCTTTAACCCCGGTGGACTCTTCCAGCTGGCAAACGGCATCATGGATAACCCGGGAGATTCCAAATACGGCATGACCGAGGAGCAGCTCTTCGAAGCGTTTCGCATGCTTGTCGAGCGCGGCGCTGAAAATCTGGGCATCCATGCCTTCCTGGCAAGCAATACTGTCACCAACGATTATTACCCCGCCCTCGCGCGCATCCTGTTCGACCTCGCGGTACGCCTGCAACGCGAGACGGGCGCGCACGTGGCATTTGTCAACTTGTCCGGCGGCGTTGGCATTCCCTATCGCCCCGAGCAAGAACCCAACGACATCCACGTGATCGGCGAAGGGGTGCGCCGGGCGTTTGAGGAGGTGCTCGTTCCCGCGGGCATGGGGGACGTCTCCATCTTCTGCGAGATGGGCCGTTTCATGATGGGCCCCTACGGTTGTCTGGTCACGCGTGCCCTGCACGAGAAGCATATCTATAAAGACTATATCGGCGTCGATGCAAGCGCCGTCGACCTCATTCGCCCTGCCATGTACGGTGCCTACCACCACATCACCGTGATGGGACAGGAAAACGGGCCAGACAAATCCAACGCCCCAGCCACAAACACATACGACGTAACCGGCAACCTATGCGAGAACAACGACAAGTTTGCCATCGACCGAGCGCTCCCCCACATCGACATCGACGACCTTCTAGTCATCCACGATACCGGAGCACATGGCTACTCGATGGGCTATAACTACAACGGCCGTCTGCGCTCGGCAGAAGTCCTCCTGCGCGAGGACGGCACCTGCGAACTCATTCGCCGCGCCGAGACACCCGCCGATTACTTTGCCACGCTCGACGTCACTCCCACAGGTCGGCAGCTTCTCAACAGCCTGAAGAACAATTCCTAAGAAGGGGACTCGATAATGGATATCCGCAATCTGGAGGGCTCGATCGTAGCTCTCGTCACGCCTTTTTGCGCCGATGGCAGCGTCGACTTCGCCGCACTTGAGCGCCTGGTCGACTTCCATCTGCAAAACAACACAGACGCCATGTTGGTACTCGGCACCACGGGTGAATCCGCAACCATGACCGACGAGGAGGACGACGCCGTCGTTGCCGCCGTGGTCAAGCAGGTTGCCGGACGCATCCCCGTTATCGCGGGCTCCGGATCAAACTCGACCGCTACGATGCTCGATAAGTCGCTCTCCTACCAGCGCCTGGGCGCAGACGGCTTGCTCACCATCACGCCGTACTACAACAAATCCAATGAAGAGGGCATCTATCAGCACTTCAAGACCGTGGCAGACGCCGTCGACATTCCATGCATCCTCTACAACATTCCCGGCCGCTGCGGTTGCGGCATGAGCAAGCACAACGTCGAGCGCTTGGCTGCCCATCCCAACGTCATGGGCATTAAAGAGGCCAGCGGCAACGTTGCGTTTGCGGCGAGCATCGCGCATCTTCTGTCCGACGATTTTCGCATGTACTCTGGCGAAGACGCCCTCACCGTGCCGCTTATGAGCCTGGGCGCCTCGGGCACCATCAGCGTCTGGGCGGATGTCCAGCCCGCGCTCGTCCATGAGATGTGCCACGCATATCTGGATGGTAACGTTGAGCGTGCGCGAGAGATTCAAATCGCCGGTCAACCGCTCATCCAAGCGCTCTTTAGCGAGGTCAATCCCATTCCCGTCAAAGAGGCTCTGAGCCAGATGGGCCTGCTCGACCTTCACTATCGCATGCCGCTCATGCCCATGGCGGACAACACCCGCGCTGCTCTTTTGGCAGCACTTAAGGAGGCAGATATCATTGCTTAGCACCATCATCATGGGGACGGGCCGTATGGGCTCGTTCATCAAGGCAACCGCCGAGTCCATGACGGACGCATCCGGCGAAGCGCTTTTTGACATCAAGGCGCAGATCGGCTTTGACACGGACGCGTTGGTCTCGGCTCCCGCCGCCAATGTGATTATCGATTTTTCCAACGCCTGCACCCTGCCCGCCGTTGCCGCCTATGTCGAACGCACGGGCGCAGCGCTCGTGAGCGGCACCACGGGCTACACCGCAGAACAGCTCGAGCTGGTAAAGCAACTGGGAAAGCACGCCCCCGTTATGTGGAGTGGCAACTACTCCATCGGCGTGGCTGCGCTGCGCCACCTGGTCGCACAGGCAACGCGCGAGCTCCCCGGCTTTGATGTTGAGATCTGCGAGACGCACCACAACCAGAAGGTCGACGCGCCTTCTGGCACGGCAAAGATGCTCCTCGATGAGGTTCTTGCCGCCGAGCCCGAGAGCGACTATTACGCCCAATATGGACGCAAGGGTATGTGCGGCAAGCGCAACTCCAAAGAGGTCGGCATGCATTCGCTGCGTGGCGGCACCGTCGCGGGCGTGCACACGGTGAGTTTCTTTGGCACCGATGAAGAGGTCTCCCTCACCCACCGTGCCACGAGCCGCCAGATCTTCGTTAACGGCGCGCTTGCCGCCGCGCAGAAACTCGCAAAACGCGAACCCGGTTTCTACACCTTTGACCAAATTATGTTCGAGTAGCCAGACGCTAATAAGAACCATACGCCGGCTACGCCCCTCGTTTTGAAAGGAAACCCCATGTCAAACGACACCAATATGGATGCACAGGAGATCATCAACTTCATCGCCAACGCCAAGAAGAAGACACCCGTGAAAGTTTACGTGCGCGTTAAGGCAAACAGGGAGGTCGACTTCGGCTCTGCTCACACCTATGGCGAGGGCGCGGGGCAGATTGTCTTTGGCGACTGGTCTGAGCTCAAAGGTATTCTTGATGCCCATGCAGACGATATCGAGTACTTTGACATCGAAAACGACTGCCGCAATTCTGCAGTGCCCCTGTTGGATATGAAGGGCATCAACGCACGCATCGAGCCGGGCGCAACCATCCGCGACCGCGTGTCCATCGGGGACAACGCCGTGATCATGATGGGTGCTGTCATCAATATCGGCGCCGTGATTGGCGAAGGCTCCATGATCGATATGGGCGCCATCCTGGGCGGCCGCGCCACTGTGGGCAAGAACTGCCATATCGGCGCCGGTACCGTTTTGGCTGGCGTCGTCGAGCCCGCAAGCGCTACGCCCGTTATCATTGAGGATGGGGTGCTCATCGGTGCTAACGCCGTTGTGCTCGAAGGCGTACACGTGGGCGAAAATGCCGTCGTCGCCGCCGGCGCCGTGTGCGTCGAGGACGTTCCCGCAGGCGCTGTCGTAGCAGGCATTCCCGCCCGCGTCATCAAGCAGCGCGACGAGAAGACCGATAGCAAGACCGGTCTCGAGGAGGGACTGCGCCAGCTGTAATAGCAGACAACGCAGCGCATTTTCGCTCACAAAGCAAGGAAAACCCGAGGAGCGTTGGCTCTTCGGGTTTTTCTACAGGTGCGCAGGCCCGTCAAGAAGGGCGACCACAAGGGTTTTGACCTGTGATGTTCCCCTCTCTTTCGCATGCCTTGAGAGGGGATGCACCGTAGTGGATATACATGGGGCAAGCCACCAGCTCGGTGACCTGCCCCATCTCAAGAACATTCAAGGTCTTAGGCGCTCGCGCGCGGCACGCGCTGACCTTTTGAAAACAAGATGCGCAAATATCGCTGCATCACGAAGTTCATGAATCGCCTCTACGGAGTTATGGCCGTTGAGCACTATGAACGACAGCCAACCCCCCCTCTACGCCATCCAAGCGTCATAAGGCGTCAGATATCCTAGCGGTTCTCGATACTGCTGATCTTCTTGAGCTCAATAGAGATGAGACCGTTGGGTTCGTTGACGAACTCGATGTAATCCGAGTTGGAGCCCATCTCTGCTGGGAAACTGATCTCAATACCGGTATCGGTGCGAATCTTATGGTTGCGTACAGCCGCGCGCTCGACCTGCTTGCGTTCGACGGGCACGCGCTCGGGCAGTTTTTCCTCGCGCAGAGCGGACTTGACGCTCTCTTTGATCTGAGGACTGTCTTCGAACACCTCATCGACGATATCCCAGGGCGGTAGCTCTTCGTCGTCCTCAACACGTTCGGCCACAGCGGCCTTGACCTTAGCAAGCGCCACCGCGGTGTTAGCGCCGTGCTCTTCGGCGACCTCCTCGACCACGCGCGTAACGGTGTCGATAGCCTCCTTGCCCGAGACGCCCGTTTCGCACTGCAGCAAGCCCTCCGGAATCAACATACGGTCCTCGCCGGCGATCTTGCGCTTCTTGTCCACGTAGCCGATCTCCATAGTGCTTGCGCGCACCACGCAGTAGCTCTGCAGCTTCTGCGAGGGATTGGGCAGAATCGCATAATGACGAGCGATGCCGTTTACGGTCTGACCGGCATCGGTACCCACCTCGTGCATAAACGCTTGCTTGCTCGAAAGAAGCATCACGGCAAACCAGCGCACATCGTCGTCATCATCAAAATCGGCAACGAGGATATCGGTTGACTGGGCTTTATCGGCACGCGAAAGCTCGCCACCGATGAAATCAGCCACCTGCTGCGAAAGGTCGATGAAGTCACGCTCACCATAGAAATAGCTCTTGAGCTCGCTACCGAATGCAGATTCCTCGGAAAAAGTCGCTCGCTTGTTGTCCCCACTTTCTCGCGCACGACGCAAGTGTGTGGTGACAAACTGACGGCACGCGCGGCTGTCTTCGAGGTCGAGCTCGCGCTGGCTGATAACGTTCACCGCAGACTCAAAGTCCAGAATATGCAAGATGGCGTGATTGATCTTCATCGATATGCTCCTCGGTGCGAATTGAACCCTGCCATGATACCAGCACATGCGAGGCGCAAACCAAAACTACAGCGCCTTGTTCGAACCAGATCCGTATTCGCGCAGGATGGCAGCAACGTTATCTCGCCAAGCAGAGACCCCATCGACACGCTCCCGTGGCAATGACGCCCGAAGCGTCTCGGTCAAACTGGAAAGCTCGGGCAACTTGGGAGTCAATGCGCAGCGCGCGAAGGCGGCCAGGGTATCGATGAGAAACCTCCGCGTATCGCAATCAACCTCGGAAAGCGCGGAAAGAATCTTTGGCACGTTTTGCTGCCAATCGGCAGCGATATCCGAAAAATGCTCCGCACCCGTAACGCTCAGCAGCTCGAACAGCTCGTCAATAAACCGACCACGCTCTGCAGGCGTCACGCCGGAAACCCATGCAGCCAGGGCATCGTCCATATAGCGCGCGCCCGCCGAGAGGCCCTCGCAATAGGCGAAATCGGTCGCTCCCCGCAGCACCACCCAGGAAAAGGGATTGTGCTGCAAAAGACCGAAGTCACAGCTTTCGACCACAGCATAATCCTCTTGATGCTCAAAGATCATACCGATAATCGAAGAGCGCGGGAGCGTTTTGTCAATCTTGCCCGCAGCCGCCAGCGCCTGATACTCCGCGCCGCCCAAAAACGCCTCATTAAAGCCAGGGCCATCATGGGAATACACGCGTACAAGGCGTTCGCGCACAGCGGGGTCGCACATGCTCGCCGCATAGACCGCAAGGTTTCCGCCCTTGGAATGACCGCCGCACATAAGCGGGCCGTCCAGTGCGAGCGCGGCCGATTCAAGATATGAAGTCGCTGTTGTTTGCGCAGGCACAGGACAGCGGAAAGACATGTTGAAGTCTTCCTTCCAGCCCACCATAGTCGAATCGGTTCCTCGAAAGGCAATGTAGATGCTGCCATTGGGTAGACAAAACGTCATGGCGGCAAACTGCTCCTCCACCGCTGCGTCAAACACCGTACGATAGCCGCATACGCGCATGCCGCGATAGCGTGGATTGGCGCACACGGCGACCAGCAAGTCCCAACTGCCCTGCGGATCCCATAGCTCCCCTGTCATGGACTCGCGACACTCCAGGCGCAAAAGGTCGCGAACGTCGACGCCCTCCCAAGTGTTAACAGAAGGGCAAACGGCGGGCAGCCGATAGTAGGCAAGCCAGGACAAAACGAGGCTATCGACCGCACAAAACGGTCGCTCATTCCATGTATCCAGAGCGGTTTGTGCATAGGTCAGGAAATTGCCCGAAGCACTCAAGCCCTCTTTACGATCGTCCATGAGCCCCTCCCCGTTTCAGATGCTTCTATGCCCTTCATCCTACCCAAACAGCAGACAGAATCGAAATGTGACAGATTAAACCTGAGGACTTTTGACACATTGTTGAGTTAAACAAAAGATGCAGGCCAGAGCCGATAATGGCTTTGACCTGCATCTTCACATAATGTGCCAGATGGCACACGGGAGGGTTTTTACGCCTCGAAGTCGACGTTGGACATGACGTCTTTCAGAGCGTCGGCAGAACGATGCAGCTCGGCGTACTCCTCGTTGGAAAGCGAAACCGGCACGCGGCACTCCACGCCATCGCGGCCCACGATGGTAGGCATAGAGATGCAGATGTCATCGAGGCCATACTCGCCCACCATAAGGCTGGAGACGGGAAGGATGTGCTTCTCGTCGCGCATAATCGCCGTGCACAGACGGCGCACGGACATGGCAATGCCATAGTAGGTGGCGTGCTTCTTGGAGATGATATTGTAGGCAGCGTTCTTAACGTCGTCGGCAATCTTCTTCTCGGACGCCAGGTGATCGTAATGACCGCGCATCTCGCAGAAATCGCTCAGGGGCACACCGGAAACATTGGCGGAAGACCAGACTGCAAGCTCGGAGTCGCCATGCTCACCGATGATGTAGGCGTGAACGTTGCGCGGGTCGACATCCAAGTGGGCACCCAGGGCCTCCTTGAGGCGTGCGGAGTCCAGCACGGTACCGGAGCCCAGAACATGGCTCTGGGGTAGACCGGACATCTTCATGGCGGCATACGTCAAAACGTCAACGGGGTTAGAGACGATGAGCAAAATGCCCTCGAAGCCCACCTCGCGAATGCGCGGAATAATGGACTTGAAGATGGAGACGTTCTTGTTCACGAGGTCAAGACGGGTCTCATCCGGCTTCTGGGCAGCGCCAGCGGTAACGACGATGATGGCGGCGTCGGCAGCATCCTCATAATCGCCCGCATAGATTTTCATGGTATGGCCAAACGGCGTACCGTGGCTGATGTCGAGAGCCTCGCCCTCAGCACGATCCTTATCGACATCGATCAGGACCATCTCGGAAAACAGCCCGCTTTGCATCAGCGCAAACGCAGAAGAAGATCCCACAAAACCGCAACCGACGATGGCGACTTTCCTATCGTTAACCATGGCACTCCCATCTCTCTTGGGACAAGCTGTCTCTCTAGGCCCAACCGAGGTTGTTAACAAATCCATTATGAACCACTCGTCGGCTATTCATCTATCGCTTACCGAAAAAGATATGCAACTGCATCGATTGTCCTTTTAACCAACAATCCCTGCGGACGCGATGGCGGCAACGGCAGCGCGCAAACCATCGGGCGGAAGAACGAGCGCCATGCGCACATATCCCTCGCCATGGGGGCCAAAGCTCGCACCCGGGGTCACAATCACACCGGCTTGCTCCATGAGCTCCTTGCAAAACGCCATGGAATCGGTGCGGCCGCCGGGCAACTTGGCCCAAACGAACATCGAGCCGTGTGCGTTGGGACGGTCCCACCCAAGGTTCTCAAGACCATCACACAAGGCATTGCGGCGCCCCTGGTACATCAAGCGCTGATGCTCAACCTCATCGAGCGGACCGGTAAGCGCGGCAATGGCTGCCTTTTGCAGCGGTAAGTACATGCCAAAGTCGATCTGGCTGCGAAGCTTGGAAAAAGCGGCAACCACATCGGAGCGCCCCACCAAAAAGCCAATGCGCGCACCGGTGACGTTGAAGGATTTGGAGAGCGAGAAGAATTCCACGCCCACCTCGAGCGCACCTGGATACTGCAGGAAGCTGCCGCCACGCGGACCATCGAAGGTGATGTCCGAATACGCGTTGTCGTGAACGATAAGCAAATCATGTTCGCGTGCAAAATCGATAATTTGGGCATACAGCTCGGGCGTGCCCACCGATCCGACCGGATTGGCGGGAAGCGAGACGATCATGTACTTGGCACGATCTGCCACCGCAGGATCGATACCCTCCACATACGGCAGGAAATCGTGTTCGGCGTTGAGCGGATAGTATGCGAGCTCGCCACCGGCAATCTTCACGCCCGCCTCGAACACGGGGTAGCAAGGATCAGGCACGAGCACCGTATCGCCCTCGTCAAGCATGGCAAGGCCAAATACGCCCACCCCCTCCTGCGTTCCGTTAACGGAGCAGACCATATCGGGCGCAATGCCCTTCACACCAAAACGCCGAACGTAATAGTCGCACACAGCCTGCTTGAGCTCTGGCAGATCGCGCAGGGAGTACTTCCACATCTGAGGGTCCTGAATAGCCTGCGCGACAGCATCGACCACATGCGGATACGGCTCGAAATCAGGTGTTCCCACCGAGAGATTGTAGATAGTTCGACCCTCGGCCTCCAGGGCGACACGGCGGTTATTGAGGGCGGCAAAAACCTCGTCACCAAAGCGATCGAGTCGGCTGGAAAACTTCATAGGACGAACCTTTCGATTATGCGAAATAAAGACGATGTTTTCCAGTGTAACGCTGCCGCACATCCACGATGCTAAAAAAGGCGGATGCACGGCAGCGTTTACAAAGCAGCTTGGATTGCCAATACCCGTTAGCGTTTACAGGGTTTCAAGCTGTGCCTGCCAGAGCGCGACCACGGCGTCACTCGGCATGCGCAGGTCCCCGCGCGGACTCACGGCAACGGAGCCCACCTTGGGGCCATCGGGCAGGCAGCTGCGCTTGAACTGCTGCGAGAAGAAGCGCCAGTAGAACTTCTTAAGCCATTTCATGATGGTATCGGCATCATAGGTGCCCACGCAGGCGCTATCGGCATCAGCGCCGCCCGCATAGCTCCCATCAAAAGCGGCAAGCGCCAGTCGATACACCTTTTTCGGTGCAAATCCACAGCGCAACACCTGGTAAAGAAAGAAATCGTGCAACTCATAGGGACCAACCAGGTCTTCGGTCTTTTGCGAGATCTTGCCGCCTTCCGTCGCGGGAAGAAGCTCCGGGGAAACCGGAGTGTCAAGAACATCAAGAAGGACGGCGGCAAGACCCTCATCGCCTTTAGCGCGCGCCTCGTCGGCAACATAGTGCACCAGATGACGCACGAGGGTTTTGGGCACACCGGCATTGACGCCGTACATGCTCATATGGTCGGCGTTGTAGGTTGCCCAACCCAAGGCCAACTCGGAAAGGTCGCCGGTACCCACCACCAAGCCACCCTCGCGATTTGCCACATCCATGAGAATTTGCGTGCGCTCGCGGGCCTGCGCGTTCTCGTACGTGACGGAGCGATCGGACTCGTCATGCCCAATGTCTAGGAAATGCTGTCGTACTGCGGCGGCGATATTGACCTCACGCAGCTCACAGCCAAGCGCCCGGCTCATGGCCGTCGCGTTGCCGTGCGTGCGGTCGGTAGTTCCAAATCCTGGCATCGTGATGGCGAGAATTCCACTGCGGTCAAGACCCAGCAGGTCAAAGGCGCGGGCACACACCAGCAGCGCCAGCGTGGAATCCAAACCGCCGGAAACGCCAATCACCGCGCGACGGGAACGCGTGTGCGCTAAGCGCTTGGCAAGGCCATGCGCTTGGATGGCAAAAATCGACTCGCAACGCTCCGCGCGGCGACCGGGGTCCGCCGGCACAAACGGATGCGGGTCGACAAATCGATCGCTAAGCGAGACCTCGCATACATCAAGGTCAAACGAGGAGATCGCGTAGCCCGAGGCATCCGCCTCGACGAAGAACGTGGACATGCGGCGGCGCTCTGCCGCCAAAAGACCGAAGTCGACCACGGCAGCAGCACCCGCAGCGGCATGTCCCTCCCCTGCACGGATAAGCTCGATATCGTCAAGGGGATCTGCCTCGCACAGCATGCGGCCGTTCTCGGCAACCAAGCAGTGGCCACCATAGACTACATCTTGTGTCGATTCGCCCCAGCCGGCACTGGCGTAAGCGTAGGCGCACATAAGGCGAGCGCTGGTGGAAGCAACCAGGCTGCGACGATAGTCCGCCTTGCCCACCAACTCATTAGAAGCCGAGAGGTTGCAGACAAGCGTGGCACCTGCACGAACGGCACCGGTGCTCGGAGGATTGGGGACCCAAAGGTCCTCGCAGATCTCTGCGGCAACGATAAGGCCCGGCATGGTATCGCACTCAAAAAGCTGCTCGGTGCCAAACGGAACCTCATCGCAGCCGGCAAAACGGACCATGCTCACCGAAGTAGGGCCGCAGCAGAAGCGGCGGCCTTCGTAGAACTCACCGTACATAGGGATATTCCGCTTGGGCACAAGGCCCAAAAGCTCGCCATGGCACAGCACCGCGGCACAGTTGTAGAGCTTCGCCGCCACGCGCACGGGCACCCCCGCAAGCACGAGGGAATCGACGTCTGCCGTCTCTTCGGCCAAGCGGGCCACGCCCTTCTCGGCGGCATCGAGCAGCACCTCTTGTAAAAAAAGGTCCTCGCAGGTATATGAGGTGATAGCGAGCTCTGGAAGCACCACAACCTGGGCTTTCGCCGCGCGCACGGCCTCAGCGCACGCATCGACGTTGTGGTCGACATCTGCCACGCGCAGCGCCGGCGTCATCGCGGCAACTCGAACAAACCCGTCTTTCATGTCAATCTCCCTCATATTGAACGTGTAGCGGATGCGTCAGATAAAACGCTCCACGCAGGTTTTCACACCGCGCGTGGCAGCAAAAAAGGCAATCAGGTCACGCTTTCTCATCTCGAACCCCGACGAAGCGCTCTGCGCCACTGCGAGGGCGGCACGACGCTGCGCTCCCTTGGGCGGAAGCGTGTACCATTTTCCCCCGTAGATGTCACACAGCAAACGCGACAGGTGCAACGCACACGCATCCGCCTCTGCAGACGGCAGGCGCACCAGATCGAACAGCGTCAGGTCCAGACACCAAGCAACCATCTCGCCCGGACACAGCCCAAGCAGGCCACGTTTGCGCCATTCGTCAAAGATCACCTCGAACATCAAGAGATGCTGCTTGACCTTCTGTGCACGCGACGCCTCGGTGTTATACACATGGGTGAGCGATCCATCCGTCATGCGATAGTGATAGAGCTTATCGGGAATGAGCACCGTCTTCTTGCTCAATGGGTAAACGATAAACTGATACGGAACATCCTCGGCAAAGCGCAAGCGCGTCGAGAAGCGAATGTTCTCGCGATCCATAAACGCACGGCGCATAGCGGTACGCCAGGCATAAGGCTGAGCATTCGCAGAGAAGAGCAGCGCGGCATCGAAGGTATCAAACGTTGCCGCAGCGGGACTGAGCAGCTGCCGGATACGCTTTGAAGCACGGTCCTCGGGCTCACACACCGCGCCAAACGTCACCACGTCGGCATCGGTCGCATCGAACACCTCCACGAGACGCCGGCAAAGATCGGGAGACACAGTATCGTCGGAATCGACAAAGTCGACGATATGGCCGCGCGCGACATCCATGCCCGCATTGCGCGCAGCGGAAAGCCCTTGGTTTTGCTGGGTTATCACACAAATACGCACATCTCGAGACGCGTATGACTCAAGGATGCTCGCGCAGTTATCGGGCGAGCCATCGTTGACGCAGATGATCTCGATATCGGCCTCGGTCTGCGCAAGGAGTGAATCCAGGCACGCGCCAAGCGTGGCTTCGGATTTATAAACCGGAACGATAAGGGAAACGGCAGGCGCCAACGTTGAGCTACTCATGGTCCGACCTACTTTTTGCATAGGCAAGAAGGAGCCCAGGGCCTCCAAGCTTGAGATAATGCATCGCGCGTCCAAACTTGCCCGAAGTCGCATAGTGCTCGTTTGCCCGTGCCCACGCAGCGGGATCTTTCAAGATGCTCTCCAGGTTCGCGCGCTTCCAGGGCTTAAGGTCGGCAAGCTCGAATGTATGGTCATCAAGCGCCGCTTTGAACTCGGACGCCATGCGTTCCAAGAACATCACGCGAAACTGCGGTGCCAGACGCACATAGCTCCACATATAGGAGTCGTACTTCACCGCCTGGCAAATACGCGCCAGGCGCGCCGCCTCCCCCTCACCGCAACGCTCGGCATACTCGCACGAGAGCCAACGCTCAATCTCGGCGTATTCGTCGTTAACGCAAAAGACCTTGTTGGAAGCGTTGACCGAGGAGCCTTCGTTGTCCTGACGATACGAGAGGATCGAATCGTGAATCCACACCGCTCGGTCCGCCAAGGCAAACGCTTTGAACGTAAAGGAGGCATCCTGGAATGCGGCGCCCGGCGTAGGGAGGAAACGAATGCCGCCACCTTCCAGAAAATCACGCCGATAGACGGCAGACCAGATGGAAGGCTTCTGGTGGAACGCGAAGGCATCCGCCGCGGGGCGCACGACCTTGTCACAGCGGTTGGGAGAAAACATCTCAAAAAGCTCGCGGCGCTCCTCGGGCGTCGACCAATAGAGGTCGAAATTTCCCTTGACGATCTGGGCATCGTGAGCGCGCGCGGCATGCACCAGCTTCTCGAGCGCATCGGGCGCCATGAAATCGTCCGACTCCAAAATGCCAACGTACTCGCCACGCGCCTGGTCAAGGCCCCGGTTCATAGAGTCGCCGTATCCGGAGTTGGTCTTGTCGATCATGACGAAGCGCGCATCGCGCTCCATGTACTCGCGGATAATCGCAGGGCTTGAATCGGTAGAACCATCATTGATGCAGATGATCTCGATGTTCTCGAGCGTCTGCGCCGCAGCGGAATCGAGGCACTGCCGAAGATAGCGCTCCACGTTATAGATGGGAACCAGAAGCGATAGCACCGGTTGAGCGTGTTGGTCCACAAAGCCCCCTTTCGAGCCAAAATTGATTGGTTCCATAATACCCCGCTGTGCCCGAGCACACACCGACGCGAGGCGTCGCCCCTCAGACGTCATCGGAATGCGCGGTTTTTCTCAAGATGCCGCAGGGACTCTATAATGAATCCATCTGAAATGACGTCGTAAAGGTCTTCAAACGTGAGCGCAATCCAAACAGCTGGCACATCCGCATCACCCATCGAGCGTCTTGCGCTCGTCGTGGTCACCTATAAGCGCCAAGAAATGCTCGCGAACCTTTTTGATTCAATCGCCGCACTCGACGATGCCCCTTGGCGCATCGTCATCGTGGATAACGAGAACTCCCCCGCTACCAAACAGATGGTGGCGAAATTCAACGAGCGCTGCCTTGCCCTTTGGGGCCACGGTGACAAGGCGGATACCGAAGGAAGCGCAGATCGCGTGGTCTACGCCCCACAGCTTGAAAACACGGGCGGCGCCGGCGGCTTTTCGGCCGGCGTTAAGCGCGCCTATGAGCTGGGAGCCCAGTGGTTTTGGGTCATGGACGACGATGTGCTCGTTATCCCCCAGGCGATCTCGCGCCTGGCTAAGTGGACCGACCGCTACGACGCAATCCAGGGATCGCGCCTTGATTTCGATGGCGGCCCCTTCTTTTGGCAGTATCAGCTCATTGTGCCCCTGGGCATCCCCAACCCGGTAGCCCCCGCCAACCTGGGAGAGGCCGGATGCAAGCCCATGAATCAGCTCTGCTTTGAAGGTGGCCTCTTTAGCCGTCGCGTGGTGCAGAAGATCGGCTACCCCGACGCGCGTTTCTTCATCTATGGAGACGACGCCTGCTATGGCTATCTCGCCAGCAAGCACTTCCCCGCCGCCGTGGTATCCGACCTTATCTTGCAGCGCGCCCGCGTGGTCTCGAACTGGGACATCGCCGGAAAGCGCCAGCTCAACTCCACCAGCGATACCAACCGCTACTACATCATGCGCAACCGCGCCTATCTCGCTCGCTATCTCAAGCTCTACGGCGATTACAATCCGGTGCTCTTCCGCCTGGGCAATGTCGCCACCTTCTGCAAGGAGCTCATCCGCCTTGCCGCCGTAGACAAGACGTTCAAGACCGGTGTACCCGCGCTGCGCCGCGGATGGAAAGATGGAGCAAAGATTCTCTCCGACCCCTCATGGGAGCCCATGCCACCCGTCGAATAGCAGCCACGCGATCGAGCGCCCGACAACTGGGCGCTTTGTTATCGCAAAGCGAGCACCTCGAGTCTATGCTCGCAAGAGCCGGACCCTCACAGAAGCGATGCAAAACCAACACAGCCTCTTAACGTGTGTTGGCACTTTCTGTTGACTCAAGCAAATGCGTTCACAAACGCGGCCCGGGGTACAACAATCGAGTGCGCGCCACGCGCATACCGCGAAACGCAGCCCTAAACGAACCACCTATGCCGCGGGAGGAGAATTCCGCCATGGCCCTCAATAATGCACAAGAACGCTACACCGACACCCGTCGCACCCGTGTTTATCAGCGCGAACAAGAGCAGTTTATCGGACAAACCCAAGCGATTGCGCCTAAGGAGAAGTTGCTCGAAGGACTTTCCGTCCCTCAGGTTATCGCCGGCGCCGCAGCAGCCGCGACCTCTGTCGCGCTCGCGTCACGCATTGGAATTGCCGGCTCCGTTATCGGAGCGGCGGTAAGTTCCGTCGTCACTGTGCTGAGCTCGCAAATCTATCGTCACTTTCTTTCGGCGGGCGCCGCAAAGCTCAAGCACGAGCCCGAACAGCCCGGCCCTTCGAGTGCCTATGTGTCGGGTTATGGCTACAGCGAGCGCGCCGCACAAGGCTATTACGATCGTCAGCCCGCGCGCTACGGGGCACGCATCGCCCCCACTAAGCTCCAGGCGCGCGCCGCAGCCGAACGCGCGGCAACCCAACGCAAAGTCGTGATGTTCTCTGTTGGGACGGCAGTGCTCGCCGTTGCTCTGAGCGTGGCAATCATCCTTGCCCTCACTGAAGGGGAAGGCCTGGGCGAGCGTGTACCCGCTCCCTGGTCTGCGGCAGAGCCCGCCCAGGAGCAACCGGACAAAACGCCGGAGACGCCGCAGACCGATGCCGCCGCGTCAACCAGCCAAGACACCGCAGCAAGCAACGACGCATCTACTAGCTCCACCCCCTCGAGCGGCACCGATCAAAACCAAGACTCGTCTTCCGCAACCGGAAACAGTGGAACCGCATCAAACGGTACCTCCAACTCCGAGACATCCGGCACCGATAAGGAAGGCGACTCGGATTCCCAGCCCTCATCTGGAAACTCAGCCAAAGGTGACACCAATACGACCAATACGACAAGCGGCACGCCCGCATAGCCTGCAAAGCGCCATCTGAGGCGTTTGAATCCATAGGGTGGGTGGTACCATAACCTGCAGACAGACTCAGGTTAGGATTTCATATGCCTCAGAACACCTCCCTTACCCTCGGAAATCACATCTATCTCTACCGTCTGCTCTCCGAAGCCATTGGCTGCGGCAAGCAGACATTTCTCACCCAGGTCGAAGAGGCTCTCGAAAAAGAGTCCCTTGGCGCCGCGGACCTTGGATTCGAATCCACGCGTGAACTACTGGAAGAGTTAGACGATTTCATCAAACTCACCGTCTTCAAAGGAGGCCGCATCTATGCGACCGTCATCGCTCAGCCCGCATGGGACGAAGCTCTGGCCGCACCGCAAAAAAAGGCAGATACCAGCGGCAAATCCTGGAAGAAAAAACGCGGCGACAAGTCGATCAAGGCTGTGAAGCCGCGCCGCGTCAAACGCGAGATTCTCGAATCTATCGAGACGGTCGAAAAAACTCCCGTCGATGCTGCCGCGCAAGCCCAGGCCGAAACGGCCGTCCTCGACGAAGGGGCCGCCAATGATGCCGACTCCCAGGCAGAAGAAACCACCTGCGAACAGAAGGATTCCAATGTAGCCGAGCCGGTCGAAGACGATACCCTCATAATAAATACGACAGAAGAGGACGAGGGGACGCCAACCGTCGAAGAGCAGGAAAGCGACTCCCTCCCCGCCATCTCGCTGACTGTTATCTACGACCCAGACAACGCCAACGCAGGTGTCACCACGATCGAATCGAATCTTGTGGCGAACGACACCGCCGCCGAGCAAAACTCTGACGGACAAGGTTCCGATCTCGCGCCCGTCAAGGATGACACGCCCGCAAACGATAGCGAACCCGCTGAAGCCGCGGAAAAGGCACCGGAGCCCTCCCCTGCAGCACAACCCGTGCCGCAACCCGTCGAGCCCTCGACTCCCGCGCCCGCACCCGCGCCCGCGCCCGCGACGGAGCCTGTCGATCCCGCAGCACAATACCCCGACTATCCCGTAGATTTCTCTACCGAAGTGTTCTGCCCAGGCGATCTTCTATTCGAACTTGCATCGCTTCTTCCCTTTGGAGCAGACGCCATGGGCATCGCTGGCGAATACTACTGGATCGCCCGCGAGCGAGGTACTATCGACGCCACCCGCAACCGCGCATCTTTCGCCCTGCGCTACACCCAAGCCGGAAAACGTCACGAGGCAATCGTGCGCTTGCGACGCCATCCCAATACCCCAGGTTCCACTTGGGTCATCGATCAAATCGAAGCCACCGAGCTGTAACGAAAAAACGCCTCGAGTCCAAAACAGATTCGAGGCGTTTTTGACTCAAGCGATAAGCCTAAATCGTCGATACGGCAGACTTGCCGGCGCCTAGTCGCGCGTCAGCTTGCGATGGATGCGGTGCGGCTGAGCGGCGTCTTCGCCCAAGCGTGCCACACGATTTTCCTGGTAGGACTCGAAGTTACCCTCAAACCAATACCAGTTGCCGGGGTTTTCGTCCGTACCTTCCCAGGCCAGGATGTGCGTAGCCACACGGTCAAGGAACATGCGGTCATGGCTGATAACCACCGAGCAGCCCGGGAACTCAAGCAGCGCCGCCTCGAGCGAGGAAAGCGTCTCGACATCCAGGTCGTTGGTGGGCTCGTCGAGCAGCAGCAGGTTACCGCCCTGCTTGAGGGTAAGGGCGAGGTTCAGGCGATTGCGCTCACCGCCAGAAAGTACGCCGGCACGCTTCTGCTGATCTTGGCCCTTAAAGCCAAAGCTCGCCACATAGGCGCGGCTGGGAACCTCGGTCTCGCCCACCATCATGCGATCGAGGCCATCCGAGACAACTTCCCACAGGCTCTTGTTGGGATCAATACCCTCGCGGTTTTGGTCAACGTAGGAAATTTTGACCGTCTCGCCGATCTCCAGCTCGCCCGAAGTCAGAGGTTCAAGACCCACGATGGTCTTGAACAGCGTCGTCTTGCCCACACCGTTGGGACCGATAACGCCAACGATGCCATTGCGCGGCAGGCTAAAGGAAAGATCATCGATCAGCACGCGGCCATCGAACTCCTTGTGCAGGTGATGCGCCTCAAGGACCTTGGAGCCCAAACGCGGGCCCACGGGAATGCGAATGTCGGTCCAATCGAGCTTTTGACTCGCACGAGCCTCGGCCTCCATCTCCTCGTATCGGGCAAGACGGGCCTTGTTCTTGGCCTGGCGTGCCTTAGGGGAGGAACGGACCCACTCAAGCTCGGCGTTCATACGCTTGGCAAGCTTGGCCTCGCGGTTGCCCTGCGCCTCGATGCGCGCGGCCTTGGTCTCCAGGTAGGTAGAGTAGTTGCCCTTGTAGGGATACAGGTGACCGCGGTCGACCTCGCAAATCCACTCGGCAACGTTATCCAAGAAGTAGCGGTCATGGGTAACGGCAAGCACGGCGCCGGGATAGCTGTGGAGGAAGTGCTCGAGCCACAAGATGGACTCGGCATCCAGATGGTTGGTGGGCTCGTCGAGCAGCAGCAGGTCGGGAGCCTCAAGCAGCAGCTTGCACAGCGCCACACGACGGCGCTCGCCACCAGAAAGGACGTTCACGGGCATGTCGGAATCGGGCAGCTGAAGGGCATCCATGGCCTGACCGAGCTTGGAATCGATGTCCCAGCCGTCGGCGGTGTCGATCTCGTCTTGCAAGGTGGCCATCTCGGCCATGAGCGCATCCATGTCGCACTCGGGATCGCACATTTCCTCGCCGATCTTGTTAAAGCGATCGACCTTGGCGAGCAGGTCGCCAAACGCCATGCGCACGTTCTCGATAACGGTCTTATCCTCGTCGAGCGGTGGCTCCTGCTGAAGGATACCCACGGTATAGCCAGAGGTGAGCTTGGCGTCGCCGTTGGAGACCTCCTCGATACCCGCCATGATCTTGAGCAGGGTCGACTTGCCCATGCCGTTGGGGCCAACGACGCCGATCTTCGCGCCCGGGAAAAAACTCAGGGTCACGTCGTCGAGAATAACCTTGTCACCATGCGCCTTGCGCGCCTGATACATAGAGTAGATAAACTCGGCCAATTTTACACTCCGTTAGCTCGGGTTTTATGTTTCTTACGCCTGGTATTGTCGCATGCCGCCATCAGCGTCCCCGCCCGTGTCCTGCGCGCCTACCGAAAGACCACGGGTTGGCACGGGGCAACAGAGTTGATTCACAGTCCTGAGTTTCGCAGGCACGCCTACAGGCTTATTAATCATCGGCGCGTGGTGTGTATCTTGTTATATCGAGAGTATCCTGATGGCTTGTCGCAACTGCAAAGACACGCGGAAGGAAGCTATTCGTGCCCGGACTGGGAACCCTCATCAACGTCGCCCTCATTATCACAGGAGGTACCGCCGGCCTCATTGGCGGAAAGTTCATCACCGTTCGCGTGCAAGATGCCCTGCTCAAAGCATCCGCTCTCTGCGTTTTGTTCATCGGTCTTTCCGGTGCATTGGAAAAGATGCTCATTTTCGACGATGGGAAACTTACGAGCACCGGATCGACCATGATCATCGTCTCTTTTGTGACAGGAGCGCTCGTGGGCGAGGCGCTCAATCTGGAGCGACATATGGAGCGGCTCGGTGAATGGCTGCGCGACCGCTTTGCAAATGGAGCAGAGGGTGGGTTTGTCGACGCCTTCGTCACAGCATCCCTCACCGTGTGCATCGGAGCCATGGCCATCGTGGGATCCATTCAAGACGGCATCCTTGGCGACTGGTCCACACTTGCCCTCAAAGGTGCCCTCGACTGCATCATCGTATGCGCCATGACCGCCTCGATGGGGCGCGGCGCCATCTTCTCCGCCTTGCCGGTAGGCGTGTTCCAAGGAACAATCACCCTGCTCGCACGCTTTATCCAGCCCATCATGACCGCGGGAGCGCTAGACAACCTCTCGCTCGTAGGGTCCATGCTCATCTTCTGTGTAGGCGTGAACCTCATCTGGGGCAGGACATTCAAGACCGCAAACCTCCTGCCCGCCGTTATCGTGGCAGTCCTTTGGGCTCTGGCGTGCGGAGCGTAGCGATGCCGGCTGAAGACGCGCTTTCACTTTGACCGTCTTTTCGCATTGCACCACACTAGGTACGAGTAGGCATACATAACCGCCGTGCCACCTATGACCAATACGATGGTGCCGACAACGAGAATAGAATCCGAAAACAGTGGGGCCACCAGTCCCAGCAAAACCACACCAAGGCCCATAACAACAAAGCACTTGCCACCAAAGCGTTGGGTACGGCGCCAGTTATCGGGGTCGGCAAGCGCCCAGGGCGTCCTGACACCCATTGTGTAGTTTTGCTTGACGCGCGGCAAGTAATTGCCAATGCCCACGAACAAAAGGCCGATAGCAGTGGAAACTGCCACATTCACCACGCCGCGAGCAGGGACGATGCCCCATACCGTCAGCTCGCACAGCCAGCCGATAGCGCACGTGATCAGCGTAAAAGCAATCACAACACCCCGATAGAACTTGCCTGAGGTTCGATATGCCTCGCCTTTAGGGTCGATACGTGGCACCACATAGAACATCACCAAAAACGCCAGCGGCAGAGCGCCGAGCGCAGAGGCCATCCAGCGCGGGCCCCAACCGTTAACGGCCCCATCGGCTCCCCAATGTATAGGAATCTGCGCGGGCAAACTCGGCATCACGATGAGATGGGCCGCCACGTTAACCAGACACAAAACGATAAGGGCAATCCATACGCGCAACGATATACCCGTGATATGAGCGCCCCTTGTTTCCTTATTCATCCTCATCATCCTCATTGTCTGCAAACCCCACAAACCACCCGATCAAATCCTGCATGACGGTAGTGTTTAGGCTGTATACGATATTTTGCCCGTGACGCTCATCCCTCACGAGGCCCGCGCTCTTAAGCGTTGCCAGGTGATGACTCAAAGAGGGCTTACTCATATCAAAATGTTCAGCCAACTCCCCCGCCGTCAGGTCGCTGCCGCGCAGCAACTCTAAAATGCGCCGTCGTGTGGGATCCGCAAGTGCTTTGAACCCCTCTCCTGCCACAGACCCTCCTTCCGACCGTCTTTAACGGGCATTATACTCAATAGTTAGACGTTTGTCTAACTATCTAATTTCTCCAAAAGAAAAGAGGTGCACCCCACCGGAGCGCACCCCTCTTGGATGCTCGCCTAAAGAATCTCGACAGAACCGTCTTTTACGGTCAAGCCCATGTCGCCAGCCAAAAGATCGTCGAGCAGCGTGCCCACAAGCTCGAAGCGCCAGCCATCGCGCAGCGGGCTGCGCTCGGGATGCTCCATATAGGAGAACAACTCATCGCGACTCGCGATGATGGCAGTCGCCACGCCGGAGCGCTCGGAAACCAGGCGCATGAGCGCGTACATGAGATCGCAAACGCTTTCGACCTCGGGCGTAGGCGTATGATGCGGACGACTGATGAAGGGAAGCTTATCGGAAGGACAATTGCGCCCACGCTCGATGGCGACGAGAGCAGCGTCAACATCCGCCTCGGAAAGCTGCTCGGTTCCGCGCGTACGACGGAAATCGTCAACGGTCTTGGGCGCACGCTTAACCAAGGCAACCAAAACCTCGTCCGACATGATCCACTTACGCGGAACGTTGCGACGCTCGGCACGGCGCTCTCTCCACGCCGCGAGTTCGCGGGCGATGGCGAGTTGCCGACGCGTGCAAGAGTTGATGCGCTTGACGCGTTTGAAGGCAAGACGGTGGTCGACAACGTAGTGCTCAACATTTGCAAGCGGGCGCATCTCATCGGTCGCCCACGACACGCGACCAAGCTGCCCAAGCCTATCCATAATGACCCCGTATGCCACAATGAGGTAGCGCACATCGTCCACAGCATACTCAAGTTGCAAATCGCTCAAAGGACGACGAGACCAATCGGTCAGCGACTCGGTTTTTGGTAAATCAACATCACAAAAAGCATGCACAAGACCGTTGTAGGACATCTGCATGCGCTCGCCCAAAAAAGCGGCAGCAACCTGTGTGTCAAAGATGGGAGCAGGGAGAACGCCTAGCGTGTGGTAGAGAACCTCCATATCCTGCGAGCAGGCATGGAACACTTTAATAACTCTCTCATCGCCCATCAGTTCGGCCAAGGGAGAAAGGTCTTTGATAACGATGGGGTCGATGACCACGCACTCCTCGGGCGTCGCGGCCTGCACCAAGCACAGGCGCGCATGGTATGTGCGCTCACGCAAGAACTCGGTATCGATGGCCACGGCATCAAAGGCCGCGGCGCGCTTGCAAAAGGCCAGGAGCTCCTCATATGTGGAGATGTACATGCTCCTCCAGAATCATGATTGGCGCACTCATGCGCAGGGTAGGATATCGCTACATAAACTATACAGGGCTTTACGACGAACGGGACCTAAACGTATGCGTTGCCTTATCATCCACAATCCCGCCTCGGGCACCCGCTCCGACGAGATTTACGCCTTTGCCCATGCGCTCGCTCAGGCAGGAGACGAAATCACCATGCGCTTTATCGGTAAGGGAATGGAGCCAAAAGACGCCACGTGTGATGTCACTGCCTTTGACCGCGTGGTGGTTTCGGGCGGCGACGGCACCGTCTCCAACGTGCTCGATTGTCTGCGCGACACACATGTCCCCACCCTCATCTTCCCTTCGGGCACAGCATGCCTGTTCTTCAACAACATCGGCAACGCGCCGGAGGCTGCCGCCCTTGCCAAGGCATGCCGCCGTGGACATACTGTCCCTGTCGACATGGGCGAACTTTTTTGGAATGACGCCGAAGGCAACGAGCAGCGCCACGGCTTCATCATCATCGCCGGTTCCGGCTTTGACGCCGCCATCATGGAAAAGGCGGCACCAAACAAAAACGAGATCGGCGAAATCGCCTATGCGCTCTCCGCGCTTGCCACTCCCAACCCTCAGGTAGCGCACTTCACGATTGAACACGATGGCAAGGTCGATGAGTTTGATGGCATCGGATGCATGGTGGGCAACACCGCAGTGATCCAAAACGACATCAATCTGTTTCCCGATTGCCGCATGAACGACGGTCTCATCGACATCGCCGTCATCGAACCGGTAGCGACGGTACAGCTGCTCCCCACCCTGCTCGCAGGCGTTTTCGACCCCGCAGGCAAGGGGCTCGGGCGCCCGCAGTTCAAGATGCTTCAGGCAAAAGAGGTGACAATCACCTGCTCGCCCTCACTGGGCATGGAGTACGACGGCGAACTCATTCCCAATCCCTCGGGCGTCTTTGGCGCACGCGCATTGCCAAAATGCCTGGATATCATCGTCGACGACTTCTCCAAGCTCAATCCCGACAACCTTTAGCGAATCTCGGCCGTGGGCTCGCGTTCTATCGCCGCCCACAGAAACAGTTTCGAAATACTTGTTGCACCGCCCTCTTGCTGTGCTATAGTGCAGCGCAACCTAAACAACTTCGCTTTCCCGAAAGGAGCCACCAGAATGACCAACTTCTCCAACAACTCTGTCATGAACTGGTGGTGGCGTGATGCGTATACGGTCGGTCGACTGTGAGTCCCTCACGCCTAAAATAGCTCCAGGCAAATAATGAGGCCTCCGGTTTCGACCGGGGGCTTTTTTCTTTACCTCGGCTCCAACCGCACGCATCACGCGCCTCCATCGCATCTACCCACCAACGACGACAAACCCCAAAACAGCTCAAGAAAGGTTGATCCTATGTCTAACGCAGCAACCCAGCCCCGCACCGTTTCCACCACCGACCACGGCACCCTCGACGTTCGCGCCCTGGTTCTCCTGGCAGTCCTTTTGGCCGCCGGCTTTATCCTCAACTTCACCGTCGGCAAGGCGATCTCGAGCATTTCGGGCGGCGTCATCAGCCCTGAGTTCATCATCTCCGCCTTCTGCCTCACGATTCTCGTCGTTCGTCCCAATCTTGGCCAGGCGCTCGTCATCGGCCTTATTTCCGCCGCCGTAATCCAAATCACCACCAGCTCGCCGTTCATTGATTTCGCCGCCGAGGGCATCGCCGCAATACTCATGGCCGCGATCGTTACCGCCGCATCGCGCCGCGGCACCATCTCTCCCGTCGCAGCAGCCGTCGCCACATCCGTAACCACCCTTGTCTCCGGCTGCATCTTCATGGTCATCAAGATGGCGATGATCGGCCTCGTGGCAGAGCTCGCCGCCGCCATGCTTCCCGTCGTCGCCGCTACCGCCGTTTTCAATGGCATCCTGGTCGCGGCTCTCTACCTGCCCATTAAGAAGGCACTCAAGCTTTCCTAGCCCCTCGCGCCTGCCAAACCGGCAGCCCGCCAGCCCCGTATCTCATCTCTTTCATCCTCGAAAGGACACCGCTTATGCCCAACATCACCGCCCGCAGCATCTCCACCGAGGCTGCCGACGCTTTGACGATGGCCAAAGCAATCAAAAAATAACCTGGGGGGCGCATTGCCCGGCGCGAGGATACCTTCATAGGTGCCCTCGCGCCCTTTGAGCGAAAGCATCGCCCGTGTTTGCTCTCTTGAACCGAAAGGCCGTTATGAATCCGATTATCGACATTGAGGACGTCTCGTTCTCGTATCGCGAGACGCACGTGCCCGCGTTGGACCATATTTCGCTCGCGATAGGCGAAGGCGACTTCCTCGGCATCATCGGCCCTTCGGGTGCAGGCAAATCCACTCTCGCAGCATGCCTTTCCGGAGCGATTCCCCATCACTTTGGAGGAACGCTCTACGGAGCTGTTCATGTTGCCGGCAAGGATACCTGCGAAGTCACGCTCACCGATATCTCGCGCATCGTTGGAAGCGTTTTGCAAGATATCGATACCCAGATGGTCGCATCAGTCGTAGAAGACGAGCTGCTCTTTGGCATGGAGAACTTTGGCGTTCCGCACGACAAGATCGAGCAGCGTCTCTCGGGCGCCCTGCAGACCGTTGGCATAGCCGACCTGCGCGATCGCGAGATCGCCACGCTCTCGGGCGGCCAAAAGCAAAAGGTCGCCATCGCCGCGATCATGGCGCTGCAGCCTCGCGTACTCGTGCTCGACGAGCCCACTGCCGCTCTCGACCCGGCAAGTTCGTTACTCGTTTTCGATACGCTCGCAAAAATCAACCGCGAACAAAACGTGACCGTTGTGGTAATAGAGCAGAAGGTGGCGCTGCTCTCCACATTCTGCAACCGTGTGGTCGTGCTCGATAATGGGAAAATCGCCCTTGAGGGAACGCCGCACGAGGTCTTTTCGCATGCCGAAGAACTCCAGCGAATCGGCGTCGACAGCCCTCGCGTTGCTCGCATCTCAAACAGCCTTGCACACAAGAAAATCTGTTCTCAAGCGTCGCCCTGCCTTACCGTCGACGAAGCAGAGGCGCTTATCAAGCGCACAGTGGGAAACGCCCCTCACGACACGAAGCGCTTCGCCGCGCCCTCGCCCCACGCGCCCCGGCCCGCGACAGCACAAGAGCCCGTGGTCGCCTTCGAACATGTTGATTTTGCCTATCCCCTGGGCGGAGCTGCGGTACACGACCTCACCCTCGAAGTGCGCCCCGACGAGCTCATCGGTCTTGTAGGTCAAAACGGCGCAGGCAAGACCACGTTCACCAAGCTCCTCACAGGCCTGCTCAAACCCGACGCAGGCAGCGTGCACGTTGCGGGCGCCAATACCAAAACTACCCCCACAAGCGTTATTGCCCGCTCGTGCGCGACGCTCTTCCAAAACCCCGACCGTCAGATCTGCAAGGAAACCGTTGAGGACGAGATTGCCTTTGGCCTCGAGCTCCACGGAATGGAATCAACCCACGCACACGAAAAAGCGCGCGAGGTGGCGCAGCGTTTTGGCCTCCCGGTCGACGAGGCGCCGTTTTCGCTCTCACGCGGACAGCGGCAGATGATTGCACTCGCGAGCGTCCTTGTGGTGGAGCCGCGTGTAATCGTGCTCGACGAGCCCACCAGCGGACTCGACTACCGCGAGTGCATGACCGTGATGGAAACGGTAAAGCAGATGGCCGAGGCGGGCTGCGCCGTGATCATGGTCTGCCACGACATGGAGGTGGTCTCCGACTTCGCCGAGCGCATCGCCGTCATGGCAGATGGACGCATCCTGGCGTCGGGCCCCTCGCGCGAGCTGTTTGCCCAGCCCGAACTCATGCGCGCGGCATCGATCGAACCGCCGCAGGTCATCGAGCTTGCACGCCGCCTTTCACAGTCCGTCTCGCCCGCCTTCGAAGGCGTCGGCGAGGTTTCGGATATCGTTCGCATCACCGAGGGGATGGTCCATCGTGGTTAATGTCATCGATTACGTGCCCGGCACCACGCTGTTGCACAAGCTCAACCCGGTAGCAAAACTCGCACTCGCCGCAGCGATCATTCTCTCCACCTTCTTAGCCCAAAGCTATGCGATGCTCATCGGCCTGCTCGCGCTCACACTCGCTTTGGGCGCTTATGCGGGCGTAGCCGATCGCCTGCTCAAGCTGCTGCGGTTGCTTATCCCCATCGTCTTGATCATGTTTGTGCTCCAAACCGCCTTCATGCGAGAAGGCGAGACGCTTTTTGCTTTTGTAACCAACACCGGTCTCATCACGGGCTCCAAGGCCTGCCTTCGTCTTTTGGGCGTGGCGCTGCCGCTCGTTTTGATGCTCATGGTCACCAAGCTCAACGACCTCGCAAACGCCTGCGTCGAGAAGTTGCACGTCCCCTACCGCTACGCTTTCACCTTCACCACAGCACTGCGCTTTGTCCCCGTGTTCAGCCAGGAGATGAATGCGATTATCGAAGCGCAGACAGCACGCGGCGTGGAGTACGACACCAAAAACCCCGTCAAGAAGCTCAGGCTCATGCTACCGCTGTGCGCCCCGCTGCTTATTTCGAGCGTAGGGAAGACCGACGCCACGGCACTCGCCGCCGAGCAGCGCGGCTTTTACCTGCGCACGCGTAAGAGCAGCTACAAGCGCTACCCCTTTGCCGCCTGCGACATCGCAGTCCTCGTCTTTTGCGTCGCCCTTATCGCTGCAGGAGCGGTTCTTTAGTTTTTGTTCCCCCGTCGCGTAGCCGTGCTCCCCTTGCTACCATGCAACAGGAAGGTATGTGATAAGGAGAGCATATGGCACACCGCAAAAAACAAAAAAAGCAGGTAAAAGAGGCACTCGATCTGCGCACGTTCGAGCACACCGAGAAGGCGAAAGAACTCGATGCGGCATTTGGGGACCTTGCGCTCCCCTCGTTTTTCATCGACTCCATCGCCGGTGCCTACGGTGCCGCCGCCTCCTCTATATTGGAAGGAATCGCGCAGGCCAAAGACCGACCCGTAACCTTCCGCGCAAACACGCTGAAGTCGAGCGCAGAGGAAGTTGCCGAGGCGTTGCACGCCGCGGGTATCGAATTCAAACGCGTACCGTGGTATGCCGACGCCTTTATCGTCCCCGCATCCTTTGAGCAAGCCGTTTGGAATCTCGACCTCATCCACGATGGCAAAATCTACCTGCAAAGCCTCTCGTCCATGCTGCCTCCACTGGCTTTGGCCATACAGGCAGGCCAGGATATCTTGGACATGTGCGCGGCACCCGGCGGCAAGACCACGCAGATTGCGGCCCTCGAGCCGCAGGCTCATGTCACCGCAGCCGAAATGCATGCACCCCGGGCAGACAAGCTCGAGCACAACCTTGAGAAGCAGGGCGCCAAGAACGTACAGGTCATGCGCATCGACGCGCGCGAGCTTGATGAGTTCTTCTCGTTTGACCGCATTCTGCTCGACGCCCCCTGCACAGGCTCGGGCACGCTCATCGCTGGTTGCGAGCGAACCCTCAAGGGCTTTAGCGAGCAGCTTCTGCAAAAATGCGCTCGCTCCCAACGCGCACTACTGGACCGCGGTCTCACCGTGCTCAAGCCCGGTGGCTACCTGCTGTACTCGACATGCTCGGTACTCCCCCAAGAAAACGAGGACGCCGTTGCCCACGCACTCAAAAAGCATCGCGATTGCGAACTCGTGGCTCTTGATAAGACCGAAGACGCCGACGGCAACCTCACGGTCGCCGCGCCGTTTGCCGAGCTGCTGGCCCAACATGACATTCCGGTTCTGCACAACGAAATCGAGGGCACCGTCACCGTTGCCCCCTCGCGCGAATACGAGGGCTTCTTCCTCGCGCTTATGACCAAGAAGCGTTAATGGCGATCACGACCGTTGTCGCTACGAGAGCCAACTTGGGAATCCGAGCGGCTATGAGCGCCTCCCGAGACGGCATCGCACCGCTCGCGACGACGGGCCGATGCGCCCTTGATGAGCGTAATCACAAAATAGAGGGCGGCGGCGATGCAGATCACGCCAACAAATAGCGCTACGGGACCGATAATGTCCATAAGATTCATCTGCATCTGTTTCTCCGTTTAGTTTGCATTGGCGATGCGTGGGTATAACTACTCCATTAAATTACTCCTAACAAAGTGATAGCTTGTCTTCGGCATGCAAGCACGCACAAAAGAACAGGAGTCCACCACGGCGTAGGCGCAAATGCAACACATACATGCCGTACAAAACGAACATCCATCACGGCCAGGAAGGAGCAACTCCATGGATAACCTGACTGAGAACAAACTGCACGTCAATCCCACTACGCTACCGCGCGAAAACGTTTCAGCAACCTCGTTGGATACAGAAGAGCTCGAGGCAAAGGTCGAGCAGAGCATCGACGCCACGGTCGACTTCACCGAGGTCGATATCGACCCGGACCTCTCCGTTCCTCCCCACGCCGTGACCCCGGCGGGAATCTTGCCCATGGACCCCGCGCCCATCGAAGGGGCATTGCGCAAGGCGACCATCTCCGTACCCGACGCCATCGAGGATGCGAGCGGTTTTACCCTCTTTGGCCGCCGCATCAAGTCGCTCATGTACTCGACCGACGTCGCCGTCATTCGCAACAGCAATGCCGACGCCGTCTTTGCGGTCTATCCCTTCACGGCACAGCCCGCCATCACGCAGGCCTTGCTCACCGCAGCCGAATGCCCGGTGTTCGTGGGCGTGGGCGGCGGAACGACGACAGGTAAGCGCTCGGTACAGCTCGCAGCCGTATCCGAAATGCAGGGCGTCGCAGGCGTGATCGTCAACTCCCCCGCCTCGCCCGAGATGGTCGAGCACATCGCGCACATGGTAGACATCCCTGTCGTAGCGACCGTGGTACGTGCCGACGACGCACATGCCAAGGTGCGCGCTGGCGCCAAGATCCTAAACATCGCCGCGGGCAAAAACACACCTGAAGTCTTGCGCGAGCTGCGTCGCTCTTATCCCAACCTTCCGCTCATCGCACCGGGCGGCAAAACGCCCGAATCCATCCAGGCAACCATCGAGGCAGGTGCCAACGCCATCATTTGGACCCCGCCTTCGGCGCAGATGATGCAGCAGGATATGATGGCTCGCTACCGCGAACAGAAGAGTGCGGGCCTGCACGAGGAACCGTCGATCGACCCCATTTCCGCAGGCGATATCAACCCCATTGAGGGCGTGGGTTCCGACATCCCGTTCACCGACGACGTAATCGCTCATCTGGCGCAAGCATCCCAGCGTCGCCGCGAACGCAGAAACGCGTTTTTCTCACGGCGCAAATAATTTACCCGACCGCACAGCGTAAACCAGCGTAAACAAAAGCGCATCGACACCAAAGCCGGTATCGATGCGCTTTTTCTGTATGCTCGAAAGGCGCAGAAAAGCACCGTATCTAGTCGACGCGCGCATCTCCCATAAAGAACAAAGCGACGGTACCAGGACCGGTGTGGGAACCAATCACAGTGCCAATGTCATTGATATCGATCTTGCCGGCAAGCTGAGGCATTTGCTCGACCAACGCGTCGGCCACCGCCTCGGCGTCTGCACGGCACGCCGACTGCGACATGCACACCTTGCCAGTGTAGGCCGCGCCGTCATCGATGTGCTCCATGCAGGTCTTGACCATCTGGGCGATGGCGCGTTTTTTGGTGCGAATCTTTTCGCGCGGAACCAAGTGGCCCGTGTTGTCCACGTTCATGAGCGGACAGATCTTGAGAGCAGTGCCCAAGACACCGCTCGCCTTTGAGATGCGGCCGCCGCGAATGAAGCTCGTCAAATCGCTCGAGAAGAACCAATGATGAACATTGAGTTTATGAGCCTCTGCCCAGTCCGCAACCTCGTCAAACGTCGAGCCGGCGTCACGCAAGTCGGCAAGATACTCCATGAGCAAGCCGTATCCCGCAGATGCCGCAAGCGAGTCAATCACGCGGATGCGACGCTCGGGGTAGCGCTCGCACAGTTGCTGGGCCGCCAGACAGGCAGAGTTATATGTTCCAGAAATGCCCGAGGAAAGTGAGACATGCAGCACGTCTTTCCCCTCTTTGAGAGACGGCTCCCAAAAGCCGATGTACTCGCCCGTACCCACCTGAGAGGTCTTGGGCTGTACTCCCGCCGCGATGCTCGCAAAAAACTGCCCGGACGTCGTGGATTGGTACAGGTCATCCAGATAGACCTTGCCGTCCACTTCGTAATGAAAGCAGACGTATGCAATATCGCGCTCGTCAAAAAACGCCGCAGTGCGATCGGCGGTCGACTCGCAGGAAAGCATGAACGAAGACATGGAAACCTCCAATTCAAGACGGACGAACCCGCCCTGCAAAGACTATCGATGGGGATATTATCCCACAGCAAAAGGCACGGGCGCTTTGTTATTCACAAGCCCGGGGCCAAGGGGACAGGCCTCTCGCTACTTGCCCTTGCACCCTTCAAGCGAGCTCAAATCCACTTCCAAATGAACCTCGGGCACCGCGGAGAGCTCTGCCAACGTCACGCCATCCACATAGGCATCGATCGCAGCCTCGAGACCGGTCCAAAACTTAACAGTCGAGCAAAGCCCCGCTCGACCGCACGAGCCGTCGAGGCCTTCACATGCAACTGCACCCGTTGAGCCTTCCGCCACGCGCAAGATATCGCCAGCGCGAATCTCTTCTGCAGGTTTGGCAAGCATATAGCCGCCGCCCTTGCCGCGAACGCTCTTGAGCAGCCCCGCCCCCATCAAGGGACGAACCAGCTGCTCGAGATATTTCAACGAGATGCTCTCGCGCTCGGCAACCTCTCGCAGGGCGATCTTGCCTTCTTCGTCGCCAAACGCAGCGATGTAGATCATGAGTCTCAGGGCATAGCGCCCCTTAGACGATATAAGCATTCGTCCTCCCATCGGCAAACAAGACGCGCGAGGGCGCAACCCCGCAAACCGCTCGTAGCTGTGACTTTTGCACATAGAGCTAAATTCGAGCAAAGTACTCGGATTAATGCTTGACTAAAAACGGTATCATCTTATCGTTATTCCGAGAGAATTCCTAGGGTTTAAGCCCTATCGCGATTGAGAGGATGCGCACAATGCCCAATACCGCACTTCTTCATGTGGAGAACCTTACCGCCTCCGTTGAGGAAAAAACCATTCTTCACCAGGTGAACCTTGACGTTCCGACAGGCGAGACGCACGTACTCATGGGCCCCAACGGCGCCGGCAAGTCCACTCTTGGCCACCTCGTCATGGGCGACCCTGTCTACACCGTCAACGACGGCCGTATCTTCTTTGACGGTGAGGACGTCACCGACCTCACCACCGACAAGCGCTCGCGCGCCGGCCTATTCCTTTCCTTCCAGGCACCGGTCGAAATTCCCGGTGTGCCCCTCTCTAGCTTCCTGCGCGCCAGCATCGCCGGCCGCCCCGGCCTGGAGATGAAGGGCAAGGAGTTTCGCCGCCGCGTGAAAGAACTTGCCGCCGAGCTCGACATGGACACCGCCTACCTCAACCGTGAGCTGGGCGTAGGTTTTTCGGGCGGCGAAAAGAAGAAGGTCGAGATGCTGCAGCTGCTGCTTTTGCAGCCCAAACTCGCCATCCTCGACGAGACCGACTCCGGCCTGGACGTCGACGCCCTCTCCGTGGTCTCCCGCGGCATGGATGCTTATCGCAAGTCCTGCAACGGATCCATGCTCATCATCACGCACAACACGCGCATCCTCGAGCACCTCTCCGTCGACCGCGTCCATGTGATGGTCAAGGGCCATATCGTACGTACCGACGATGCCTCGCTCATCCCCTGGATTGACGAGAACGGCTTCGAGTCCTTTGAACGCGAGGCCGCAAACGCCGCCGCAAACGCCCAGTAAGGAGCATCAGGCATGGCAAAGAACCGCACCGAGGTAGCGGATATCGACCGCAGCCTCTATGACTTTACCTACGGCGAAGAGGGCTTCGAGCGCCTTGCCGCCGGCATCACCCCCGATATCGTGCGCGAGATCTCGTCCAAAAAAAACGAGCCCGAATGGATGCTCGAGCTGCGCCTCAAGTCCCTCGACATCTTCAATCGCTTTCCCAACCCCACCTGGGGACCGGGCATCGACGGTCTTGATATGGACAACATCGTCACCTACGTGAAGCCCAACACCGATCAAAAGCACGATTGGGACTCCGTGCCCGACGACATCAAGAGCACCTTCGAGCGTCTGGGCATTCCCGAGGCAGAGCGCAGCTATCTGGCAGGCGTGGGCGCCCAATATGACTCGGAGCTCGTGTACCACAACATGCAGGACACCGCGAGCAAAATGGGCATCGTGTACTCCGGCATCGAAGAGGCGCTGCACGACCCCCAGTGGGAGCCCATCATCCGCGAGAACTTCATGACGGTCATCCCGCCCACCGATCACAAATTCGCAGCCCTGCACGGCGCTGTCTGGTCGGGCGGCTCGTTTGTCTATGTGCCCGCCGGTACCAAGCTGGACTTCCCGCTGCAGAGCTACTTCCGCCTCAACGCTAAGGGAGCCGGTCAGTTCGAGCATACGCTCATCATCGTCGAGGACGATGCCGACCTTCACTTTATCGAAGGCTGCTCGGCGCCCAAGTACAACGTGGCGAACCTTCATGCCGGTGCAGTGGAGCTCATCGTGGGCAAGCGCGCGCACCTGCGCTACTCGACTATCGAAAACTGGTCGAAGAACATGTACAACCTCAACACCAAGCGCGCGCGTGTGGACGAGGACGGCGAGATCGAATGGATCTCGGGCTCGTTTGGCAGCCATGTGGGCTACCTGTACCCCATGAGCGTGCTCAACGGCGCCCGCGCGCGTTCGAGCTTCACCGGCATCACGTTTGCTGGCGCGGGTCAAAATCTTGATACTGGCTGCAAGGTAGTTCTCAACGCGCCCGACACGACGGCTTCCGTCGAGACCAAGGGCATCTCCAAGTCGGGCGGCGTGCAGACCTTCCGCAGCTCCATCGTAGCGACCCCGCGCGCCGAGGGCGCCAAGGCTACCGTGAGCTGCCAGTCGCTCATGCTCGACGCCGAGAGCCGCTCGGATACCATCCCCGCAATGGACATCCGCGCCAAAAACGTCGATGTGGGACATGAGGCGACTATCGGACGCATCGGCGACGACAAGATCTTCTACCTCATGAGCCGTGGCATTTCCGAGGAAGAAGCGCGCACGATGATCGTCAACGGCTTTGCCAACCCCGTGAGCAAGGAATTGCCGCTCGAATACGCGGTAGAGATGAACAACCTGATCAAGCTCGAGATGGAAGGAGCGATCGGATAGATGAAGATCGAGAATCTCAACGCAATGCCCGCTCCGACCTGGAGCTGGCTCAAGATGAATTCAACCTCCCTGGAGATCGACCCTGCGCTTGCCCCGGCGGGCGCTGCGGCCGTCGAAGTCGAGGGGGCAAGCGCTTGCAGGGGCAACGACGGCGACTTTGAGGCCGCCCTGAAACTCGCTGATAGCCGTTTTCCCGCACGCCGTGCGGCGGCGCCGGGCGATGCCTCCGACCGCGAGCGCGTCGACGCAGACAACCTTGACCAGCTTGACGTCCCTGCGCTTTCTGCATATCAGATGCAAGCCGTGCATCTCGAGGAGAAATGCGGTCCCGCCGAGTCATTCTCGCACGGCTGCGGCAGCGAGACGGCAAACTACCTAAGATCCGTCGCCCAGACGCCCGTAGTGCTCAAGCTCGCACCGTATCAAAAAGAGTGCGTCACGGTTCGCATCAACGGTGTAGACGGCGCCATCTCCGCCGCAGATATTCAGGTCATCGCCGGCGAGCACGCCGAGCTCGACCTCATCGTCGCATTCGACTCCCCCATCATCGGCACCGGCATTGTGGGCTCGCTGCTCTCTGTCGTCGCCGCCGAACAGGCACGCGTGAACGTCACCTGCGTGCAAACGCTCGATGATTCTTGGACAGCGCTTGACGCTTCAGGCTTCTTCCTCGACGAGGGTGCCCGCGTACATGTGCAGCACACGGTGCTCGGAGCTGGCAAGAGCGTTACCGGGCTTGCCAGCGAGCTATGGGGGGACACCTCGAAGATCTCTGTCGATACCGATTACCTGGCTGCTCGCGATCAGTCGCGCGACTTCAACTACTCGATTCGTCAGCTGGGCCGCAAGACCGAGTCGAACATGGACGCCAACGGCGTCCTCACCGGCGCCTCCAAGAAGGTTCTACGCGGAACGATCGACCTTGTCCACGGCTGTCGTGGATCGGAAGGCACCGAGCGCGAAAGCGTTCTTTTGGCTAATAAGGGTGTCGACAACAAGACCGTCCCCGTCATCCTGTGCGACGAGGACGACGTCGCCGGCAATCACGGTGCCACCATCGGACACGTGCGCGACGAGCAGCTGTTCTACATGGCCTGCCGCGGTATCTCGGCAGAAGAAGCGGAGGAGCTATTCATTACCGCCAAGCTCGAAAATGCCGCCATCACCGCTCCGGACGAGCACATTCGCGCCGGCATCGTACGCCTGGGCAACAAGCTCGTTAATAACTTTGAAGAGGAGATCGCCTAGCATGGCCATCGATATCCACGCCAACCCGTATAAACAAGATTTTCCACTTCTGGCAAACCATCCCGGGATCGCGTTTTTAGACAGCGCCGCCACCGCGCAGCGCCCCGCCTGCGTGCTTGACGCGTCCCGACATTTCTATGAGACGATGAACGCCAACCCGCTGCGCGGACTCTACTCGCTCTCCGTCGAGGCAACCGAGGCGATTGCGAAGGTGCGCGCACAAATCGCCGACCTGATTGGCGCCGTCGACGACGCGGGCAAGCCCCTCGCAGACGACGTTGTGTTCACGCGCAATACGAGCGAATCGCTTAACCTTGTTGCCAAGAGCTTTGCACCCACGGTCCTTAAAGCTGGCGACGAAGTTGTCATCAGCATCATGGAGCATCACTCCAATCTCATCCCCTGGCAGCAAGCTTGCCGCAAAGCCGGTGCCACGCTGATCTACCTGCGTCCCGATGACCAAGGAGTCATCACCGATGACGAAATCGCCGCAAAGATCGGTCCCGCTACCAAGATCGTCTCCATCGGCGAGGTCTCAAACGTCTTGGGCGTGCGCAACCCAGTAGAGAAAATCGCCGCTGCAGCACATGCCAACGGCGCCTACGTAGTGGTGGACGGTGCGCAATCGACGCCGCACATGGCAGTCGACGTGTGCGAGCTCGGCGCCGATTTCTTTGCCTTTAGCGCCCATAAGGCGCTCGGCCCCATGGGCATCGGCGTCCTTTGGGGTAAGCACGAGCTGCTCGACCAGATGCCGCCCATGCTTACCGGTGGCGAGATGATCGATTCCGTCACCGAACAAGACGCCGCCTGGGCTCCTGTTCCCGAGAAGTTCGAAGCCGGCACACAAGACGCTGCAAGCATCTATGCGACCGGTGTGGCGCTTGATTACCTTGCAAACACCGTTGGCTATGAGGCCGTGCAGGGTCGTGAGCGGGCACTCGTCTCCTATCTCATGCAGCAGCTTGCCGAACTCGACTATGTTGATCTCATCGGCCCGGATGATCCCGCGCTTCACCATGGCGTCGTAAGTTTCAACGTGCGAGGCATTCATCCACACGACGTAGCAAGCATCTTGGATATGTCTGGCGTGTGTATCCGCGCGGGCCATCACTGCGCCCAGCCGCTCCTCACATGGCTTGGCGTCGAGAACCTCGCCTGCTGCCGCGCAAGCGTTGCGTTCTACAATGACGCTACGGATATCGACGCTTTTGTCGCCGGCATCAAGCAAGTTTGGTCAACCTTCAACGGCTAGGCCTCAAACGAACACGACGCGACGCACACGACTCAAGGAGCATGTACCCCATGGGCAACCTCTACACTTCGACCACCTTCATGGAACACAACTCGCATCCCGACTATAAGTACGAGATGGACTCCCCCACTCTTACTCACGACGGCATCAACCCCAGCTGCGGCGACGAACTCACGCTGCAGCTGCGCGTGGAGAACGACGTAATCGAGGAGGCATCCTTTGTGGGCCACGGCTGCGCTATCAGCCAGGCCTCGGCCGACATCATGGCCGACCTCATCACCGGCGAGACGATCGAGGAGGCAAAACGACTGGCAGGTCTATTCCTCTCCATGATCCGCGGTGACGAGCTCACCGAAGAAGACTATGAAGACCTTGACGAAGCTGCTCAGCTCAAGGATATCTCCCACATGCCCGCGCGCGTGAAATGTGCGGAACTCGCTTGGCGCACGCTCGACGGCATGCTTGATAAACAATAGGTTCATGCCCCGTGCGTCCGCCGCACAAGCGCTACAATAACGCTCGTATCAACCCGAGAAGACGTGGATGCCCCGATCGCCTTTGCACGGTCGGGGCATCTCTTTGAGCAACATAGGGAACGCTCATGACACCAATGGCCTATCTCGCTATCGGCTTTGCCGCCGTGATGTTTGGCATCGACAAATCGCTTGCCTCTGGCGCAGGATTGCTTTCGGTCGCAACCCTCACCGCGGTGATGCCCGCCCATCAGGCATCCGGTCTTACGCTATTGATGGCCATCTGTGCTGATTGGAGCGCCATTTGGGCATATCGCGGCAATGTGTCGGTTAAATCCCTCGTGCGCTTGATTCCCTTTGTAATCGTAGGTATATGTGTCGGCATTGCGTTTCTATATGTTGCCGATAACACCGCCATGCGCCGCACGATCGGCATCATCCTCGCCGTATTTGTGGGCATGTACTTTTTGAATCTCATCCGAAAGCGCCTTAGCAGTCATCCAGAAGCATCATCAAAAAAGATGCCTTGGGAGGGCATCGGCGTCTCCGATGCAGAGCGCGGCGGAAAGGCAGCAGCATTCTCGTGGCTTAAACGCATTGTTTGCGGCATCCTTGCCGGCTTCACCACCATGGTCGCCAACGCGGCGGGCCCTGTTACCGCTATCTTCTTTTTGTCCGAAAACCTGCCTGTCATTCGCTTTTTGGGCACCACTGCCTGGTTCTACCTCATTGTGAATCTGATCAAGCTACCCATCTCCATTAACCTAGGCATGATCACATGGGCGGGCTTTCTTTCCATGGCTTGGACCATCCCTTTGATCATCATCACCGTGATGATCGGCCGCGCCATCGCAAGCCATGTGAGCCAGGAAGTCTTTACCAAGCTCATCTATGTGCTCTCCATCTTTGCGGTCATCAAGCTGCTCATCTAATACGAAACACAGGCTGAGGTGGTCGGTACGGCTCGCTTCCCAAATGCAAGGCAAGGCAAAGCGTCAGCAACCCTTGGAGCGAATACTTCTAGGGCCACTGCATAAAAACGGGTAAGATGCACTGTTTTTTGCATAAATAATTACGCCCATAAAACAAGAGTACCTAAACCGCAAAGGCCATACTCCAAAATGGCAAAAAAGTTAAAAATTGCGCGATGTAATTGTTCGTCCTCAGTCGCCAAAACAGGGAAAAGAGGCCAGTGGGGCCTTCTGAACGCCGTTCAGAAGGCGCTGGCAAACGGTATAGCGCTTACCAGGCTTTATACATGTCAAACTAGAAGGCTTCAATCGCGCAAATGCTAACTATTTTGCCAAATAGAATGCCGGCAGCTGAGCCAAACGGCCATTTGCCACGGCGACATCGTGTATCGACAGCGAACCATATGCACAAACGCCCGAAGCACGAGCACAATCCGACCACGAGAACAGAACCCGAACGGCCCAAAAGCGGGAAGCGATTTCCTTCCCTATAATGTCGGTAGCCAATTCAAAACGACTCCCCCATCCAGGAGGCTGCACATGCCAGACAGCACCACGGTCGCAGAGGCTCGCGACACCAAGCTCGAAATCATCATGGGGCGCCCCGCACTTGACAAGCTCGCTGCATCCACCGTCCTCGTTTTGGGCTGTGGCGGCGTGGGATCCAACTGCATCGAAGCGCTCGCTCGCGGCGGCGTAGGACATTTCATCATCCTCGATAAAGACATCGTCGCCCCCAGCAACATCAATCGCCAGGCAATCGCATTCCATAGCACCTTAGGGCGCCAAAAGGTCGATGTGATGGAGGCGATGATTCACGACATCAACCCGACGGCCACGGTTATCAAACGCACTGATTACATCCTTTCCGAAAACACCGATGGGTTTTTTAACAGTGTGTTTGAGCAGGCAGGCGGCAAAATCGACTACGTGGTCGACGCCATCGACACCATCTCGGCCAAGCTCTCAATCGCGCTCTACGCCCAGGAACATGATTTGCGCCTGGTAAGCTCCATGGGAGGAGGAAACAAGCTTCATCCCGAATGCCTGCACTTCTCCGATATCTTCAAGACCGTTCGCGACCCTATGAGCCGCATCATGCGTAAAGAATGCAAGAAGCGCGGAATCAAATCGCTCTGGGTGCTATCAAGCTGCGAGGAATCGGTACGCACGCGTCCACGCGACGCAGCGGACATCCATGAACGCTCCGAGCTTGGCACTGCAAGCTTCATGCCTCCCATCATGGGGCAGATGATTGCCGGTGAAGTTATTCGCCGCATCTCGGGCATCGGCTGCGAGCGAGTGCGCCCCGATGGCGCCGTCATCGGATAACGACAATGCAACTTTTTGACATGCACTGCCATCTAGGACTGATGGCAAACGGAGAGGACGTGGCCCAGCAGGCAAAATCCTGTATGCTCACGCTTCTGGACACCGGAGTACTCCCGTCTGAATTTACGGCGGAACAACGCCGTCATGCGTCCAACGACTCCGTACATGTCGCTTGCGGACTTCATCCTTGGTTGATCACCGATACGCTACAAGATACCGAATTCGAGCAGCTTATCAAACAGGCTCGCAACTACCCTCTGATCGGCGAGGTGGGCCTTGACTTCTCAAATGCCCACGCACAATACGCCGCACGTCAGATTAGGGTATTCGAACGTCTCGTATCAGCCTGTTCTGCCAACAAGGTCGAAGGTCGTCTTCTTTCAATCCATGCCGTACGGTCGGCGTCAAACGTACTCGACATTTTGGAAGCCAACGATACCTGCCGGAAAGCCAATGTCATCTTCCATTGGTTTTCTGGCACGAGCGAAGACCTCACACGAGCGCGCAGACTCGGGTGTTACTTCTCAGTCAATGAGCGCGTGCTTCAAAGCCGTCGAGGGCGCGCCTATGCCACACAGATAGAAGAGGAATGCCTTCTACTTGAAACAGACTTCCCCCTCGAGCCAGGCAGCATGTGCACGGCACAACAGATATGCACTTCTCTCAACACGACCCTCGAAAAGCTTGCGCAGCTACGCAAAACAGACGCCAAGGAGCTGGGCGGGCTCATCGCCCAAACGAGCAAGAGACTCCTTACCAGCGCAATCGCCTAGTGACAAAGCGGCCGCACGCTAACGCGCTAGGCGCTCGCCTATGTTCAGTACATCGGGAATCTGATCGATAATGACATCGGCCTCGGCTTGACTAAAACCAAAACGGTCCTCGCGCTTGGCGATTACCGTCAGTCCGGCTCGACAACCCGCCTCGATACCATAGAGCGAATCTTCCACGCAGCAGCACTCCTGCGCATCCAGCCCTAAGGCCCCAAGTGTATGCAGGTAAATCTCAGGATTGGGCTTACTCTCACGAAACTGTTCGCCCGAGACAATCGTCTCGAATGAACGGCGCAGGCCACACTCATCAAGTGCCTGATTGATGCTCTCCAACGGCGACGACGACGCGAGTGCGCAGCGAACTCCATGGCCTTCAAGAGCATCAAGGGCCTGCGGCACACCAGGATTTAAAAGCTCCCGATAGTCCATACTGCGCGTCGCAGCCCAATCGTAATAGACCTTTCGCACGCGCCCGGCATCAATCTGACCATGTCCTGCGCGCTGCCACCACGCCTGAATGGTCGCGAAGAAGTTCTGCGACGAATTGCCCACCATGTGGCGGCGCTCTTCCTCCGTCACGCCCAGGCCAAACGCATCGCTAAAGACAGCGAGCTCGTGATAGTAATACCACTCAGAGTCAAACAGCACGCCATCCATATCGAAGATAACGGCGCGAAAGGGCACGTTGAAGACCATGCCTATCCCTTTCCATAAAAATGGGGCCCAGGAAACGCGCCCTGAGCCCCAAATCGCAACATGCGTCTAGGCGCGATGTTCGTGATAGAACGCGATAAGCGCCTGCGTGCTCGCATCCTGCTCGGCAAGAGCCCCGTCGTCATGGAAAGCGACGGTGATCTCGCGAGCGAGCTGCTTACCAAGCTCGACACCCCACTGGTCAAAGGAGTCAACGCCCCACACCGTGCCCTCGACGAACACGATGTACTCATAGAGCGCCACGAAGGCGCCCAGCGAATGCGGCGTTAGAGCCGTGCCCAAAATGGACGTGGACGGCTTGTTGCCGGCAAAGCAGCGGGCGGGAACGATCGGTTCGGGCGTACCCTCGGCACGCACTTCGTCGGCCGTCTTGCCAAAAGCCAGGGCCTTGGTCTGGGCAAGGAAGTTGCCCAGCAGCAGCTCATGGGTATCCTGGTCGCCGTCCTTCAAGGGATTTGCCGTGTTCACGAAGGCGATGAAATCGGCAGGGATCATGCGCGTGCCCTGATGAATCAACTGATAGAAGGAGTGCTGACCGTTCGTACCCGGCTCGCCCCAGAAAATCTCGCCGGTATCGCAGGTCACCGGACTGCCATCCCAGCGAACGCTCTTGCCGTTGGACTCCATGGTGAGTTGCTGGAGATAGGCCGGGAAACGGTGCATATACTGGTTATAGGGCAGCACGGCATGCGTCTCGGCGTGCCAGAAGTTGGAGTACCAGACGTTGATCATACCCATGAGGACGGGAACGTTGTTCTCGAGCGGGGTCTTCCTAAAGTAGACATCCACGTCATGGAATCCGCGGAGGAACTCCTCGAAGACTTCGCGTCCAAAAGCAACGATAAGCGACAAGCCCACCGCAGAGTCAACAGAGTAGCGGCCGCCGACCCAATTCCAAAAGCCAAAAGCGTTTTCGGGGTCGATGCCAAACTCTTCAACACGGTCGAGGGCGGTAGAGACGGAGACAAAATGCTTCTTGATGGCGTCGGTGCAGCTGGCATCCGAGCCGTCGATAGCACCCTTGTGCTCAAGCCCCTCAAGCATCCAAGCCTTTGCCTCGCGAGCGTTAGTAAGCGTCTCGAGAGTCGTGAAGGTCTTGGAGACGACGATCATAAGCGTAGTCTCGGGATCAAGGGGACGCAGCTTCTCGGCAATGTCATTGGGGTCGATATTCGACACGTACGTGCAGTCGATACCGGCATTTGCAAAGGGCTTGAGGCCCTCGTAGACCATAACCGGGCCAAGGTCGGAGCCGCCGATACCAATGGAAACCACGTGCTCGATCTGCTTGCCCGACACGCCGGTCCAAGCGCCGCTGCGCACTTTGTCGGCAAAGGCATACATGCGATTGAGAACGTCATGAACGTCGCCCACGACATCTTGCCCATCGACCATAAGCGAGCCGCGATCGGACTCGGGAGCGCGCAGGGCGCAATGAAGCACCGCACGATCCTCGGTCGTGTTCACATGCTCGCCAGCAAGCATCGCATCGCGACGCTCCTCGACGTGCACGGCACGAGCCAAATCGAGCAGCAGCCTAAGCGTCTTCTCGTTGATGAGGTTCTTGGAGAAGTCGAAATGCAGCTCGCCCATATCGTGCGAGAACTTGGAAACACGATCGGGATCGTCGGCAAACGCCTTCTTCAACGTGAAATTCGCAGCAATCTCTTTTTGGTGGTCGACAAGCGCCGCCCACTCCGGGGTCTGCGTTGCATCAACAGGAGCAGAAACAACAGGCATAAAATCCTCCTTTTGCGAGCCGGGCTGCGCCCTTGCCACAAAACCGGCATCGCGGCGCTCGCACGTAATAAGACGATGCCCTTATTTTAATGCAACGCACACCCAAGTGTTGCAACGCATGCCAGAGACTTTGATAACGCTATGCCGCAACGTCTGCAGTTCGTGAACGACCGGCGAGCGCAACGAGAAGGCTATGGGCTTCCCCTCTGGTAAGATGTTCAATTACCTGCGAGTTTCCCGTCCCAAGGGCCTCTTTCACCAAACCGGTGCCTTCGACGGCATCCTCCAGGTCTTTTCCCGTTGCCCCAAGCTCCGCAAGCGAGCGAGGCAGCTGCAACGCACCAAGATAATTGCCCAGGCACTCGATAGCCGCACGCGCATCTTCAAGCGCGTTTCCGCACGAGGAAAGCCCCCACACACGCCGTCCCAACCGGGCAAGGCGTGCAGCGTCACGCTCCATCACCAAGTTCAAAACCGGCGGCAGCACAACAGAGAGGCACGATCCCAGCGGCTTTTTTAAGCGCGCGGAGAGCACGAGCGCAATCTCTCGGCTCACGGGATGCGGAACGCGACCCGGCATGCACATATTGTTATGCGCCATGCAGGAAGCCCACATCAGATCGGCACGCGCCTGCACGTCGGCAGGATCCGACAAGACAAGCGGCGTCTCCTCGACGATCGCGCCCATCAATCCTTCGATCAATCGATCGCTTACACCCGTTGCCTGGGAATCTTCAAGGTACAAACCAAATAGATAGGCTAGCGTCTCACAGATGCCGCAAGAGACCCGATACGCAGGAAGCGTTTCGGTCAGAGCGGGATTGAGCACCGAAAACGAAGGAATCAAAACGTTGGAGGTCGCCTCCACAACCCCCCTGCCCTCTTCAAGCTGCAGCATAGCCGTAGCAGACGCCTCCGATCCCGAAGCCGCCGTCGTAAGCACGCAGCCAAGGGGAAGCGCATCGTCGAGCACAGCCTCGCCGCAAAAGAAATCGAGCACATCGCCGCGATAGCGCACGCCTGCAGCAATCGCTTTGGCAACATCGATCACGCTGCCGCCGCCAATCGCCAAAATAAAGTCGACCCGCTCATCACGCGCCAAATCGATACCCTCTCGCACCAGCTCAAGCTGAGACGCCGGTTGCACCCCCGAAAGCACTGCATACTCCAAAAGCGCCCTATCGAGCGAGGTCCGAATACGGGCGAAAAGGCCCGAGCGGCGCGCAGACCCTTCGCCTAAAACGATAAGCGCCTTCGTGCCCGAAAAACGACTCACCAAACGGCCGACCTCAAGCTCGGCATCTTCGCCAAACTCAAAATGCGTGGGTAGGCAATAACTGAAACGATCCATGAGCATAAACCCTTCTTCGCCGCAGCCACTAACAATCATTACCTGCTGAGTATGCAGGCAAGAAGGGCTGATGCGGGGATAATCAAAGAGGGTTAACGCAGACGCACACAAGCATTAATCGACAAGAAACGCTCTCGAAACGATGAGATTTTCCCTACCTCGGACGAGCTATTCCCCAAGCTGCTCGGAGGTTTCGAGCCACGACGTCTCGAGGTCATCGAGCTCATCTTGCTTCTCATCGATCTTTTTTTGCTGGGCCTCGAGCGCCGCGTAATCGGTGGGGTCGACATCGGCCATACCAGCCTGCAGTTTTTCGAGCTCGGCGCGGCGCGCCTCCATCTTGCGCTCAAGCGAGGATACCTCACGACGCAAGCGCTGACGCTCTGCGTTGGAAAGACCCGAGGATGCCTGAGACGGAGAGGCGGCACACTCCTGCGTGCGCGATGCAGCGGTTTCAGACGCGGCAGCACTCGCCTCGTTTAGAAGTTTGAGGTACTGATCGACACCGCCGGGAACATGGTGCAGATGTCCGTCGATTAACGCGAACTGGGAATCGGTCACGCGCTCCATCAAGAAGCGATCGTGCGTCACGAGGATAAGCGTGCCGGGCCAACCGTCCAGCAGGTCCTCCACAATCGCAAGCATATCGGTGTCAAGGTCGTTGCCCGGCTCGTCCAAAATAAGCACGTTGGGCTCGTCAAGAATCGTAAGGAGCAGAGAGAGGCGACGGCGCTGGCCACCCGAGAGGTCCTTGATACGACTCCAGAGCTGCTTGGTTGTGAACCCCAGACGCTCACAGAGCTTCTCGGGGCTCGTCTCCTTGCCATCAACGATATAGACGCGCTTGTACGTGGAAAGAACCTCGCGAATGGTCTCGTCCATATGAGGGTCGAGCTCCTCAAGCTGCTGAGAGAGCACGCCAAAACGTACGGTTTGGCCGATCTTCACTCGCCCGCAAAACGGGGCCATCTTGCCCTGGATCACATTGAGAAGCGTCGATTTTCCCGCTCCGTTCTCACCCAAAAGGCCAAAGCGGTCGCCGGCGCCGATAAGCCAGGTCACATCATTGAGAACAGGACGCGAAGCGGCCCCAACCTCCGAATCGGCCGTATCATAGCCTGCCGTCACATCGAGCACGTCGATGACTTGCTTGCCTAGACGCGAAACCGCCAGGCGTTTAAGCTCCAGCTCATCGCGCACGGGAGGAACATCGGCGATGAGTTCGCGAGCCGCATCGACGCGAAATTTTGGCTTGGTGCTGCGCGCCTGGGCCCCACGCGATAGCCACGCGAGCTCCTTGCGGGCCATATTGCGACGACGCTCCTCGGTCACGCGCGCCATGCGGTCGCGCTCGACGCGCTGCAGAATATAGGCGGAATAGCCACCCTCGAAGGGGTCGACGCAGCCGTCGTGCACCTCCCACATCGATGTGCAGACCTCGTCCAGAAACCAGCGATCGTGCGTGACCACCAAAAGAGCGCCAGCGCCCGCCTGCCAGCGACTTTTAAGATGCTCGGCGAGCCAATTGATAGTTCGCATATCCAAGTGGTTTGTGGGCTCATCGAGCATCAGCACGTCATAGTCGCCAATAAGCAGACGGGCAAGGTCCACGCGACGCCTCTGCCCACCCGAAAGCTCCCCCACGGCTCCTTCCCAAGGGACATCTGCAATCAGGCCATCCAAAATGCTGCGTACCACAGGCGAGGCCGCCCACTCGTATTCGGGCAGATCGCCCACCACAGCGTGATGCACGGTATCGGTATCGCAAAGCGCATCGCGCTGGCCGAGCACGCCCACACGGAGGTCACGACGATGCGTGATCCTGCCCTCATCGGGCTCGGTAATTCCGGCAAGCACCGAAAGGAGCGTCGACTTGCCGTCACCGTTCTTGCCGACGATGCCGATTCGGTCGCCTTCCGCCACGCCCAGCGTCACATCTTTAAGAATGACCTTGGTGGGATATTCGAGAGAAACCGCGTCACAGCCAAGAAGAGCCGCCATAGAAATACCGCCTAACGTACATGTTCAGTCAAGTACCCATGCTAGCACGCGACTCCGTCCACGCATAAGAAAAGGGCACTGCGACCGAAAAGGCGATCGCAGTGCCCCTGTGCAAAGCGCCGCACCGGTGGCGCACACGATAGCAACGCGCGCCGTGCCCGGCGGGCCAGCGGAACATATTCCGACTAGGAGAACATGCCCGTGAGGTAATCGTTAAGACGAGCGTCATTTGGGCGCTGGAAAATCTGCTCGGTCTCGCCGTACTCGACCATATCGCCCATGTAGAAGAAGGCGGTGCGATTCGACACGCGGCTCGCCTGCTCCATGTTGTGCGTAACGATGACGATGGCACGGTCCTTCACCACATTGCGCATAAGGTCCTCGATGGCCAAGGTCGAGATGGGATCGAGCGCCGAGCACGGCTCGTCAAACAAGATCACATCGGGATGCATGGCAAGGGTGCGCGCAATGCACAGGCGCTGCTGCTGGCCACCAGATAAGGCAAAGGCGCTTTTGTCGAGCTTGTCTTTAACCTCATCCCACAAGGCCGCCCCGCGCAGACTCTCCTCGACCATCTGATCAAGGACGTCCTTGCCCCGCACGCCGTGACGACGAGGGGCAAACGTGATGTTGTCGTAGATGGACATATGAAACGGATTGGGCTGCTGGAACACCATGCCAATGGATTTGCGCAGCTCATAGAGGTTCTCGCTTGGAGTATTGATATTGTGTCCGCGATACTCGATCTCGCCCTCGACGCGACAGCCTCGAATCTCGCGATTCATAAGGTTAAGACTGCGCAGGAAGGTCGATTTACCGCAGCCGGAAGGCCCAATGAGGGCCGTGATCTCGTCTTTATGGAACGCCAGCGAGGTGTCGTGCAACGCATGGTGATTGCCGTAATAGACGTTTACGTCCTTGGTCTCGAGCACCACCTCGTCGGAGATGGCGAAGCCCGACACGCGGTTCTGCTTCTCACTCGAGCTCACGCTCGCCATAAAATCGGCGCTCGTGGAGTCGGTCTCCACCGCAGAAGTCTCTACGCTCATTCGGCCGTCATCCTCCTTGCAAGGGCCTTGCCGACGATGCGTGCGGCAACGTTGAATAAAAGCACGCAGACCATCAATAGAGCAGCGGTGCCCCAAACGATAGTTTGAGCCTCGGGGCTTCCCTCGCCGTAAATCTTGTAAATGTGCACGGCAAGCGACTCGGCCGGCCTAAAGACATTCCAAGCACAGGTAGGGCTTGCAAAGTTAAGCGTGAAGAAATTAAGACGCACCGGCGAGCTCATACCAGAGGTGAACAGCAAAGCAGCAGCCTCGCCAAACACGCGACCAGCCGAAAGCACCACGCCCGTAACGATGGCCGGCATAGCCACGGGCATCAAGACGTGCACCGTGGTCTCCCAACGCGTGAGGCCCATGGCAAGACATGCATCGCGCTGAGAGGCGGGAACGTCTTCCAGTGCCTGTTGGATCACGCGCACAAGAATGGGGATGTTAAACATGGTGAGCGCGACGGCGCCGGATAGAATCGAGTATTTCCAGCCAAAGTTCACGCTAAAGACCAGAAAGCCAAACATGCCCACGACGATTGACGGCAGTGACGAAAGGGTCTCGATAGCCGTCGATGCAATGCTTGTGATGGGGCCGTCTGGCGCATATTCGACCAAAAACACAGCACCGCCCAAGCTGATGGGAAGCGAGATGACAAGTGTCAGAATCAGCAGGTAAAACGAGTCAAATAGCTGATACGCCACACCGCCTTGAGTACCATTGGCACGCGAGGCCTCGGTAAGAAAACCAGGCTTGAAAAGCGTTTCGATACCCTGGCTCAAAATGAAGAGCACCATCGACACGACAATGACCATCACAAGGCCCACGATGAGCGTGAGCACGCCGGTCGCGATTCTGTCGTTACGCTGCGAGCGTTCAAGATAGGCATCTTGTGCCTGAGCTGCAGACCTAGCCACGAGCCTTCGCCCCCTTACGACCGATGAGATGGATAATCAAAATGAAGATGAGCGACATGCCCATGAGCAACAGGCCGAGCGCCCACAAGATATCGTCCTGCGCAGAACCTTCCGCATAGACTGCCATGCTGGTGGTAAGCGTGGTGGTAATGGTAGATGCGGCATCGAGCAAACCGGCGGGCATCTTCTCGATACCACCGATCACCATGCGCACGGCAAGCGTCTCTCCAAAGGCACGAGTCATGCCCAAGATCACGGCGGTCATAAGCGAGGGAAGGGCGCTTTTGAGCACAACGTGCCAAATGGTCTGCCAGCGTGTGTAACCAAGCGCCAAAGAACCCTGACGGTAGCCATCCGGCACGGCGCGCAAGGCGTCAATGGAAAGCGTGGTTACGGTCGGCAGGATCATGACAGCCAAAACGATAGATCCGGGAAGGATACCCAAACCGGTCGAGACCCCAAAAATCGCTTTGCATGCACCCACGACAACATGAAAGCCAATAAGACCGAACACGACCGACGGGATGCCTGTCAAAAGCTCAATCAAAGGTTGAAAAACCTTTGAGCCAAAACGCGGACGAATCTCGACAGCAAAAATCGCCGAGCCCAGCGAGATGGGCAGCGCGATGATCGTGGAGAGGATCGTCACAGAAAAAGAAGTGATGATCAAAGGAAGAGCACCGGTATAGGGCATACCGTTTTGATCCGTGTTCGAGAGATCCCATTTGGTTCCCCCAAAGAACCCGGCAATGTTGACGCCATCCTTGAAAAAGGCGGAAAGACCCTTCTGGGCGACCATGATGATCAGGGCCAACACAACAAGTGTCACGAGCACGACGCACGCGCCCGTGACACCCAAACCTACTTTTTCAAGGTTGCGTTTTGGCATCTGCTTTGCCATTACGCACCTTTCGTTGTAGCAACAGTCAGCAGGGAATAAATTGGAAGGCAGCGCCGTTATTTCTCGGTCACCTTGCCGGAAGCGTCTTTGACAACCTTCATCTTAGAAACGGGAATGAAGCCTTGCTGCTCAACGAGCTCCTTCTGGACATCATCGGAAAGCATGAAGTCCAGGAAGGCAGTGGTAGCCTCATCGGCGTCCTTGGCGCAGTACATATGCTCGGTTGCCCAGATGGGGAACTTGTTGTCGAAGACGTTCTCGCTCTTGGGCTCGACGCCCTCGACCTTGACGGCGTTGAACTTGGAATCGTCGTAGTGGGAGAAATCAAGGTAGGAGATGGCGTTGTCGGTACCGGAAAGCTGAGTCTGAACGTCGCCGGACTTGTCGAGCTCCGCATCGCCCTTGAACTCGTTTGCCGCAGAACCAAAGACAGCAGCCTCAAAGGTGGCACGAGTACCAGAACCGGCCTTACGGTTGAGCACGACGATGGTAGCGTCGTCACCACCGACCTCTTTCCAGTTGGTAATGGTGCCGGAGAAGATGCCCTTCAGCTGCTCGAGGGAAAGGTCGTCAACCTTCACGTTCTTGGAAACCACAGGACCCATGCCCACAACGGCGACCTCGTGATCGACAAGGTTCTTGACATCGTCCTTCTCGAGCTTGGTCTCGGCGAAGACATCGGAGTTACCAATAGTCACGGTACCGGCGGCAACAGCGGTCAGGCCCTTGCCCGAGCCGTTGCCAGAACCGGAGATGGTGACATCGGGGTACTTGTCCATGAACTTCTCGGCAGCGGCCTCAACGAGCGCCTGGAACGAAGAAGCGCCGTCATACGTCACCTCACCCGCGATATCCTTGGCAGCAGTAGAGCCCGCAGCGGAGCCCTTGGCAGCGGAAGCAGCAGAGTTGCCGCAACCGGCAAGGCCAAGACCGGCCATGGCGGCAACACCGCCAGCAAGACCCAGGAACTGACGACGAGAGCAAGAATAGTCGAACATGGTTCTCCTTTCGCGAACATACCCGTTCGCACATCAACGCAGATGGCGTCTAGATCATCGTCGCGCCCTTTGCTCGACGAGTAGATCTGGTTGCACCGCGCGGCTCCCCGTATGGGAACAGATGCCGAGGCCCTTGCGAGAAACCGTCCGGTGCAACCCCACCTGCTAAAACCTTGATGAGAACTTTAGGCGCACGCCAACGCGTTTTTCTGCTCAACGCTACCTCATTACGCGCACGTGACTAAACATTACGCAGCTCTCGTGTGTTATTTACGCGCTCTTTACAAAAGGATCGTTTGGTTAATTTCGTGCGAAGAACACCCGATCTCCCCCGCCGTAAATTCAGGGCAAAAAATGCCCCGGCAGCAAAGCCACCGGGGCACCAGAAAGGAAAATCTGCGTTCTGTTTACAGATCGAGCTCCATCAGACGGAAAATCGCCAGGATGTAGATCTTAAGCGCCTGCTTGAGCTGCGCCTCGCCTGCGCCCTCATTGGGCCCATGCATGAGACCTGCCCACTCGGGCAAGACCAGGCCATGGGTCTCGGCGCCAAAAGAGACGGCACTTTTGAACTTACGCGCATAGGTGCCACCACCCATGGAAAACGGGATGGCGTTCTCACCCGTCACATCGTTATACGTATCGATAAGCGTCTTGACCGCTGGGCTATCTGCGGGGATATAGAAGGCCTCGACCGCATGGTCAACATTCAGCGTCGCGCCAAAGCGCTCTGCCACCGCGCGGCAGGTATCCTCAAGCTCGGTCAGGTTCACGCAGTTGGGCAGGCGAACGTCGATGGTCTGCAGGATGCGACCCTCCCTGACCTCGATGGTGCCGCCGTTGAGCGTAAGAGGTCCAAAAGCATCGTTCGAGGCGGCGATGCCCAAAGCGGAGCCTGTGGTATCGGCATGAATGATCGAGAGCAACTCGAGCGCCTGTGCCTCGTCACCCTTGCAGATACTCGTTTCCTTGAGGTAGCCAAGCACGAGCGCGATGGCGTTGAGCGTGCCCTCGGGCATGGAGGCATGCCCGCCGATGCCCTGAGCCGTAATACGGGCACGACCGTCTCCTACGGGCTCAATCGTCAGACGATCGGCATTGGCCACGGGGGCAGGAAGCTCAGAGGCATCGACGGCAACCTCGCAGATGGACTGAGACGGTACGGCGTTGGTGGCCTCGGCACCGCTCCAGGACAAAATCTTGCCATCGGTAATCACGCCGCTGGTAAAGGTAGCGCCAAACTGGCCCTTCTCCGCATTGCAGACCGGGAACTCTGCATCCGGGGTAAACAGGAACGCCGGGTCCTCATGAGTCGACAGGTAATGAGGCACATCCTTCATGCCCGTCTCCTCATCGCAGCCCAAAAGCGCACGGAACGTGTACCTGGGAGTCACGCCCTCGCGAAGAAGAAACGCGCCAGCGTACAAGGCAAGAACGGCAGGGCCTTTGTCGTCGATAACGCCGCGGCCCAAAAGCCAACCGTCGCGGCGCACCATGGTAAACGGATCGGTGTTCCAGCCGGGGCCGGCGGGGACCACATCGACGTGCGCGATCGTGGCGATCTGGCGCTCCGACTCGCCGGGAATATCCGCCATGCCCATATAGCCCTCGTCATCGGAGGTCTGATAACCAAGCTTCGCGGCGATGCCCAGTGCACAGTCGAGAGCGGCGCGCGAGTCCTTACCAAACGGAGCGCCCGGCTCGTTTGCACCTTCAATCGCCACAGAAGGCACTGCCACCAGGGCGGCAATATCGTCGAGGACGTTGTCCCACACCTCGTCGACGTACTCGTCAACGCGCTTCTCGAGTTCTTTATCCATCATGCAGCTCCAATCCAAGCCGTGTACAACCATACGTATCAAAAGAGACGAACCACGTTAAAGCTCAACACCCAAAGCCCAAGCGAGCTGCGCAACATCATGCGCCACGAAATCAGCTCCAGCTCGCTCATGCTCTCCCTCGTCAGCCGCGCCCGTATAGATGCCAATACAAGGAATCCCCTGTTCATGTGCACCGCAGACATCATGAAAACGATCGCCCACCATCACGGAATCATCGATAGCGGCACCAAGCTGCGCCATGGCATCACGAATGGATTCCGCCTTGGTATCACGACCCGGCTCCAGCCTACCCACAATGGCATCAAAGGGAGGAAGGCCAAGGAAATCGATCATTTGGCGCGCCGTTGTCTCGAGACGCGATGTCGCGACGGCAACCTGTCTCCCCTGCCCACGGAGGGCAACAATCAGCTCGCGCATGCCGGGAAAGACCGGGTAATAATCGGGCGACATATCCTTATCGAAAATCCGACGATACACCGCGGTGATACGCATACCTTCTTCAAGAGGCCGATGACAAAGATCGGCAAAACCATTGAAGAGCGGTGGACCGATCAGAGAATGCAAATCGCCCTCGGCCTGGCGAGGATAGCCGCACTCGATCAGGGCCTCGCGCGCACAACGCATAATATACGTGCCGGTATCGGCAATTGTGCCGTCAAAATCCAGCAGGACCGCCGTACGGTCGGCAAAAGGAGCCGCCGTGTATTGATCCATCACCGAAACCACCAATCGATCGAATCCAAACGCTGCCCATCATAGCATGCGCTGTAAACCGTGCACAGGCGCACATCGGCACGCACAAGGTATGGGCGACAACAAAACGACCCCCGGCAGAAATACACCGGGGGTCGTTATCACGTTCTATGAAAAGAAGCGTTACTCGGCGTCAGCCTCGGCCTCAGTCTCGTCATCCTTCTTCTCGTTGGGAAGCGGGGTGACGTCGATCTCGAAGCCCAGGGTCTCAGCAGCAGACTTCATGGAGAGGGAGATACGACGACGGTCGAGGTCGATCTCCATAACCTTGACCTGCACCTTGTCGCCCACATGGGTGACCTGAGAAGGCTGGTCGACATGCTTGTTGGCCATCTCGGAGATGTGCACCAGGCCCTCGATGCCCTCGCCGAGGTCGACGAAAGCACCAAACGGCACGAGCTTGGTGACGGAACCCTCGACGATAGCGCCCACGGGGTACTTCTTGACGAGTGCACGCCAAGGATCCTCGGTGGTCTGCTTGAGACCGAGGGAGATGCGCTCGCGGTTGAGGTCGACATCGAGCACCTCGACCTCAACCTCCTGGCCGACCTTGACGACCTCGGAGGGATGGTTAACGTGGTTCCAAGAGAGCTCGGAGATGTGAATCAGGCCGTCGATGCCGCCGAGGTCCACAAATGCACCGAAGTCCACGATGGAGGAAACGGTGCCCTTGAGACGCATGCCGCTCTTGAGCTTGGAGAGAATCTCGGAACGCTCGGCCTTGCGGGACTCCTCGAGCACCACGCGACGGGAAAGAACGACGTTGTTGCGGTTGCGATCCATCTCGATAACACGAGCCTCGATGGAGGTGTGCAGGTAAGAGGTAAGATCCTTCACGCGGCGCAGATCCACGAGGGAAGCGGGCAGGAAGCCACGCAGGCCGATATCGAGGATAAGACCGCCCTTGACGACCTCGATGACCTCGCCCTCGACGTTCTCGCCGGAGTTGAACTTCTCCTCGATGCGGTTCCAAGCACGCTCGTACTCAGCACGACGCTTGGAGAGGACCATGCGGCCCTCCTTGTCCTCTTTCTGGACAACCTGGGCCTCAACGGTATCGCCAAGAGCGACGATATCTGCAGGGTTGATATCCTTGCGGATGGAAAGCTCGCGAACGGGAATAACGCCCTCGGACTTGGAGTGAAGGTCTACCAAGACCTCATCGCGACCGATGGAAGCGACCGTACCGGTGACAAGGTCGCCCTCGTCAAAGGTGGGAAGGTCGTTCAGGCTCTTCTCCATCTCGTCGTCCGCACCCTCATCCAGCGAAAAAACGGACGTGTTCTGAATCTCACTCAAAGGTGGACCCCTTTCGAACTTACGGGGCCCCGATTGCAAGCCTGCAGATGTGCGGTAGGAACGGACAAAGAAGCCATCCGGCGCGCGCACCGTTTGGATATATCTCGGGGGCCAACAGATACTGACGTGACGCTTATGCAATCACGATGGTATAGGTTACGGTGAATCGGCTTCGATTTCAAGCTCGAACTGCCATTTTTTGGACGTGTGGAGACTTTTTCGCAATACCTCTAATATGGGCGGTAGCAAGTTGTCGATGAGCGGTCAGCGGTTTATTTTTCCCCGCCCAGCGTCCCTAGCACTCGACTTGAGTCTTGCCGATCATGATGTTGAGAATCTCCACGTCGGCATCCTTCATGCCCACACGGCCAACGTAGCCCATGCTGGCAATCGTCTGCTCAACCGTATCCTGAATCAGGCCCTCTCCCGCACGGAACCCACGACCCTGCATGGCCATATCGTGGCCGAGGATCGCCGCATCCACTGCAGCCGAAATCTTGGCAGCGCAGCTCGCCTTGGCGCCGTCGCACACAATACCGCCAACGTTGCCCAGCGTGTTGGAAACGGTAGTGCCAATCTGCTCGCGCGCACCGCCGCACAGCCAGGTGATAGCGGCGCCCGCACCGCAGGCAGCGCAGATGGCACCGCAAAAAGCAGAAAGCGCACCAATGTAGCTTTTCACGTGCACGGCAATGAGGTCGGACAGCATGATGGCGCGCACCAGGCGTTCGTGGTCGCAGCGCAAGAACTCGGCGTACTCCATAACGGGAAGCGCGCAGGTGATGCCCTGATTGCCCGACCCGCATACGATAACCACCGGCAGCGCGCAACCGTTCATACGCGCATCGGAACCGGCTGCGGCGCGGGCGCGGGCACGACAGGCGACATCTGCGGCACGAGTGCCCAAAAGGGTACGGCCCACCTCGGCTCCCCAAGAGTGGGCCAAACCCTCGGCGCTGATAGCGCCATCGAGCTCGATCTGGCGCTCAACCGCTTCGCGCGCGGAGTCGATATCGCCGTTCTCGATGAAGTCGATGATGGACTCGACGGTCATAGGCACCTCGGCGCTATCGGCGGCGCGCTTCGCCACCACACGCTCAGCGCAAGCCGCGCACTCCCCTTCCGACTTGCCACACACCGGAATTCCGTCCAGCGTATGACATGTCACGTTGGTGTGATGATCGATAATCTCGACAACGGCAACATGGCTCCCGTACGCTGCACTCACCTTGATATACAGATTGGGAACGCCCTCGACCAGAGAAACACTGCAGTACGAGGGATCGAGCAGCAACTCATTTGCGCGAACACGAGCGCTATCGTCCACGCTTTCCAGCACCTCGAGGGCGCTCTTCGCGTCACCGCCCACGGCGCCCAGGACAGCCGCCGCCTCGATACCGCGCATCCCGCCCGAGTTGGGCACCGTCACGCTCTTCACGTTTTTGATGATATTGCCAGAGCAAGCAACGTCCATGTGCTCGGGCTCGCCACCCAGGGTCTTGCTCGCCAGGGCTGCGGCATATGCGACGGCAATCGGCTCGGTACAGCCAAGCGCGCAGACAAGTTCACGATTAAGGATCTCGCAATATGCGGCATCGCGGATAGAATCGGTGTGCATGGCTTTCTCCTTAATTCGCGCCTCGCAACAAGGCGTCAAACGAACGGACATCTCTTTCGACCACTAGCATTTGATAGCAACCGGGGCAAAACCGCAAGTCGTCTTCCGTTAGACGGCAAGGCACCGCCATGAAAAAGCGCCGTGGATACAACTCCACGACGCCTGTGCCACACGCTCATGGCCCTGAAGAGCCCGAAGCCGATTAGCCAAAGAAACGCTTGATCTCGACCTTGCCGTTCTCGACACTGTCGGAACCGTGGATCACGTTAGCGCCGACATCGACGGCAAGATCGCCGCGGATGGTACCAGGGGCGGCGTCGAGCGGATCGGTAGTGCCCATAAGGGTGCGCATCTTTGCTACGGCGGACGAGCCCGAAACAACCATCTTGACAACGGGACCGCTGGTCATAAAGTCGCAAACGCGACCAAAGAACGGCTTGTCGGCCAGATGGGCGTAATGCTCTTCAACTGTCGGACGGTCAAGAACGGTCATCTCCATGCGCTCGATGACAAGACCGCTGCGCTCGATACGCGTGACGATCTCGCCGATCTTGCGATCGCGCACGGCGTCGGGCTTGATCATGATAAACGTCTTCTCGATAGCCATAGTTGTAGCCTTTCAAGTAGGTTCGTACGTGCCCGCATTCGTCGGGGCACCCGCTTACGGATCGCATCGTTGCAACGTCCCATTCGGAACAGCAGGTTGCAGCTTGCTGGAATCTCCGTATATGCAACCTTTCGCCCTCGAAGTGCAATTAAGCCTACCATCAGCCCGGCAACCATGGACAATGAAGCGTGTGAAGAGTCGTTTGTCGCCCGTGAGCGTGTTATTTCACATCGGCGCGCATCACTCCCACAAGAGTTCTCCGCAATTCAAAGCGGCAGACTCGCCCACATATAAAACAAGAGGTGCCCTACGCAATTGCGTGAGCACCTCGCAGGAATCATCGAATGTTTACGCCTCTAAAAACAAACGCCCCTAGTTTGCCCCATGCCCCATCTCGACTACAGGAGTCAGCTTAGAAAGCCTGGCGATATCAAGAGACAGCTGTTCTTGAGCAGAAGCGAGCTGTTCGGCCACAGCCGCAGGCGCGGTACCGCCCTCAGTGGTGCGCGCCGCCACGATCGACGGGATGTCAAGCGCCTCGGTAATATCGCGCTCGAACAGAGGGCTTGCCTCCTGGAATACCTCGAAGGGAAGGTCCTCAAGGTTGCAGCCGCGCTTCTCGCACGTAAGCACGAGATGGCCCACGACGGCGTGCGCCTCGCGAAACGGCAGACCGCGCTTGGCCAGGTAATCGGCGACATCGGTTGCAGCGAGATGACCCACGCCGCACTCGCGGCGCATGGCATCCTCGTTGACCGTCCAGGTTTCGATCATGCCGGCCATGACCGAAAGACATTGCATGAGCGTATGCGCCGTATCGAGGGCGCCTTCCTTGTCCTCCTGCAGGTCCTTGTTATAGGCAAGCGGAAGGCCCTTCATGGTCACGAGAAGCTGAGTGAGGTTGCCGTACACACGGCCGCTCTTGCCGCGGATAAGCTCGGCAAAATCGGGGTTCTTTTTCTGCGGCATAATGGACGAACCCGTGGAATAGCTATCAGAAAGCGTGATGAAACCAAATTCGGACGTAGACCACAAGACGATCTCTTCGGACAAGCGTGAGAGGTGCATGGCCATCACGGAGCCCGCGTACTGAAGATCAAGCAGGAAGTCACGATCGGAGACGGCATCGAGCGAATTGGGAATCACGCGCGAAAAGCCAAGCTCGGCAGCGGTCATCTGACGGTCAAGCGGATAGGTGGTGCCAGCAAGAGCAGCAGCACCCAGGGGCGAGGCATCGGCAGCATCGAACGCAGCGGCAAGACGCCGATAATCGCGCGTGAACATCCAGGCGTAGGCAAGCAGGTGATGGGAGAAAAGCACGGGCTGCGCATGCTGCAGGTGCGTGTAGCCGGGCAGGATCACATCGGAGTACTTTTGCGCCGCGGCAATTAGGACCTGACGGAGATGAAGATTTGCCTCCATAAGCTCCTTGGCTAAAGCCTTGCACCCAAGGCGCGTATCGGTTGCAACCTGGTCATTACGCGAACGGCCGGTATGCAGACGCTTTCCCGCCTCGCCGATACGACGCGTAAGCTCGGACTCAATGGACATGTGAATGTCCTCGTCGTTGATATCGAACGTGAATGTACCAGCATCGATATCGGCGCCGATCTCATCGAGTCCAGAGCAAATCGACTCGGCATCGCTTTGGCTAATGATGCCTTGAGCTGCAAGCATCTTGGCATGAGCCTTGGAACCCGCGATATCTTGACGGTACAGATGCTTGTCAACGGGCAACGACGCGCCAAACTCCTGCGTGACCTGCGCCACGCCTGCCTCAAAACGACCTCCCCACAACGCCATGGGAAACCTCCTCAAATCGTTTTTAAATACGGTTAGTGTATAGAAAAAAGCGACGTCGCAGCTCATTGGCTGCGGCGCCGCGAATAAAGTGCATTGCTGCCTGCACCCGAGTTTTTATGCGATACCGGAACCGGGGCCCTGGACCTTGGACCAAGTCTTGAGCGACAGCGTGTCGAGATAGATGAAACCAGCGGCGCTCTTCTCGTCAAACGTGGTGTCGCGGTCGTAGGTTGCCAGACCGTAATCGTAGAGCGAGTACGGAGACTTGCGGCCCACGATGGTGAGATTGCCCTTGAAGAACTTGAGTCGCACGGTGCCGGTCACAAACTTCTGGGTCTCGTCCATAAAGGCATCGAGCGCGGCCTTGAGGGGGCTGAACCACTTGCCGTTGTAGACAGTCGTAGCCCACTGCTGCTCAAGCGCAAACTTGGCACGCAGTACGTCACCCTCGACGGTCAGGTCCTCAAGCGCCTTATGGGCCTGCAGGAGTGTGAGTGCAGCCGGAACCTCATAGCACTCGCGAGACTTCAGGCCTACGAGACGATCCTCGACGAGATCGAGACGGCCAAAGCCATTGTCGCCAGCAATCTTGTTGAGCGTGATGATGAGCTCAGAAAGCTTCATCTGCTCACCATCGATGGATACGGGCTTGCCGGCCTCGAAGCCGATCTCCACATAGGTGGGAGTATCGGGAGTGCTCTCGGGGCTCTTGGTCATCGTCCAAGCGTCGTCGAGCGGCTCGTTCCAGGGATCCTCCATGTGACCGCACTCGATTGCACGGCCCCACAGGTTATCGTCGATGGAATAAGGGTTGTCGTTAGCACCCTCAGGAACAGGGATGCCATGCTCGTGAGCATAGGCAACCTCGTCCGGACGGCACTTGAGGTCCCACTCGCGCACAGGAGCGATAACCTTGAGGTCGGGATCGAGAGCCAGCACGCCCGCCTCGAAACGAACCTGGTCGTTACCCTTGCCCGTGCAGCCATGAGCAACGTACGTGGCACCGTACTCGTGGGCAACCTCAACGAGCTTGGCAGCGAGCAGCGGGCGCGAAAGGGCGCTCAGCAGCGGGTATTTGTTTTCATACATGGAGTTAGCGGCGATGGCATGAGTGAGATACTCATCGGAGAACTCATCGCGAAGGTCGAGCACCTTGCAGTCGAGAACGCCAAGGCTCAGAGCCTTTTGACGCTTCTTCTCAAGATCGGTCTCCTCCTGACCAACGTTTCCGCACACGCAGATAACGTCGAGGTTCTTCTCGGTCTGCAGCCATTTGACGCAGACGGAGGTGTCGAGACCGCCGGAATAAGCCAGTACTACCTTTTCCTTGCTCATGTTTGCTTCCTTTCACCCTTGATAGCTATTGGAGCAACGAATATGTCCACGAGCCGTTCGAAGACCCGCGGTACTTGTTATAACAGCTTCTCCGCCTCTTCTGCGCGCGATATGAATAAATTCGCGCAAAAACGCATCCTCCCCGTATCTGCAAAACGCTCTACCTGCCACGCCCGTGAAAGCCTCCCGCATCGATGAACATCGTGTAACACAGCGGAAACAATGCGGGGGCGTCTTGGCTATACTAAACGCAGCCAAACCAACGAAAAAGGAAACCCATGCTGCCAGACTACCTGCAGGACCCCGGCCTCGGCGACATCAAGCTGCTCGCCGTCGATATGGACAAAACGCTCCTCACCGACGACCGAGGATTTCCCAAGGGTCTTTTCGAGCGTCTCGATGCGCTTTACGAGGCCGACGTGGTCTTTTGCCCCGCAAGCGGACGGCCGGCGCCCAAGCTGCAGGAGATGTTCTCCGGGCATGCACATAAGCTCGCCTTCTGCTCCGATAACGGCGCCTGCGCTCTGTGGCACGACGAATACGTCTTTCGCGACCTTCTTGACCACAAGCTCTACCGCAAGGTGCTCAACTTTGCGGCGCAACGCGGCGACTGCGTCTGCGTGCTTTGCGCGTTTGACCACGTCTACATGCTCAAACGAGACCGCGCGTATGCGGGCGAGGTAGGCGTCTATTACGAAGACATCATTTTTGTCGATTCCTTTGACGAGGTCGATGCCGACGCCAACAAGATCAGCCTGCTCTTCCCTGGGCGGGATGCCGAGGACGCCTATGCCGATGTGTACGGACCCACATTTGGCGAGCGCCTGCATGTCACCAACGCGGGCCGCGAATGGATCGACTTCATGAATCTTGGGGTCGATAAGGGCTCGGGCGTGGCGCATCTGTGCGCGCAGCTCGGCATCGACGAGGCAGACGCCGCAGCCGTGGGCGACACCTACAACGACATTCCCATGCTTGAGCGCATGGGCCACAGCTATATCGTGGCAAACGCGGAGGCGCATATGGAACAACACGCCTCTTGGCGCGTACCCAGCAACAACGACGCCGGTGTCCTCGCCCTGATCGACGCGGTCCTTGCCGCCAAGGGCGGTCGCGCGTAAGGGGCCATCAAAAGCTGCCACGATGCCGAAAGGCCCACCCTTCCGCCCATCAACATGCGAAAACCCACGCATAAACGTTCACCTGTCCCTCTTATCGGGCAAAAGCAGACGTTTGTGCCTGGGTTTTATCTTGGCCACCATGAGCAGACATGATGTCAGGGGCGAAAGTCGACGCCTACGACGAGGCAATTTTCACCGAGCGCATGCCCTTCTATAGCAGCCCCTTTACTTGGCGTCGGCCCAGGTGATACCCGTGGATGCCTCGGCGATAAGCGGAACGCGCAGCTCAACGACGTTTTCCATCTCCTCGCGCACCATCGACGTGAGGCGTTCGACCTCGGCCCCGGGGCACTCGAAGTCAAGTTCGTCGTGAACCTGCAAGATCATACGAGCAGCAAAGCCCTCCGCCTCCAGGCGGCGCGCCACGCGAATCATGGCGATCTTGATGATGTCCGCGGCACTGCCCTGCATGGGATGATTCATGGCCGTGCGCTCACCAAAACCGCGCTGGATGGGATTTTTCATCTTGAGCTCGGGGATATGGCGCCGACGACCGAACATAGTCTCGGCATATCCCGTCTGCTTCGCCTGCTCCACAACACGGTCCAAGAACACGCGTACGCCAGGATAGGCCTCATAGTAGCGGTCGATCATATCGCGGGCCTCGGACATCGGAATATCGAGCGTCTGAGAAAGCCCGTAGGCCTGCTGACCATACACGATGCCAAAGTTAACGGCTTTGGCGCGGCTACGCAGCTGCGGCGTCACCTGATCGACCGGCACGCCAAACACGCGCGAAGCGGTCTCGGCGTGGAAATCCTCACCCTCGTTGAAAGCGCGCACTAAATGCTCGTCTCCCGAAAGGTGCGCCAGAAGACGCAATTCGATTTGGCTGTAGTCGACCGCAAGGAAAACCGATCCCTCGCCCGCCGAGAACGCCGTCTTAACGGTACGGCCCAACTCGGAACGCGTCGGGATGTTTTGCAGGTTGGGATTCGACGAGGACAGGCGACCCGTCGCCGTGATGGTCTGGTTGTACGTGGTGTGCACGCGTCCGTCCCTCTGGCGCAGCGGACCCAGAGTGTCCAAATAGGTCGACTTGATCTTGGTCATCTCGCGATACCTGAGAATCAGACGCACGATCTCGTAATCGTGAGCAAGCTCCTCGAGCTTCTTGGCGTTGGTGGAGTAGTAGCCACGCTGGGTCTTCTTCAGGCCTTTGGTGGGCAGGCCCATCACGTCGAACAGGATATGGCTGAGCCGCATAGGACTCGAGATGTTGAACGTATCATCACCCGCAAGTGAGCGAATCTTGCACGCCAGCTCATCGATCTGACCCTCGAGGCCCTCCGATAGCGCATGCAGGCGTTCGGGGTCGACAAGCATGCCTGTGCGCTCCATGGAAGCAAGCACCGGCACGAGGGGCATCTCGATTTCGGAAAAAACACGCGTCGCGCCCTCGCGCTCAAGGGCATTCTCGAGCGGCTCGCGAATCGCCAGGGCAAGCGCGGCGGTGCGCGCCGCACGAGCGGGGGCGTCGTCTGCGGCTCCCTCCTCTCCGCGTGCGGGCGCAAGCGAAACCTGCAGATAGCGATCGGCAAGATAGGCGTCATCAAAGGCATCGCGCGAGGAGTCGAGTAGGTAGGCGGCAACGACGGTGTCGAACAGCCGCGCCGAATCGAGCGTCAGCGGGTCGAGCTGCTCGGCTTCGCTCGAATCGACCGGCGAAAGCTCGTGAATGAGCCCCTTGATATCAGACGAGACCACGCGACCTTCACGCAACAGGCGAGAAAGCACGCCTGCAACCAAGCCACGGGAGAAATCGAACCCCGGAATATCTTCTACGGCGCCGCCCAGCTGCTGCTCAAAGCCAAATAGGCAACGTCCTGTCGCCACCCAAAGGGTGTGCGTCATACCAAAAAGAGCGCCCTCCTCGCGATCGTCATCGAGCACGGCCGCAACCCATTCCCCCGCCTCGAGCGCACGGGAAAGCTCATCTGCGGCATCCGCGAGGGCGCCTCGGTCCGACCCCGTCACCATGGCCGGCTTCAACATCTCAAATGCAGCAGAAGCAGGCACCTCCCCGCCGTCGATCAGTGCAAGAAAGCGATTTTGCATCGCCATGATACCGAGCTCGCCCAAGGCATCGTTTACCGCCTGGGCGTCGAACGCAGGAAACGCCTCGTTCTCAAAATCGTACGCAACGGGGGCATCGGTACGAATCGTAGCCACCTTGCGCGAGAGCAGGGCGTCATCGATATGCGCTCGGAGGTTCTCGCCCATCTTGCCCTTAACCTCGTCAGCGTGGGCGATCACCTCGTCGAGACTGCCGTACTGCGCGATGAGCGCACTCGCCTTCTTGGGACCGATGCCCGGCACGCCGGGGATGTTATCGGAGCTATCGCCCTTGAGTCCATAGAAATCGGGCACGAGGGCGGGCGTTATTCCGTGATAGAGGTCGTCTACGCTCTCCGGTGTCATGATGGCCACGTCCGAGAGGCCTTTGCGCGTAGACACCACGTTGATGTGCTCGGTAACCAGCTGGTACATGTCGCGGTCGCCCGTGACCAGGTACATATCGCATCCAGCTTCCTCGCCCGCGCGGGCAAGGGTTCCTAAGATATCGTCGCCTTCCCAGCCCTCCGACTCCAAGATGGGAATGTTGAGCGTGGTGAGCAGCTGCTTGATCATAGGAAACTGCGCGTGCAGATCGGGATCCATCGGGGGGCGTTGGGCCTTGTACTGCGGAAGCATCTCCATGCGCACGCGAGGGCGACCCTTGTCAAAGGCCACTGCGATAGCATCGGGCCTAAACTCGTCGACCATCTTGAGAAGCATATTCAAAAAGCCAAAGACCGCGTTCGTCGGACGGCCATCGGGAGCGTTCATCGTGGGCGGTACCGCGTGGAACGCGCGATGCATGAGTGAATTGCCGTCCACCACGGCAACGGTCTTGCGTGAATTATCTTGAACTGGCATGAGCGAGCCTTTCGTTTACCGGTTTCTCCCCACCAGTGTACACGCTTAAAGGAGACACCCGTGATACCATGACGAACGGATACAAGACCACACGCATCGAAAGGATGGACATGGAACGCCCCTGCGCATGGAAAAAGTACACCCCCGAGCAGCTCGTCGAACTCGAAAAGGTCTGCTCCGGCTACAAAGAATTCATCAGTGAGAACAAGACCGAGCGCCTCTGCGTTCGCACCGGCGTTGCGCTCGCCGAGCAGGCCGGCTATGTTGAGCTTGGCCAGGCGGTTGCCGCGGGCAAAACGCTCAAGCCCGGCGACAAGGTCTATGCCGTGAACCACGGCAAGACCCTCATGCTCATGCAGATCGGCAAGCGCCCGTTGCAGGAAGGATTCAATATCCTGGGCGCGCACGTGGACAGCCCGCGTCTCGACCTCAAGCAAAACCCCGCCTTCGAGGCAGGCGATATGGCGTACCTCGACACGCACTACTACGGCGGCGTGAAGGCTTACCACTGGGTCGCCTCCCCTCTCGCCCTCGTGGGCGTCGTTGCCAAAAAGGACGGCAGCGTTATCGACATCAACATCGGCGACGGCGCGGATGACCCCGTGTTCACCATCTCCGATCTGCTCATCCACCTTTCCGGTGAGCTCATGTCCAAGCCCGCCAAGGACGTTGTCGATGCCGAGCTGCTCGACGTCATCGTGGGCGGTCGTCCCGTGGTGATCGACGAGGCCGACAAGGACTCCGAGGCCGACGAGAAAGATCCGGTCAAGCAGCTCTTCCTCAATCTGCTCTCCGAGCGCTACGGCATCGACGAGGAAGATTTCCTCTCCGCCGAGATCGAAGTCGTGCCTGCCGGTCCTGCCCGTGACATGGGCCTCGACCGCTCGATGATCTTGGGCTACGGCCAGGACGATCGCGTCTGCTCCTACCCGAGCCTGCTCGCCCAGATTGAGGTTGAGGCTCCCGAGCGCACGAGCATCTGCCTGCTCGTGGACAAAGAAGAGATCGGCTCCGTAGGCGCCAGCGGCATGACCAGTCGCTTCTTTGAGAACACCGTCGCCGAGGTCATGGCACTCGCAGGCGAGGAGAGCTCCCTTGCCCTGCGTCGCGCGCTGGCCAACTCACGCATGCTCTCCTCCGACGTCTCCGCCGGCTTCGACCCGAGCTACGCTTCCAAGTTCGAGACCAAGAACGCCGCTTATATGGGTCGCGGCCTGTGCTTTAACAAGTACACGGGCTCTCGCGGCAAGAGTGGCTCCAACGACGCCGACGCCGAGTACATGGCCCTCGTCCGCGACATCATGGACGAGGCCGGCGTAAACTTCCAGACCTGCGAGCTCGGCCGCGTCAACGTGGGCGGCGGCGGCACCATCGCCTTCATCATGGCCAAATACGGTATGAATGTCATCGACTCCGGCGTGCCCGTTCTCTCGATGCATGCCCTGTGGGAGGTTGCCAACAAGGCCGATATCTACGAGGCCTACCGCGGCTACAAGGCATTCCTCGAGCGCGCGTAACCTCACGCCCCAGCTCAATCGCCCCTTTTGCATGGCGGTGTCGACATGTTTGGTCGACACCGCCATTTTTGTTTCCGAGCCGCCCTAGGACGATAGACGCGTCACAGACCTGAAACAAACGCATCTTCTTCTTGACTATACCTAGTAAACTACTAGTCTTGTAGGAAATTGATTGGCGCCTACAGCGAAGGGGTGTGACACATGAAAAAGAAGCATCTCTACGAGACCCTCCTTTGTATGGGCCTTTTCATGTGTAAGCCCGAGTTCTGCTGCGAATAAGCGTATAAGCGAAGCTTGTTCGCGGTAGGCCCTCGGGCGCCTCGCCCTTAGCACCCCAACAACTCGATAACCGTATAACGCACGATGTCTCTTGCACATCGCGCCTCTAACGTCAGGAAACAACCATGTCTGTAATCAACCAAAACCTCAGCAGACGCAACTTCGTTCGCGGCATTGGCACGGCTGCCGCACTTGGCCTTTTCGCTCTTACCGGTTGCACCGGAGGCAGCAAGTCAGCAGGCTCCACAGCTGCGGGGTCGGCGTCCGCGTCGGCCAAAACGCCCGACACGCTCACCTTGGGCTCCGGCTCGGCCGTAAGCACACTGAGTGTCAACCAGGAAGCCGGATCTGCAAACTATCAGCTGGCAGCACTTTTCCAGGAGGGCCTGACGGGACTCGACGCCGAGGGCAAAACCATCCCGGCGCTTGCCGAGAAGTGGCACAGCGAAGACAACAAGACCTGGGTGTTCGACCTACGCCAAAACGTCACCTTCCATGACGGCAGCGCACTCACCGCAGACGACGTGGTCTTCTCCATCGAAACCGCTCGCGACGCCACTCTCTCCCCTGGCCTTTCCACTTACTGGCCGGCCTACGTCACCGGATCATCGAAAACAGGCGAGAATCAGGTGACGATCACGCTCGATTCCCCCCATGCCGACTTCCCAGACCGGGTTTCCAATGCAGCTGGCCTCTTTGTCACCTCGAAGGCGTTCTGGAATGAGATGGGCAACGACTACGGCTCGTCCAAGGGGCTCATCTTGGGAACCGGCCCCTATCAGGTCACGGAGTTCGACTCTTCCAGCCACGTGACGCTGGAGCGCTACGATGGCTGGTGGGGCTCGATCACGGCTCCCAAGACGGTGCGCATCGATTTCATCCCCGAAGACTCGACGCGCCTCCTCGCGTTCCAGGATGGGTCCATCGATGTTTCTCTCACCGTTCCGGTGACAAGCGTCGACGAGTGGGCTCAGGACGGGTCGACGGTCTCCAAGTACTCGGACCGTTCGTATTACGGATTGACCTTCGATCAAAGCGTCGCGCCGTTCGACGATATCCACGTTCGCCGCGCCGTCGCCTATACGCTCGACAAAGAGAAGATCGTCTCGGGCATCCTGAAGGGCTACGGCGAGGTAGCTACCGGAATCGATTCCCCCGAGCAGCTTGCCGGCTGGGCGGGCAGCGCCAAGGAGGCGCGCAATCTCGTTGCCGATCTGGGCGCCGCCGACTTCAGCATTAAGAAGGCAAAGGCGGAGCTCAAGCAGTCGTCACACGCCGACGGCTTCAAGACGACCCTCACCTACCCCACGGGCTATGCGGCTGTCGGCAAAGCGTCGATTGCCCTGGCCGAGCAGCTCAAAAGCATCGGCATCGACATCGACGTCCAGGAGCAGACACTCGACCAGTGGTTAAGCGAGGTCGGCAATGGCGAGCAGGGCGTGGCCTGGATGATCTACAACCCCACCACCTCCACCCCCAACGAGGTGACGTCTTGGCTGCTTGCCGCCGGCGGAGCGGGCACGAACCCCGCCAACTGGACCGACGAGGACGTTGCGGCCAAGACCGACTCCATCGGCCAGCTCTCCGATGCAAAAGAACAGCTTGACATCGTGCTGGAGACCACGAAAGCAGCTCTTGAGCAGGTTATCTACGCCCCCGCATGGTGGGGCCAGGCCGTCGTGGCAAGCAAGCAGGGCATAGCGTTCAAGGATTCCGGAACGTTCTGGCTCGCAACGCCCTGGGCATCTGAATTCAGCGTCGAATAGGCACTCGGCACGAACCTTTAAGGCGGGATGGATATGCAAGCATTGAAGATGATAGTCAAGCGCGTGGCAGGACTTCTTGTGCTGCTAGCCGCGCTTTCGATCGTGACCTTCGGGTTGCTCTATCTGACGGGCAGCGACCCCGCACGCTCCCTTGTTGGAGCCAAACAAGTAAGCGAATCGCAGCTCGAGGCGATTCGGTCGCGTTATCACCTCGATCAGCCCGTATGGACCCAGTATCTCTATTGGGTCCAAGGGGTCCTGAGCGGCAGCCTTGGCACCTCGACCCGCACGCAGCTGCCCGTCACGGATATGATTTCGCAGCGCGTGGGCATCACCCTCGGGCTTGCGCTCATGGCCCTTGTCCTCGCCCTTATCGTAGGTCTTCCTTTGGGCATCATTGCAGCGAAGCATGCAGGTTCATGGCAAGATCGTCTCATCACGACTATCTCGATAGCAGGCCTCAGCGCCCCGAGTTACGCCATCGGCCTGCTTTTGCTCTACGCGCTCTCCGCGCGGCTTAAGATCTTCCCCATCTATGGACAGGGGGACGGAAGTCCTCTCGACACGTTCAGGCACCTCATCTTGCCGGCAGTGACCCTCGCCATCGGCATCATCGCCAGCATCGTCAAGATTTCGCGAGCATCCCTCATCGACGAGATCGGCTCGGACTATACGCTGTTCGCCCGCTCCCGCGGGGTGTCTCCCCTCTCCGTCACCCTTGGCCAGCTGCAAAACGCCGCGCTCCCCGTCCTCACCTCTTCCGGCCTGCTCATCGCATCGCTCATATCGGGAACGGTCATCGTCGAGACCATGTTCTCCCTTGGCGGTATCGGCACGCTGCTGCAACAGTCGGTCACGTTTGGCGACATCCCCTGCGTACAGGCCATTACGCTCCTCCTGGCAAGCGTAATCTGCATCTCCACCGCAATCGTCGACACCCTGGCGCAGCTCGTGGACCCGCGTCTGAGAAAGCGCGCGAAGAAGTCGCAAGCAGCCGCGACGATCCCGTCGTTCAGCCCGATACCGCAAAAGGAGGCCGAGTAGCATGGCCCATCGCATACGCCGGACCTTTCCGCTTCTGCTCGCAGTCCTCTGGCTGCTCATCGTAGTCGCACTCACCGTCTTTCCCCAGCTCAGCGACGGTGCACTCACACAAGACCTCGCTCTCACCGAAGCCGCCCCAGGAACCGCGGGGCATCTGCTGGGAACCGACGCGCTCGGTCGCGACGTGGTCAGGCTCACCCTCGCCGGCTCGCGTACCGCGCTGGTAGGCCCCGTCGTCATTGCCCTTGGCGCCATGACGATCGGCGTTGTCCTTGGCCTTTCGTGCGCCTACTTTGGCGGCCCGCTCGATTGGGCCGTATCGCGCATCGTCGAGCTCATGCTCTCGCTGCCCACGCTGCTGCTCGCCATCGTCATCGCAGGCATCCTCGGCGGATCTTACGCCACCGATGTACTGGTATTCGCGATTCTCTACACCCCCTACGAAATCAGACTTGTCCGCGCTGCCACGCTGCGACACATCCACGACTCGTTTCTCGATGCGGGCAAGCTCCTCGAGCTGAGCCCGGCGCGTATCATGTTCCGGCATCTGCTCCCCATCATTCAACCTGTCGTGGTATCCGCGGTGTTCCTCGATATGTCCAACGCATTGGTCTCGCTCTCCTCGTTGTCGTTTCTGGGAATCGGTATCTCTCCACAGCAGGCAGACTGGGGAAGGCAGCTCTCCGACGCCCGCTCGCTGATCTACAGCAATCCCGCCGCGGCTATCGCGCCCGCAGTCGTCATCATCGTCACATCGATCGCCTTAAACGTCATCGGTGACAACATCGCAGCAGGCAATCGAGAGGAGGCCCACGCATGACGCCCATTGAGCTGCAAGACCTTCACGTATCCATCAACGGAACCGAGCTGATCCAGGGCGCGAGCCTCTCGATACCCGCAAACGCAACGGTGGGTATCGTCGGCGAGTCCGGGTCGGGAAAATCCCTGACCGCAAAGGCCATCTCTGGGCTCTTGCCGCGCGGGGCCCACGCCTCGGGATCACTCAAGATCATGGGCACCCCCATCGACCTCACAGCCCCTGAGCGCACCTGGGAGGCCCAGCGCGGATCGGCGATCGTCTGGCTTCCGCAAGACCCCTTCTCTTCGCTCAATCCGTTGCGCACCTGCGGAAGCCAAATTGCCGCAGGCTCCCGTCTGCCTAAGGCAAAGCGACGCGGGCAAGCCGAGCGACTTCTTGCCGACGTGGGACTCAGCCCCGCCCTGTACGATTCCTACCCCCATGAGCTTTCGGGAGGCATGCGTCAACGCGTGGCCATCGCCGCCGCGCTCGCGCCACAGCCGCAGGTGCTCATCGCCGACGAACCCACCACGGCACTTGACGCAAGCACTCAAAAAGACGTGCTCGACCTTCTTCAAAGCACCTGCTCCAAGCACGGCATGACCCTTACCATCATCACGCATGACCTTCCCCTGGCCGCAGACCGTGCAGACTACCTCGTTATCTTCGACAAGGGCCGTGTCGTCGAAGAGGGCCCAAGCGAGAAAATCACCACCTCGCCCCAGTCGAGCTACACCAAAGAGTTACTCGAGGCGCATCGCCGTCTGCAAAACGACGATAACCCCGAAATCGGAGACACGGTGCTTTGCGTGGAGCACCTGACCCGTCATTTCGAAGGGAATCCCAAGCCCTCGGTAGACGATGTTTCCCTCGGCATCCATGCGGGAGAGATCTTGGGACTGGTCGGAGAATCCGGGTCTGGCAAATCAACCGTCGCCCGTTGCGTGGCAGGACTCGAAAAACCCGATAAGGGAACCGTGACCTTTTACGAAAAGGATTCCCGGCAGCCCCTTCCCTGGTCCCGGGAGCAGGCACAGCTCGTTTTCCAGAACCCCTTTGGCTCCCTCAATCCCGTCATGACCGTCGCTCAAACCCTCAAGGAAGCGCTATGGGCATCCGGCCGCACAGACGATGCGCAAGCCGTCAGAAACCTGATGGAATCGGTGGGGCTTTCGGCCGACCTGGCCGATCGAAAGCCCCTCACCCTCTCGGGCGGGCAGTGCCAGCGCGTGGCCATCGCGCGCGCTATCGCTCCCCAACCGCGCCTGCTCATCGCGGACGAAGCGGTCACCGCGCTCGATGCCAACATACAGGCGCACGTTCTCCAGACCCTCCTTGGCCTGCGGAGTAGCCTGAATCTCGCCATCCTTTTCATCAGCCATGACCTGGACACCGTTCGCCGCATATCCGATCGCATCGCAGTTATGCAAAACGGAAAGGTCATCGAATCCGGAACGACCGACGCCGTTTTGAACCATCCCCAGCACGCATACGTGCGCAAGCTGATCGCAGCCATGCCCCCGGCGCTCGACTGAGGTGATCCCCATGCCACCAACCTATCAAATCGTCGATTTGACGCCAGGGGCAGACCCACGCGATTCCCTACCCTCCGGCCTTTCGCTGCCGGCCAACACCCTCGCCGCCGCCCAAAAAGCTCAAGGCGCCCTGCTGCGCACGCTCTTTATCGCCGCGGACCCCGAAGGCACGGCAGCGCTGCTGGGCTACAGAAGGCCGCACACCGCGCAGCTTAAGCTGTGTGCGTTTGGCGGCGACAGCTCGCTTTTCGACCAGCTCCTCCACCACGCATCGCAGGAGACCCAAAAGCTCGGCCTCGACGTCAAGACCGAGCTCGGCGATGCATCCCAGCACCCTCTAGTGACCCCGCACGCCGTGCATCCTGCCAACTATCACCAGACGACCGAATTCACCTGCGGGCCGGTAGCGGTCCTCGATGCTCTGCTGCGCAAGGGCGTCGTTGAGCGCATTACGCGCGATGAAGAAATCGCACTTTGGCGCGAAGCCACCATGGCGGTCGCATGCGATCCCTATGGGCTTGCCCTCGCCTGCAAGCGTCGCGGCTTTACCCCTTCCGTATATGTCTCACGCACCGGATGCATTCTCGACCCCGCGAGCGGCACGGGGATTCTCAACAAGGCGCTCGCCCACGACACACAGTTGTCTTTCGAGCAACAGGCGCATGAAGAAGGGATTCCCATCCGTGTGGGCGACTTCGATTCCTCGGATATCGCGCGATTCCTTGACGAGGGACGCATTGTGGTTCTGCTTATTGACGAATGGCATTGGCATGCAGAGCGCTGCCCGCATTGGATTACCGTGACCGGGCGACGGAATATGCGTTTTTACCTCGATGACCCATGGCATGATCGCGAATACGGCGAGAGCGTCGTCGACACCGGCGGCCTTGCCATCGACAAGAACGATCTTGACTTGGTAAGTTCCTACGACGGCACCAAGGCGATGCTCGTCTTTTAAAATGCGAATCCCCAAGCTCCTTCAAGCCAGAGAGAAGACGATATATATGGAAACGCAAGGCCAGCGTATACGACGCGAATTCGCCCAGCTTGTAAGCATGGACTCAGTATCGCTTAACGAAAGGGAGTGCGCAGACTGGCTCCGCGAGCGCCTGGAAGAGCTTGGCTTTGAGGTCAAGGAAGACGACGCGGGTTCAAAGCTTGGCGGCAACGCAGGAAACCTGCACGCCTGGCTTGAGGGCACGACGGGCGAGGACCCCATCCTTTTATGCGGACACATGGACATCGTCGAGCCGGGACGCGGAAAGAAAGCCATCTTCCATGAAGACGGCACCATCACCTCGGACGGAACGACCGTGCTCGGCGCCGATGACATCGCAGCTATTATAGAGATCCTCGAGGGGGTCCGCGCGGTCCTTGCCTCAGACCGTCCTCATCGAGGAATCGAGATCGTATTCTGCGTCGACGAGGAAGCCTATGACGGAGGCAGCAGGTCCTTGGACTTTAGCACGATAAAAAGCCGCGAGGCATATGTGCTCGATTTGGCGGGCACGCCAGGCACGGCAGCCATCGCAGCCCCGACGCTCATCTCGTTTGCCGCCACGCTCTTGGGCAGGGCCGCGCACGCCGGTTTTGAGCCCGAATCCGGCATCAACGCCATCGCGGCCGCAGCACGGGCAATATCAAGCCTTAAACAGGGACACGTCAACGACCACACGACCCTGAATATCGGGACGATCGAAGGTGGAGCCCAGGCAAATGTCGTGCCGGAAAGCTGCCGGTGCACAGGAGAAATCCGCAGCAGCAATCACGCCGAGGCGCTTGCGCTCATGGACAGCGTCGACCGGATCTTCTCCAAGGCCGCAGAAGATCTCGGAGCACAGGTCTCGATGGCATCAGAGGTCCGCATCAAGGCATACCGCACGCGCGAGAACGCGCCCGCGGTCACCCGCTTCTTGAGTGCCTGCGGCAAACTCGGCCTTGCAGGCAACCTCGTGGAGACCTTTGGCGGAAGCGACAACAACAGTTTCGCCGAGCACGGCATCGAGGGCATTGTGCTCTCATGCGGTATGATGCGCCCCCATTCCACCGCCGAATACGTTCGCATGGAAGACCTCATCGTCGGAGCGAAACTGGTCGAAGAGCTCATCGGCTAGCGGCGTTACGTCAACACGTCCGCACGCAACATGTCTCTATCGTGCATAGGGCATGAAGCCATGGGGCAGGGTATACTGGATGTCGACCCTGCCGTCCTTTGACAGGGTGACCATATATACGGGGAGCTTGCGGGACACGGCAGGCTGAGACCGGGCGCGCCTGCCCCGACCCGCAGAACCTGACATGGGTAATGCCAGCGAAGGGAGATTTTGTTCATGACCGAACAGCAGACCGACAACCTTGTCACACAGATGGACTATGCGCGCGCCGGGCAGATCACTCCGCAAATGAAAGAAGTCGCCGAGCGCGAGCATCGCGATCCCGAGTATATCCGCGAGCGTGTCGCCGACGGCCGCATCGCCATCCCCGCGAACATCGTCCATATCAAAAAAGGCATGCGTGCCTTTGGCGTAGGCGAAGGCCTTTCCACCAAGGTGAACGTAAACCTTGGCATCTCCGGCGACAAGGCAGACGCCGCCGAGGAGTGGAAGAAAGTGAAAATTGCCGAGGACCTGGGCGCCGACGCCATCATGGACCTCTCCAACTCGGGCAAGACGCGCAAGTTCCGCCAACAGCTCATCGACGAGACCCCGCTTATGGTGGGGACCGTTCCTATGTACGACGCTATCGGGTATATGGAAAAGCCGCTCGTCAAGCTCACCAAAGACGACCTGCTGGCAACCGTGCGGGCGCATGCCGAGGACGGCGTGGACTTCGTGACCATCCATGCAGGCATCAACCGCTCTGTCATCAAGACCTTCAAGGAGACCGGCCGCCTCATGAACATCGTGAGCCGCGGAGGGTCGCTGCTCTTTGGCTGGATGGAAGTCACCGGCAACGAGAACCCCTTCTACGAGTTTTATGACGAGGTCCTCGACATCTGCCACGAGTACGACGTCACCATCAGCTTGGGCGATTCTTGCCGTCCGGGGTGCCTCTACGACGCCAACGACGCCACCGAGACCGCCGAGATCATCGAGCTGGGCAAGCTCGCCGTCCGCGCCTGGAAGCGCGGCGTGCAGGTGATGATCGAGGGGCCGGGCCACATGGCTATCGACGAGATAGCTGCCAACATGAAGATGGAAAAGCGCCTGTGCCATAACGCCCCCTTCTACGTGCTGGGGCCACTCGTCACCGATATCGGCGTAGGCTACGACCATATCACCGCTGCCATTGGCGGTGCCATCAGCGCGAGCGCGGGCGCAGACTTCCTGTGCTACGTCACCCCCTCCGAGCATCTGTGCCTGCCCGATGCGCAGGACGTACGCGACGGCTTGATTGCCACCAAGATCGCGGCGCATGCAGCAGACATCGCCAAGAAGGTCCCCCATGCTCGCGATGAAGACGACCGCATGGGCCAAGCGCGCCGCAAGCTCGACTGGGAAGAGATGTGGAAGCACGCTCTTGACCCCGAACGCGCCCGCGAGCGCTACGAGCGCTCGCCCGCCGCAACCGAAGGAACCTGCACCATGTGCGGCAAGATGTGCGCCGTGCGCACCGTCAACAAGGTGTTTGAGGGAACAACGATCGACCTCGGCATGGATGACGAGTAATCTCTCCCCTTTTTTCGATTCTCATCGGGCCCATAGCGTTCTTCACCCGGCGCCGTGGGCCCGCTTTCACATTGCGAGGCGTTCACATGGGCACATCGACATTACCCGCCGTCCTGACCATTGCAGGCTCCGATTCGAGCGGAGGGGCAGGCATCCAAGCAGACGTCAAGACCATCGCTGCACACGGCCTGTTTGCCGAATGCGCCATCACGGCGATTACCGCTCAAAACACCTGCGGTGTGCGCAGTATCCAAAACATCGACCCCGCCGTCGTGGCCGACCAGATCGACATGGTATTTGAGGATATCCGGCCCGCAGCGGTAAAGATCGGCATGGTCTCATCATCGGCGATCATCGAGAAGATCGCCGAGCGTTTGAAGCGCTGGGAGGCGCAAAACATCGTTGTCGACCCCGTTATGGTGGCAACGAGCGGTGCCCGCCTTATCGATGTGGAAGCACAGGAGGCGCTCACCTTGCAGCTCTTCCCTCTCGCTACGCTCATCACTCCCAATATCCCGGAAGCCAAACTCCTTGCAGGCACACCCATCAAAGACGAAAAGTCCCAGGAGCAAGCCGCCCGTCTTCTCGTACAGCGATACGGATGCGCAACGCTGGTAAAGGGAGGCCATCGCGTTAACGAAGCAAGCGACGCGCTGGCATGCGAAACAAACGATAGGCTCCAAACGACTTGGTTCACCCATCCGCGCGTCGACAACCCCAACACCCACGGCACCGGATGCACGCTCTCCTCGGCTATCGCCTGCGGGCTCGCCCAAAATCTGCCGCTCGTCGACGCCGTAGAAGCGGCGAAGCGCTATCTCACCGGTGCCCTTGAGGCTCAGCTCGACCTTGGCCAGGGCTCCGGCCCCCTTGACCACATGTGGCGCTATCGCCGATGATATCGCTAGAGCCTCGCAAGATCCCCAGATGCAAGGTTTCAAAAACCCGGGGCAGCATCGCCTGAAACCGTTCGAGGGTGGGGCACATGAGCTTTTCGTTTTTCATCCAGTCGGTTGAGAAAGTCGTTCTCTCCACCTTCTGCAACCTGCTTCGTTACGTGATCTGCTCGGTGCCCCTCATGTACCTGCTGGGCAATACGATGGGCGTCCAGGGCATCTGGATCGCTCTCGTGGCGGCCGACGCCATCACCGGAATCATCTCCATCGGCCTTGCGCCGAACGAGCGGAAGCGTCTGAACAAGCTCATCGGATAACGGCACCGGAAGCAACGGCCCTGCCCATACGAAAGAGGCGTTCCCCGAGTGCCGTCTCGAATCGAGCGCCGCCAGGTAGCCCTACCCATACGAAAGAGGCGTTCCCTCTCAGGAGGACGCCTCTGTTTTTCATCGGTTTTAAGACAAAGCCGCGATGAGCAACGACGGCTAGCGAACCGCCATTTCCTGCAACTTGGTTGCCACAGCAAGTCCCAGAGCATGATGGCCGTCAGCATCCAGGTGAACACCGTCGAAGTCACCGACATTTGCCACCTTCCCCGCATCGAGAAAGTCGCACCCCTCAAGCTCTGTCACGCCGGCATATGCGTCCGCAAGCTGCTTTGACAGCTCGACGCTACGAGCGTCAAACTCGGCCAGCAGCCCGCATGTCGCCGCATCTGTCAAAGACGGAGGGGACACGAGCAAAATCTGCGGGCAGGGCGCGCATGACGGCCACGGAAATTCCCGGACCGCCTCGGCGAGCACTGCCATACCGCGGGCGATGTCTGCAAGCCCAAGGCTATACACGGGCTTGAGGTCGTTCGTGCCCAACATGATGACAACCACATCGAGGGGAAGGTGCGATTTAAGCAGGGTGGGCAAAAGCGCCCCGCCAGAAAGATGGGTGGTCAGGCGGTACGGATCTTCATGAACCGTCGTGCGACCGTTGAGCCCTTCCTCGATTACATGCCAGCCCGAGCCCAACTCGCGCGCAGCCACGCCGCACCAGCGAACATCGGCCGGGAAGCGCTCGCCTGTGCCGGCAGCGCGGGATTCGGGATCGAATCCGTACGTGTTGCTATCACCAAAAAACAGTACGTTACGCATAGCGCCTCCCGCCTCTCCGCGCAAAATATGACAGAACAAACCCGTGGACTTTTGTCATGTGGACTTTTGTCATGTTTATTTTAGGTATGCGCGCCAATCGTCGTCATCATCGTCTTTATGAGCTTGAGCCTGAGCCGCCTCTTCGCGCGCGCGGACATCCTCATACGAAGTCTCGTTTTTGGCGGGAAACGTCTCAAACGCATGGGCCAGGCGCTCGTGATTTTGGCCGAAGCGCTCGCGCTTGACGGCAAAGATCACCGTGGTCGCCACGTGCTCACCGCTCGCCAGCTCCTCGCGAAGCATCTCGGCCACAACGGAGGCATCCCAGCCGCTCGCATCGCAGCCGGGCGCGCCCAAGACAAGCTTCTCGTGGCCCAAGCTGTCGGCTACCGCCAGGGCAAAACGGATGCGCTCGCGCATAGCGTCGGCAAGCTGCTCGTCGCTCATGTTGTACTCAGAGCGCGCGCGGCGCACATTGGGCGCCGCAAGAACGACGACGTCTGCATAGGCGTGAAGACGATCGCGGGTAAAACGAACAGCGGGAACCACCAGCGCGCGATCGCGATAAAGCTTGCAGTTGATGTTGCGGCGGCGGTTTTCGCCATACCAGTCGCGTTGCTGGGAAAGGACGTTATAGAGAAACGAGTGCTCGCACAAAGACTGCTCGAAACCCATAAAGCCCTTATCGAATCCGCCCGCGGGATTGGTATACGAACCAAAATCGAGGACCGTCAGGTCGCAGAACTGGGCGCGGCCTCGGCCGTTTTCCAGAATTGCCGCGCAGGCGTCGGCATCGAGGACACGAACCTCGGGCAGACGCGGCCGCTCGCCTTCCGTCGCCTCTTTTGCCGCCGAAGCGGGCACGCCGTCGATGCGCTGGCACTGCGCGCAAGCGCGATCGATCTCGGCCGCAAGACGCTCGCCAACCTGGCGGGTGTAGGCCTCGCGCTCGCGAGCGCGCTGCTCACGCCTTCCGTCACGCGAAGCCCCATCCCTGCGACCCGCCCGATTACGTCCGTTCGTGTTGGTGCTTGCCATGCTCGTCTTCCTTTCGCCTTTGCTGCCAAGGGGCGCATGATATCGAACTTTGCCCATGATAGCGCGTAGGCGACGCAAAAGGAGAGCGAATCTGGCGTGATGGTGATGAGTGCTGTACGCTGCGCGCATCTAGGTATATGGGGTATCATGGTATGACTTGTGCAGATAATCGCCCCACCCGCTCCATTATCCGCACGCATCTGACCATCTACCAGACGGGCGTATTACTTTTCGCATGGAACGATTCCTTCCATATATCGCCGTGGCAGCCACGGCGTTCGTTGTAACCTTTGTCTGCACACCTGCAGCAAAGCGCTTGGCCATACGTCTTGACGCCGTCGACTACCCATCCAAACGACGCATCAACACGCAGCCGACGCCTCGCCTCGGTGGAATCGCCGTTTTCCTCGGCCTCCTGGTCGCAATGGTCGTTGCCGTCTTTGGCGGCACGCACCTCGGATGGCCGTCTGTCCTGGTATCGCACCCCAGTCTCGCCGTCGATTATCATCTGCTCGCGGTCGCCGTCCTGCTCATGGTGGCAACGGGTACCGCAGACGATATTGTCCAGCTCTCCCCAAAGGCAAAATTCGCAGGACAGATCGTCGCCGCGAGCGTTGCCGTTGCGGGAGGCCTGGTGATTCACCAGATCGTCAACCCCTTTGCAGTTGACACCTATATTGAACTCGGCTGGATCGCTTACCCCATTACCGTCATCTACCTGGCTGCCTTTACCAATATCATCAATCTTATCGATGGCTTGGACGGACTCGCCTCCGGTATCTCCTGCATCGCCGCGCTCTCGATGTTCTCCTTTGCCATCCTCGCCGGTAGGCATGATGCAGCAGCATTTTCCCTTGCGCTCGCCGGCTCTTGCCTCGCCTTCCTGCGCTATAACTTCAACCCCGCATCGATTTTTCTCGGCGACTCGGGTTCGCTGCTGTTGGGATTCTCGCTAGGCATCATCTCGCTGCTCAATGTTTCGCGCACCGCCGCCGTCACCTCCCTGCTCATCCCCCTGATCGTAGCAGGCGTGCCCATCATCGACACGTTCTCTGCAATCATCAGGCGCACGCGTGCGCACGTGAGCATCGGTCAGGCCGACAAGGGGCATATTCACCATCGCCTGATCCAAGAGGGCTACAACCAGAAGCAAGCCGTGTTGCTCATCTACGCGTGGTGCATCTTGCTCTCTCTGGGCGCTGCGGCCATCAATCAGGTGGGCGTCGTTTGGCGCGTCCTCATCTTCTTGGCACTTTTAGCATGCTCTGCCGCCTTCGCAATACATCTGCATCTCTTCGAACCCGTTTTGCGCCATCACTACAACGCAAACACCCATGAAGACGAAATAGTCACCCCCGACGACCCCGCATTCGCTGACGAGGAAGCCGCTGCAGAAGCCAAGCACCCCCTGCATCAAAAGAAGCATAGAAACCGTAACGACCACCGCGGCGATAACCGATAGGAGACCATTCGCATGCCCAACGAGAACAGCTACGAGGTTGCCCTCAAGAAATCTGACGCTATTCGCGCCGATCTTGACGTGAACCCGCAAAACTACACCATGCTCACCGGAGACCGCCCCACCGGCCGCCTGCACCTCGGCCATTACTTCGGCACCCTCAAGGGCCGCGTCGAGCTTCAAAACAAAGGCTGCCGCACCAACGTGCTCATCGCCGACTATCAGGTGATCACCGACCGCGACACCACCGATCAAATCCAAGACAACGTCTACAACATGGTCATGGATTACCTTGCCTGCGGCATCGATCCCGACAAGACCATGATCTATGCGCATTCCGCAGTGCCAGCGGCAAATCAGCTCATGCTTCCGTTCCTCTCGCTCGTCTCCGAGGCGGAGCTCCTGCGCAACCCCACCGTCAAGGCCGAGCAAGAGGCCAGCGGCCACGAGCTCACGGGTCTGCTCCTCACCTATCCCGTGCACCAGGCCTGCGACATCCTCTTCTGCAAGGGCAACGTGGTTCCCGTCGGTCGCGACCAGCTGCCGCACATCGAGCTCACGCGCACCATCGCCCGCCGCTTTAATAACCGCTTCTGCAAGAACTGCGACCCGGTCTTCCCCGAGGTCGACGCCCTTCTCTCCGACGTGCCCCTGCTTTCCGGCCTTGACGGTCGCAAGATGAGCAAGAGCTACGGCAACGCCATCAACATCTCTATGACGGCAGAGGAGACCGCCAAGCGCATCAAGAAGAGCCAGACCGACTCCGAGCGCATGATCACGTTTGATCCCGAGAACCGCCCCGGCGTATCGGGCCTTCTCTCCACGGCCGCCATCTGCACCGGCAGGTCCGAGGTCGAGATTGCAGAAGAAATCGGCATGGGCGGATCTGGCCAGCTCAAGAAATACGTCACGGAAGCCGTCAACAGCTATTTCGAGCCGATTCGCGAACGCCGCCATCGCTTTGAGAACGACCTTGACTACGTGAAGGACGTCCTTGCCGAGGGCAACCGCCGCGCCAATGAGATCGCCAAGGCAACGCTTGCCGAAGTGTCCGAGGCAATGGGGATGGTCTATTAATGTCTCGCTACAAACTCGTCGCAAGCGATATGGACGAAACGTTCCTGCACGACAGCTGCATTATCCCCGAGGGCAACAAGGCCGCCCTCGCGCGCATGCGCGAACTGGGTGCGCTTTTCGTCCCCTGCTCTGGACGCGCATATAACTCGATTGCCGCGAACCTCGACACACTCGACCCCGAGCTTTTGGGTGAAACCTATATCATTTCTTACAACGGCGGTTTTATCAATCGTTATGGCGACCCTAAGCCGCTGTGCACCTGTGGGCTTTCCCATGAAGCCGCAGACGCGATTTACCGCCGCGGACGCGAGCTGGGACTGTGTATCCACATTTGCTTTGACGACGGCATCTACAATGTCTTTGACCCGCCAGCCTCTGAGCGCGATTTCCTGGCTAGCTATCCGTCGATTCGCTATCAAACCTGCGAGGGTCACCCCGACCTTTCCTTCCTCGAGGCAAGGCCCATCGTCAAGGTTCTCTACATGAGCGATGACTTTGATGCCCTGCGTAAGCTCGGGGCCACGATGGACGATTTTGCCGAAGAGCTCGGAGCGGCCATCACGTTTTCCTCCAATCGCTACATGGAGTTCATGCCCCAAGGCGTAACCAAGGCAACGGGCTTGGCAAAGCTTGCGAAGATGCTGGGCATCGGGCTCGACCAGATTATCGGTTTTGGAGATTCGGCAAACGACATCGCCATGCTCGATGCCGCAGGCCTGGGCGTCGGCGTAGCAAACGTCACCGACGATGCCCGCAATCATTGCGACATCGTGCTCGATTCGACCTGTTTCGATGGGGCATTGCACGAGCTCGTTGAGCGTTTTTTGGAACCCTAGCCTCATACCTTGTCGCAAACGCACGCTTTACTAATGAAGGCGGGCCGCCACCTTGAACCAGGTGGCGGCCCGCCTTCTAAGTACACCGTTGATCGCACAGAGGGGAGGGATGCAATCAAACTCCAACGAAACGATCGAATATCGCCTGTGACCTGTTTCGTCGTTGAGTTAACTATAGTAAACTTAACGCGCTTCCCTCTCCTCAATCTGGGCCTTCATATACTCTTCATATGTTAGCTATGGCTAATCTTTGACTCATCCATGAAGAGCGGCGCACCCAAGCACGTAAAAAGTGCGAGCCAGATCAGGGCGGCGCAGAAACCTCCTAGCACATCAGAGGCATAGTGTACCCCCAGGTAGATACGACTGACGCCCGTCTTTAGGATTTAGCACCAGAACTCTTTAGAACCAGAGACCACCTTTTCA
>CATWBG010000007.1:0-113738 GCA_958348985.1 uncultured Collinsella sp. | reverse complement strand
TCCGAGGAATGGGCAACCGAAAACCTGCCCCGTGCAACAGTCGTGACCTTCGACGACTGGACCGCCGCCTTCACCGCCGTGATGAGTGGCCAGTGCCAGGCGGTCATCTGTGACCTTCCCGTCGAGCAGTGGATGGTCAAAAGCTCCTTTACCAACATGACCATCATCAAAGAGATCCCCACCGGAGAGCAGTTTGGCATCGCGGTGTCTAAGGACAACCCCAAGCTCACCGCTGCCATCAACCAGGCGTTGGCCGAGCTCAAGGAATCCGGCGAATACGATGAGCTGTACGAGAAGTACTTTGGCTCCAAACCCAGCGGCAGCGATGGAACTTCCGCTACCGGCGCCGGCGACAGTACCAACGCAAGTGACAGCTCGGCATCCACGCTGCAGGTTACAAAAGCAACCGCGCGCTCCAACGAAGACGGCGGCACCAATGTGCTTGGCGGCATTGCCACGCGCCTGACCTGGGAGGCTACAACCGGCGCCAACGAGAACGTCAGCAAGGTCACGCTCGCCTTGCCCGAGGGCGGCTCGTTCGAGGACTCCAGTGTCGCGGTGACCGTGCTCAACGGTCTTGACCGCACCGATGTCGAGGCGACGGCAAAAGTCGAGAAATCCAAGCTGGCAATTTCCTTTGCCAAGCCCATCGCCGCCGGCAGCAATGTACGCATCGAGATCGAGGGTGTCGTGTTTCCCAGCTCCGCTGGCGCCTATGCCGTTGACGGCACCTATGAGCTTGCCGATGGAGGCAAGCGAGATCTTCCAACCAGCCCCACCATCGCCGTAACCAAGAGCACGGTTGTGCAAAATATCGTCCGCTGGCTCGATGACCAAGCCTGGGTCGACGCATGGAATGCCAACCCCTTCCTGGGCATGTTCTTCAAGCCGCAGTATGTGGTAACGTCGATTGCTTCGCTTTTCCAAGGCTGGGGCATCGCACTGCTCGTCACCGCCATCGGCTTCCCGCTTGCCATCCCCGTCGGTTTGCTCTTCGCCTTTATGAAGATGAGCCGTCGCCGCTACCTGCGCGGCATCGCCATCTGCTACATCAACTTCCTGCGCGGAACGCCGCTCTTCTTACAGATTTACATCGCTTTCTTTGGCCTGCCGATGATTGGCCTCAACCTGCCCAACCTTCCGCTCGGCGTGGCCGTGCTCGCCATCAATTGCTCAGCCTATCTTGCCGAGATCTTCCGCGCGGGTATCGAATCCATCAGCAAGGGCCAGCACGAGGCTGCAACCGCGCTGGGCATGAATTGGTTCCAGACCATGGGACTCATCATCATCCCGCAGTCCATCCGCCGCGTGATTCCCACTATGACCAGCGAGTTTGTCATGCTCTATAAGGACACCTCGCTCCTTTCGAGCGTGGGCGTCATGGAGCTGATGATGTTCTCCAAGAACCTCACGGCAACCACGGGCAACATCACACCCTACATCTGCGCCGCGCTGTATTACTTGGTCGTCACCATCCCGCTGATCCACTTTGTGGGCAAGATCGAAAAGAAACTCGCCGCAGGCGGCACCGACGCCCGGTAGCCCGCATCGGAAATGCCGCAATGCTCGAAGGCCTCCCCGCTCGCATGAACAGGGAGGCCTTTCGTTGTGCTGGTCACGTTGGGGACAACTGAATTACACGGGCAGCGAGTCCGAATCAATGGTCTGATACTCAGAGCGGTCTCCGGGGAATCGGGCCACCAGGCTCTCAAAAGGACGACCATCATCCAGATAGCCGATCTGCTCGACCTCAAGCAGGGGCGAACCCTCGGGAATACCCAAGATCTCGCACTCGCGCTCCGACGCCGTCACCGCTCGTAGCGTCTTATGGAAGCTATCGGGCGTAACATCGTAATTCTCATCAATCCATTGGCGAATAGATGTCTCGGCAGACGTCAGGCGAATATCCCTAAAGATCTCGACCGGATAATAGAGATACTGCACATCAATTGCCTGCCCGTTATGCAGGTGCGAGCGCTCAATATAGAACGTAAAGCTAAACTCATGCAAGCCAAGCTCATGGCGCACGTGCTCATCGGGTTTGACCACAGTGAACTCGTGGACCGTGCAGCTCGGGTGTTTGGCAAGATTGGCATCGATATCGTTGGTAAGAGAAATGGTGTTGAGCGGTTTGTCGAAGGACTGCGTCGCGACTTTCTTCACGTATACGCCCGATCCGCGCTTGCGCGAAACGAGGCCGCGCTTCTCGAGTTCGTCCATAACCTGCTCGATTGTCGTGCGGCTCACGTGATACGCCTTGGTCATCTCTACAACCGTAGGCAGCTGATCGTAAGGCTGCAGGCCACCTCTTCGAATACAGCCCTCGATATCTTTAACGATGTCCTTGTATTTTGCCACTAACCCTCAAACCACCATGCTAGACATTCAAGTAAGTCGAGTCGGATCCCAAGCGTATCGGAACCCGATTCAATGCATTCTAGAATTATCTTCCCACAGGCAAGGGTCGATTTTTACGATAAGACCCTGCCTTGGGAACATCTACACCGTATTACTGCACTACTAGCGCCTACACCATAGCCTTGACCATAGCAAGGAGACGCTCGACGTCCTCGATACGCGTGTCGCCCGTAGCCTTATCGATAATTGAGCTATAGACGTGCGGAATCACCTTGGGCACGCCGGCGTCCAGGATGATACGCATTATCTCCTCGAAGTTCTCCAGGTCGATTCCGCCCGTCGGCTCCAAGATGAAGTCCTGGCGTGCACAGGCCTCGGAAACCGCCTTGAGCTCCTCTTTGACCTTGAGGCCGCCCATGGGGAAGAACTTGAGTGAGTTGCCGCCCATCTCCTTCACGATGGCAATCAGGGTATCGGCGGGAACGAGCGCAGACTCGGCACACTCGCGGGAAAGCGGGCCCGTCGAGATCTTGACCAGGCCGGGGGTTCCGGAAGGACCAACCATGGCGTTGATGTGGCACTCGTCGTTGCCCACGTTTGCACGGGTGGCGGAGACAGCGCAGAAGGCCTGGTTGAAGTGATTCGCCTTGATCTCCTTTGCGACCTCGGCCACGGCGCGCCACTGGTTGGGATTGCCTCCGCCCAAACCAACCGAGAGATTGCCCTCAAGGACATCCATGTACTTGCTCATGTCCTCGATAGCAGCCTCGACGGTGTCATAATCGGCGGTAAGAACGCCAACTTCAACGTGCCCCTCGGCAGCCTTGTAGATATCGGCGGCATTCTGCAGCGATCCGCCCAGAACATTCAGGCAAACGCGGTCGTTGTAATAGTTAATCGGCATAATTTAGCCCTCCATAATCTGTTTGAGCACTTCGACGATAAGTTCCTTATCGCCCTCGAGCATCGGACGCGGATCAACATCGATCTTCCCAAGGTTCAAAAACTCCGTACGAGCCCACACAATCGGATCGCCCGAAACAAGTTTCTCGTTGACCTGCTCCATAGTGAGTCCCACAGGAGCCTCGGAATCGAGCGTGATGCGACAGCGGAAAATCGCACGTCCCGCCTCGTCCTGAATCTTCTCGGCATGCAAACCGCGAATCTGATTAATCTCGTTGACAAGCCAATCGATCTTCGCCACGTTGGCCTCAACTTCGGCGGCATGATCGCGCACCTCGTACTGATCGAGCGCGGCAAGAAGACCCATGATCTGCTCCTTGCCCACTTTCATGGCGCGTCCCACACCGTGATATTGGCGCTTTGCCCATTCGGCATACTCGCGCTTGCCGCACATAAATCCCGAGGTCGTAGCCTCAAGCGCCTTTGCGCCCGAGTAGCAAACGATATCGGCACCCAGGGCGATGTACTTGCGGAAATCCTCCTCGGCAGCGCAGTCCATCACAAAGGGAAGGTTATGGGCGTGAGCGATGTCGCGCATCGTCTCGATATCAACCATGCCCTTTTGCACGCAATGGTGGCTCTTCACGTAGAGCAGGCATACGGTTTTATCGGTGATGGCCTCCTCGATATCCTCAGGGTGCACCTCATTTGCCTGGCCACACTCGACAGGGCAACCGCCGCCAAGACGAATCATGGTCTGGATGGGCGCGCCGAAGTCGATCGAATGCCCTTTTTGAAGGACTACCTCGTTTGCCGCCCCGCAAGGATCGGGAAGCTTGTAGACTGCGGTCCACTGACCGCGCGTCACCAAGCCAGCGATGGACAGAGCCAGCGCCGCCGAAGCGCAAGACGTCACGCAAGCGCCCTCGGCTCCGGTATGCTCCGCAATCAGCTCGCCCGCGCGATCGATAAGGTCGTCGATCACAACATAGGAGCTCGCGCCCTCAACCGCAGCTGCGGCAACCTTGTCGCTAATGGTCGAAACGCCCAGCTTGGTCACACGACCAGAGGCGTTAACCACACGCTTCAAACCGATGTTTTGATAGATGCTCAAGGTCAATCCTCTCGTATATCAATAATTCCATGGACACAGTAAAGCCGTTGGCAGCGCCAAGAGGAGTCTCGCGCTGCCAACGGCGTTGGCGCCAGATTGGCTATTAGAGGATGCCAAGGAGAGCGCACACGACACTGATGACGATAATCGACAGCAGGATGACGTTGTAGCGCGGGCCCTTCTTCTGCATGTAGAAGTAGATGCCGAACACGGCCACGAGCGGCAGGATACCGGGGACGACAGCGTCCAGGATTTCCTGGAACACGAGGGTGTTGCCAGCGCCCATGGTGATCTGGAACGGAGTGCTGATCGTGATGTAGGAGCTGGAAAGGGCACCCATCATGATCAGACCGAGCACGTTGGCAGCAAAGATGATGGACTGCATCATGCCGGACTGGAGGATGCCGGTGATGGACTGGCGGCCAAGCTTGTAGCCACGATGCGTCATGAAGTACTGGATGATGATCGTGATGCCAGGCCACAGAATCAGGGGCATGATGCCGCCAAGGGCGCTGCCCTGGGAAGCATACGGGATGAAGACGCCGTAGATGATGGGCATAACAACAGCCCAAACGATACCATCGCCCATGCCTGCAATGGGGCCCATGAGGCCGGTCTTGATGGAGGTGATGGCGGAGCCGGGAACGGTGCCCTCGGTTGCAGCCTCTTCCTCCATAGCGATGGAGATGCCCTGGATCACGCCGCCGAGCGTACCCTCGGTGTTAAAGAAGGCCAGATGACGCTTGAGAGCCTCGGACAGGTCCTCCTTCTTGGGATAGAGCTTCTTCAGGCAGGGAATCATGAAAGCGCAGTATACAAGGCTCTGCAGACGCTCGTATGAGTTGGACTCCTCGCAGCCAAAGTAGTACAGCCAGAACGACTTGGTAACATCCTGCTTGTTGAGAAGGCCGCTCTTTTCCTTCACGTCCTCCTCAGAGGTAGCGGTCACCTTTGCGTTAGCGGCCTCGGGGAACATGATCATACGGAGCACGAGGGCAATGATCAGGCCGAAGATAGCCATACCCATGACAGGGATGCTCAGGTAAGCAACGGCAAAGTAGCCCAGGAAGAAGAAGGGGATGAGCTCCTTCTTGCCGATAACCATGATGGTCAGGGCAAAGCCGAGGGCGGGAAGGATGCCACCCATGACCTCGAAGGAATGGGTGAGGACAGCGGGAAGGGCGTTGATGAGGCCCTGTGCCCAATCGGCACCCAAAAAGTCGATGGCGAAGACGAACGGGAAGCGGATCACGAAGCCCATGAGCGCCGGATACAGGTAAGCGCAGCGATAGATGCCAGCGGTGTTGGCGTCCTCGGCATACTTGTCTGCCAGGTGAACCCAGAAGGCGTTGGTGGTACGACGCAGTTGGTCAACGAACACGCCGATGATGCCGAAGGGCACAGCCAGGGCAACGGCGAGCTCGGGGGACATGCCGGACATGACGCCCAGGGGAATGGCGATGCAGCCGGCAAGAGCGGGATCATTGGGGACGTTGCCGCCGGGGGTAGACGTAACGCCCAAGTAGACAAGCTGCAGAGCAGCACCGATCTCCATAGCGGTGACCATCTGGCCGGTAATCAGACCGACGAACACGCCGATCGTCGCGGGCTGGAGCAGGGCACTGGAAATGGTGTAGCCAAAACGCAGGCGGGCAATCCAGTAATAGATGCCCATGCAAATGGCAATACCGAGAGTACTCATGCTGACCTCCTAAAACAGTGATTCATAACGGTACTAAGCGCGATATTTCTTAAGAATCGAGTCAACCTTCTGCGGTGCGTCCTCGGGGATGGTCTGGAAAATAATGTCCATGCCATCGCCAGCCAGGTGCTCCAAAATCTCGGCATCAGCATCATCAAGCGTGATATTTTGGAACACAACCTTGCGCTCAGGACCGCCGCCAAGGCCACCCACCTGCGCAGACGTTACCTTGACGCCAGCGTCGTAAATATTCTTCAGCGCAGCAAGACTCGGCAGCAACAACAACACGTTGCCGTTACCAAAAACGTCCTTCTGGTATTCTTCGACAGCCTGTGCCTCGCTGAGACAGACGACCTCGATGCCCGCCGGCGCCGACATAAGGTAAATGCTCCTCATGAACTCATCGTTCGCGAGCTCGTCGCTCACGACGATGATCTTGTTCGCCTGCACCTGATTAACCCATTTGGTCATGACCTGACCGTGAATAAGACGCGAATCGATGCGCGTAAGAACGAGATTACCCATGCTCTTTCCCCTTTCCTTACATGTTTTTCTTTACCGTTGCAACTACATCCATACAGGCAGCGCTACCTGCGTTAAGGATCGCATCGTAATCCAAGATGCCCGTGTTTTGCAGCTCCAGGCATGCCTCGAGCAACATAGGAGCGTTGAGTCCGGCAAACACGTGCATGCCGGTCTGATTGCCAATCGCCGCCGCCACGTTGGAGGGTGTGCCTCCAAACAGGTCGACCATGATAATTGAATCTGCGGAAATGCCGTCGGTATACTCGCGGACCATCGACATGTACTCCGGAAGCGTATAGGCCGGCTTGAGGGGTATCTCATGAACGCACTCGATCTTGCCCGCAATCATCTCGATGCTCGAAACAAGATTCGAGCCCCATCCGCCATGCGTGAGAAGCACGATTTTGGTCTCTTTGTCCACGCTGATTCTCCTTCGACAATCGCCGTGCCCGAACCTGTTTGCCCAGGCTGATTACAAGTGAGAATCTATTCTCAGTGGTACTTATTGTCAAATTGTTCCGGTTTAATTCGAGATGCTTACCAAACTGTTTCTCCAGCATTACTCTTGCTGGTAGATTACTATTTTTCTTCGTAATTGATTTGAAATAGAGGTCATATTACGTAGCAAACTAAAGCTCATGAACGGTGTATTTTTATCCGTAAGCGGATATTGTACCGGTATGCATCTCGCTTTATCGGCACGCATTGGACGCCTACGCAGGCGGCGGCGACGCCCGATGGCCCGCTTCGAAAACACCGCAACGCGCAAAGGCCTCCCCGCTTGTAGGAACGGGGAGGCCTTGCTGTAGCTGACTGTGCAACGGACAACTGGGTTCGACGAAACCGCGCGCCTTAGTTGCTTTTAGGCTTGCGGCCGCGCGGCTTGTCAATCAGGGCAATCTCGCCGCCCTCGCGAAATTGACGGCACCACGTCTTGACCGAAGACTCACTGGGCACACCGTGTTTAATCATGACATCGCGCACCGAAAGGCCTTTTTCCAAGCGGTCTTTAACCACTGAAAGTTTGAGTTCAAAAGGATAGATGCGATGTTTGGCACCTGCGTTCATCACAGCAGACTGACCGCCCACTGCATAAGCGCGCGACCATTGGCGCGCCGTTGCCTCGGGAATCCCCAGTTGGGTTGCAAGCGCACGATGCCCAACGCCGGTCGCTAAAATCTTGGCGGCGCGGTGACGGATCTTCGTATCGTACTTAGCACCATGCATAAAATCGGTCATGTAATAGTCCGGATCTCCCTGGATATAAACAGACAATACGCAAGCCATTTCATAGGCTCACATGATACCACCCCTTCATACCCAATCGAGTAGCATTTAAATAATAACCCCTGCTTTTTTAGCCCCGTTAGTCTTCATTGCTATATAAACAACGTTACAAAAACCTAAATTAATCGAATCAAGCCACTACGGTGTAGCAAGGGCGTCAAAAATCTGATCACCACCTTCAAACGCAACATAACCAGAGCCATCTCGGTAGAGCGCAGCGTTTTCCCACATCGGAAGGGTCCTCAAAGAGCCATGCCTAGTTCGCGAATTTTTAAACTTCCACGAGTAATCCGATTGTTAGATGGGTATACTTTTATTTAGCAAGTTAGTTCCATCTAACTAAAGAAAGGATACGCCAATGTCTCGTATCACAAACGTTTTTGCTCGTGAGGTCTTAGATTCCCGCGGTAACCCTACCGTCGAAGTAGAGATTGAACTCGAAGACGGATCTTTCGGACGCGCTATCGTCCCGTCCGGCGCTTCTACCGGCGAGTTCGAGGCAGTCGAGCTCCGCGACGGCGACAATGCCCGCTATCTTGGTAAAGGCGTGACGCAAGCCGTCGCCCACGTGAATAACGAGCTCTCCGATCTGTTGACCGGACGGGACGCAAACGACCAGCGCGGCTGTGACGAAGCCATGATTGCCGCGGACGGCACACCCAACAAGGGTCACTTTGGAGCAAATGCAATCCTTGGCTGCTCGCTCGCCATCGCCCGCGCCGCGGCCATCTCCGCCGGCCTCCCTCTCTATGCCTACCTCGGCGGCCCAAACGCCCACACCCTGCCCGTTCCGATGATGAATATCCTGAACGGTGGCGTGCATGCAGACAACAACGTGGATTTCCAAGAGTTCATGATCATGCCCGTAGGTGCCCCCGATTTCAAGACAGCCCTTCGCTGGTGCGCACAGGTCTACCATACACTTAAAGGAACCCTCAAGGCTGCCGGCCTCTCGACTGGCGTAGGCGACGAGGGCGGCTTTGCACCCGACCTCAAGACCAACGACGAACCGTTCGTATATCTCATGGAAGCCGTGCGTGCCGCCGGATTCGAACCGGGCATCGACTTCATGTTCGCCATGGACCCGGCCACTTCCGAGTGCTACAACCGCGAAACTGGTCTTTACGAGCTCAAGGGCGAGGGCCGTACGCTGACTTCCGATCAGATGGTCGATTACTGGGAGGACTTGGTTTCCCGCTACCCGATTATCTCCATCGAGGACGGCCTGGCCGAAGAAGACTGGGAAGGCTGGAAGAAACTCACCGACCGCATCGGCAAGAAAGTCCAGCTCGTAGGCGACGATCTATTTGTGACTAACACTCCACGCCTCAAAAAGGGCATCAAACTCGGCGCCGCCAATGCGATTCTAATCAAGGTCAACCAGATTGGCACGCTCACCGAAACCCTCGACGCCATTGAGTGCGCCAAACGCGCCGGATACACCGCCGTCGTTTCGCACCGCTCTGGCGAGACCGAAGACACCACCATCGCCGACCTTGCCGTTGCCGTAAACGCCGGTCAGATTAAGACGGGTGCGCCCGCACGCACCGATCGCGTTGCAAAATACAACCAACTGTTGCGCATCGAAGACACCCTGGGCGAGTGCGCGGAGTACCTCCAGAAGGGGGCGTTCTACAATATCGCCCAGTAACATCGGAACAAGAGCACTGCTTGAGCTTTTGCCCCTTTTCCACCGTCGGCCCCGGGCCGACGGTGGTTTTTTATGGGCAAGGTGCCTGGTCGACTAAAAATATCGCCAACTCTACCTGCAGCCCATTCAAAAGAAGGCGGCCTCGCCACAACAGCGAGGCCGCCTCAATAATCAACGCGAGCAAAACTCAGAGCAGTTAACTATCTGCCCTGAGCGCGAGACTCCTCGTAGAACTCAACCAGATGCTTCTGAACATCGTAGGGCACCTGTTCATAGCCCGCAGGCTCCATGGTAAAGTCACCGGTTCCACGCGTGAGTGAACGCAGACGCGTGGCGTAGTCGACAAGCTCCGCATACGGAACGGTTGCCGTAACCACGGTCTCGCCGCGATCGTTTGTATCCATGCCGGTCACACGGCCGCGCGAACCGGATACATCGCCCATCACCGCGCCGGCGTAGCTCTCCGGAATCGTGACGGTAATGTTCTCCATCGGCTCGAGCACCACCGGGTCGGCATCCTCGCAAGCCTTCTTAAGGGCAATACGAGCGGCGGTACGGAATGCCATCTCGTTGGAATCGACGGGATGATACGAGCCGTCGTAGCAGGCAACACGTATACCGGTCAGGGGGTAGCCCGCAATCACGCCGTCCTTCATGGTCTCCTGGATGCCCTTATCGACCGCAGGAATCAGCGCGCGCGGGATGTGGCCGCCTACAACCTCGTCGACAAACTCGTAATCGGTACCATCAAGCAAGGGCTCCACGCGCAGATAGCAATCGCCAAACTGGCCAGCACCGCCGGTCTGCTTCTTATGACGACCTTGAGCACTAGCAACGCGACGAATGGTCTCGCGATACGGGATGCGAATGGGCACCGTGCGAGCCTCGACCCTCGTGCGCTCCTCCAGACGATTGAGAAGCACGGATACTTGGGCCTCGCCCACAGCGGAAATGATGGTCTGGCCCGTCTCCTCGTCGCGCTCGATGCGCATGGTGGGATCTGCCTCACAGGCGCGGTCGATAAAGGTAAAGAGTTTCTCCTCGTCGCCGCGATTCTCGGCCTCGATGGCAATGCGATACTGGGAGTTGGGGAATTTGAACGCAGCAGCCTCGATCTTGCCGGATACCGAAAGCGTATCGCCCGTCTCTGCCGCGAGCTTGGGAACCACCACGATATCGCCGGCATAGGCATGACCGACCTCGGTCATCTCGCGGCCGCACATCACATAGAGATGCGCCATGCGCTCGCTCTTACGCGTGCGCGCGTTAACGAGCTCCATGCCCGGCTCGATTGTGCCCGTGAGCACCTTGATAAACGAGATGCGGCCCTGGGAAGGATCGTTCAAGGTCTTGAAGACAAAGACCACGGGGCGATCGTCCTCGGAAGAAATCTTAAGGGAGTCGCCATCGATAAGCGGCATCTCGCCGTAATCGGTAGGCGCGGGGAAGTACGTGGCGATATCGTCCATCAGGGAATTGATGCCCTGCTCCTTGATGCAGCTGCCCACAAAAACGGGGACGAAAAGACGCTTTGCGATAGCGCGCGAAAGCAGGCCCTCGATTTCTTCCTGCGTAAGGGTCTCGCCCTCGAGATACTTTTCCATCAGGTCGTCGTCGGCCTCGGCAACGAGCTCGCACAGCGTCTCGTGCGCGGCCTCGGCCTGAGCACGATACTCCTCGGGAATCTCGCACTCCGTCTGCTCGGTTCCGTTGCAATGGCGCGCCTTCATGCGCACCAGGTCAATCACGCCGCCAAAGTCCTCACCCTGGCCCCAAGGGAGGGTTACGGCGCCCAAGCGCGTACCAAAGCGCTCGCGCAACAGGCCCAAGCAGGTCTCGAAATCGGCATTTTCCTTATCGATTCGATTGACAAAAACGGCGCGTGCCAGACGCAGATCCTCTGCCGCATACCACAGCTTGACGGTCGTAGGTTGCGGGCCTGCCGCAGCGTCGACAACAAACAGCGCAGATTCGCATACGCTCATCGCAGCATAGGCATCGCCAATAAAATCGGGATAGCAGGGCGCATCCAATACGTTGATGCGTGAGCCCTTCCAGTCGATGGGGGCGATAGACGTGGAGATGGAAAACTCGCGTTTAACCTCTTCGGCATCGTAATCAAGCGTTGGCTTGGTGCCGTCGTGGCCGCCCAGACGGGCTGTTTTCCCAGATAGGTGGAGCATGGCCTCCGCGAGCGAGGTCTTGCCCACCCCGCCTTGGCCTACGAGAACCACATTCCTCACATTACCGGTTTTAGGCGCACCCATGGTAACCTCCCTGAGCCAAAACCCGGCGAGGCATCCCGGCGGGATGCGCGCCGAGGTTAATTAACCGTTGGCTCAAGCCTACCCGGGCCCATACGTAATCATGCGACCATTTCGGCATACGCGGGGTTTTCTTCCCTAGAGGGGAAAGCGGCGAGCAGGACAACAAACGCGCTCGCCGCTCAACGGGATACTCAATGAAACCAAACTACTACAGCGGAACCTCGGACATAAGCTCCTCGCTCATCACGCTCAGAATCTCTTCGATCTTTGTCACGTCCTCTGCAGAAAAACGCTTCTTGATGCGCTCCATAACAATATGCACGTAGTCGGCGCTCACGTTGTAGTAGTCCAGGTACTTTTGGGTGGGGACCAAATGGTACTCGCGAGCGTCGGTCTTTGAACGCTCCTTGATTAGATATCCTTTGCGCACCAGGCTTGCCGTCTTGTACGCCGCATTTGACGAAGAGATGCCCATGAACTCGGCAAACTGTCGCACCGTGGGGTTTCCCAGCGCATAGATTGCCTCCATCGCAAAGCCCTCCACCGTGGTAAGGCTCGCCTCACGATTTTGGAAGCGCGCGAAGGTCTCCCGATAAAAATGCAGTTTGAATTTGGTATACACCCGAATGAACTTTTTCTCGAGCACGCCAAAACCCCCGAACGTCACCCTACTTGTCGCTCGTTTCATTAGAACCGAACGCCAGCGTGAGTTCAACCGTGGCGGCAAGCTGGCCGTCAACCGAAGCGCGACCCTCGACAAAAGCAAAGTTGCCGCGCGTGCGTACGATGCGGCTCTCCATCTCCATCACATCGCCTGGACGTACCTGACGCTTAAAGCGTGCGTTTTTCACCGCACCTAAAAATCCAATCTTGCCACGGCGCTCCGGCTCGGCAAGCATCACCACGGCGGCAACTTGAGCCAGGGCCTCTATAATCATCACGCCCGGCAGCACGTGGTACGTGGGAAAATGCCCTTGGAATACCGGCTCCTGCGCGCTCACACACTTAATGCCGCGCGCCCACAAGCCCTCCTCGCCATCGGTAATGCGATCGACAAGTGCAAACGGATAGCGATGGGGCAAAATCTCCGAAATCTGATTGGAATCGAGCTGCATGGTCTAACCTTCCCAAGCTTTCATGAGGATACAGGCGTTATGGCCGCCAAAGCCAAGCGAATTGGACATGGCGTACGAAAGCGATGCCGAGCGCCCCTCGCCCGCTACGTAGTCGAGGTCACAGGCGGAATCGGGCTCTTCGCAGCCGATAGTCGCTGGAAGATAGGAATCGCGCAGAGCGAGCGCCGTAAAAATGGCCTCGACGGCGCCTGCAGCGCCCAGCATGTGGCCGGTCATCGACTTTGTCGAGCTCACCGCAAGCTCTTGCGCGTGCTCGCCAAACACGGTTTTAATAGCCTGCGTCTCACGCTCGTCGTTGAGCTTGGTCGAGGTGCCGTGGGCATTGATGTAGCCAACCCGAGAGGGGTCGACCCCGGCATCTTCGAGCGTAAGCTGCATAGCGCGTGCAGCGCCCTCGCCGTTTTCTGAGGGAGCCGTGATGTGGAACGCATCGCAGGTAACGCCATAGCCCACGAGCTCGGCATAGATATGCGCACCGCGTGCCTGCGCGTGCTCCAGCTCCTCGAGCAAACACACGCCTGCGCCCTCGCCCATCACAAAACCGCTACGACGCGCATCAAAGGGGATGGATGCGCATGACGGATCGTCCCCTGTATGGAGTGCGCGCATGGTTGTAAAGCCACCGATGGAAAGAGGCGTTATCGCCGCCTCGGTTCCGCCCGCAAGCATGACATCGGCATAGCCATCGCGAATCTGACGAAAGGCATCGCCTACGGCGTTCGTACCGCTTGCGCAAGCGGTAACCGGACACGTGCACATGCCTTTGAAGCCAAAGGCAATGGCAACCTGACCCGCCGCCATGTTGGAAATTCCCGAGGGGATGTAGTAAGGGGAGCAGCGATCATATCCACGGACGCTGCAGCGCATTTGCTGCGACTCCGTCTCGGCAACGCCGCCGATACCGCTTCCGATAATGACCCCCGCGCGATCGGCCTTATCGGTATCGAGCGCCAACCCGGAATCGTCCATCGCCTCGCGAGCCGCCGCCAGGGCAAACTGCGTGAAGCGTGCCAGATGTTTGGACTCACGCGCCCCAAGGGTAGCTGTCGGGTCCCACTCCTTGACCTCGGCCGCCAGCGAAACCTTCATGTCCGAAGCATCGAACAGAGAGATGGGGGCGATGCCGCACTCACCGGCGCGGACGGCCTCCCAGCTCTTTGAAACGCTGTGCCCCAGTGGGGTAACAGCGCCCATGCCCGTTATGACAACCCTACGTTTTGCCATGATGACCCCCTACATCGCCATGCCGCCGTCGACGGCAAGAACTTGTCCCGTTACGTATGAAGCGGCGTCGCTCGCCAAAAAGGCCACAACGCGAGCGACCTCAGATGCCTCGCCCAATCGGCCGGCCGGAATCGAAGCAAGCGTTGCTGCACGAGCGGCCTCAGGCATCGCGTCGGTCATATCCGTCGCAATGAAACCGGGGGCCACGGCGTTCACACGAATGCCCAAAGCGGCAACCTCGCGAGCAATGGACTTGGTCATGCCGATGAGACCCGCTTTGCTTGCCGCGTAATTGGCCTGGCCCGCGTTACCGCGCAGCCCCACCACCGAAGCCATGTTGACGATCGCGCCCGAGCGAGCGCGCATCATGGGGCGTAGCGCCGCCTTGGTGTAGAGGAAGGCTCCCTTAAGGTTCGTATCCACCACGGCATCAAAATCCTCGGGTTTCATACGCGCAGCAAGCTTGTCGCATGTGACACCGGCGTTGTTGACAAGGATGTCCACGCTGCCAAAAGCGGTACGCGCCTCATCGATCACACGCGTCGCGTCTTCTGCGCGGCGCACGTCGGCACATATTGCACGTGCCACCCCGCCCTGCTCTTCAATCATCTCGACCGTCTTTTGAGCGGCCTCGGCGTTTCCGGCATAGGTGAACACCACCCGTGCTCCCAGGCGCGCAAACTCCAAACAAACAGCGCGACCGATGCCGCGCGAACCGCCCGTCACGACGGCGCACATGTCCGCCAAAGAAAGGCCTTCCATCATTACAGCTCCTCCTTAAGCGATTCCACGTCCTCGCATGTTTCTATCGATACGCAGCGAATAGCTTTGGTGCAACGGCGAACCAAACCAGAGAGAACCTTGCCGGGGCCAACCTCGATTACACGGTCCACGCCCAATTCCCCCAGGCGCATGATGGTGTCTTCCATGCGCACGGCAGACTGAACCTGTCGCTCAAGGAGCGCGGGGATGCTATCGTCCGCACCCATCTCGTGGCCCGAGCAGTTAAACAGCACCGGAACGCGCATCTCGCCAAAGGATTCTTCTTTAAAGCGCTCATGCAGGGCGTCGCCCGCAGCGTGCAGCAATGAGGTGTGGAACGGTCCGCTCACATGCAATGGAATACACCTACGGGCGCCGGCGTCACGCGCAGCAGCCGCGGCAAGCTCCACCGCGGAGGCGTCTCCGGCGATAACGGTCTGCCCAGGGCAGTTGTAGTTGGAGACCTCAACCGTCCCCTGCTCCGCAGCCGCGGCAAGCTCAACTGCCGATTCAACCGCCTCGCGCGCTACGCCCAAAATCGAGACCATCGCACAGGCGCGGCCCTCGGCCGCGTGCGCCATAGCACTCCCGCGAAACGCCGCAAGCTGTATCGCCTGCTGCGGCTCAAATACGCCGGCGGCAGCCAGAGCGGAATATTCGCCCAGACTCAAGCCCGCAACGTAATCGGGTTTGATTCCCAGCTCATCGAGAACCGCCGTCATGCCCGCCGCAAACGCGACCATACACGGTTGGGTATAGCGCGTTTGAGATAGCTGCTCGTCCGGACCCTCGAACATAAGAGAGCGCAGGTCGAAATCGAGATGCGCGTTATCGATAACCTCGCGAAAAACGGAATAGGTCTCATAGAGGTCACGCCCCATCCCCACATGCTGCGACCCCTGGCCAGCAAACAGGAAAGCCGTCTTGCTCACAAGCGCACCTCCGCGATAGCACGTCCTGCGCCCGCCATAAGGTCCTCGAAGATTGCGCGAGCGGGGCGAATCTCCCTCACCATGGCGGCAACCTGACCGGACATGAAGCTTCCCCTGTCAAGATCGCCATCGACAACGGCGCGACGCAGAGAGCCAAGCGTCAATGCCTCCAGCTCATCTCGCGAGGGATTGCCCTGCTCGAGCTTGAGATATTCGCGTGCCATCTTATTTTTGAGCACGCGCACCGGAGCCCCCTTCGAGCGCCCCGTCACCACCGTATCGTTGGAGCCCGCCTTGATCACGGCCTGCTTATAGTTTTCGTGGATGGGGCACTCCTCGCTCGCCAGCAGGCATGTTCCCACCTGGGCACCCACCGCGCCCAGAGCAAATGCAGCGGCAAGCTGACGCCCGTCTGCAATGCCTCCCGCTGCGATAACGGGAACGTCAACCGCGTCGACCACCTGCGGAACGAGCGCCATGGTCGTGGTCTCGCCCACATGTCCACCACTCTCCGTACCCTCGGCAATCACGCCGTCAATGTCATAACGCACCAGGCGGCGAGCCAAAACGGGGGCTGCCACCACGGGGAACACCTTGATTCCAGCGGATTTCCACTGGTCCATATACTTGCCGGGATTACCTGCGCCGGTGGTAAGAACGCTCACGTGTTCTTCGACAACAACCTTCGCCAGCTCGTCGATATGCGGGTTCATAAGCATGAGGTTCACGCCAAACGGCCTGTCCGTCAAAGCGCGCGCCGTGCGAATCTGCTCGCGTAGCGCCGGAGCGTCCATGCCGCCCGAAGCCACGATGCCCAACGCGCCGGCATTGGAGCATGCTGCAGCAAACGCACCCGTAGCGATATTGGCCATACCGCCCTGTATAAGGGGAAACTCGGTTCCCAAGAGCTCGTTGAGCTTCATGTTCGTCCTTTCCATACCGCGTGCGGGACCAAGTTCCCCCTACGCACGCTCCAATAACGCGCCGGCCCAGGTAAGGCCCGCGCCAAATCCAACGCACAGCGCCCTCTCGCCAGAAGCGAGCGCGCCTGTGCGACAAAGCTCATCGAGAAGAATCGCCACGCTTGCCGCCGAGGTATTGCCGGTGTGCGCAATGTTGCCAGCGCAGCGCGCGGGATCCACCCCGAGCTTTTTCACCGCCAGGTCGACGATGCGCTGGTTCGCCTGATGAAACACAAAGCGATCAATCTGCGAGGCTTCGATACCCGCACGCTCGAGCACCCGTTTTGCACATGCAGGCAAAATCTCAGTCGCAAAGCGAAACACCGCGCGCCCGTCCATTCGCAGGCGCGGAATCACTGCAGTGCCATCTACCTCATTCGGAGCGCAAAGCGACATATCGTCTCCGCGCGACCCCCATGCGGCATATAGCGGCGAGGCATCGGCCTGCGCCCTGAGGACCGCTGCACCCGCGCCGTCGCCAAACAACACGCAGGTCGAACGGTCGGTAAAGTCGAGCACGCGGCTCACCGCATCGACGCCAACTACCAACGCATAGGGCCGAGGGCTGTCGAGCAAAAGCTGTTCGGCAACATGCAGGGCGTAGACAAATCCCGCGCAGGCCGCATTTACATCCAGGCACAGCGTGTCTTCATTAAGGCCTAAGTCGCGCTGCAGCAAGCATGCGGTGGAAGGCGTTGCATTTGTCGAGGTAAATGTGGCGACAAGGCAGATGCCCACATCCTGCGCCACAATACCGGCGTCGCCTAAGGCACGCTGGGCAGCGCGGAGCGCAAGCTGCCCATGAGTCTCGTCGGGGGTGCAATAATGGCGCTCGCCGATACCCGTCCTTGTTCGAATCCACTCGTCCGAGGTATCCACAATCTGTGCCAGGTCGTCATTGGTCACCGTGCGCGAGGGCAAAGCCGAACCTGTGCCAACAAGCTTGACGCCATCCATCATCTGCACCTTCTTTGTGCATGCATTCCCATGGACCTGAACTTCGTGTAGCGCTCGCGCGCAAGCGCTGCGCCCGTCATGCCCTGCATCTCATCAAGGGCGCGCCTTAGATACGAATCGACCGTTTGAAATACGGTCTGCGGATCCTCATGGGCACCGCCTGCGGGCTCGGGAACAATCGCATCGATAACCTGCAGGTCAAGCAGATCCTGTGCCGTGAGTTTCATGACCTCGCAAGCCTCTTCCGAACGAGACGCGTCCTTCCACAGAATCGAGGCGAAACCTTCTGGCGAAAGCACCGAATACACCGAGTTCTCGAGCATGAACACCCGGTTGCCCACGGCAAGCGCCAGCGCGCCGCCCGACCCTCCTTCGCCGCAGATCACGCAAATCACAGGGACTTTCAAGGCGCTCATGAGCTCGATACTGCGAGCGATTGCCTCACCCTGGCCGTGTTCCTCTGCTTCCAGGCCCGGATAGGCTCCGGGTGTGTCGACAAATGTGATGATGGGACGACCAAACTTCTCTGCCGCACGCATGGATCGCTGCGCCTTTCGATACCCCTCTGGCGATGGCATGCCAAAGTTAAAGGCCATACGCTGCTCGATCGTCGATCCCTTGCGATGTCCCACAACCGTCACCGGGCGTCCGTGGAACGTAGCGATGGCGCACATGATGGCAGAATCGTCAGAAGACGCGCGGTCGCCCCGCTGCTCGAACACGTTTTCGAACAGCGCATCCACGTACTCCTCAACGCCCGGGCGCTGCGGCATGCGAGCAAGCGCCACGCGCTCCGCAGCGGTGGGTCCCGCATTAGTATTGAGAGCCACGGGTACCACCTCCAAAACCGTGAAGCATAAGCAGGCGCGACAGTTGAGCGCGCATTCTGCCGCGCGGCACCACTGCATCGATGAACCCATGGCTGAGCTGGAATTCCGCTCGCTGAAAACCCTCAGGCAGCGACTCTCCGATGGTCTGCTCGATAACGCGCGGACCCGCAAAACCAATCAACGCTCCTGGTTCGGCAAGCATGATGTCACCGAGCGAGGCGAAGCTCGCCGTCACGCCGCCTGTGGTGGGATGCGTCATCACCGAGATAAACAGCCCGCCGGCGGCCGAAAACCGCTCGATTACGGCTGATGTCTTCGCCATCTGCATCAGCGAAATAATGCCCTCCTGCATGCGCGCACCGCCGCTGGCGGAGAACACGATGAGCGGGCACTTCTTCTTCGCCGCGCGTTCGACAAGGCGCGTGAGCTTTTCGCCCACAACGGCGCCCATGCTTCCCATCAAAAATGAGGTGTCCAGCACGGCAACGGCAACGCGCACGCCATCGATGGCACCCCAGCCGCACACCAACGCATCGGACAGGCCCGTCTTTTTTCGCAAGGTGCGAACCTTTGCGGCATAGTCTGGAAACTCCAACGGGTCGCTCGTAGTCATCTTCGCGTCAAGCTCCCTAAAGCTGCCGGCATCAAGCACCGATGTCAGACGTTCCCGGGCGCCGATACGCAGATGATGGCCACAATGAGGACAAACATGCAGGTTGTGAACGAGCTCATCCTGCGCAAGTTCGTGCTCGCATGCGGGACACGTCTGTCGTGGCAGCGGCGCCGGCCCCTCGCCTGCACGGCGAAGCTCACGCAGCTGGAGCAAACGCTCGCGGCGCTTCCCAAATGGAGCTATCATGCGCTCACCTTCTTTTGCCCTGCGTCCCACCCAAGAATCTCCTGCAGGTGCTCATCCATAAAGGACGTCGTATAGGTGCCGTGGATGAACTGAGGGTGATACATCACCTGATGCAACAGGTCGATATTGGTTGCTGGCCCCTCGACGATGAGCTCTTCGAGCGCGCGACGACAGCGGCGCAACGCTTCCAGGCGCGTGGGCGCCCACACATCGAGCTTGGCAATGAGCGAGTCATACTGCGCAGGAACGGTATATCCCTGGTAAATGCCCGTATCAACGCGCACGCCCATGCCGCCTGGCACATGCAAAAAATCGATGCGCGTGGGCGACGGCGCAAAATTGCGCGTAGGATCCTCGGCATTCACGCGACATTCAATGGCATGCCCCTTGATATGGATATCCTCCTGGGTAAAGCCGAGCGGAAGGCCGGCGGCCACGCGAATCTGTTCGCGCACAAGATCCACGTCGCTCACCATCTCGGTAATGGGGTGCTCAACCTGAATGCGCGTATTCATCTCGATGAAGTAGAACGCCCCCGTATGGTCGAGCACAAACTCCACCGTTCCAGCGTTTTGATAGCCAGCGGCACGTGCGGCGGTGACCGCGGCCGCACCCATACGCTCACGTAGCTCATCCGAGAGCACGTGTGACGGCGTCTCCTCGATCATCTTCTGACCGCGGCGCTGGATCGAACAATCGCGATCCCCTAAATGGACGATAGTGCCCTGAGAATCTGCGAGTATCTGGAACTCGACATGGTGCGGATTGACGATGAGCTTCTCAAGATACATCTCGTCATCGTTAAAGCATGCGCGCGATTCGGCACGAGCCTCCTCGAACAGCTCTTCAAAGCGATCGGGATCGTATACGCGACGCATGCCGCGTCCGCCACCTCCCGCAGCCGCCTTGATGAGCACCGGATAGCCAATCTCCTTCGCAACAAGAGCGCCCTCATGTGCGTTGGCAACGGAGCCATCCGATCCGGGAACCACCGGCACTCCCGCGCGTTTCATCATCTCGCGCGCCGCCGCCTTGTTTCCCATGGTCGCGATTACATGTGCCGCAGGTCCCACGTAGGCAAAGCCCGCATCCACGCACTCCTGGGCAAATGCTGCGTTCTCTGATAAAAAGCCGTAACCCGGATGTATCGCATCGCAGCCCGCGGCCTTCGCGACCGTCAAAATCGCATCGCCGTTAAGATAGCTCTGCTGGGCAGGCGCGGGACCGATGCAGTAGGCGTGCGCGGCAAGTTGCACGTGCAACGCATCTCGATCGGCTTCGGAATACACCATCACCGGATCGATATCGAGCTCGCGGCAGGCACGCGCCACGCGCAGGGCGATCTCGCCGCGGTTGGCAATTAACAATCGTTTGAACATAGGGCGCCTAGCCTAGCTCTCTCGATAACGAATCAAAGGCTGATCGAATGAGACAAGCTCGCCATCCGCAACGAGCAGCTCTTCGATAATGCAATCGCAGGGCGCCGAGACCTCGCTCATCATCTTCATAGCCTCGAGCATGCACACCGTATCCCCGGCGTGCACAGCATCGCCAGGGTTCACATAGGGCTGCGCATCTGGCGAAGAGGCAACGTAGAAGGTTCCAACCATCGGGGCCTTGATAAAAAGGCCCGCTTCGGGCTCTTGGGCAGAAGCGGCTTCCACGCCGCAAACCGCTGGCTGAGCCATGGGGACAGCTGCCACCGCAGGCGCACCGGATACCGCAGTCGTCTTTTCAAGCTCAAGCGAGGTATCGCCGCTCTCGAACTTCATGCGAGCGATGCCGCTTTTCTCAAAGCGATCCATCAGATCGTAGACGTCTTGGTTCTTCATTCCCACGCGCATCATCTCCCTGAAAGTGACAGCGTTACTGCACCTTGGTCTCCAGGTAGGAAACAAGGTCGTTCACGGTCTTGAACTGGTCGAGCTCGGCGTCGTCAATCTCGATATCAAGCTTCTCCTCAAGCGCCATGATGAGCTCCATGGCAGCAAGGGAATCGGCACCAAGGTCCTCATTAAGACGAGCCTCGGGGGTAACGGCAGCGGCCTCGCAGCCCACGGTCTCTACAATCACGTCGCGCACATCATCAAACAGCATGGTTTTGTCCCTTCGGCGCCATACGGCGCGTTGGCGGTGGTAAGTAGTTCAAGTATTTTAGTCAAGTAATTTGAGTTGTTAATAGGTCAACATTCATTCACATCAATGACACAACTAGCAAAGATGTCTCTTATCTCGCTGCACGTGCATGCGATTCGAGCAATTTCGGCAAATATAGGTTTACGAGTAAGACCTGGGCATGAGACGCATTTATCCCAGCTACACCCTTACAATAGGCGTGTCCTCAACGCCTAACGAAAGACCTGCATGAACCGACGCCTGCCGCACACCGATACGCACGACCACGCGACTTCCAAAATATCTTGTGAGGGCCCCTGCCCCGTCATGCGAGCCTGTGGAGGCTGTGAATGGCTCAATCTCCCCTACCGCAAGCAGCTCACCCGCAAGCAGCACGCTATGGAGGAACTCTTTGGTCCTCTTATCGCCGAACTTGATCTAGATTGTTCGGTCGAACCCGTGTGCGGCATGGGAGCCAATGCAGGAGACACCGGAAAGATTGCTTCGCCACGCGGTTTTCGCCACAAGGCGGCATCCCCCTTTGCCCCCACTGGCAAAAATCATATTGCTTCGGGCTTCTTTGCCCGCGGCACCCATCACATCGTTGGCGTTCCCGATTGCTGCGTCGAAGCCCCCGGCGCCCGCACTATTCTCAATGGGGTCGCACGCGCCGCAGAAGCCTGCCATATTCCCGCTTATGAGGAAGATCAGTGCCGCGGCCTTTTGCGCTATGCCATCGTCCGCATGGGATATCACACCGACGAAGTAATGCTCACTATCGTCACCCGCGAGCGCCGCATGCCGCATTATCGGCAGTTCATCACCGCGCTCCAACATATCGACGAGCGCATCACCACCGTGGCTCAAAACATCAACCCCAAGATGACCAATGCCATCTTGGGTGGAGAATCGCACATCCTCGCCGGCCGTGCCCGCATGCGCGACCGCCTGCTGTCATGCACGTTTGAGATTTCACCCACGGCGTTTTATCAAACAAATCCGGAACAAACGGAAGTGCTGTACCAGCTTGCTATCGACGGTATGGACCTTCAAGACGGGGACGTTCTTCTGGATGCCTATTGCGGGAGCGGCACCATCGGTATGTGCGCTGCTGCAGAAGCAAAGGCCGCAGGTATCGACATCACGCTTCTTGGCATCGAGCGCAATCACTTTGGCGTGCGCGATGCCGCGCGAAACGCCGAGGTCAACGACTTGTGCGACCGCGCGCGCTTTATCGAGGCCGACGCCACGGAATACCTGCAGCACGCGGCACGTCGCGGCGAGCATGTCGATGTCCTCGCGCTCGATCCGCCACGCGCAGGCTCCACGCCCGCCTTTATCGAGGCAGCTTGTGCCATGGTGCCGCGCCGTATCGTCTATATTAGCTGCAATCCCTATACGCAGGAGCGCGACTTGCGGCTTTTTGCCCAGGGCGGCTACCGTATGATCCGCATGACGCCAGTCGACATGTTCCCCCATACCAGCCACGTAGAGACGGTAGCGGTCCTTACCCGATAGTTTGCCTGCAAAACTCGGCACCATGCAAAACACCCGGCAGTTCAAATTGAGCTGCCGGGTGTTTTAGTCAAACGATAAACGCAAAAGACGCATCTACTTATTCTTGCGGCGCACTGTCATGCCAATGCCAATGCAAGCAACGGCGATAAGGCAAAGCACCGTCGGCAAAGCCATATTGATATCGCCCGTCTTGGGAATCTGTGCATTGGATGGGGCACCGGAACCGCCCGACGACTTGTCGGTAGACTCCGGTTTGGCTGTAGGTTCCACATACGTGTTCGTGAAGGTCGGGTTATCGCCCTTGATCGCAGCGACGACCAGCTGGCCCCGACTATTGTCGTCAACCTGCACCGTGACCGTATGTTTGGTCGCATCGTAGGTCATGCCCTTCTTGTCACCGGCGACCTCCGCGATTTTGAACGTGTAGGTTCCGGCCTTGTTCAGAGTAAGCTCCTTAAATGCAATATTGCCCTCAGCGTCATTGGTAACGCTGTCCATAACCTCATCGTTGTTCAGAAGCTCGAAAGTAAACGCACCGTCGGTGAGCTGAGCACCCTTCAACACCTTTGTGGCCTTGAGACTCACCGTGGCAGGCTTTGCACTATACGTATTCACGAATTTCAATTTGCCCACAGTCTCTGCCTTAAGGGCACCGTCATCTCCGAGCGTCACCTTGACCTCAACGCGCTGGGGTTGCCTTGTCACCGCAGAAACACCCTCGGGAAGCACCGAAGTATCCTCAACGACGTCATAGAGATACGTGCCTGTTTTAGAAAAGGTGATAGTGCCAAAGGTAATGGAGCCGTCGGCGGTATTGGTTACAGCCGTCTCATCAGGAAGCGGGGTGTTCTCCTCGGAGCCTTCGGCGACAGAAATCTTAAACGTAAACTCGCCGTCCTCGAGGGTGCGACCCTCGAGCGTCTTGCTACCGGAAAGCGTAGCGGTAGCAGCGGCAGGAGCGGTCAAAGTGATAACGGGCTTCTCCTTAAAGGGGCTTTTTTGAAGACCGGAGACGTTATCGCCCTCGAGGGTTTTCACCACGGCCTTGTACGCAACACCACTTGTATCGGCATTATTCGTCGCGTAGCCGGTGTCGGCACCCTTAGAGGCAACATCGGCTTTAGCCTGAGCATTGGGACGAATGGTAAAGGTCACAGAATAGGTTGCGCCGCGATTGAGCTTGCCAAGATTCCACGTGAGCGTGTCTCCATCGATCTTTGCGGCAGGAGCATCGGTCCAGTTGTTACCGTTTTTGGTATAGCGAATGTTTCTGACGGAGCCATCGTCGGCCGAAACAAACTCGACCCACGACGAGAGCTGATCGGTAAGCGCGACGTCCTGATAGCTAACAGACTTCCTAACAACCTGACCGATCTTGGAGAAAGCAGCAGCAAGGTTATTTTCAGTAGTGCCATCGAGGAGCGAGCCCCCTGTCTTCTCTGCGAAGGTACCCATCTTCTTAGCGGTCTTCGAGGTATTCACCACATACATGCTCGAAGTGGGACGACCCTTTGCCACGCGCGTAGCAGCAGAGAGGTTGCGACCGTTAGGATCATCGACACGCGTGCCGTACGTACCATCCAGATTTTTACCGTCGAAGATGTTCCACTCGATGCCCGATTCGCCATATCCCTCCGCGCTCATGCGAAGAGTCGGGTCGCCATCGGAAAGGAAAATGACATGCTTCTCGGCGTTTGCACGGTCGCCAAGCTGCTTGTTTGCGAGAATGAGGGCAGCCTCCCAGTTCGTCCCCTCAAAATACTTCGCTTTCGTAGGAACAGCCTTGGAGATATCCTCCGCATTCGTCGAATATCCCTGTGCCAGATCGGCCTTGACGCCAAAGGTCACTACGGATATCCGGGTCTGCTGCTCTTTAGGCAGGTTGGCATTCTCAGCGGTGAGAAGCTCCTCGGCGAATGCAGCGGCGGCATCATGTGCGGCCTGCATATGGGTCTTCGAGCCGATACCGTCAATCTTCCAATTCATGCTCGTCGAGGCATCGACAACCAGCACGATATCAACAGGCTTGACCCTATCGGTCTGCTCGGCATCGCCCGAGACCGATAGGGTGAGATCATACGTGCCATCACCATTGTCTTTAAGCGTTTTTTCATGCGCCGGCGACGTGGAAGCAAGATCGTCAACAACGTCGGCCATCGCCACAGCCGGCACCATAGCAGCTACCGCAAGCACAACTGCAGCCGCCATGGCAAAAAAGCGGCGCCACATATCGTTCGATCTCATATCTTCCCTCTTTCCAATGCACCCATATCAAGCATGCAAACTGTTCTATCACCTTGGCGAGAAACCAAAACTAGGCAGATTAATCCACCCAGCATTATACTATCCCTCTCTAAAATCCCATATGTACTCTTTGTGCACAGTAATAGACTATTTTGAAACGTTTGTTGCATAAGTAAGCCCGGCGACTCGATGTCTGCCGGGCTTGTCTCCTTTGCTTTGTGTGGAAAGGTAGCACACGAGCTATTCGCTCAGACAGCTTGTCAAATCACAGACGCCGGCCGCGGCCATCTCGCTTACGAGGGTCTTGCGATCGCGGTTCATGATGAGTTCCTCAGGAAAATGAATCTCCTCAAGAAGCGAGGTCGCACGTGGAAACAAACCGATATCGAGCGAAATGTGCGCATCGGTGGAAACGGTGATACCGCACCCCAACTCCGCGCAACGCTCGGCGATTTTGCGGCACGTGTCGACGCACGAACCGTGGGGGCCTCCATCAAAGCTGTGCTCGTTAATCTCGATCAGCTTATGCTTTTCCTTGGCAGCGAGGATCACCTCGTCAGTATCATAGGGAACCCCGGATCTGCCAGTATGGCCCAAAACGAATACCTTGGGGTTTTCCAGAACGTTCAGATACATCTGCGTGGCCTGCGCAAGCGTTGCGTCCCTCGCGAACTCGTCGTAATGGATACTCGCCACCAGATAGTCGAGGTTTTTTGTCGTGTACTCAAAGAGGGTCTGTTTACCCTTGAGTGCCCGGCCCACGATGTTTTCCGGGCAAACGATGTCTTGACCAAAAAGCCCGCCATCAAGCGTGAGGATATCGGCCTCGGCGCCGCGCAGCACCATCACGCCATCCCACATGCGCGGCCAGACACCTTGGTTGATAAAGAACTGGTAGTCGCGAATGTGGACCGTAGGCGAAATCATGCTCGAAAAGTGATCAGCAGACCCCAGCACCTCGAGACCACGCTCGCGCGCCGCCGCGACGTTCTCGCTAATCGTTGAATACGCATGGCGCGAAAACAGCGTGTGGGTATGGATATCTCCCTTGATGGAATATGACATGCAACGCTCCCGTTCGCTCGACTTCGCATTCATTGTAAGGCGACGCGTCCCGCTCTTCCGTCGTTCTTGTCAGACAGTATAGAGCCGCCGAGATCACTTCACCGCAAGGTATTCCTCGGCAAGAGCGCGCCAAGCGGGCAGGGAGTTTTGAATCGTCTCGTAGCTCACGCAATAGCCCAAACGGAACCAGCCGGAAACGCCAAAGCTATTGGAAGGAACGGCCAGCAGCTCATACTTTTTTGCACGCTCGCAAAACGCCTCGGCATCCGGCTCGAGCGCCTTGACCCACAGGTAAAAGGCGCCATCCGGCTCAACATAGGTGTAGCCGTACTCGCCCAGAGCACCGGCAAGAGCCTCGCGATTGCGCGCATAGGCGTCCACATCGCTCGGCTCATCGATACAATCCATCACGACACGCTGAAAAAGCGCGGGAGCACACACAAAACCAAGGGCGCGCGCCGCACCTGCGATGGCTGGCATCACGCGCTCCGCCTGGGGCATAGTGTTGGGAACAAGTACCCAGCCCACGCGCTCGCCAGGAAGCGAAAGCGACTTGGAGTACGAATAGCAAACGATTGTATGCTCATAGAGCGCAGGCACCCAGGGCACCTCGGCACCATAGACAATCTCGCGATACGGCTCGTCCGAGATAAGATAGATCGGGTTTTGGGAATCGCGCTTCTTGTTCTCCTCGCGCAGGATATTTGCCAAGCGTTCGAGCGTATCTTGCGTGTAAACCGCACCGGTGGGATTGTTGGGAGAATCGATAATGATGGCGGCAGTCTTATTGGTAATGGCGCGCTGGACGTTGCCGACGCTCATCTGGAAGGTTTCCTCGTTTGCAAGCGCTTCGACACAGGTGCAACCGGCCTTCTCGATCCATACGCGATACTCGGGAAAATACGGAGCGATGACAATAACCTCATCGCCGGGATTGGTGATAGCGGTAAGTGTGCACGTGAGCGAAGCTGCAGCACCAACCGTCATGAACACGTCCTTGCCCTCGTACGACGTGCCAAAGCGACGATTCAAGGATTCTGCCACCGCAGCGCGACAGGCGGGCAGGCCAGAGGCGGGCGTATAGCCATGGACCTGCTCACTCGGCAGTTCAAGGGACCTTGTAATCGAATCGTTGACTGCAGCGGGCGCAGGAACACTCGGATTACCCAACGAGAAATCAAACACGTTCTCAGCACCGATCTGCGCCTTGCGCTCCAGTCCATAGGAAAAAATCTCGCGGATAATCGAGCTCTCGGCTCCACGCGCATACATGGTCTCGTTAATCATATGATCCCCTTTCAAGCAATGCGCAGGGCATCGCCATTTTGTATGCGGCAATTGTACGCGCTTTAACAAGGTAAAGCACTCTGATTTATCAAGATAAAAAAATGCCCACCGCCAATCTGCCGGTGGGCACATGTTAAATGCTGGATAGGGCTATTTGCAATCCGCCGAATCTTTTGGCGTCGCTTCTTCATCGGACGCGTCATCGTTTTGCGACTTGTTGGTGGCCGCCTCTGCCTCCACAGCTGCCCGAGCATATGCAGCGGCGTCCGCAGCGAGCTCCTCCTCGCTCATACGGGGAGCGCGGCGGTGCGTCGTCGAAGAAGGCGTCGCCTCTGCAGAAGACCCCTCCTGCTCTTTGCCGGCAAGGTACTCGTCCCACTTGTTGTCGAGCAGAGCATCGACAGCATCGCCTTCGACCGTCTCGCGCTCAAGAAGCACCTTGGCCATCAGATCAAGCTGCTCGCGGCGCTCGCCCAGGATGCGCTCAGCGCGCTCATGGGCCTCGCGCATGATGCGCTGGACCTCGATGTCAATGCGGCGAGCCGTCTCCTCGGAATAATCCTGATGGTCGGCATAATCACGGCCCAAGAACACCTGATGCTGAGCCTCGCCAAACACCTGAGTGCCCAGCTCCTTGCTCATGCCCAAACGCGTAACCATCTCGCGGGCCATCTTCGTTGCGCGCTCAAGGTCGTTCGATGCACCCGACGTGATGTCGTCGCACATGAGTTCCTCGGCAACGCGGCCGCCCAAGAATACGGCAAGCTCATCGAGCATCTCGTTTTTGGTCTTAAGGAAGTGATCCTCGGTGGGCAGCTGCATGGTATAACCAAGCGCCTGGCCTCGCGCGATGATTGAGATCTTATGCACGGGGTCAGAATGCTCCAAAATGTGCCCGACAAGCGCGTGTCCACTCTCGTGATAGGCAATCGTGGTGCGCTCAACATCGGTCATCACACGGCCCTTACGCTGCGGACCAGCAATAACACGCTCCATGGACTCTTCGATTTCATCCATACCAATCTGCTTCTTGCGACGACGAGCAGTAAGCAAGGCAGATTCGTTAAGGAGGTTTGCCAAATCTGCACCGGTAAAGCCAACGGTCAGCTGCGCAAGCTTATCAAGGCGCACATCGGAAGCCAGAGGCTTGTTCTTGGAATGAACGCCCAGGATATGCTCGCGGCCCTTGACATCCGGACGGTCAACCGTGATCTGGCGATCAAAACGACCGGGACGCAACAGGGCGGGGTCCAAGATATCGGGGCGGTTGGTCGCGGCAAGAAGAATCACGCTCTCGCTCTCTTCAAAGCCATCCATCTCGACCAGCAGCTGATTGAGCGTCTGTTCACGCTCGTCGTGGCCGCCGCCCAGACCAGCGCCGCGCTGACGTCCCACGGCGTCGATCTCGTCGATAAAAATGATGGAAGGAGCCTGAGCCTTGGCCTCTTTAAAAAGATCGCGCACGCGCGATGCGCCCACGCCGACGAACATCTCAACAAAGTCGGAGCCGGATATGCTAAAGAACGGCACGCCGGCCTCGCCAGCAACAGCCTTGGCGAGCAACGTCTTACCGGTGCCCGGAGGGCCAACCAGCAAAACGCCACGCGGAATCTTTGCGCCAAGCTTGCGATAGCGCTCGGGCTCGACCAGGAAGTCGCGAATCTCCTCGAGCTCCTCAACCGCCTCGTCGATGCCGGCGACATCGGAGAACTTGACCTTGGGACGCGTGGACTCGTTGGTCTTTGCGTTGGTCTTGCCAAACTGCATGTTCTTGTTGTTGACACCCATCATCTGACGCATAAAGTAAATGACGATGATGATGAGCATCACGCTCGGCAGTGCGTTGATCAACATATCCGACCAAAAGTCGGGATTGTTGGTGTTCACGATATACGTGGTTTTCGGATGTTTGGCCATGAGCTCGGCCAGCGAATCGGAACCAACATAATGCGTGGTAAACGTCAGGAGTTTGGATTCTTTGCCAATCTCGGACTTCTTTTTCCAGTACTGTCCCTTAACCGAACCATCGGCCACGGTATACGTTGCCGTCTTGACGCGATCTTGCTTGACTGCGGTTACAAAGCTGCTGGTGGCAAGCTCGGTGGACTTTTTACCGGCATCAAAAACGCCGCCCAAATTCATAAAGAGATAGGCAAGCAAAGCGCAAACGATCAGAAAGTACAGCCAGCTTGCACGGCCGGACGGCCTGCGTCCGCCGGGGCCGCCGTTGCCGCCGTGACCCATCAAACGCTTATATTCATCGCGCAGACCCTGGTGCTCGTCATCTTGCGGGCGCTTGGGCTCTTGAGGTGCTTGGTCTTGAAGCAGCAAAGGAGCTGCCTCGGTATCGGGATAAGAAAGGCTCATATTACGAGTAGACCTCCGGTTTGAGCACGCCTACGTAGGGAAGGTTGCGGTAGCGCTGAGCATAGTCCAGGCCGTAACCCACCACAAAATCGTCCGGGCAGTGCGTGCACACATACTTGGGATTGATAGCGGCCTGCTTGCCCTCGATATCCTTCCAAAGGAAGGTAGCGACCTCGATGGAGGCGGGCTGGCGGCTCGACAGGTTCTTGATCAGATACTTAAGGGTGATACCGGAGTCAAGAATATCCTCGACGATCAGCACGTCGCGGCCCTTGATATCGATATCGAGGTCTTTGACGATGCGAACGATGCCCGACGACTTAGCGCCGTCGCCATAGCTCGACACGGCCATAAAGTCGATGGCAAGCGGGCAATCGATAGCGCGCATGAGGTCGCCCATGAACACAACGGCGCCGCGAAGAACGGCGATGAGCACAAGGTCTTTATCCTTGTAGTCCTCGCTGATCTGCGCACCGACGCGCTTTACCATTGCGGTGATTTCTTCCTCGGTAAAGAGAATGTGATCGACATCGGGATGCATGGCTTCCATGACGGTCCTTTCTGGCTCGTGAATCCCTGAGAATATTCATCAAAACGCACGTTTATTCGCATGCGAACGACGAACGTCCATTTTACGCGCAGTTTACGCAGGCATACCAGAGGGAGTTGCCCTGTGTCGCACAGTCACGCGTAAGACACATATTGATGTGCCGCCAGCCATGTTACTCCATTCGTTTGAGCACGATTTTCACGGCATAGCGGGTGGCAGCGGTGCACTTAAAGCGGTCGTCGGCACGCACTCCGGCAACCCAAACGATCGAGCAGGCGGGACCGGTGCGAACAACGGGCACGGCAGCTCGCTCGGAGACGGGTATTTTTGCCTCGTTGAGAATATCCGAAACCTTCTTTGAGCGTCCGTGCATGCCCAGCGGGCACATCACATCGCCCGCGACGGCAGAATCTACCCACAGTTTCACGCGAGTCGAACAAACCGCCCCGCGTTTTTCTGCAAGCGATGCTGTATCGGCAGGGCCATACCCAAGTGCCTCGGCATCGGCAAGAAGAACCGGAAAACCATTGAGATCATGGGCGGCGGCGCGAATCGCAGCATCGAAATCAATCACCGCGGGCAGCTCGACAACCGACGCTTCGAGCACGCACCCATTGCCGCATGCCATGGTTCCCGGCACACTCAGCCACCCCACGGGAGCAGCCTCGCGCGCAGCAGCCGTGCGCAGGGCCAAGGTGCCAAACTCCATGCGCGCGTCGATGCCTCCCGGCAGCGAGCGCGACCCCGAGCGAGCGGCAACGCAGGAAAGGACCGCCTCGACATGACGCATCTCAAGGCGCGCCTCGGAATCGATCATACGAATTGCAAGGCGAATCATGCGGCGCGCAATCGCTACCTCCGCCGCGGCAAGACGATCGCCATCAAGGACTACAAGCCCCTCCTGTTGGCGACGAATACAAGAGCGAAGCGCCGTCGAGGCAAGCTGGGATAGGAAAGCATCCTCATCGCCCAAGATGTCACAGGTCGAGCCAATGGTAGATGCAATGTTTCCATTGCGCTCAAGCGCAAGCGGCATCACGTTATGGCGCACGAAGTTACGCAGGTACGATGTATCGTTATTGCTTTCGTCCTCACGCCAAGGCTGGTTGGCGCACCGCAGGTAATCGCAAAGTTCATCATGGGTTTTGTCAATCAAGGGCCTCACCACAATATTGCGGCGGCGCGGGATGCTCGATAGTCCGGCCGGCCCCGAGCCCTTGATGGCGTTCATGAAAAAGGTCTCGGCACGGTCACTCGCCGTATGCGCCGTAAGAATACGAGCAGCAGAACGGGGGACGCCGACCTCTCGGCAAAGCTCACGCACGTAGCGCTTAGCCGCCGCGTAGCGAACCTCTCGCGCTGCTGCCTCGAGATTTTGCCCCTCAAGGCATTCGAAGGAAGCGTGCTCCACACACAGAGGCAGGCCAAAACGCTCGCACAAATCGCGAACGAACATCTCGTCGCCATCAGAAGCCTCACCGCGCAAGTGATGGTTAACGTGCAGCACGTACAGCCTCTCCCGCGCGATGGGGGCGCAGCCACGACCGTCTGCGATATCGAGCCGCGACGAGCACGCCATCAAAAGAAGCGCCGTAGAGTCCGCGCCACCTGATACCATGAGCACCACGGGCGCCGCGGCACGCATGGAATCATCCGATGCTAAAGCGGAGACATCACCCGTCGTCAGGTTATAGTGCTGAGACACCGTTGGCATCAAAAACCTCCTTGGAACCGCACACATTGTATCTTTTGGAAGGCCTCGAGGCATCTTGAACTCACTTGGTAAGCATCACCCTCTCCACCTCCATATCCTCGGCTCGGGGTCAAAGGGCAACTGCGCGTTCGTAGAGGGACCGCAAGGACTCGTCATGATCGACGACGGTCTTTCGAGACGCGAGGTGCTCAAGCGCATGAACGAGCTGAAGCTTCGTGTTGAAGACGTTAAAGCCCTGGTACTCACCCATGAACATTCCGACCATATCAAGGGACTCGCCGCCTGGTGCAAAAACTGGTCGGGCTCTATGTTCTGCAGCCCGCAAACGCGTTGTGCAAAGCCCGCGCTCGAAGAGCTTCCCTTCACCCCCGTCGAGCCCGGCTGCGCCATCAACATAGCCGGAATGCGTATCGATACCTTTTCCACCTCGCACGACGTCGCAGGTCCTATAGGATTTAGGTTTTCCTACCAGGATGATTCCATCGGATACATCACCGATACGGGAATCATCACCGAGGGTGCCAAGGCCACGCTACCTGACGCTCGCATCCTGGCGATCGAAAGCAACCATGACGTTCCCATGCTTCGTTGCGGTTCCTATCCCCGGTTTTTGCAAGATCGCATCATCTCGTCAACAGGGCACCTTTCCAACCAACAGGCTGCCGATGCCCTTCCCGCCCTGGTTGGTTCCCACACGCAGTATGTCATCGCCATGCATATCTCGCAGGAAAACAATCGTCCCAGTCTTGCCGTGCAGGCATTTGCAGAATCGCTCGGGGCAGCCCTCGATAACGAGCTTGGATCTTCTGCAACACTCACCCGCACAGCGGGGGAGCCAATTCACATTCGCGCAGCAGGTCAAAACCGCCCCATCAGCATTTGGTAGCATGCCATGTGCTAACAAAAAGGTCCGACCCCTAAGAGCCGGACCCCAAACACGCCAGGCAGGCGCATGTCTTTTGCTGTAGTTAGCTAGTCGATGGAAATCTTCGTGACGTTCTTCTTCTCGACAATCTTGGGTACCGCGACGGTCAAAACGCCGTCAGCATACTTTGCAGAAAGGCCCTCGCTCGAAGCGTCCTTCAGATAGACACCGCGCGTCGCGCTGTAAGAGACAAATTCCTTCTGCAAGAAGTTCTTGTCCTTGTCCTCCTCCTTGTCCTCGACGTTCACGGAGATGGAAAGACGACCCTCGTTAAGCTCGACGTCGATATCGTCCTTCGAGACGCCGGTGAAGTAGGCCTTGACCTCGTAGCCGTCACCCTTGTCCTCAACATCGATGGGGAACGCCTTGGAGAACAGCGGAGTAGTCAAATCCATCATGTCGTCGAAAGCATCAAACAGCGAAGCCGGAACGGTCGGACGAATACCAAAAACCGAACGATAAGGAACCATACTTGCCATAATGAATCACTCCTTTTGTGATTGCCACGTGCCATTCATATGACTCGCGGCTTCTTGGAACGCTTCTGTTATGCCCTGACAATTCTGTTCTAAACAGCCTATTTCAGATTTTTTAAGCGTCATACTATCATCAAATCTAAGTTACACAGACTTAGATTTACGTCGCTCTACCGTCTTGTTGTGAAATTCGTTAAATTCGTTTTTTGATCTATACCCCCTTTCGAAAACACTTTCAAAAATCTTAGAATGTACGTAAATACGGGCTTCACTAAGGTGTGATATGGGCGACATTGACGACGGACTGAACAGCTACCCTCAAAGCGACGATACGCTGGCTCCCGACGAGCAGCCGTTGCCGAACCCGCCTGCCGCAAAAGCGCCCTATCGCCGTCAAACGCCGCATATCACTCAATCCCCCATCGACGATGTTGAGCCCAGCTACGTCACACGCGAACGCTATGTAACACTCGAACAGGCACGTGGGGGTCGCAAGCATATGGGCACAGCCACAAGCGATCCTCAGTATCTTTCTCCCACGGGATATGAGAAAAACAGCCGTCTTTCTCCAAATATGAGCAAGGAACGCGACGGTGGACGCGCCACGGTGCATTACGAGCGTTATCTGCAGACGCCAAAGCCAGGTAAATCGATTTTTATTTCTCGCCAAGAGCGCGCTCGCAAACGCAATCGACGCCTTCTTCTGGCCGCAATCATCGTTGTCGTGGTGGCGATTCTTCTCAAAGTCTTCGTTTTCCATTAAGGAAGCAGCCTCCATTAAGGAAGCAGCCGAGAGCATATGCTGTCGATACAACAGGGGGCGGAAACGGCACAAAACCGTTTCCGCCCCCATTTTTTGTTCTTTGCCGCCTTGGCTACGAAAGCAGCTCGCGGCCGCTCTTCTCGATAGCATCAAGCAGTGAATCGGCTTTCGCCGCATCCTTGCCGGTAGCAAAGATATACAGCTTGATCTTGGGCTCGGTACCGCTCGGGCGAACGATTGCCTTGTTGCCACCCTCAAGGTCGTACTCGAACACGTTGGCCTTCGGCAGGCCATTCACGCCGTCCTTGTAATCGACAACGGATTCGACCTTCATACCTGCAATGCAGGCAGGAACCTCGTTGCGCAGGTTAACCATGATGGAAGCCATCTTGTCGGCGCCCTCGGCACCCGGATAGGCAATAGCAACCGTGCGGTTGTGATAGTAGCCGTACTTCTTATAGAGCTCCTGCATGGCCTGAACCAGATTCAAGCCCTGGAGCTTGTAGTACTGAGCCATCTGGCAGATGAGCATCGACGCGTTGACAGCGTCCTTGTCGCGCACATGGTCGCCCGAGAGATAGCCGTAGCTCTCCTCAAAACCAAAGATAAAGCGGTCGACTTCACCTGCGTCAGAAAGACCTGTAATGATGTCGCCAATGTACTTGAAGCCGGTGAGGCAACGGCGCATCTCGAAGCCGTATTCCTGGGCAAGGGCATCAACCATGGCAGAAGATACGATTGTGGTGACCGCCACTTTATGGGAAAGATCCTCGCCACGCTCAAGACGCATCTTGCAGATATAATCAAGCAGCAAGACACCCATTTCGTTACCGGTGATGAGCGTGTAGTCGTCGCCGTCGGCGCATGCCACGCCCACGCGGTCGGCATCCGGATCGGTTGCAAGCAAAAGATCGGGCTTGACTTCCTGGCACAGCTCGATGCCCTTCTGCATCGCCTCGCGGATCTCCGGATTTGGATACGGGCAGGTGGGGAAGTTGCCGTCAGGGTCGCGCTGCTCGGGAACGATGGTGATGTCGGTCACACCAACGCGCTTGAGAACCTCGGTAACCGGAATCAAACCGGTACCGTTAAGCGGCGTGTAGACAAGTTTGAGGGGAGCCTGGGCAACCTGTTCGTCGGTCAGGTTATTGACGGACTTAGCGACCACGGCATCGTAGTACGCATCGAGGCAAGAATCGTCAATCCACCTGACAAGACCCTGCTCCACCGCCTCGTCAAAGTCCATAGTCTTGACGTCGGCAAAGGGGTCGGTAGCCTGCATCGCCGCAGAAATAGCAGCCGCGGCCTCGGAGGTAATCTGGCAACCATCCGGACCATATGCCTTGTAACCGTTATATGGCGCCGGGTTATGGCTTGCCGTCATGCAAATGCCGCCCGAGCAATTGAGGTAGCGCGTCGCCCAAGAAAGGGTGGGTACAGGCGAAATCTTGGGATAGATGTAGGACGTCACGCCGTTAGCAGCCAGAATAGACGCCGTTGTCTTAACGAACAGCTCGCCCTTGTTGCGGCTGTCACGGGCAATGGCAACGGTAGGATTATCGAACGTCTGGTTGAGGTAATCGGCAAAGCCCTGCGTGGCACGACCGACCGTGTAGATATTCATACGATTGGTGCCAGCACCGATGGTTCCACGAAGACCAGCGGTTCCAAACTCGAGGTCTTGGAAAAACGCATCGGTGATAGCTCCGGTATCACCGTCTTCTTTTAGTTTGGTGAGCTCGGCGAGCAGCTCTGGATCCTTCACATGCTCGATCCATGTGTCGAGCAAAGCGTAAACATCAGCCATCAGTCGCTACCTTTCCGTTAATTGAGCCTATAGGGCATCTTGTTAATGATACGGCAGATGCCCTATCCCCATGAGCTCTATTCGCTATGCGCGTCCCATTTTGCTGTCAGGTGTATTTTATTGAACCCGTCGCGTGGGCGCCAAGGGCGCGATAGGCACGACAGCGGAATGACGGGATGACAGCCCGACGATGCCGGGGCATCACCCTCTCATTCCAAATGAAGCAGAAAATCCCATTTGGATCGCCTATGAACCACTCTAAATGGGATTTTCTGCTTCATTTGGAATAGGGATATGGCAGCAGGGTTCGAACCCATGGGCGGGTAACAAAAAAGCCCGGGGCGCGTGCTCCGGGCTTTTTCTTGTAAAGGGTGGACCGTCAGGGGTTCGAACCCTGGGCCTTGGGATTAAAAGTCCCCTGCTCTGCCAGCTGAGCTAACGGTCCGCGTTTGGCATTGTACCACGCTTAGGCGCTATGATCGCGTTATTCCCAGCTCCATTGGCCGTTCACGAATACCGGAACCTCCGTGCCATCGGCGCAGATTCCCATAATGTCCAGATCATCGGTACCAATCATGAAATCGACGTGTGTAGCAGATGTATTGACACCGCGACGGCGCAGCTCGTCTTGATCCATCTCGTAACCACCCTCGTAGCACTCCGGGAAACCAATTCCCAAAGCAAGATGGCAGCTGGCGTTTTCGTCGTACAGCGTGTCGTAAAACAGCGTGTTGCTCTGACGAATGGGCGTATTCTTTGAGATCAAGGCAACTTCTCCCAAGCGATGAGCGCCCTCATCGGTCTCAATGATGCTCGCAAGCGTATCGCGGCCCACTGCAGCGTCGAAATCGACCACGCGGCCGCCCTCAAAGCGCATCCAGAAGTTCTCGACCTTATTGCCATGGCGAACAAGCGGCATAGCAGAATACACCACGCCATCCACGCGCTCGCAGTCCGGAGAGGTGAAGACCTCCTCGGTGGGTATATTCGGGAAGAACGGGTGGCCCTGCGGGGTCTCACCACGACCGCCGGCCCACAGGTGGCGATCGGTCATACCGATAACCAAGTCTGTGCCGTTTTCGGCCGTATAGTGCAGCGCGTCAAAGTGATGCTCGTTGAGGAAGCGCAGGTTTTTATCGAACGTTGCGTCATGAAGCTCCCAATCGCTCTCGGGATCGGCACCGTCGGCGCGGGCGGTGGAAAGAATCGCTTTCCACAGAAGGTAGACCGCCACTTCATCGTCAGCGCCGGGGAAGACATGCTGTGCCCAGGCAACAACGGGAGCACCTGCGATACACCAAGGGTTGATGTTGAAATCCAGACCGCGACGATACTCGCGGCACTGCGTGTTGCGTGCGCGAGCGGCAGCCGCAGGCTTCGCGGGATCGATTCCACGCAAAGCCTCGGGGTCTGTACCCTCAACAAAAATGAAGCATGCGCCATCGCGCGCGAGAGAATCCAACTGTTCGCGTTGCCACTGCGGCACCTGCTCAAAATACGCCTCGTCAACGTTCTCGTACGTCAGACGCTGCACGGCATCGTCATGCCAAAGCATGGTTACATGGCTGGCGCCGGCTGCATAGGCCTGTGCTACCAAAAGACGCGCGAATTCCGCGCACTCTACCGGAGCATTGACAACAACCTCCTGCCCCGCGCGAACATTCACGCCCTTGCGTACGATCAGTCGTGCATAACGCTCGATGGTCGGACGCAGCGCAATCATCCCCGCGCGTGCATCGGCCGCCGTCAACCCGTATGATTTCATATCTACTCCTTGGATTCTCAAAACAAGGGCACGCCGTACTGCTGCACGACGCGCCCATATGATACCAACCTTATATCAGGCTCGGCTATTTCTTCTTGCTCTCGCGCTTTGCCTTCTTGGCGTCACGCTCAGCCGCGTCCTTCTCGATCAAATTATTCAAACGCTTCTCGGTAAGACCCTCGGCCTTGCTACGACATGCGTTGCGAATAGGACGGATGCGTACCAGGTCGTAGATAAACGCACCAAGGATGCACGCATACGCGATAACGATACCGACGATCTGAATCGTCTGCATCTCCTGGCCCCTCGTGGTGCCGATCATGAGCCACACGATGGCGATAGCAACGAGACCGGCTGCGAGCAGTACCCAGAAGAACTTACGGCGACGAGAATAATCCTCGTCCTTGCGCATCAATGCGTTGGAGGCTGCATAGAGACGGTCCTCCTGCAGGCGCTCAGCCTGCTTGCGGGCGCGCTTCTCTTCCTTGCTCAAGCCGGTGAGGCTCTCGCCGCGCTCGGCCTGCTTGCGCTTTTCCTTCGAGCTAGCGGGCACGACACGCACCGAGCTCGCAGCAGAGCGAGCGGGCTTTGCCGAAGCGGCAGATTTACGCATAAAGCCGGGCTTGGCGTCCGGATTGGTGTTACGTTCGTTCTGGGGACTACGGGTGCTCACTTACGCGTTCTCCTTCATGGGCTTAAATTCTTCACCCGTGATAGCCTGGAAAGCCTCGCGGTAGCGCTGGGTCGTTCCCTCAAGCACCTCTTCGGGAAGGTGCGGGGGCTCGCCGGTCATATCCCAATTGGCACGGAGCCAATTGCGCAGATACTGCTTGTCAAAGCTCGACTGAACCTTGCCCTCCTCATAGGAGTCGGCGGGCCAGAAGCGGCTGGAGTCGGGAGTCATGCACTCATCGATGAGGGTAACCTTGCCATCGATGATGCCGAACTCGAACTTGGTGTCGGCAATAATCACGCCGCGGGTCGCCGCGTACTCGGCAGCAGCGGTGTAGATCTTCAAAGAGTAGTCGCGCAGCTGAGAGGCGATATCGGAGCCCACCAGGTCAACGCACTGCTCGTAGGAGATGTTCTCGTCATGGTCGCCAATAGCCGCCTTGGTAGAGGGCGTGAACAAAGGCTCGGGAAGCTTAGAGGCCTCGGTAAGGCCAGCGGGCAGCTTGATGCCGCATACAGTGCCGTCCTGGTCGTAGGTTTTTTTGCCAGAGCCGGTCAGATAGCCGCGCACGATGCACTCGACAAGAATCGGCTCGGCCTTGCGCACCAGCATGGCGCGGCCGTACAGATAATCACGATACTGAGCGAACTCCTCGGGGAAATCTGCCGGGTCGATGCTCACCATGTGGTTGGGCAGGATATCGGAAAACTTGTCGAACCAGAATTTGGAAATACGGTTCAGAACCTCACCCTTAAAGGGAATCTCATCGGGCAGGATAAAATCGAAAGCGGAGATACGGTCGGTAGCAACCATCAACAGGTTGTCACCGGCATCATAGATATCGCGAACCTTGCCGCGGGAATCGGGACGAAGATCCATCGTGCTCACGAAAGTCAACTCCTCAAGTAGGCTTTATTGGAATACGGCGGCATCGGACTAAGCCTTGAGCCGCAGCTAACGCTCTATTGTAGTAGAAGAGGGCTGCTGCTGTTGCTCACGCGGCAAATGAATCGTAAAAGTCGTACCCTTTTCAAGTTCCGACTCCACCGAAATGAATCCATGGTGACGCTCGACAATCTGTTTGGTCACGGCAAGGCCCACGCCCAAGCCGCCCGCTTCACGGGCACGGCTAGCATCGGCGCGCCAAAAACGACCAAAGATGCGTGACAGATCCTCTTTGGCAATGCCAATACCGGTATCCGACACCGAGATCGTCAGATGCTTTCGATCGAGGCCCACGGTCACGATCACCCAGCCCCCTTCGGGCGTGTAGCGCATGGCGTTACTCATGAGGTTAATCACGCACTGCGTGATCATGTCGGGATCAACCTTGATAAAGGGCATCTTGCCCTGCGTCTCGTCCGCAAATCGCAAGCGCAGGTCGCGCTCGTGGAACAGGGGCTCTTGCGCGTTGACGATCCCACGCACCAGTTCGACCATATCGACAGCCTCGATGTTCATGGGCGCTGTATGGTTTTCCATGCGCGAAAGGTCAAGCATCTGCTGCACAAGGCGCGCCAGACGGCGCGTCTCGGACGCAACCGTCTCAAGATGCTCGTTATCCGTAGGATACACGCCATCTTGCATAGCCTCGACGGTAGCAAGCATCGCCATCAGTGGTGTGCGAAGCTCGTGGGCGACGTCGGAGGTCAGACGGCGCTCATGCTTGAGGTCCTTCTCAAGCGAAGTGGCCATCTCGTCAAACGTCTCACCCAGCTGATCGATCTCGTCGTCGCCACGCATATTAGTACGCGCGGACAGATCGCCATCGCGAATCTGTTTCGCCGTTCCGGTGATGCGACGAATGGGGTTCGTGAGCATGCGGGATACAAATAGGCCGATCATGACAGAAATGGCAACAGCGATCGCCGCGGCCAAGAACATGGCGTCGATCGTCTTCTCTCTAAAGGCAGTATCGGTCTTAGTGAGCAGCACATCGCTGCCCAGGACCCACAGGCGAACCTTGCCCACTACCTTACCATCAGAAGTGGTAATGGGTTCGGTGATAGCCCCCTCCTCATCGGTAGGAGCGGTGGAGATCAGACCATGGCGGTCGAATTTGGTCTTTGGCTCGTCCTTTTCTGCAGCGGTTGCGGAACCCCCCGCCGACGCTGCAGCCGCTTGCCCAGCAGACCCTTGATCGGTAGCGACAACAGCGCTCTCTTCAGCGGACCCCGTATCCGGTACGGGTTCGGCCTCGGATTTCTTCACGTCGGCGGCAACCGATGCACCCGGCCACGTATCATCGTAAAGAATGGTCCCCTCGGCATCGAGGACCTGCAGGCCGATGTCATCGGATATCGAGCTCGATTGCGCAATGGCATACAGCGTGTCGACGGTCCACTCGCCGTCTTGCTCATAGCTGTCGGCGAGCTTCTCGCTCGTCAGCTTGGCGAGGTCGGTCACATTGGCGCGCGTATACTCAGAAAAAGCGCTGCCCCACACCACCATGATGACGCACACCAGTATGAGTACCGTCATCAGCGATGTAAGGGCAAAGGAAAGCGCCATACGAGAGCCGTAGCTCAAGCCCGAACGCGAATCGGAACGAGGCGTATTCCAGCTTGCGCGGGAATTCGCCTCGTTATCTGACTTATGTTTTTGTCCGGTGACGATATGAGCGGGAAGCATTACTTCTGAGTGCCCTCGTCTGCCTTGGCCTGCGGAGCCTCAAAGCGATAGCCCACGCCATGTACGGTGTAGAGCCACTTGGGCTTCTTGGGATCATCGCCCAGCTTGGCGCGCAGGTTCTTGACATGACTGTCGATCGTGCGCTCATAGCCCTCGAAGTCGTAGCCCAAAACCTTCTCGACAAGCTCCATGCGGTTATACACGCGACCGGGATGACGAGCCAGGGTGGTGAGCAGCTTGAACTCAGAAGCGGTGAGGTCGACCTCTTTGTTCTCGACCAAAATCTTATGACCGGAAATATCGATGACCAGATCGCCAAAATCGAGAACCTCAACCTGCGGCTCATCGGCGATGTGCGTACGACGGAAGAGGGCACGCACGCGAGCGACAAGCTCACGCGGCGAGAACGGTTTAATCAAATAGTCGTCTGCACCAAGCTCGAGGCCGATGATACGGTCCTCAACCTCGCCCTTCGCGGTAAGCATGATGATGGGCACGTCGGAGGTGTCACGAATGGCACGACACACGCGCTCGCCCGAAAGCTTGGGAAGCATGAGGTCCAGCACGATCAGGTCGAACTGGTGCTTCTCAAACTCCTCAACAGCGGACTGACCGTCACCGACGCCGACGACCCAATAGCCCTCGCGCTCGAGGTATGCAGCGACAGCATCGCGGATGGCCTTCTCGTCCTCGACCAGAAGGATCTTCCTTGCATCTGAAGCCATATCAGGCCTCCTTGTCTCAAAGTCCGTAAACTACGTTATTTTAACGCACAAAACGCGTTTGCGTTTCGCTCATGTGTCAACGCCGTCCGTTGTTGGGGCAGCGGTAGCATCTGGAGTACATTGTTCCCAGATTCTCAAATTTCTTCCAGGAGATGTCATGGCTCTTCACATTCGTCCGGCACAGGCCTCTGACGCTGCCGATTTGCTAGCAATCTATGCTCCATATGTTCGCGAAACCACGGTCACATTCGAGTTTGATGTCCCCAGTGTCAAAGAATTCGCAGTACGCATCGAGCAGGCGCAAAAACGCTACGCTTACCTAGTTCTTGAGAAAACAGATGGGGATGAGTCAAAACGCCGTGCCGTTGGATATGCCTACTACGGCGCGTTCAAAAGTCGTCCCGCATACCAGTGGTCGGCCGAGACTTCCATCTATCTTGCCGAGAAAGAGCGCGGGCATGGAGCCGGCTCCATTTTACTCAACGCCCTGGAATCTTGCATGGCAGCTCAAGGCATTACCAACAGCGAAGCATGCATAACCGGCGAAAACGATTCTTCGGTCGAATTCCATCGCAGGCACGGATACGAGGAACGGGCGCGCTTCATCAAATGCGCCAACAAGTTTGACCGATGGCTCGATGTGGTGTGGATGGAAAAATACGTAGGGCTGCATGGCGAGAATCCTCAGCCCATACAGCCCCTTGATAACCTTGAACTCATGCGAATCGTCGATTTGGCAAACGAACGCCTAAACAAACGCTAGCTATAACGAAAACACGCGCACGCACACGCTCTCGGGAATACCCTGGGCATCCTTAATGGTGGCGAAGGTAACCAAATTGTCTGTGACGCCCTCGCTTGCGGGGTAGTCGCCGTAATCGAGGGAACGATCGGGGCACGCCACCACCGAGTACTTCTGAGCGTCGGTATCGACAACGCATGTCGAGGAGCGCGTCTTCAGACAAAAACGCGTGCCCTTGCCGCACACACCCGCCGCGGGCTCGCGTGAAATGTAAACGAAAGGACCTCCCTCGCGCCCGATAAACGTCCCCATGTTGCCAAGCCTACCGGCGCCGTCATAGCTCGCTTCGATAGCGAAGGCAAACACGTCGTTCAGATAAGCGGCCTCGAAAGGACGAACCCCCGCCGGCAGCACGAGCTGGTCGATTTGTCCATGGGAGGAATCGGCAAGATTCAGCGCCGTTATACCGTAATAGGTTCCCTCATCCTCATGCACGCGTGGCGAAATGGTAAGGGTGTCGTTTGACACCCGTGGATGGGTAGCAAAGCGGCCAGGCGAGGTGTAGAGCGTGGTCTTGCTGCCATCGATCAGATTCCACTGATAGCACTTACTGGAAGATGCGCTCTTTGATCCAGAGGAATTGGGCATCTTCTGCCAGATTACGCACGCGCCATACGGCGAAAACATCGGAGGTTCCCAATCGCCATTGCCGTGATCGATCTTTTGCGGATCGCCAGAGACCTGGCCATTGGCAAAAGCTTGAGCATACAAAGACCAGGCAAACGAAGAGTAGTTGATCTCTACCCAGCAGAACACCCCCGTGCCCACGCGCACGTCGTAAAACTCGTAGCCTGCGCCCAAAACCGGCTTGGACCGAAGCGTGACAGGAGATCCAGACGAAAGCGAGAACACGCCAATCGAATTGGGCGTGGCAGCGGACTCGGGCGCAAACATGGCGGCAGACCAAGAGCCCTGGCTGTAAAAAGGAACGGTTCCCACAGGGAGGTTCCAGGTGTACGCAGCGGTAAGGGTTGTGCCTACGCTCTCGTACTCGTCCAGCGCATCGATGATCTTGGAATCATCGGTGAGCACCTGAGGCTCACCCGTGGCGCCTTTCGACTTGGTGCCCTTATCCTTTTTTCCGCTGCAGGCAGAAAGCAGGGTCGCGGCGGCCGCAGCCATGCCGCCGCCAAGAAACCCTCTTCGGCTTATGCCCGATTTGCTCATTAAGCTCATGCGTTCGCCTTGGCAACAGCCTCTTTAAGCGCCAAGGCCATTTGGTCAGCACAAGATGTTAGGCGCGGACCACAGGTGTTGCCAGTAAGGAGATCGACGATCTGCTGAACCGGCTGGCCCTCGACGAGCTTTGAGATTGCCTTGAGGTTGCCGCTGCAGCCGCCCGTGAACTCGATATGCTCGACGGTCTGGGCGTCGTCGGAAACGGCAACGTGAATGTTGCGCGAGCAAACGCCGTGCGGTGTGAAGTCGAACTCGATCATGATGTGTTCTCCCCTCGTTGTTCTTCACTCTTATCTACGCGTTCGTTGGTTGTACCCCATTGTAAAGGCGCGCACGCATTTATGGCGATATCAGGGGTTCGACACAAAGCCGCTGCGCACAAACCTTTACGTAAGGAACTGTACGCAGCGGCTCCGCAGTCGTCTTTAGAGAGAATCTTTACGCGAAATCCAGCTCCTGCAGGCGATCGAACACCACGTCGATACGCGTGAGGAAATCCCAAGGATCAAAGATCTCATCGAGGGTCTCCTGGCTAACGGTGCAGCGAGGATCGGCCTCGAGGCGCTCCTTGAAGGTGGGGCCGCTCACGCAGTCCTGTACCTCGTGCCACGTAGCCATAGCGTTCTCCTGCACGATGGCATACGCGTCCTCGCGCGTAATGCCCGTATCGACCAAGGCAAGCAGGACCTTCGAAGAGAAGATAAGGCCACGCGTCTTGTTGAGGTTGGCCATCATGCGGTTGGGATACAGCTGCAGGCCGTCAATCACGCGAATGAGGCACTGGAACATATGGTCGAGGGCGATGAAGGAATCGGCCTGGGCCACACGCTCGGCGGAGGAGTGCGAGATATCGCGCTCGTGCCAAAGGGCAACGTTGTCAAAGGCAACCTGTGCGTTTGCCTTCACCACGCGCGAAAGGCCGCAGACCTTCTCCATGGTGATGGGATTGCGCTTATGGGGCATAGCGGAACTGCCCTTCTGACCCTTGCGAAACGGCTCTTCGGCCTCGAGGGTATCGGTCTTTTGCAGGTTGCGGACCTCGGTTGCGATACGCTCGCAGGTGGCTGCGGTAGTGGCAAGAACACCGGCGAGATACGCATGGTGGTCACGGGAGATAACCTGCGTGGACAGCGGATCGTGAACCAGCCCCAGGTTCTTGCAGACGTACTCCTCGACAAACGGGTCGATGGAGCTGTAGGTTCCCACCGCACCGGAAATGGCGCCAAAGGCCACGTTCTTACGAGCATCCTTCAGGCGGTCAAGATCACGTTTGAGCTCCCATGCCCAAGAGCCAAACTTCATACCAAAGGTCATGGGCTCAGCATGGATGCCGTGAGTGCGGCCGGCGCAGAGGGTGTCGCGCTCCTCAAAGGCGCGACGCTTGCAGATCTCACCGAGCTTCTGGACATCCTCGATAATAAGATCGCAGGCCTGGGTGAGCTGATAGCAAAGCGCTGTATCGCCCAGGTCGGAGCTGGTCATGCCGTAATGGACCCAACGGCTGGGCTTAGGGGCATCGGCCGGGACATCGGCGTCGATGTACTCCTTCATGTTGGTAAGGAAGGCGATGACGTCGTGGCGTGTGACCTCTTCGATCTCGTCGACCTTGGCCTTCTCGAAGTTGGCGTGATCGCGAATCCACTTGGCCTCGTCTTTGGTGATGCCGATCTTGCCGAGCTCTGCCTGAGCCTCGCAGGCCAGAACCTCGATCTCCTGCCAGACGGCGTACTTATTCTCCAGCGAGAAGATATGGCCCATCTCGGGACGGGTATAGCGGTCGATCATTGCGGCTCCTTTTTGGTTATTGGCACGTAACGCACATATTGTACGACGTAGACGCAAAAAGGCTGACGCGCTCTATAAAAACGCCCGAAGAGCAATGCGAGCACAGATATGGCGCTTTGGCCCGAAAGCGTCGGAGAGTGTACGATACCAACATCCGCATGCCGAGCAAGCGGCTCGGGTTCAGGATGCAACATGGGATTCGTCGTCCAGCAGTGTTGCACTTTCTCTGAGAATTCAAGCCCCGTTCCCCGCATGCGATAACGTAATAGAAAACATGCCTTACATGATACCGAGGTCAAAAGTCGGTTAAGGGACACCGAAAGAGCGAGTATGACAAAAAACACCGCAAACTATGGCAACGACAGCATCCGCCAGCTTAAGGATGAAGAGCGTGTGCGCCTGCGCCCCGCTGTCATCTTTGGATCGGACGGCCTCGACGGCTGCGCACACGCTGCCTTCGAGATTTTGTCCAACGCGGTCGACGAGGCCCGCCAGGGCTTTGGCAAGCTCATCACCCTTACCGCCTTTCGTGATGGATCGATCCAGGTAGAAGACAACGGCCGTGGCTGCCCGCTCGACTGGAACCCTTCCGAGAAGCGCTTTAACTGGGAACTCGTCTTCTGCGAGCTCTATGCTGGCGGCAAGTACAACAACAACGAAGGCGGCGACTACGACTTCTCGCTCGGCACCAACGGCTTGGGCTCCTGCGCGACTCAGTACGCATCCGAGTACATGGACGTCACGGTCTGGCGCGACGGCAACAAGTACTCCTTGCACTTCAAGAAAGGCAAGGTTGTAGGAACCAAGAAGAAGGCGCTTGAGGTCGAACCCACCGACGAAGAGCGTACCGGTACCACCATCAAATGGCGTCCGGACCTCGAGGTCTTTACCTCGATCGACATCCCCCACGAGTGGTACCGGGAGACCATGCGCCGCCAGGCCGTGGTCAACGCCAACGTGACCTTCCGCCTGCGTATCGAGGGCGACGACGGCGAGTTTACCGAGGAAGATTTCTGCTACCCGCGCGGCATCGAGGATTACGTGCTCGAGAAGGTCGGCGCCAACTACCTCACCGAACCCTTCTTCATCGAGGCGGATCGCCGCGGCCGCGACCGTGAGGACCTGCCCGACTACAACGTGAAGATCACGGCATGCCTGTGCTTCTCCCGCACCTTCCAGATGCAGGAGTACTACCACAACTCGTCATGGCTCGAAAACGGCGGTTCGCCCGAGAAGGCGGCCCGCAGTGCCCTGACCAGCGCAATCGACACCTATATTAAGCAACAGGGCAAGTACAACAAAAACGAGAGCGGCATCAAGTGGCAAGACGTCCAGGACTGCCTGGTACTCGTGACCAACTGCTTCTCCACCCAGACGTCTTACGAAAACCAGACCAAGAAGGCCATCAACAACCGCTTTATCCAGCAGGCCATGACGGCATTTTTTAAAGAGAGACTCTCGACCTATCTAATCGAGAACAAAGATGCCGCCAACAAGATCATGGAGCAGGTGCTCATCAACAAGCGCTCCCGTGAGAATGCCGAGAAGACGCGCCAGAGCATCAAGACCAATCTGCAGCAGAAGACCGACATGGCAAACCGCGTGCAGAAGTTCATCGACTGCCGTTCCAAGGACAAAACCCGCCGTGAAGTCTATATCGTAGAGGGCGACTCGGCAGCAGGTGCCATTCGCACCTCGCGCGATGCCGAGTTCCAGGGTGTCATGCCGGTGCGCGGAAAGATCCTCAACTGCCTCAAAGAGGATTATCCGCGCATCTTCAAGTCCGAGATCATCATGGACCTCATGCGCGTGCTGGGCTGCGGCGTGGAGATCAAGGACAAGCGCATCAAGAACCTCGGCTCCTTCGATTTGGACAATCTTAACTGGAGCAAGGTCATCATCTGTACCGATGCCGACGTCGATGGCTACCATATCCGAACGCTCATCCTAACGATGCTCTATCGCCTGGTGCCCACGCTCATCGACGAGGGCTACGTTTATATCGCCGAGTCGCCGCTCTACGAGATCAACTGCAAGGAAAAGACCTACTTTGCCTACACCGAACTCGAAAAGAACGGCATCTTAAAAGAAATCGGCGACCAGAAGTGCTCCATCAACCGATCAAAAGGTCTTGGTGAGAACGACCCGGACATGATGTGGCTCACGACCATGAACCCCGAGACGCGCCGCCTGATCAAGGTGGAACCCGAAGACGTCACGAAGATGGAAACCATGTTCAACCTGTTGCTGGGCAACGACGACGAGGGGCGCAAGCGCCATATCGCGCAGCACGGCAAAGAGTATCTAGACCAGCTGGACCTGCAATAAGGCACAGCGCACATCAAAACAGCCCAAGAAGAGCAACAAGAGGAAATCGTGGCAAAGAAGAAAACCAAAACCCAGCCTAAAAAGAAGCAGGTCAACGACGCCAACGTCATCGGCTTGCATTCTGAGGTCACGCAGCAGCCCATCACGGAGACGCTTGAGTCCAACTACATGCCCTATGCCATGAGCACCAACGTCTCGCGTGCGTTCCCCGAAATCGACGGCTTTAAGCCCTCGCACCGCAAGCTGCTCTACACCATGTATAAGATGGGATTGCTCAAGGGCGACCGCCAAAAGAGCGCCAACATCGTGGGTCAGACCATGAAGCTCAACCCGCACGCTGACGCCGCCATCTACGAGACGATGGTGCGCTTGGCCACGGGCAACGAAGCGCTGCTCGCTCCCTTCGTGGAATCAAAAGGCAACTTTGGCAAATATTATTCGGGTGACCTGAGCTACGCCGCTTCGCGTTACACCGAGGCCAAGCTCTCTCCTATCTGCGCCGAAATCTTTAAGGATATCGATAAGGACCCGGTGGATTTTGTTGACAGCTACGACGGCGCCATGAAAGAGCCGCGCTTGCTGCCCACAACGTTCCCCAACATCCTGGTCTCGGCCAACAAGGGCATCGGCGTTGCCATGGCGTCCGACATCTGCGGTTTTAACCTCAACGAGGTCTGCTGCGCCACCATGCACTATCTCGAAGATCCCGATTGCGACCTGCTCGAGTACATGCCCATGCCCGATTTTTCGACGGGCGGCGAGATCATCTATCGCCGTGAGGAGATGGAGCACATCATCGAGACGGGACTTGGCAGCTTCCAGATTCGCTCGCGCTGGCGCTGGATCCCCGAAGAGCGCATCATCGAGGTCTACGAGATCCCCTACACCACTAAAACAGACGTCATCATCGAGCGCATCGTCAAGCTCTCCAAAGAAGGTAAGGTACGCGAGATCGCCGACATCCGTGACGAGACCGATCTTTCGGGCCTGCGCATCGCTATCGACCTCAAACGCGGCGTCGATCCGGACAAGCTCATGGCCAAACTCTATCGATCGACCACGCTGCAGGACTCGTTCTCGTGCAACTTCAACGTGCTCGTCGACGGTTACCCGCGCGTCATGGGCGTGCGCCAGATTCTGCACGAGTGGGTCAAGTGGCGTATTGAGTCTACGCGTCGCCGCATTAGCTTTGACCTGGGCAAGAAGTCCGAGCGCCTGCACCTTTTGCACGGCCTCGAGGCGATCTTGCTCGATATCGACAAGGCCATCGCCATCATCCGCGGAACCAAGCTCGAGGCCGAGGTCGTGCCCAACTTGATGCGCGGCTTTGATATCGACGAGACCCAGGCGGAGTTTGTTGCCGAAATCAAGCTCCGCAATATCAACGAGGAATACATCCTCAACCGCACCAAGGACATCGAGAAGCTCGAAGGCGAAATTACCGAGCTCGAGGATATCTTGTCGAGTGAAGACAACATCAAGAAGGTCATCAGCGACGAGCTCGCCGCAGTTAATAAAAAGTACGTGATGCCGCGCCGCACGGGCAGGATCGATCCTGCAGACGTCATCGAGGTGAGTTTGGAGCCGGAGGTCGAGGAATATCCGGTTACGATCATGCTCTCGCATGAAGGCTACCTCAAGAAACTAACGGATCGCGTGCTTAAGATGGGCGCCGCCCTCAAGTACAAAGACGGGGACAAGCCCTTTATCGAGTTCCCCTCCTCCAATACGCATGAGCTGCTGGTATTCACCGATAAGAGCCAGGTATATAAGTGCAAGGTTGCGTCGTTCGAGGACACCAAGTCGGCACAGCTTGGCTCGTACCTGCCCACCGATCTTGAGATGGACCCCGACGAGTCTGTAATCTGGGTGATCGACCCCGAGGATTACAAGGCAGATGTGCTGTTTGTCTTCGAGAATGGTCGCGCCGTGCGCGTCGCGCTTGCCGGTTATGTGACGAAGACCAACCGCAAGCGCCTCAAGAATGCCATCTACGGCGGCAGCAAACTGCTGTTTGCCCAGGTGCTCAAGGAAGACCGCGACCTGGCGCTCGTCTCAAACGACGGCCGCCTCATGAACTTCAACACGTCGCTGCTCAAAACCAAAACAACCACCAGCACCCAGGGCGTCCAAGCGTTCACGGCAAAGAAGAATCGTATCGTCACCGCTGTGGGCGCGGCAGAAGACTTTCTGGGAGGCGAAGCCTGGACGGAGCGATTTACCGCACAGGCCTTGCCATCTGCCGGCGCTCTCATGAAGGAAAATGACATGCCGAGTTTGTTTGACTAGAGCATGACAGGACAACCAACGTGGGTTTCTCAACGTGATGGGGCCGGGTACAGCAAGACTGCGCCCCGGCCTCATATGTACCGGCGCGAACTTTTTGAGGAAACGCTTTGCGGCGGGCTTGACCCGCATTTGGTCTACTTCTGTGGTATACAGAGAGTAAAATGAAAAACAGGCCAAGCGCTTTAAGCTCTTGACCTGCTGTTTTGCCTGGAGCGGGCAACGGGACTCGAACCCGCGAGTGTCAGCTTGGGAAGCTGATGCCTTACCACTTGGCGATGCCCGCATATACGACGCAGTGAATGCGCGGTAGTTAGTATAACCTGCATTGTTCTTATGGAGCAAGAAACGCACCAGTCCACGATAAAACTGCGCGAGAAGACCGGAAGCCCATCGAAGATCATGGAGATGCGCGGCTCTTTTTGTGATGACAGTCGTCCCAATCAAAGCCAAGGGGCTTAACACCGCTGATTTTTACCCCATTTCACCTGCCTTGTTAGAAACTGGCAAGAATAAGGGGAATCGACGCGTTCTCTTTTGTAAGCATAGCTGGAGCTAACGAGGAATATGTCCTTATACGCTCGACTCCCATCGATTCGAGGGAGGACGATTGTGAATCACAGCAAGGCACGCCGATTCCCCTGGCGCAACACGAACGACAACCGCTCCATAAGACGCCGCAGACCGGTGCCGCTTTTCGTTGTTCTCGCTATCGCCCTTCTCGGAGCGACATGCGCTGTTGGCAGTGCGCTCATCGGCGCGCACGCCAGCAGCGATTCCATCACCGTGAGCAACCTTATTCACAATCCCAACTCCTCCGATGGACATGGCAAGCTCATTCGTGTCGAAGGAGAAAACGTCGCCTATTGCGCACAGGGATTTCTTTCCTATCCTGAAGCGGGGCAAACGCTCACCCGATACGGGTCGCCTGAAATCCCCGAGCTTGATTACGTTCTTTATCACGGATACGACGGAAAAGTCGTCACTTCGGTTGTGGGACTCGATAAGGGCCAGTCGGAATCCGTCACGATGGCGGCCATTTGGCTCGCCATCGGCGATAAACGACCCGACCTTCTCAATTTTGTTCCCAAATACGACCCTCCCTGGCACGGAAACAAAGCCTATAAGGAACGATGGGAAGCTATCAAAGACCCTCAAATCAAAGAAGCCTCTTGGAACCTCTACCAGCAGGCAGTCGCCTATGCTCAAGCTGGTGGAGGAGGTATCGAAGAGGGTTGCGCCATCCTATGGATCAATCGCACGCCAAAAGGCGAGAATAAAACGTTTGGATATCAAAGTCTCGTCACCAGCGAGAAAAAGACCCGCGTGATGTTTTCAAAAACCTCTGCAGACGCAAGCATCAGCGCAAATAACGGAGAGTATGCGCTCGAAGGGGCAGAGTACACGATTTACCACGCATCAGATTCCTCACTAGCAGGCACCGTTGTCACCGATGCAAATGGACACGCCGAACTTGCCCTCAAGCCCAATACTGCCTACTATGCCCAAGAAACAAAAGCTCCAAAGGGTTTTGCCATAAACGAAGAACGAATCGAATTTACAACCGCAGGGCTCAACAGCCCTGTTTCGACCACTGACAAACCTTGTACGTTCACCCTTGTTGTTTGCAAACATGACGCTATAAGTGCAGGTGCGGCACAGGCAGGATGCTCGTTCGAAGGAGCGGAGTATGAGCTAACCTCGGATAGCGCGCCGGGGTTTCATGCAACAGCCACCACGAACAAAGAAGGCGTCGCCTCGTTTGAAAACATCCCTCTCGGTACCATCCATGTACGGGAAACTAAAGCTCCGCAAGGCTATCTCCTAGACACAGAAGACCATATCTACCATGTTGGGGCCGGGGATCTTGATGAAAACGCCACGCTAAGGCTCACCCCCGAAAGCGATTTTGATGAGATACCCATCGCATTTGATATCGAGATTGCAAAATTCAAGGACGAGGGCGGTGAGGGTTCCTCGAAGCAAGAGATTCCTGCCGAGGGCGTATGCTTCCAGATCATTTCCAATACCACAGGCAAAGCAATCGGATCGATCACAACCGATAAAGACGGATATGCCACAAGCAAGGGCTCATGGTTTGGGCACGGTTCGAACTCCCATGTCGCTCATGGGGCGATTCCTTACGACCCCGCGGGCTATACCATCCACGAGGATGAGCAGACCATCCCCGACGGCTTTGCAGCAATTGAAGATTGGACGATCGCTGCTGACCAAATAATCGACAATTGCACATTGAAGTACATCATCAACAACCATCGAAAGATGAGCCGGTTGCAGATCGTTAAGGTCGATGCAAAATCGGGGGAACGCATTCCTCTTGCCGGTTTTTCCTTCCAGCTTCTCGACAACAACAAGAACCTTATTTCCCAAAGCGTCTGGTATCCGGCTCAATCGAGCATCGACACCTTTACCACGGGTGACGACGGAAGCGTCACGCTGCCCGAGCAACTAGCAACGGGAACGTATTACATCCGAGAAATCGCAGCAGCGCAGCCCTATGTCCTCGCCGGAGAAGACGTACAGATCGAAATTAGCGGTGACGAGCCGCTTTGCATAGCCACTGTTGCCAACTCCTCCGCCACAGGGATCGCCCAGCTTGTCAAAACCTGCTCCGAAGACGGTGCGGCTCTTGGTGAAGCCGAGTTTGACGTGCGCGTTCATGAGGATATAGTCGCTCCGGACGGATCGGTCCTCTTGAGCGCGGGGACTGTTGTTGACCATGTAAAAACCAACGAAGAAGGACATGCAACGACAACAAAACTCCCGCTCGGCAAGGGCAAGGCAACCTATGAGTTTGTTGAAACAAAACCTGCACCCGGCCATGCGCTCGCAAGCGACCCGATTGTTTTCACGCTTACCTACGAAAACCAAGATACCCCGCTTGTCAGTACAAGCTGTGCGATATCGAACATACCGACAACGGTTGAAATCAAAAAGATAAAAGCAGGGACCGATACGCCTGTCCCCGGCGTGCAGTTCACCCTCTGGCGGCTGGAAGACGAACAGACACCCGAGCCTGTCAAACCCGCCGGAAGCAAAGACATCGTCAAAGACCATAACGATGCCCACGATATCCCCCAACTCAAAGAAGGCTGCTTGCCGCTTACGATCACGACCGATCAAAACGGCATCTGCCGCGCAATTCACCTGCAGCCTGGCATTTGGCGCATCAAGGAAACAAACACGGCCAACGGCTTTCTTCTCGATCCCCTTATTCGCGAATTCACCGTTGACGAATACGGACGCATCGATGGAGAGACGTCCCATAAAATTGTTCTCGAAAACGATTTCACTAAAATCGATGTCTCAAAACGAGATATCACCAACGAAAGCGAGCTCGCCGGCGCGCACCTTACCGTCACCGATTCCGACGGAATTATCGTCGACGAATGGACTTCGACCACTGAGCCCCATCGAATTGAAGCACTCGCGCCTGGATCTTACACACTCACCGAGACGCAGTCGCCCCAAGGACACGATGTAGCGAAAAGCATCACGTTCACCGTTGAGGAAAGCGGCGAAATCCAAACTATTGCCATGTATGACCAACCCATTCAAATCACTGGGGAAATTGACAAGCGCCAACAACACCTCACGGAAGCAGGCGAGGGTCGTGTATATACGTATTCGCTTGATATGCGAAACACGAGCAACACCTGGGTCGACGAATGCACGGTTACCGATCCGCTCGATTGCGTGGCTCAAGGAATGGCAGAACTAACCGGCGTGATAACGCCCGTCGCTCAAGGGGATTACGACGGCAAACTCAACGTTTGGTATCAACTTTCCAACGACGATGATTACCTCAACGAATCAAATGCCAACGCAACCCTCGAAGATGGTCACGAAAATCCTTGGCTCGAAGGCGAAGGTCGCAAGCTCGACTATTCACATTGGCATCTTTGGGAGCAAAATATCGACGCTACGCAAGCAAGGATTCTCGACGTTCGCGATCTTGACCTTAAGGAGAGCCAGCACATCTGCGCAATTCGCTTTGAATTCGGCAGCGTTGCAGATTCGTTTACCACGCAACAGGACGGATGGACACGCTCCGATCTAAAGAGTGAAAACGACTCCTACGATAAAGCCCCCAATAAGACAGGAGAAGGCGACCTTGCGCCCGCGATTATCCAGCTCTCGACAACAAAGCGATGGGGAGGCGGAAACTCTCTTCTCAACAGTGCGGTTATCGACCTCTACCGAAACGGCGGAGGCCCCAACCTTGAGGATCACGATGAAGATAAGGTTAAGCAGATCATCGGGCGGCCTCTTGCACAAACCGGTGTCGACTCCGATTTAATTCCCCTGCTTGCAAGTATCCTTTGCAGCTTCGCCTTTATAGCAGTCATCCTCTTCCCCAGCATCGTGCGCAAATCGAGCGGGACTAAACGATGATATGCACAACCCGAAAAGCGTTTCTGACATCCTGCGGCGTCGCATCGCTCCTTTGGATCGGTTCCGCTGGGATAGAATCCGCGCAGCGTCTTGCATCTCAGCTCGCTTACAGGCAGCTGCAGAGCAAGACGCCCGCGGCGGCAATCGCAACGCCTCGCTCCACCTCAACCACAACCTCCGCCTCGAGCACAGAAGCAGCCAACCTGCTTGATCAAAACAAAGACGCCGCGGGTTGGCTCGACGTTGAGAACACAGCGGTATCCTATCCCCTTGTTCAGGCATCACCTAAAAACAAAGATTGGTATCTCCATCATAATTTTTGGAATCAAAAAGACGTGGCAGGGTGCCCCTTCATTGACGACAGGTGCACAGTCTCTTCCCAGCATGTCTTGGTCTTTGGCCATCATCTTGGATCGACTAACGTGATGTTTAGCAGCCTCGCATCAGCCTGGAAGGGCAACGTGTTTCAGACACTCGGGGCGGCGAACATCGAAACCGTCGATAACCTTGTTTTTCGCTTTAAGCCGCTCTGTGCCCTGCGTGTCGAGAAAAACTGCGAACTCGTTCAGCGATTTGAATGGCCGGACGCCGCCGAAATGCGCAACTGGCTCTCCCTCATTCTTGACCAGGCAGATGCAAAAGCCCAAACCGCACAGGAAGACGCCCATAAAGCACGGCAAGTCTTAACGCTCGCTACCTGCTCGAATGCAGTAGCAGGGCAAAAAGAGCGAACGCTTATCGTTTTTTCACGCTGATATGTTTAGAGTGCCGAACCTGTATCCGAGGCCTCGTTTGAGCCTGCCGTGTCCTTCTCAAGCTGCTTGTCAGCTTGAGTTGCGGCTCGCTCCGCCTTGATGCGTTCGGCACGTACGTCTTCAGGAGTCGAACATTTAACGCCAACAAACCAAGCAGCACCAAAACCGAGTAAAAGAGCAAGTGCGGCTCCTACGGCATAGGCAACCCAATGGCGACGAATAAAAGAAAGCACGGTTCCTCCTGAAACTTGGATACGGCTATCGTAACAGCTTTTCTAAAGGCATATGCAACATATGCGATATCGACTCAAAAAGAAGCCCGCTTCCATAAGGAAGCGGGCGAGCAATGCGAGGAATCTTTGTTTGACAACAGCCTACGATCTACGAATAACCTCGGTAACCAAATCAGCTGCGTAGTTAACGTTGTCGGCATTCAGATTGATGGGATGATCTTGCTCGGTGTAAGCGCACGCAAAACTCGATCCTTCAACGCCAGCAAGCGTCATTGCGCGCAGGCTCCTCTCCATAGCGGCGTGCGCATCGGTGTCTACATAGGGCATCTCAACCGAAGCGAGCGGGCGATGGAAATCGGATGCCACACGCGAGAAGAGGCCCGTTATGCGCCTGTCAGCCTTCAAAGTACGATGTTCACCCTCAGTCGTAATCATTGAGAGCTGACCGGCGCCCACGCATTTGAGGTTGATGATAAAGACGCCGCGAAGCTTGTCGCGATGCTCATCGAGAAATGCCTTCATGCCGGCATTGTCGTTTTCGGCAGCGCCGGTTGCAACAAACCAGATGTCGTGACCCAAAAGCTCGTCGTCTCCCAAAGACGTCACTGCCTGGCGAAGCTCATCCTCACTCCCCTCGCCAGCAGCACCGCCCTTCCAGCCATCATCGCCTTCGAAGTTATCCCACGAACCGATATCGCGGCCAGAACGCTTCGCATCAAAGTCCTCATCCACGCCGAGCCAATCGCTCATGCTGGTCTCTTCCTTCTTTTTGCGTCCAAACAAGCCACGGCGCTTCTTGGCAGGAGTGGCGGGCGCGGGAGTCGCTGCATGGATGGTCTCGAATTGCTGCTGCGAGACAGGCGATACCACATCAGTCGAATCAATAACGGTAAACGTCGGCTTTGTTGCGACGGGCTGGTCCATGTCAACTGGAGCCGGAATGGAGGAGAAGGGATCCACCGGCTTGGCAGAAGGATCGGGCAGGTCAAACAGCGAAGACCGATTTGCCATGGGGTTCGCACGAACCGCCGGAGTTACCGGCGGGATTTGAGTGGACGCCACAGCGGGAGATGCAGGGATCGAATCAAGCGACGGAATATTGAGCTGTCGCTGGGGACGCGGCGCCGGAGCCGGTGCGGGGGTAATCTGCGCCATCAAAGAATCGACGGTCTCGACCTGTGCAGGCATAGCTTGGGTTCCTTGATGCTGTACAGGCATGGTCTGGGTCCCCTGAGGCTGCACAGGCATGGCCTGTGTGCCCCCAGCCGAAATCTCCTCTGCAGGAACAAAAACCTGCGTAGACTCGACAGCGGTCCCTTCGGAGCCATCAGTCAAAAGCACGTCGTTGTTCCCTTGCTCAACGTTATCTTCCTGCTCATCCATTACCTGAGCCATATCAACGGAAACCGTCTCATCGGGCGCGGGCGGCACCTGTTCCTCTTCGACCTCATCCGCCTCATGTTGGGCAATATCCTCAGCAGCGATGCCGTCCTCAGATTCCTCCGCAGGCTGATCAACCTCATCGAGCGGGAGAGGTTCGTCCTCGATCAGTTCAAAATCAGCCTCGACGATCTCCATATCATCAGTGGGGATGATCTCTTCAAAATCCTCTTCGCCCGTAAGCACAAGCGGCTGTTCTTCGGCAACAGCAGGCAGGGGAGTCTCCTCAACAAGCTCATCCGGAATGGGAGCCACAATAGAAGTCTGAGAAGCATCGACGGGCTGATCTTCAACAAGCTCGTTTGGAATGGGCGGAACAATCGACGTCCGCGAGGCGTCGAAGGACTCTTCATCAACCTGTTCCTCAACCTGCTCATCAAAGACAGCCGGCTCGGCTGCGACTTCATCAGTCTCTGTATTCTCGCCATCGGCAAGCTCTGCCACAACGGCGGGAATCGCGAGGGCCTCCTCTTCTTCGGTCACCTCTTCGTCAAACAGCGAAGGAGCGATCGGGACGACCGCGGGGGCGGGGACAGGCACAGCAACAGCATCGGTATGTTCGTCGGAAACCGCGGTGGGAGCCTCCCCGACTGCTTCCTCACCCTGCGTTTCGACAGGAACGGCAACGGGCTCATCCACGGAAGCGACAACGGAATTATCCACCGAAGCGGCGGCGGGCTCATTCACGGGGAACTGACCCTCATCGTACTCAAGGTCGCACTCGGCAGGAATCATGCCCAGAGCACGAATGATGTCCTTTCCAAATCGCAAATTGCCAGCAGCGTTAAGAGGCAAGACCGGCGCCTGCTCCCGAGCAGCCTCGGCAACAGTATCTGCAACGGCATCGTCCGCAGCGGGAGCAACATCCACCGGCAAGAGATCGTCATTGGCAGACGTATCGTCGACCGTCTCATCGTCAGCCTGAGTCTTTTCAGCAGCCACCGAGAAATCCTGCTCCAGCTGTTCAAAAGCAACACCCGGTTCCTCCTGAACAGGCAGCTGCGGTTGCGAAATGGGTATCTCGTCTGCAGTGCTCACCTCATCATCACCAAGCTCCGCCTGCTCGGATTCTTCCTGATAAAGAGGCTCGTCCTCGGCCTCTGCCGTATAGGAACTCTGATACGTACCGTTCAGCGAATCCAAATACTCCTCAAATGAAACATCCTCAGGGAACTCATCGGCACGAGACGACGGCGCAACCGTGTCCATAACGCCCAGCATGGCGGCCACAGAGGATTTGTTGCAGATTGCACCCGTGGTGTAGGGCATGGCAAAACGATCAAAAAGAAACGCAACAGAACGCAGGAGGGGAATCAAGGAGAACAGGATGGCGATAACCCAAAGCACCGCTTTAAGAGCACCCGGGAGAGGAAGCAGGCGAAGGATGGCAACGGCTGCAGGAAGCACCATAGCAACCGGGAAGAGCTTGTTGATAAGCGCGCGATAGTTTGCAAACGGTTCGCGGCTCAAAAGATCGGCACGAGAAGAATCATAATGCGCAACCACGACAACCGGACGATTGCGAGGGGAGGCAAGAGGGCCAGATGCCTGATGATAGGCGATAACGTTTTGAGAAAGACCACTGGCTCCTATCGCGGGGACAGAGATCTTATCCAAACGAATAAGCACATACAGAACGCCCAGCACAAGAACAAGCAGGAAGCCAAAAATACCCAATGCCCCGCCGATTCCCATGAAAATCGTGGCGATAAACAGTACGATTCCCGCAATGGCAGAAACATTTTTTCGAGACGAAGAGGCGGTAAATTCCTGTATCTCGGGATTAAAACCGTGATCGGCGAAAATACGTGCGATGACATCTGCAGCGGTGCGTTCTTCCTCACTGCAGGCAGGGGTAATCTCCGTGCGCTGCAGAAGATGATTCAAATATTTTTTACTGTTAGCCATGTAGGGCTCCATATCGCGGTTGCTTAATGCATGCAGGCATACCGCTCCCACGGTAAGCCTGTATAGGCGAAAGTATACCCTTACTTATCTCTAGCTGCAGCGCCGAGGCCGGATGCCAGCCGGCTTGGCACATTTTCCCCGTGAGACTCCATATCGATTAAAATGGTGCCGTTGCGACGAGATGGTCCGCTGCAGAAGGGGTTGCGCATCTTATGGCTGAAACAATGATTCACTCGATGGATGGCTCAAATGAGCGCAATGAATCCGCTCGGCGCATTCTCAACCTACTCTTTATTCTTAATTGCACCTCGAGACCCCTCACAACCACCGAGATCATCACCGATAGCGATCTTGGGTATGGAGTGGCGGGCATCGAGAGCGAAAAGAAAAAATTCCAACGCGACCGCAAAAAGCTCGAAGAGTACGGTGTCCACATCCGCGAAGTTAAAGAGAGTGGAGCCAGCGAAACCGAAGAGAGCCGCTGGGAGATCGACCGCGAACGCACTCATATAGACACAGCCGTCGTCACCCAAGACGACGCCGATATGCTCGTACATGCCGTCGATGAGTATCTGGCGCGCACAAAGATATCCTTCCGCTCCGCATTGCTGCGCATCCGAGCCGTCGCGGCGGCAATCAATACTGATGCCGAGCAGGACGAGAGCGCCGATGATGCCGAGAAGGTAAACGAGCAGATTCAAAATGTGCTCGATACCGTGTGGGCAGCTTATTGTTCACGAAAGTCCCTTCCCTTCTGCTATCGAGACGCAAAGGGGAAAGAATCCAAGAGAACGGTTTCGATCTGGGGCATTGTTAACCAGGCAAATCAGTGCTATTTCGTAGGTCTCGATAACCTTTCCGGCAAGGTTCGAACCTTCCGCACCGACCGCGTCACACGCATGAACAAGCCCCGTGGATCCTATACCATCCCCCATGACTTCTCCCTCAGCGCTTTTCAGTTCCTCCCTTTCGATTTAGGTGATGAGGAGGAAATTCAAGCGACGTTCGCTTTTCCCGCACAAGCCGTAGCTGGAGAAATCGAGGTGCTCACACATGGAAGGGGAACGCTCGAGATACAGCCGGATGAATCCTTGCACTGGAACATCGCAGTGAAAAATCCAGACGCCGCCGTAGCCATGGCCCTTCAACACGCCTCTCTGGGTATGCGTCCCTGTTCCCCCGCGTCCCTCGTTTCCCTTTGGAACTCAACAATCACCAAGGCGGTGGAGGCCCATGGCCGCATCTAAACTTAAAGCCGATCAAATCGTCGCCGGCGGCATCAGACTCCTTCAGCTGCTCACCGCTGCACCAAACCAATCGGTATCCATCGCCCGTGCTTGTTCTGCACTACGGGTCCAAGCCTCCGACCTCGACCGAATCGTCGAAATCGTCTCGAGTCTCTCGGACCGCTCAACTGGTGTGAGGGCCATTATCGATATGGACGAAAAAACAATATCCCTCGGCGGAGATGCCGCCCGCCTCGTGCCGCTGAGGCTTTCTATCAACGACGCCGCCGTCTTGAGATATGTTCTCGCCTCACTGAATATCGATCAAAGCACCCGTCTTCGCATCCAGGCGGCACTCGATGACCCATCGCAACTCCAAACCCAGATGATTTCACTAGCAGAACCAGCGCGCTACGGTTCGTTCTATCAAGAACTACTCGAAGCGATCGAAGATGGTGTGCGGCTCCTCATGGGGTATCGCTCTATCGATGAAAAGGAACCACACATTCGCACCATCGATCCCTACCGTCTGGTGAGCGAGGAATCGGCAACCTACCTCGATGCTTGGGATGTCGACCAGGACGCGCAACGTAAGTACCGCCTCGACCGCATTTCCTCTCTCGAGGTGACGGAGGAATCGGCGATACACCACCCGTTTGATCGGACCGGTATACAGGAAAGTCTCGAAAAATCAGGTGTCCGGGCGCTGGTGCGATGCAATAAATCCTACCTGCCCCTCATCACCTGGTCCGGCATCATGCGCACCGAGGATCAAGGTGACGAGACCGTCGTACTCGAACTATGTCTGGCCTCTAGATCTTGGTTGTTTGACCAGGTTCTTGCTGCAGCGGGCAACCTTTTGATTTTGGAGCCCCAAGAATTGCGTACGGAATTTATATCCTACGCAAAGCGCTTGGTCCTCCCTGAACCGTAGGATCACTTAGACCTTGCGCGCCGCCACAACTCAAGATAGCGTCCAACCTGATTGGACTCGATTTTTTGATATCCAGAAGTTGGAAGCGATTGCAAAAACTTCTTTCCGTACCCCTTTGTCACCAGACGGGAATCGGCAAGCACAAGGACCCCTACATCTGAGGATGTACGGATAAGACGACCCGCCGCCTGCTTAACCTCAAGCACCGCATCGGGCAATGCATACTGCGCCCAGGCCCGCTCTTCGCGAAGATCTCGCTCTTGAGCCAACGGATCGGTGGGGCTCGCAAAGGGAAGCTTGGGAATCACCACGCAACGCAACGTATCGCCCGAGGCATCAAAACCCTCCCAAAATGCTTTTAAGGCAAAAAGGGACGACGATTTCTCTGCAATAAAATGATCGCGAAGATAGCGCGGTGAAGAATTGCGCTGTTGACACACGAGCTCCAGGCCTTCTGCCGCGAGCTTGGGTTCCACGCGAGCATAGAGGTCTTCCATGTCTCGCCTATTGGTAAATAGCGTCAGTGCCGATCCACCCATGGCAAGGTGCACATCGACGAGCAGCTTTTCCAAGGTATCAAGATACGCATCGCGGCTTCGCGGATCGGGAACATCACCCGCTACCACAACCGTCATGTTCTCATCAAAGTTATAGCTTGAATCCAAATGCACGGTCTTGGTTAGCCCCGAGGGAAGACGATTGAGGCCGACAGATTTTGTAAAGTGAGAAAAATTGCCCGCAATCGAAATGGTTGCAGAAGTAAACACGACCGACTGCATCTCCGGAAGCCAACGCTCTGCCAGCGCTTCCCCGATGTCAAGGAGTTCGGCAGAAAGCGCCTCTCCACCCGCCTTGAGGCGACGATTCACCCGCAGTGAGAACACATAGCGCTCGTCGGTACCCTCAACGATAAGGGCAAGGGTTTCCTTCATCTCTTTAAGGCGGCGTGCGCCGTCGGCAACCTCAACAACAAGGTCCGGCTTATCTGCAGCCACGGCCTCCACCAGTGAGGCTAAATTCTTTGCTGCCTCATCGAGAGCAGAAAGCGCCGTATTTGCCGGGGCGAGGAATTCATCCCACGCCGCGCTTCCCCTCAAATCAGGACCGATCCAAAGGTTGACCATATCGTAGGAACCCCCGCGCTGAGTACGCGAAAGGTCACGGATAGCATCAAATACATTAACCATGGCAAGCGAAGCGCGGCGAGCGCTCACCACCGCTTTTGCCGTAAGACCCATATAGAGCGTCGCCGCATCCGACCCGGCAAGCTGATGCGTCAGCTGCCCAAGGGCACCCATGCGCTCGCCACCCAAACGCTCAAAGACCGTGCGGGATTCATCAGCAGAAACCGTTTGAGCCCACTGCCTGCGCGCTTCACGCTCCACCGAATGGGCCTCGTCAACAATCCAGTGACGAATGGGAGGCAGGATCTTTCCGTCCGCCGCGACATTTCTAAAAAGAAGAGAATGGTTTGTGACCACGATATCGGCACGGGCCGCGCGGCGGCGCGCACCATGAACCAAACAACCGTCTGGGAAGAACGGACAGAGGCGTCGAGCACACTCACGCGATGCGGTTGTGAGGTCGGCGCGGTTCACACTGCGCCAGCGTATGCCCAATCCATCAAGGTCCCCATCGGGAGATTGGCAGGCAAAGGCATAAATAACCGCAATTGCCGTGAGGGTGTCCGCTGGGTCTTTATCCGTTTTGATTTCACTCGATGAGCGACTCAAACGTTCGAGCTTGCGCAAACAGGGGTAGTGGTCGTAGCCCTTGAGCGCGGTAAAGGAAAGGTCGCCATTATATTGAGCGGCTAGCCTGGGAAGCTCGTGGAACATGAGTTGATCGGCCAGATTGTTCGATTTTGTGGCGATACCAACGGTGATGTGGTTGCGTTTTGCCGCCTCCGCCGCAGGCAAAAGGTATGCAATCGATTTGCCGACGCCCGTTCCGGCCTCAATAACGCGATGTCTGCGTAATGCAAAGGCATCGCGCACCTCCTGAGCCATCTCAACTTGCTCGGCGCGGGCTTCAAACCCCTCGTACATCGATGCAACTTTACCGCCGGGAAGAAACTCCGCCTCAATCTCTTCACGCGAGGGCATCTCGATGTTTGGCACATCATCAGCATCGATGCATTCGGGGGAGAGATCGGCATGAACAACACGCTGTCGCTCCGCCACCAAGGAGAATGCTGCTCCCGGATGTTCCGCCGCGAGATAGGAGAAAATCGGACGGTACGACCAACTGACATCTGGATGCATGTCGGCGAGATGAGATAAAAGACCCGCAGGCAAGTCGGCCAACGCCGTAAGCAGAATGCGCCAGACACCGCACAACGCCTCGACATCTGCATCCGCACGATGAGATACCGCATCGCAACCAAACAGATCGGCCATAAACGATAGCTTGTGGGAGGCAAGACGCGGCAATGCTATACGAGAAAGCGCCAGAGAGTCGATCCAGATGTCGCTTACACGCACTCCGCCCTTTACCGATTCGATAAAGGACCTATCGAATGTCGCGTTATGGGCGATGACGGGGCATCCCCCAACAAACTCTTCCAGCGCCGCTACCGCCTCTTCGGCACTCGGCGCGGTGGCAACATCGGCATCGGTGATGCTTGTCAATCGCGTGATTTCCGCCGGTATGGGGCAGCCCGGATGAACAAAAGTATCGAATCTCTCTACCACCTCGCGACCGTGCATGCGGGCTGCAGATATCTCAATCAGCTTATTGTCCTGCAGCGAAAGTCCGGTCGTCTCGGTATCGAGAACGATCACATCGTCTTCTATCAGTCCAAAAGAACGCGTTTTCGCGCGATCGGCGAGCGTCTCATATGCTTCGATCACATAATCGGGAGTACCGGGTAAAACCGCGTCTTTCATGAGCATAAGGGCTGTATTTCTCCTTATCGCCTTCCCGCTCGCGCAAGAGCCATCTCAACCAAGCTTGCACAAGCATCGGAAAACTCGATGTTGGCATGGCGCAGCTCGTCTGGGAGCAACGAGGCGTCGGTCATGCCAGGAATAGTATTGGTTTCGAGAATAACAGGTCCTGAGGACGTCACGATAAAGTCACTGCGCGAAATGCCAAAACAACCCAAAGCCTCATGGGCGCGGCAGGCCAGATCTTGCGCCTGTTCATAATCTTCTTTGCTAATCCTGGCAGGAATACGATGAATATCGGTGGGGTCGATATACTTCACATCCAAATCGTAAAAATCACTCTGCTCGGGGCAGCAAATCTCGACAACCGGAAGGGGCTTAAGCTTCTCGCTGTCACCAAATACTCCAACGGTAATCTCGGTGCCCACGAGGCGCTGCTCGATAAGGACCTTATCGCTGTATTTAAACGCCTTCTCAATGGCACAAGGAAGTTCCGAAGGATTTTTAACAAGAGAGATGCCATAGCTCGATCCATTTACCGCCGGCTTCACAAAGCTCTCCCCCCCCCACAACCGCAACGATATCCTCAACGGTTATAGGATCGTCTTTCTTCAAGGTAACGCCCTTTGCGATGGGAATACCCGCATTGGCATAGATGAGCTTCGAGACGTCCTTGTCCGCGCCGCATGCGCTCGAAAACGCATCTGACCCCGTGTAGGGAATACCCAGATAGTCAAGAACGTGCTGGATCTCCCCGTCTTCGCCACCAGCTCCATGCATGGCAAGAAACGCCAGGTCGTAGGCGCGAATACTGTCTATAAACATGTTGTCCGCCGGATCGAGCAGGTCAACCTTCTTAAACCCAGCTGTTTGCAGGGCATCTCTTGCATTTTCACCCGATTTGAGCGAAACCTCTCGCTCCGATGAGCTTCCCCCTGCAAGAACTGCAATGCGAAGATTCTTATCGATAGTCTGGGTTTGCATCGTTGCCCCCACTCAACAGCAAAAAAGACCTCATACACGATGTACTTTTACGTATCTCGCGCCTCCCTGCTCCTTTTATTTCGCAGAGATACTTTATTGTAGAGGTAACTTTGTTTTGTAGCGTATTGAAAGGGGCATCATGGAGCAGATTGTCCGTAAACGGGATATTCGTGATCTTACCTATGCCGAACTCGCCGAGGTTGTCTCGTCATGCGGTCAGCCCGCATTTCGCACTAAGCAGCTGCATGAGTGGATTTCCATTAAGAACGTATGTTCGTTTGACGAAATGACGAACCTTCCCAAAACCCTCCGTGCTGCGCTCGAGGAAGAGTATTGCTTCAATACTCCCAAGGAAATCGTTAAGCAGGTTTCCCGTGACGGATCGCGTAAGTATCTTCTTGAATTCTCCGACGGCGTCTCCGTTGAAACTGTCGGTATGCCCACGCGCAATAAACTCTCGGTCTGTGTCTCAACCCAAGCTGGATGCGGAATGGGTTGCGCCTTTTGCGCAACCGGACTCTCAGGCCTCACTCGCTCCCTTACAGCCCGCGAGATTGTCGACCAGGTTCTTCACGTTTCTCTAGACTTTGGTGAGCGCGTGACCAGCGTCGTCTTTATGGGGCAGGGAGAACCCTTCAATAATTTTGATAACGTTCTCGAAGCTCTTCGCACCCTTAACGACCCCGAGGGCTTCGCCATCGGAGCACGCCATCTTACCGTTTCTACCAGCGGTATTATTCCTGGAATCCGTCGCTTTGCAGACCTTCCCGAGCAATTCACCCTCGCCATTTCCCTGCACTCTGCCATTCAAGCTACGCGTAACCAGTTGATGCCCGGCGTTAAAAAGTTCACTCTGCCGCGTCTTCACGAGGCAATCCAGCTCTATGTCGAAAAGACTGGCCGTAGACCCACGTATGAATACGCCATGATTGACGGTATCAATGACAACAATCCTGAGATGAATGCTCTTGTTGAGTTCTGTGAGGGAACACTGTGTCACGTCAACCTTATTCAACTCAATAACATCGAGAACAGTCCGCTCAAGCCTTCTCCCATCTCAAAGGTCGAAGAGCTTCAGCGTCGTCTATCCAAGCACGGCGTTGAAACCACGATCCGCAATTCACGCGGGGGAGACATCGATGCCGCGTGCGGTCAGCTTAAGCAGCGTCGCTTCAAGAGCAACGAATCTTAAACATCGTTTCACATGAAACATGTAATGCCGCTGCTCACGATTGAGCAGCGGCATTTTTTTCTTTGCGTATTCTGTTATCCATGCGGGATTGATTGCAAAGAAGGGATGGGGCATCAGCTCCATCCCTTCTTTGCAATCAATGCAATAAACGAGTTTATATATAATAAGGTACCTTAATAGCCAATCATATCCCATTGGTTAGAAACCCAATCCTGATTTACCTTTGGGTTTTTTGTCATTTGCGCTGTCTTTAATGCTACATCTTCCGTAACACTATCAACCTTCTTTTTTGATTCTTTATACATATCTTGCGCTCCGCGCGTCAATCGTCCGCGAAACTCGTTATCAGTTGCAATCTTATAGACAAAGACCGATCCGGCAACAGCAATTGCGCCGAGGCCAAGATACCCAATTATCTTTTTCATTATTCCTCCGCACTATTCATAACAACGGACAGAATCTGCGAGAGTTCTTCCTCGTCTTTAAACTCAATTTCAATCTTATTCTTTCCACGCGACGACTTCACCTTCACGTTCGTATTAAAAACTTGACGCAAAGCGCGTGCTGCCTTCTTGTACGACTGCGGTGTCACAGCTTTAGGCTTCTTAGGCTCTTCTCCGACAGAAAACAACGGTGCAAGGTTTTCAGTCGCACGGACAGACAATCCCTCATCTACAACCTTCCGAGCAAGACGAATCCTAGCATCCTCAAAGGGAACTGCAAGGATTGCCCGCGCATGACCGGCTGTCATCTTTCCATCAAAGAGAAATTGTTGTACTTCATCAGGAAGGTCGAGAAGACGAAGTGAGTTGGTGATCGCAGAACGAGACTTCGAAACTGCTTTGGAAAGGGCCTCCTGAGTCATTCCACTTTCCTTTAGAAGCTGCTTATATCCTTTAGCCTCTTCGATGGGATTCAAATCGGAACGCTGCAGATTTTCAATCAAAGCAAGCTCGAGCATCTTTTGATCATCAACGTCCTTGATAATCACAGGTAGCTTTTCGATACCGGCCAACTTCGATGCCTGGTACCTACGTTCACCAGCAATGATTTCGTATTTCTGGCCTTTTTTTCGAACCAGCAACGGCTGCAATACGCCATTCTCACGAATCGACTCGCTGAGTTCCTGCAAAAGAGTCTCATTAAAATGCGTGCGAGGTTGATTGGGGTTGGGTTGAATCTTAGTGATATCTACAAGCGTATCGGAAGTAACACTCCCTGTTTCAGTTTGAGCTTCACCCATCAAAGCGTTCAGACCACGACCAAGTGCCTGCTTCTTCTTAGGACTAGGCACGACGAATCACCTCTTTGGCAAGATCCATGTATGCTTTAGAACCCTTATTATTTGGCGCGTAAGTAATCACGGGCATTCCAAAAGAGGGAGCCTCGGACACTTTCACAGATCGCGGAATGCAGGTTTTAAACGCCTTATCTCCAAAGAATCCCTTGACTTCGTCCACAACCTGATTTGAAAGCGATGTACGAGAATCGTACATTGTCAGAAGAACACCGTAGGTCTCAAGCTCTTTATTGATACGCGTTTTAACCATGCGCATCGATTCCAGGAGCTTTGTAACTCCCTCAAGCGCGTAGTACTCACACTGAATTGGGATTAACACGCTGTCAGCAGCGGTTAATGCATTAATTGTTAAAAGTCCAAGCGATGGAGGGCAATCGATAAAGACGAAATCAAACTCATCAACAATCGGTTCCAAGAGATCTTTAAGGCGTGTCTCCCGCGCCATTGCAGAAACAAGTTCAATTTCTGCACCAGCAAGCTGGATGGTTGCAGGAATTACAAACACTCGTTTACATTCAGTAGACTGAATAATCTCCTCTGCGGGAACATCATGAAGAAGCGAATCGTAAACACACGCCTCAAGCTGCTCTTTATCGATTCCAAAGCCGCTTGTTGTATTTCCCTGCGGATCAAAATCCACAATGAGCACCTTTTTATTTTGCTCACCGAGCGCTGCCGCTAGATTTACCGCCGTAGTGGATTTACCTACGCCGCCCTTTTGATTGATGATCGCAATTACACGCGTTTCTTTTGCGCTTTTAGACCGTTTTACGTCTCTAAAGCCCACGTCACCCTCCTTGTTTAATTGAACTTCATTTTGAGTGATCGTATTGTTTCACGTGAAACGATTGGTTTCCAACCATCAGATCTATGTTTCACGTGAAACAATTCAATTTCTATAGCTCATTATGTTTCACGTGAAACAAACATGCAAGAGGATATCCACAAGCCGCACTACCTAAACCACATGCACAGAAGTATAACAGTTTAATTCTTAATTGCAGAACACGATAACAGGTATATTCATGCTTATATAAAGTGCGTAAACCAGAGCTCTGTCGCTGAATTGATTGACTTATTCTCTTTAACTGTATAACAATAAGCGCTCGGATATAGATCCAAGCGCTTTGCAAGATTTAGCAAACATAAACTAAATCAAATGATGAAATACAATCTCGTTTGATTGTTTCACGTGAAACATTATGCAAGAGGATTCTTACGAGCCATTCCATTTTGACGAGGTAAGGAGATGGAGGGTTTGGAAACACGTTCAAAAAAGAAAATTTCTCGATGACCTAAATCAAATGGAAGGTCAAATGCATCGGTTCGAACTAATGTAAGGCCACAGATGGAAGCAGCCTGCTGAGCAGAAACCAACTCATTATCTTCTGGATTGCCTTTTGAAATAATGAGACGTCCCCGTTTACATAGAAATGGGGTTGCATATTCGATGAGGATCGGCATACTTGCAAGAGCTCTTGCAACAACGATATCAAAGCATCCTTTATTGTGAATCGCATATTCCTCGATGCGAATATGAACAGCAGTTGTCCGATCAAGCTGAAGCTTCCGGATAATAGCATTAACAGCGTTTATTTTCTTTCCAACAGAGTCAATAAGCGTCCCTGTGGCACCGGTAGCAATAGCCAATGGAATACCTGGGAAACCAGCGCCAGTGCCCATATCGAGATAGCTAAGATTGGAGGAATCAAAATATCGAGCAAGGACAAGAGAATCAAGAAGATGAAGAATAATGGCTTCATCAAGATCGGTAATACGCGTGAGATTAATGTAGGAATTGACCTGCTCAACATAGAGAAGATGCATCAGACAATCTTGAGCTTGTCGAGAAGTAAGAGTGATATTAAAGCTCGAACAGACATCAAGGAGCTTTTCCGTCAGAACCTTGATCTCCTGGTCCGTATACTCAAGCTCTTGCAGAACGATGGGGCGACCAGACATAGCAACTCCTTAATCATTTTTGACTGAAACAAGTGTAACAAGAATTTCAGTCAAAAAAAGAGGGTCATTACTGACCCTCTTTCAAGCATATGAATAAATACTTACGCTACGGTAATAACAACACGACGCTCGGGGTCCGAACCTTCGGAATGAGTATCGACCTTCTTGTTCTCACGAAGAGCGATGTGAACAAGACGACGCTCATAAGCACTCATAGGCGGAAGGCTAACAGTGGAATGCTGACGCACCGCGCGTGCGGCAGCGGAGTGAGCCATAGAAATAACCTTGTCATGGCGACGGCTCTTATATCCTTCGACGTCAACAGAAACCGGATAGCGGAACCCAAGACGACGACTCACCAGAAGCGAGAACATGGTCTGAAGGGACTCCAGGGTACGGCCATGACGACCGATAAGAACCGCAAGATCAGGGGCGGTCACATCGAGAATGAGCTCTCCTTCATCACCCTCATACTCATCGATGGGGGAATCGGAAGCGTCAAAATAGCCAAGGATAGAACGAAGAATAGAGATAGCAACATCAGCGATGGTGTCGAGCTGCTCATCAGTGAGCTCTTTGCCTTCTATATATGCTGCGGCGATTTCCGGATAGTCACCTGAATACTCAGTAGACGTTTCCTCGTTGATATCAGACATGAAACACTCCAATTATTAGGTACCTAATAATTACTTCTTCTTGTGCGGGCGCGGCTTGTGCTCTCGACGAACAACGTCGACCTCGATAGGAGCATTGGCCATACGCTCCTCTTCCTCGGCCTTTGCCTTATCGATAACCTTCTGGGTCACGAAGATCTGCTGGGCAACCTGCCAAGCGGAGGACACATCGTAGTACAGAAGAACACCGGCAGGAAGGCTCCAGCCAATGAACAACATGAAGACGGACATGATAATAGCCGTGGTCTTCATGGTCTGAGCCTGAGCGCCCGTCTGGTTGCGAGACATATAGAGCTGCGGAATAAGCGTCAAAATGGCAAAAAGCAGCAGCGCGACAACATACGGTGCGGCAACGCCAAAACCCTGAGGCAAGGTAGCGGCAACAGAGGTCTGAAGGTTGGGAAGGATGCCATAGAAGGAGAAGGTCTCTCCATCAAAGTAATCACCAAGATGCTGGAGAAGCGTAAACAGGGCGCACAGGATGGGCATCTGAATCAGCAAGGGCAAGCAGCCGCCAAAGGGGCTGAACTTATTCTCGGCGTAAAACTTCTGCATCTCCTGCGACTGACGCTGAGGGTCGTCGGCGTAGCGCTCCTGAATCTCCTGAATCTTAGGAGTAAGCACCTGCATGCGAGCGGTAGACTTGCTCGACTTGATCATCAGCGGCGTCAAGAGCAAGCGAATGATGACAACCAAGATGATGATGGACAGACCCCAGTCGACAGCAAACTGCTGAATCAACGCAAGAATCTGAAAAAGGACGTTAACGATCCAATCCCACATGTAATAATCCTCCGATACGAATCATGCCTCACGGCACGGGATCATAGCCGCCGTCATGCAAGGGGTTGCACCGAAGAATGCGGCGCAATCCAAGCCAGCAGCCTTTAAGAACACCATACTTGCCCACAGCTTCGACAGCATATTGCGAACATGTGGGGAAGTATATACATGAATCGGGTAGGAGGGGTGAAATATAACGCTGATAGCACCGAATGAGCGCTATGGCCGCACGCTGAAGAGGCGACCGACGCGCACTATCCATCCAAACCAGCCCGAACACATAAGGACTCAAGAGCCGCCATCATCTCTGCAGGAGAGGATGTGCGGGTCTTGGGGGTTGCAAATAGAATGATCTCGTACCCATCTCTCGGTAGGCGACACGTACGTGCGGCTTCTCTCAAAACGCGCTTAGAGCGATTGCGCACAACGGCGCAACCCAGCCTTTTGGCAGCAACGAAGGCGACCCGACCTGGATCGCCTTCGTTGCTTGAACCACATATAACCATTCTTATCAGGGGATGGTTATACCGCTTCCCCTGCGTGAACACATGCTCGAAATCTTTTCGAGACTTCAATGTCCTCATGCGAGAAGCATGCGCTTATTTATCGCTGACGGTCAGACGCTTGCGGCCCTTGGCACGACGGCGAGCGAGCACGGCGCGGCCGCCCTTGGTAGCCATACGAGCACGGAAGCCGTGAGTCTTAGCACGCTTGCGCTTATTAGGTTGGTAAGTACGCTTCATGGTAAAAATCCTCCTGCTGCATTTCGTGAGTTCACGATTTAGACACCTGAGCTTTGAAATTGTAGGGAATATGATGCGCCAATGTCAATCAAAAGAATCTAAAAGAACCCAAGTCACCATAGGTTTCTTCACGTTTTTCAAACCTTTTAAAACACTCAACGATTGTTTTCACACTTTTTCATGCCCTTTTCTCAAGTTTTCAACAGGTCACGTTGAAAGCGTTGATAACTTTTCATTGCGTTTTTTCACTTTTCATCCATTTGGGAAAAGTTGTTGAAAAGTGAAAAAACCTTACGGACGTTGCTGCTATCCTTGAAGGCACGAGAAAACTGTTGAGAAAGAAAACGATGTCAGACGATTTCTACCCCTTTGTGGACTCGGGGGATCCGGCACCCGATAACGCCCATCTCACCGGTGAAGCGCAACAACACCACACCTCCGAGCAGGAGGAGACCGCAAGCGTGAGCTACGCCACGCGCATCGCTATCTATGACGACATGTTCTCAACACCGCGCGTCATTGTCGTCTCCCCGCAGGCAACACGCCCCTACCTCGAAGAAATCACCAACACGGTGTATAAGAATATGAAAGAACAGGGCGGCTCCATCTCGGTGATGGTTATCCGTGAAATCGTGGAAAACTTCATCCACGCCCATTTCATGGAACCGATCATCTCGATTCTCGATGGGGGAAATACGATTCGTTTTGCAGATCAGGGGCCGGGGATCGAGGATAAAGAGCTGGCCTTCGAGTTTGGCATCACGTCTGCCGATAGCGACCAAAAGCGTTATATCCGCGGCACGGGCGCGGGCTTTCCCCTGGTTCAACAATATCTTGAAAATGCAGGGGGAATTGTTTCTATCGAGGACAACCTCAATGGTGGAACCGTGGTGACGGTCACGCTCGACCCGGCTCGTGTAAACGAGATCTCGATGTCCCATACATCGGGGGCAATCAGGGGCGCGGTACCCCACCCCATGGATATGCCCACGGGCGCAGGAGCGACAGGGGCAATGGGGACGCCGGGGATGCCCACCGCAGGCACGCCACAGCAATGGCAGCAGATGATGCCGCAACAGCCAGGGGCATGGCAATACCAGATGCAATATGGCCAGCAGGGCATGCAGCCTCCGTATCAGCAACCCTACGGAATGCAAGGCACATACATCCCCGCCGCCTACCCTCAGCAGGGATTTCCCCAACAGGGATACACGACGCCGGGATTTCCCCAGCAAGGATACCCAGCGGTTCCCCAACAGGCATACCAGCAGGCATCGCCCGCAATGGGCGTGCCCACAATGGGCGGGCCTGCAATGGGCGGGCCGGCAGCGCAGGCGAATGCACTTTTTGTCAGCCCCCGCGGTCAACAGGCCTTATCTTTCCTGATGTCCAACGCCACCTGCGGACCCACCGACCTGGGACACGTATTTGGATCATCTCCGGCCACATGGTCACGAGAGCTCTCCAACCTTCAAAGATCGGGCTTTATCCACAAGCACGGTCAAAAGTACATGCTCACCGACACGGGCCGAGCGTGGATAGAAGAACAGATGCCCCGAGAGGATGTGAACAATGGATAACGAGGCCCAGATTCTCCTCGACGACATTATCTCGTTTTGCCAGCGCGATGGGCTCGACACGCGACTCATCAACATGCTCGGTCAATCCATCCCCGTGTCGCTGGACGACGAGTCTCTCACTCTGCAGGTTCCAAGCAGGTTTGCATCAACCTACCTGCTTAAGCAGCAGGAGACGATAGAGCGCTATCTGGAAGAGATCACCTTTGCGCCGATGGCGCTCAGGGTCGAGGTCCCCGCGATGCCCGCGCCGGCACAAGTACAGCCGCCGGTGCCCCAGGCATCTGCCCAAGCAGCATATTCTCCAGCGGCAGCACCCGCGGCCCAAGAGGCGAATGTATCTTCAAAATCAGTTGAAAACCGCAGCTTCACAGAGCAAGCGAGCGCGTTTTACGATATGCCGATGCCGCATCGGACTAACCGAGACGCAGAGCCCACAAGCGTCAAGGTCAACAACACGATGACGCCCGAGATGTTTCAGCGCATGATGAGCAGTATGAAACAGCGAGAGACGGCACCGGTTGCTTCACGCGAAACCACACCTGTCGAAAAACCTCAGCAGGCAAAGACAATCGAGCCCACGGCGGGCATTAACTCGAAGTTCACCTTCGACACCTTCGTCCCAGGTGTGGAAAACAGGCATGCGTATCAATCCGCTCTACGTTTCACAGCAAGCGTGGAGGTGCCGGGCGAGTGCACATCACTTTTCATCTACGGAAAATCAGGCTTGGGCAAAACGCATCTCCTGTTTGCAATTAAAAACTTCTTGGCGGTCGACAAACCCGAGATCACGGTTAAATATGCCAATAGCCAAACCTACATCGATGACTTCATTAACGAAGTCGCCAAGCAAAAAAATGACGGGCACAGCATCCTTCGCGAATATCACGAGGCCAACGTCTTGATCATCGACGATATTCAAAACATCATCGGTAAGCAGGCGAGCATCGACTACTTCTTCAGCTTGATGGACGAATACATTCGCGAAAACAAGAAAATCGTCATCGCCTCAGACCGCGCGCCAAAAGACCTTGGCATGGATGAGCGCCTCACGAGCCGCTTTAGCTCCGGGATGCTCTGCCTTATCTCTGAGCCTGGATTCGAAATGAAGTACCTCATCTTGCAAAGCTATTGCAAGCGGATGGCTTCCAATACGCACGAACTTCCCGCAGCCGGTGCACCATCGATTTTCTCCAACTTGCAAATGCACGAAGGGCACCTCACCGAAGATCATCTCAAGCATATGGCGGAGGTATCGGGCAACAACATCCGCGAGCTCGAAAGCTTCTGCGAACGCTGCGCCAGCCTCTCGTATGAAAAAGAACAGGCTGGAAAAGAGCTGTCCGCAGAGGATATCGATGCGGTGGCAAACGAGTACTTCGATACAGCGCGAAAGGTTATTGCGCCCAAAACCGTACAGTCTGTCGTGGAGGGCTATTACAACATCAGCCATGAGGACATGATTGGCAGAAAGAGGCAAAAAACAATCGCGTTTGCCCGTCATGTTGCTATCTACCTGGTAAATGACATGTGCGATGTGAAATCCCAGGCCGCTCTCGGAGCGGTATTTGGACGAGACCACGCCACCATTGTCCACAGCATCAGCGTCGTGGAAGGAAAACTTCGGGAGGATGCTAATTTTGGCGAGGAGCTCGCACAGCTCAAGAACAAGATCATCCTTAAGTCATAATCATTGTTGAAAAGTAACGGAAAAGAAGAGGGAAACTTGTCGGCAACTTCCGGGGACGTGTTGAAAGATTTCATGCGCGTGCAGGCTGTTGAAAAGAACGGGTGTTGTCAACGGGTGGAAAGCTGAAAAGAAAAAGCCTTTTACCTGCTCAAATGCCAGTAGTCAACTTCTTCCACCGTCTTATTACTATTATTAGATTTATCTATATATAGAAGAAAGGTAATAGAGATGCGTTTCACCGTCAGTCAGTCTTCTCTCGCAGATGCTCTCGCCATCGTACAAAAGGGCATTGCGAGTGCATCTACACTCCCCATCCTCTCCGGCGTTCTCATCAAAGCGGAAGACGGCGTTCTCGAGTTCCAAACAAGCAACTACACCATCTCTATTCGTCATCGTGTTGCCGCACGCGTGGATGAGCCTGGTCGCGTGGTTGTTCCCTGCAAGATGCTCGCCAGTATCACAAAGACACTTCCCGACGCACCGGTTAACTTTGTTGTGGAAGATCGACAGGTTTCCATCACCTGCGCCAAGAGCTCCTTTAGGCTGAACACGCTCGATGCAGACGATTTCCCCGAGTTCCCCACACTTGCTCTTGAGCGTTCTGTCGAACTTCCTACCGATATTTTGTCCGAAATGGTATCGCGTGTTTGGCGCGTCACCTCTACCGATAAAAACCGTCAGGTTCTCACCGGCGTGCAGATGACGGTCGAAAATAACATGCTGCGCCTGGTGGCCACCGACGCATATCGTCTTGCGGTGTGCGATACGCAGGTGGAGACTTCCTCGCTCGAGGGGAGCTTTGAGCTCATTGTTCCTTCCGACGCCTTCAACGATGCCCTGTCCATCGCTCCCGCCCATGGCACCATCACGGTGGGCGCCACCGACAACCAAGTTGTTTTCATGGCTGAGAACACGACATATGTGGCACGCCGCATCGAGGGCATGTTCCCGGACTACAAGGGTCTTTTGCCTGATACCTGTTCGACTTCGGTCAATCTCGACGTCTCCTCTTTTAATGCTGTGCTCAAGCGCGTGACCGTCGTCGCGCCTTCGAACTCTGCCGTTCGCTTCGATGTGGACACCGATGCAAACACCCTTACGCTTTCTGCGTACTCCAGCGATCAAGATCAGGCAAGCGAGACGATCGAGACCACGGTGGAGGGAACCAACTGCATGGTTGGATTCAACTACAGCTACATCTTTGGTTGCCTGAATGCCCTTGGCCACGAGAAAGAGATCACGCTTGAGCTCACCGAGGGACGTCCGGGCGTCTTTAAGTCTTACGACAAGATCAACTACATCTATCTGGTCATGCCCGTTCGTGTCTAATGAATGTGCTCGCACGCACTCTTTCGGTGCATAACTACCGCAGCTTTAAGAAATTTGATGTCGAGCTCGATCCCGATATCACGATTCTTATCGGCCGCAATGCGGTGGGGAAGACCAACCTCATAGAGTCGGTTCAGCTGTTGACGGCGGGACAATCGTTTCGCCGGCCCACGGCATCTCAGCTGGTGCGCAACGGCGAGGGTACTTGTCGTATCGATCTTTCGTTTACGGGCGAGGGGCGGCGGGTCGAGCACGCGCTTGTCTGCTCCGAGGGAAAGAAGAGCTTCTTTTCAAATGGCAAACGTACCTCGGCCGCCGGGATGCGGGGCTTGGTTCCAAGCATATTGTTTTGCCCCGACCACCTCGATATGATCAAGCGCGCGGCTTCGTATCGCAGGGCTGCGCTCGACGATTTTGGCATTCAGCTCAACGATCGCTACGCCCATCTGGTTTCGTCATATGCTCGCATCGTCGAGCAGCGCAACAGCCTGCTCAAGGAATATCCCGTTCCCACCGACTTGTTGGGGGCATGGGATGAAGCGTTGGTACAGACGGGCGCCGCCCTGCTTTCCCATCGGCTATCGCTCCTCGAGCGCATTCGCTTGCGCATGGTTGACGCCTACCGTGCCATCGCGCCCACCGAAGCCCTCGGTCTTTCCTATCAGTCGACGGTGGGAGAAATTGACAAATCGACTTCGCGTGCAGAGATAGAGGAGCTCTTCCGCGGCGCTCTGAGTCGCGCTGCCGAGGACGAGCGCCGCCGCGCCGTCACGGTGGTGGGGCCGCATCGTGATGAGATCTCCTTTTCCATCGATGGAAGGGAAGCACGCGACTTTGCGAGTCAGGGACAGCAAAGAAGCCTTGTGCTTGCTTGGAAAATCGCCGAGGCGGAGGTAGCGAGCGATATTTTAGGTAGATACCCCATGTTGCTCCTGGACGACGTGATGAGCGAGCTCGATGCGCGCCGCCGCGAGGCGATAACCGGGTTTGTGCAAGGCGAGATCCAGACGATCATCACCACGACGAACCTGGGCTATTTTTCAAACGATGTTATAGACCGCGCGAAGGTGGTGCATATCGATGACGAGAAGAAGTGATCGCTTTGGCGCCACGCAGGGGCTCGGAAGCATCCTCGAGCAGGAGAAGCGCCGCATTTACGACGATGCAACCCCTGCCAAGCGCGAAGCATTTTTAGAGGCAGAACGGGCACGGGAGGTTTACCGTGCCTGGAATACCGTTTGCGCCCGCACGCGTGAGGGTCAGCATGTGTGCGGCCTGCACTTTGTCCCCGAGACGCGGGAGCTCGTCGTGTACGTCGACGGCTCCTCGTGGGTCAACGAACTCACCGTTTTGCGCGAGATTATCCGTGCGCGTATGGAGGCGTGTGGGGTGCGCGTCTCGGCTCTGGTGTTCAAACTGTCCCGAAAGGGATATGAAGCTCCGCGCGCGGCATCTTCCGCTGCGAACAAGGTCAAGTCCTCGCCTTGCGCAGGTCTGCCCCGAGCCGAGCTTTCCTCTGCCGATGTCGCCGCAATCGATGCTCGTGTTTCCCATATCAAGGATGAAAGTCTTCAAAGAGCGCTTAAATCCGCGATGGGCGCGGGGCTTTCGCTAGACAAGACCCGTAAATCAACGAAATAGCCATATTCGGCCTCTGGTGGCCCCAGAGCGCTATTTGTACCTTATGTAGGACCCCTAATGTAGGCTAGAATATGTAAGGTTATCTCTATTTGCATAAAGAGGGGGAGTTGGCGCGTGGCTAAAGAAGAGTCATACGATGGCAACGAAATTAAGATCCTTGAGGGTCTTGAGGCCGTTCGCAAGCGTCCGGGTATGTATATCGGCTCGACGAGCTCTTCCGGATTGCATCATCTGGTATGGGAGATCGTCGATAACGCGGTCGACGAGGCCATGGCGGGGTATTGCTCCAAGATTTTGGTGACGGTGCATGCGGACAACTCCATCACTGTTGTCGACAATGGCCGCGGTATTCCTGTGGATGAGCACCCGGTCAAGAAGATCCCGACTCTCGAGGTCGTTATGACCATCCTGCATGCCGGCGGCAAGTTTGATAATTCCGCCTATAAAGTATCGGGTGGCTTACACGGCGTTGGCGTTTCGGTTGTTAACGCCTTGTCAAAGAAGATGATCGTGCAGGTTAGGCGCGATGGCCACATCTACGAGATGCAGTTCTCGCGCGGCAATACCGTGGAAAAGATGAAGGAAGTTGGAACTTCCCAGGAAACGGGTACGTCCGTGACCTTCTGGCCTGACGGGGAGATCTTCGAGACCACCGTTTATGATTTCGACATCCTGCACAATCGCCTGCAGGAAACAGCGTTTTTGAATAAGAATCTCGAGATCGTCCTCACCGATGAGCGTGAGAGCACACCGCGCGTAGAGGAATTTTGCTATGCCGGCGGTATTATCGACTTCGTCAAATTCCTCAATGAGGGTAAGGATGTCCCTGAGGCCCTAAAGGACCCCATCTACATCGAGGGAACGTCCGAAGAGGGGGTTCCTACCGATAGGATGGGAGATGTCGAGGTTGCCCTGCAGTGGAATATGTCGTATTCCGAGACAGTCATGAGCTTTGCCAACGATATCTACACCCCCGAGGGAGGTATGCATCTCGAAGGATTCCGCACCGCGCTTACACGTGTGATCAACGACTATGCGCGCAAGCAGGGCATCCTTAAGGAGAAAGAACCCAACCTCACGGGTGATGACGTGCGTGAGGGCCTGTCTGCCGTCATCTCCGTCAAACTTGCCGACCCGCAGTTCGAGGGTCAGACCAAGGCGAAGCTCGGCAGCTCTTTTATGCGTACGCTGGTGCTCAAGATCGTCACCGACGGTCTGACCGATTACCTTGAGGAGCACCCCAAGCAGGGTCGTGAAATCGTCAAGAAGGCCCAGCAGGCATCCAAGGCGCGCAACGCGGCGCGCAAGGCCCGCGAGGCGACGCGCCGCAAGAGCTTGCTCGAGACCGCGGCGCTCCCCGGAAAGCTTGCCGACTGCTCGGTGCGTGATGCCGAGATGACCGAGCTCTTCATTGTGGAGGGCGACTCGGCAGGTGGTTCCGCTAAGGACGGCCGCCGCCGAGACATCCAAGCCATCTTGCCCCTGCGCGGCAAAATCCTGAACGTCGAGCGCGTGGGCGATCACCGAGCTTTCTCCTCCGACACCATTCAGTCGCTCATCACGGCCATTGGCTGCGGCGTGACTACGGGTTCGGGCGATGGCGGAGATTTTGATATCACCAAGGCCCGCTACCACAAGATCATCATCATGACCGATGCGGATGTCGACGGTGCCCATATCCGTATCCTGCTGCTTACGTTCTTCTACAAGTACATGCGTCCGTTGATCGACTCCGGCTATGTTTACGTGGCATGCCCGCCGATCTTTGGCATCAAGGTGCGCAACAAGATTCACTATGTCTATCCCAATGGCAGGCAGCCCGAAGACGAGATCTTGGCCGACACCATCCGCAGTCTTGGCCTCAACCCCGACGAGGGCGATGAAGAAGGCAAGGCCGAGGGCGGCAAGATCACCAAGAAGCGCAAGGGCTACACCGTTCAGCGCTACAAGGGTCTAGGAGAGATGGATCCCAAGCAGCTTGCTTCGACCACCATGGACCCCAAGACCCGTATTCTGCAGCGCGTGACTATTGAGGATGCCATCACCGCCGACCGCGCCGTGCGAGAGCTCATGGGTTCTGAGGTTAGCTATCGCCGTGAGTATATCGAGAAGCATGCCCACGATGCCCGCTTCCTAGATGCCTAACCTGCGCGGCTGTCCCACGCACCCGCCCTTGCCCTTCAATCGTCGGTCGCGTACCTAAGTACGCTTCCCCTCAAGGCAATCTCGGGCACCTGGAAAACCGTCTTCGTTGTCGGGAGGATAGCGTTTTTTTCTCGGTGAACGTTCTGGGACGGGTTGATTGAGCAGCTGTTTGAATGAACGCAACCACGACCAACCAAGGAGGTAGTACGTGGCAGAAGATATGAACAATAACGACAACGAGCAGTCGGAGGGCATGCCCGACGATCTGCGCCGTTTGCTCGCCCGGGCAGAACAGGGAGAGGACGGAGGTCCCGACTCCTATAACCCCGACGCCGAAGACGAAGAAGAGGATGATGACGCGGAGCTCGAGGAGAGCTTTGGCGCCGTGGACCGCGGTACCGATGCCGGCGAGGATATCAACGGTGGCCAGCTGCAGATTTCCGAGTTCGGTCAGGAAATGAAGCAGTCCTTCATCGAGTATTCGATGTCGGTCATCACCGCCCGCGCCCTGCCGGATGTTCGCGACGGCTTGAAGCCGGTTCACCGTCGTATCCTATACGCGATGAACGAAAGCGGCATCTATCCCAACCGCCCGCACAAGAAGTCTGCCTGGACCGTCGGTGAAGTAATCGGTAAGTATCACCCGCACAGTGACTCGGCGGTCTACGAGACGATGGTCCGTCTTGCCCAGTGGTTCTCGATGCGCACCCCGCTCATCGACGGCCATGGCAACTTTGGCAACATCGATGGCGACTCCGCGGCTGCCATGCGCTACACCGAGAGTCGTTTGGCGAAACCCGCCATGGAGCTCCTGCGCGATTTGCAAAAGGACACCGTCGACTGGCAGCCCAACTACGACGAATCCCTGGCAGAGCCTGTTGCCCTGCCGGCGCGTTTCCCCAACTTGCTGGTCAACGGCAGTCAGGGTATTGCTGTTGGCATGGCGACGAATATCGCTCCGCACAACCTTACCGAGGTAATCGAGGCAACCTGCTACCTCATCGACAATCCAGATGCGACAGTCGACGAGCTCATGCAAATCATGCCGGGCCCCGATTTCCCGACAGGTGCCATCATCATGGGCTCCGACGGTATTCGTCAAAGCTATGAGACCGGTCGCGGCTCCATCACCGTGCGCGCCAAGGCTCATGTCGAGACCACCAAGACGGGCCGCAACCGCCTGGTGTTCACCGAGATCCCCTATATGGTCAACAAGGGCACCCTACAGGAAAAGATCGCTCAGCTGGTGAACGAGAAGCGCGTTGAGGGCATTTCCGATATGCGCGATGAGTCGAACCAGAAGGGTATTCGTCTTGTCATCGAGCTCAAGAAGAATGTTATCCCGCAGGTTGTTCTCAATAACCTCTATAAGTACACCTCGCTGCAGACCACGTTTGGCGCCAACAACCTAGCGCTTGTCAACGGCGTGCCCAAGTGTCTCTCCCTGCGCGAGATGTTGCAGTACTACATTGACCATCAGGTTGACGTCGTTACCCGCCGCACGCGCTTTGACCTCAAGAAGGCTCAAGCTCGCGCGCATATCCTCGAGGGCTATCTCATGGCTCTCGACCATATCGACGAGGTCATCTCGATTATCCGTTCTTCGCGCACCGATTCCGAGGCTTCTGCTCGCTTGATCGAGCGCTTTGGCTTCACGACCGAACAGACCACCGCCATCCTCGAGATGAAGCTGCGTCGCCTGACCGGTCTTGAGCGCGATAAGATCCAAGAAGAACTGGACGGACTGCGCCGCGCCATTGCCTACTACGAGGACCTTCTTGCCCACGAGGAGAAGATTCTGGGTGTGATTAAGGAGGAGATGCGCGAGATCTCCCGTAAGTTTGGCGATAAGCGCCGCACCAAGATCGCGGCGGCGGAGCGCAACCTCGATGTAGAGGACCTCATCGCCGACGAGGATATGGTCGTCACCATTACTCATACCGGTTATGTCAAGCGTATTCCCGTGGCTGCCTATCGTGCTCAAAAGCGCGGCGGCAAGGGCGTCACGGGCGTGAGTTTGAAAGAGGACGATGTCATCGAAGAGATGTTTATCGCCAGTACCCATGAGTACGTGCTCTTTTTCTCCAACCGTGGCAAGGTGTATCGCCTTAAGGTTCACGAGCTTCCCGAAGGTTCGCGTCAAGCGCGCGGAACGGCGATCGTTAACCTGTTGCCGTTCGAAGAGGGCGAGAAGATTGCCAGTGTGATTTCTTGCCGCGAGTTCCCTGAGGATGAATATCTGCTGTTTGCAACCAGCAGCGGCATGATCAAGAAGACGGTTATGAGCGCTTATGACCGCAGCCGTCGCGATGGCATTATCGCCATCAACCTAAAAGATGGCGATGCGTTGCTCAATGTTCACCGCGTGCGCGAGGGCGACAAGATCATCATGGCGACGACCGCGGGCAAGGCTATCGTTTTCGGTGAGGATCAAGTGCGCGCCACAGGCCGCGATACCAGCGGTGTGCGCGGCATCACTATGAAAGGCGGCGCCAGTGTCCTGGGCATGGAGGTTTCCAACGGTACGGGTGACCTTTTTGTCATCACCGAACATGGCTTTGGCAAACGTACTCCGGTCGTCGACTATCCCGAGCAAAACCGTGGCGGCCAGGGCGTCTTCACCATTCAGATGACCGACCGCAAGGGCCAGCTGGCGGCAATGAAGACCGTGGGGCCGCAGCATGAGCTGTTTATCGTCACCGAGGGCGCCACGGTGATTCGCGTGAAGACCGACGAGATTTCTCAGACTGGTCGCGCAACGCAGGGCGTCAAGATGATGACTGTGGCGGATGGCGACCGTGTGACTGCCGTTGCACGTATGGAGAGCGCTGCGGAGAAGGCTGAGGCTTCCGGAGAAGCCGAGGAAAAGCCCGAAACGGCGGGTGGCGACGACAGCGCGGCAGAAGAGCCTGCCGGGGATTTGATTGACGAATAGCCGGTTTATCGTTGACATGGAAGATGAGTGAAGAAGGGATCATCCATTTGAACTGAGCCCTTTGCAAAGTTTGAGCGAGGTAAATAAAGATTCAAGCAGTCAAGGGCTGATTCCGGTACTCCTCCGGGGTCAGTCCTTTCCGTTTGACTTGGCGCCATTTCGTGTCTCGGCAGACCATATGGGCGCTTCCAGTCCCCGCTCGAACCGCATCCAGGGACAACAAAACCTCGCCTTCGAGGTTTTGAAGGGCATATTCGAATAAGCGAAAGGCTGTAGAGATAAGGCTTTTTAAAGTAAGGAGAGTTAGCCTCATCTAATTGCGTCGTGCACATGCGTTAGTTAGAGTAATCTAACTAACAAGGGGTGATAGATATGCACGACTACAGGAATTTTTGGGACAGAAATGCCGGCCGTTACGACCGCTTTATGAGAAAGGACCGGGCGGCGTATGAGGAGATCTATGAGCTGATCCGGCCGTTGGTGAAAGCAAGAAAGGTCCTGGAGGTTGCCACCGGCACGGGGCTGATTGCAAAAAGTATCGTGAATGCAGCGGCGCGCATCGAGGCGGTGGACGCCTCTGAGGAGATGATTTTTGAAGCAAAGCGGGACAATCAATCCGCAAAGCTGCGCTTTTCCGTGCAGGATATGTTCTGTCTGCCCTATACGGAGAAGTCCTTCGAGGTAGTGATTGTGTCCAATGCGCTTCACATTGTGCCGCAGCCGGAAAAAGCCCTGCGAGAAATCAGGCGGGTGTTGAAGGATGACGGCGTGCTCGTCGCGCCCACCTTTACCCACGCTGAAAATTCGTTTTTTGGCAAGTCAAGAGCCTTTTTCATGAGATTGGTGGGGTTTCCCCTCCACAGTAGGTGGACAAGCGAGGAATACCTGCGTTTTCTGCGTCAAAACGGCTGGTCGGTGCGAAAAAGTGCCGTGCTGAAAGCCTCGTTTCCATTGACCTATGCGGAATGCGTGAAATCGGAGGGGTAAGATGTCATTCTTTGAAAACACCCGCAAGCCCGTGGGCCTCGGCGGAAAACTTATGGTTGCCATGATGAATCTGGGCCACGGCCCTGTGGCGCGGTGGGGACTTCGATTTCTACGACTTGCGCCAAACGCCAAGGTGCTGGATTGCGGCTGCGGTGGCGGGGCGAACATAAAACGGCTGCTAAAAAAATGCCCGCAAGGCGTCGTCAAGGGCATCGACTATTCGCCCATCAGTGTGGAGAAGACTCAAAGGCTCAATCGACATGCAAGTCGGGAGGGGCGCTGCGCCGTTTTGCAAGGAAGTGTGGCGGATATGGTGTTTGAGGATAGCTCCTTCGATGCCGCCACGGCCTTTGAGACCGTCTATTTTTGGCCCGATTTACCGCGGTGCTTTCGGGAGGTCTGGCGGGTGCTGAAGCCCGGCGGGACATTTCTTATCTGCAATGAGAGCAATGGCGATACGGACCAGGACGAGAGGTGGACGCAGATCATCGGCGGTATGACCATCTACAAGGACATTGAATTAAAGGCGTGTCTGGAGCAGGCGGGCTTTCACAAGGTGCAGATACGCAAAAAGAAAAAGTGGCTCTGCGTCACGGCGCAGAAATGAGGAAATCAACCATAACGTGTTCCATTTCCCCTTCCCGCTTCAAAACCTCCCATCCCCGCTGGTCAAGAAATGGGAGGGCACCTCAATTGGATGGACCCTTCATGCTTGAAACGAGGGGTTTATGGTGCTGTAAGAAAGCTGGGTCGACTAGAAGTCGTCGGGGGAGAGCGTGTGGACGAACTCGTCGAATTTTTGCTGCTCCGCCTCATCGTTCGTGTCGGTTTGGTATGAGAAGGTGCCCGCGCGGTTCATGATGTCGTCCTCAACATAGATGGGGGCATTTACGCGCACAGCAAAAGCGAGCGCATCGCTTGGGCGCGCATCGACTGCGTGCTCTTTGCCGTTTTGATCGAGAATGATGACGTTGGCGAAGAAAACCGGGGTTTCCATGTGGGAAATCTCAATGCGAGCGATTTTAGCGCCAAGCTCTTTAACGGCATTGACAGTGAAATCGTGTGTGATGGGTCGTCCGGGGTTCTTCCCGTCAATTCCCTGGCTCAGTGCAGCGGCCTCGAAGGACCCGGTCTGGATGGAGAGGGCGCGAAGAGGGGCTTCGTTTGACTCTGAAGTTTCGCGCTCGCGTAGGACGATGAGGGATGGATGCGGACCGGCGGCCATAACGATGGTTTCGATATCAACGCGGATCATTATGGCACCTCCTTATAGACGATGATGGGATAGAAGTATTCCACCTGCTTGAATCGGATAGTAATACTACCCAAAATAAGGCAAAAGCGCTTGTGATTTCGATATGTGAAACAACTAAAATTTTTTTTAAAAAAGTCGTTGACTTAGAAAAACGGTCTGGGCTAATATAGTCAACGCGCGATGGACCTGTAGCTCAGTTGGTTAGAGCGTCCGGCTGATAACCGGGAGGTCACAAGTTCGAATCTTGTCAGGTCCACCACCTTTTCTTTCGCAATAGACACCCCAGCGAGAGCCGAGTCGCCGCTGGGGTGTCTATTACTGATGTGGGGGTTTAGCTCAGCTGGGAGAGCGCGGGCTTTGCAAGCCTGAGGTCAGGGGTTCGATCCCCCTAACCTCCACCATTTGAAAGTAAGGCCGCAGCCGACAGGTTGCGGCTTTTTTGTTGCCCGCGCACGGGATCGAACCCCGTGAGGGCGCGGAGCCGAGCGAACGCGGAGGCGTTCGCCAGCGCAGCGCGCAAGGCTCGCGGCCGCCGTAGCAGAGCTATCTGCCAGGCGCATCACAATCGGTATCAATTTGAGATCCGCCCGAGGGCTTTATACCTCGGCGTATGAGTACGTTATCAAAGAGAAAAGCAGCTGCATACCGCCTGCACTTCAGAACGTGCCTTCTACCCGATCAAGTGGTTCGTTTTTAAACTACCACCCTTAAGAAACATTTTTCTCCCCATAGAATCAGCTTGGATTATGAGCAACATATCCTTGTCCGAGGGAAGGAGACATAGATATGCTACGTTGCGGGAAACCGCTTCCACCACGCCGATGGGGCCGTCTTCTTAAGCGCGGGCTCGTGGCTGCCGTGACGCTTGCGTTGATATCGCCTAGTGCCATGCAGGTTGCTTGGGCGCAGGGCGGAAAGGTTGCTACAGCGGGGGAGGGGACTCCGCTTTCGAGTCCCTTGAAGCTTTGGTATAAAGAATCTGCCAGTGCTCATGGAGGTAGTGCCAACGATATTTGGCAAAAGCGCACGTTGCCCATCGGTAACGGCGATATGGGTGCCAACGTATATGGTGAGGTCGCGACCGAGCATCTCACGTTCAACGAGAAGACCCTTTGGACGGGCGGTCCAAGCACCTCTCGTCCTAATTATCAGGGCGGTAACCTTGATAACAAGGGAAATAACGGTCAGACGCTCAAAAACATCCAAAAGCTCTTCGCTGAGGGCAAGAACAGCGAGGCTGCCAACCTGTGCAACCAGCTTACGGGCACGAAGGATGGCTATGGATCGTATCAGCCGTGGGGCGATATCTACCTCAAGGTCAACGGCCTTTCCGATTCCGGCGCCGCCGAGTACGGGCGCTCGCTCGATATCGAGAACGGTCTCGCCAATGTTTCCTTCAAACAGGGCGGCACCTCTTATAAGCGTGAGTTCTTTGCGAGCAACCCCGATAACGTGATCGCCGGCCAGCTCACCTCCGAAGGCGACTCGATGAACGTCGAGATCACGTTCCCCTCCAAGCAGGGCGGCAAGACGGTTGCTTCGGGCGATCAGCTTACGCTTGCGGGCGCGGTTTCAGACAATCAGCTCAAGTACGATTCCGTCCTCAAGGTTAAGGCCGAGGGTGGCACCGTTACGGCATCTGGCGACAAGCTGGTCATCCGCCGTGCCAACAAGATCTCGTTCTTCGTTGCCGCGGCAACGGATTATAAGAACGATTACCCGACGTATCGCACGCGCGAGTCTGCCGAGCAGCTACATGCTCGCGTTCAGGCGGCGGCCGATGCCGCCGCCAGCAAGGGATACGACGCCGTTCGTGCCGATCATGTTGCCGACGTAAGTGCGCTCATGGGTCGTGTCAATCTGATGCTGGGCGATGCTGCCTCTTCTGACAAGCCGACCGACAAACTGCTCGAGGCATACAACAACGGTACGGCCACCGAGCCCGAGCGCCGTCTGCTTGAGACCATGCTTTACCAGTATGGCCGCTATCTGACCGTTGCGTCCTCGCGCGAGAACTCCCAGCTCCCCAGCAACCTGCAGGGTGTGTGGAACAACCTTATGGATCCGCCTTGGGCTTCCGACTATCACATGAATGTCAACCTGCAGATGAACTACTGGCCGGTGTATTCCGCGAACCTTGCGGAGTCTGCCCAGCCGCTCGTCTCCTATGTTGACGGCCTGCGCGAGCCCGGCCGTGTGACCGCCAAGATCTATGCCGGTATCGAGAGCGCCGAGGGCGAGGCCAACGGCTTCATGGCCCATACGCAGAACACGCCCTTTGGCTGGACTTGCCCGGGCTGGAGCTTTGACTGGGGCTGGTCGCCCGCAGCCGTGCCTTGGATTCTCCAGAACACCTATGATGCTTATCGCTATACGGGCGATACCGAGTACCTGAAGAGCGATATCTATCCCGCACTTCGCGAGGAGGCTCAGCTGTATGCCCAGCTGCTCGTTCGCGATAGTGACGGCAAGTATGTCACGTCGCCCACGTATTCGCCCGAGCACGGTCCGCGCACCGCCGGCAATACCTATGAGCAGGCGCTCATCTGGCAGCTTTTCCATAACGCTATCGAGGCCGGCAAGGTTGTGGGCGAGGACACTGAGGTCCTGGCCGTTTGGCAGGAGAAGTTTGACAACCTGCGTACTCCAATCGAGATCGGCTCCGATGGCCAGATCAAGGAGTGGTATACCGAGGTGGCCTTTAACAAGGATGCACACGGCAACTCGCTGGGCGAGGGCTTCGGCCATCGTCATATGTCCCATATGCTCGGCCTGTTCCCCGGAACCCTGATTTCCGCGGATACTCCCGAGTGGTTCGCGGCAGCCCGCGTGTCTATGAACCTTCGAACCGACGAGAGCACCGGTTGGGGCATGGGCCAGCGCATCAACACTTGGGCCCACCTTCGCGACGGCGACCGTGCCTACAAGCTCCTGGGCGATCAGTTTAAGAACGGCATCTACCCCAATCTTTGGGACCTGCATCCGCTGCCCGGTGGCAGCACCTTCCAGATTGATGGCAACTTTGGCGCCACGTCTGGTATCAATGAGATGCTCCTTCAGAGCAACGGCGGCTATATCGATATGCTGCCCGCCCTGCCTTCTGCATGGAAGAGCGGATCTGTCGAGGGCCTTGTTGCCCGCGGCAACTTCGTTGTATCCATGAACTGGAAAGAGTCGGCTCTGACTTCGGCGACCATTGAGTCTCGCAACGGCGGTACGGCTACTGTCAATGTCCCCGGATGCTCCTTGGGCGTTGTGACGGATGCCTCGGGCAATCCGGTTGATTATAAGGTCATCACCGACGATCGCATTGCGTTTGAGACCGAGCAGGGCGGCGTATATACGCTGAGCATGATCCCTGCCCCCTCCAAGCTCGCCGCTCCTTCGGGTCTGCGCGCCGTGAAGGTCGTCGACAATGCGGTCGAGCTTTCTTGGAATGCCGTTGAAGCTCCTGCGGGTACGGACGTTACCTATGCTTTGATGCGCAAGGTTGGCGACGGCGACTGGGTGACATGCGTTTCTGATCTTAAGAAGACTTCCTTCACCGATACCGAAGCCTATGACTTCCTGGGCAAGGTCTCGTATCGTGTGCGGGCCGTCGCCCATGGCACCGCTGGTGAGCTGAGCTCTGCCGTGGATGTCATGGATCTGCGCAATATGGCCGGCATGATTGACGACCAGGATTCTCGAGTTGTCTATCAGGGCAGCTGGGGCGACTGGAACAAGGATTCCGGCAACTATGCCGGCACCATCAAGTTCCTGGATGCACCCACGGGTACCGAGACGGCAACGCTGACCTTCGTAGGTACGGGAATCGAGGCTATCTCCTGCAAGAACAATGATCGCGGTACGCTCGAGATTTCGATCGATGGCGAAGTTGTCGACACGGTGGATACCTATGCCACTTCGACAAAACGTCAGCAGACGGTGTTTTCCAAGGATGATCTCAAACCTGGCGTACACACAATCACTGTGCGCGCAACGGCCCACAAGGGGACCGAGGCCGCCACGCGTGCCAAGGTCGAGCTCGATGCGTTTCGCATTTTGGACAAGAATGCTGTTCCCGTCAGCAAGATTACTGTTGACTCCGCAAACGGCATGCATGTCCTGTCAAAGAGCGGCTCCACGCTTCAAATGACCGCGAAGGTCGCCCCCGCCGATGCTACGGCTTCTGACGTGACCTGGTCGGTCCGCACCAAGAGCGGTGACGTGACGGCAACGATTGATGCAAATGGCCTTCTGACCGCCAAGGGCTCCGCTGGTGTCGTTGAGGTCAAGGCTAGCGCGAAGGATAGTTCCGGCGTTTCCGGTACGTGTGATATCACGCTCGCCGTTGCGGGCGAGACCACCGGTGTTATTGAGGATTCTGTCGACAGATCGCATCCGAACCCCGCGCTTACCTGGAATGGTTCATGGAACACGTGGGGCGGCGAGCCCGACAAGCACCACGGCGGCTCAAAGACCGAGGCCAATGCCGGTGCGAGCATGAGCATCACGTTTAACGGCACGGGTATCAAGGCATATGCTCACAAGCACTTTAGCTGCGGTGCCTTTGATGTTGAGCTCGATGGTGAACAGCTCGATCGCATTGCGCTGGGCGAAGATGGCGCCGACGCCGCAAAGACCAAGATCTTCGAGAAGACGGGTCTTGAGAATGGTGAACATACCCTTACGCTCACGGCGGTGGCTCGCGACGGCAAGACCGGTGCGAATATCGACTACTTCGAGGTTATCGCTCCCAGCTCTGTGGTGAATAAGACCGCCCTGCAGGAGGCTATCGAAGCCAATGCCGGTAAGACGGAGGGCGAGTACACGGCTGCTACCTGGAAGCCGTTCAATGTGGCGCTTCAGGCTGCGCTCGATGTTATGAACAACAACGACGCAACCGCAAAACAGGTCGAGAAGGCTACGAGCGATTTGATCGTCGCTGCCGAGGCTCTTGAAGCCGCCGACCTTCCCTTGCCCGAAATTCCGGCTGATGCCGCGCTGAAGTTCGCAGCAATTGATTCCAAGTCTGCGGCGGTTCTGTGGGATACGGTTGAGGGCGCCACGTCGTATCGCGTTACCTATACGGCAACTGGTGCGGCTCACGCCGCGGGCGAATCGCAGGAGATTGTGGTCGATACGCCGCATGCGCACCTCACCGGTCTCGATGCCGCAACGTCTTACGACGTGAGCGTCGTGGCTCTCAACCGTGCGAACGGTGCCTCGGCCAAGGCAATCGAGGGTAGCTTCTCGACGCTCCCGGCGTCTTCCGAGATGAGCCCGAGCATGCCGACCGATGTAGAGGCGACGGCTACCGAGAAGGACGGCCAGGTTGAGTTGAGCTGGTCTGCGTCCACCGACCCGATGAACGGAACGTTGAGCTATCGCGTGTATCTCAACGGCCTTGAGGTTGCAGTGACGGACAAGACGTCGTTGACGCTCAATGACCTTGAGGTTGGCTCGACCTATCATGTCCGCGTCGTGGCGCAGTCTACGAGCGGCAATGCATCGCTTCCCGCCGTCGCCCACTTTATGTACGAGGGGCCAAAGACTCCGGTTGTTCCCAATCCGGACCCCAGCCCGGACCCCAACCCGGATCCTAACCCCAAGCCCAATCCGAATCCAACACCTGGTCCTGGCTCGGGCAACTCCGGTCAGGGCACCGGCGCGGGCGCCTCGAAGGCCGACAAGCCGGGCACTGCCGCCAAGATTCCCACAACGGGCGATACGGCGCTTGCGGCTGTGGGATGCGCTGCGACCGCGGGGGTTGCCCTGCTTGGCTTGGGATATGCCTATCTGCGCAAGGTTAGGTCGTAATTGATTTAAACCTTCGATATTTCGACGGGGCTCGCGCAAAGTTGAGTTGAGACTTGGCAGTTGGGCTGGGAGCAAATGCTCTCAGCCCAACTTTTTTATGCACTCGCCATCGCATACGGGTGTGCTTCTGCAAGTTCATTGTCACAAGAGGGCGTCTGTCGGTATGGTCCACCCTTTGAGTGAAGAAATCTGCTGTACATGAGCCCGTGCCGTTGTTATGTGACAATTGCTATCGATACATCGTTGCATGTAGGAGGTGCTATGACGCGGGAAGAGGCATTGACGGCGCTGGGGCTCGAGGGCGATGCTACTCAAGATGAAATCACGGCAGCCTATCGCGAGCTTGCGCAAATGCTCCATCCCGATAAGTACGGCACGAGCAAACGTCTGCGCGAGCGCGCGGAGCAGCAAATACGCGTTATCAACGAGGCGCGCGATACGCTCTTGCGGGGCCGTGCGGCAAGGCGCCCGGCATCTACTTCTGCCGTCGCCACGGCTCAAGATATCTATATCGAAGCGACTATCCGCGCCCGTGCCGCCGAGACGGCACGTCTTGCGGTGGTTACTTCCCTTCGCACGATGAAAGAGCGGCGCCAAGGCAGAATCACTATGCTCGTTATCTCCCTTGTTGTCGCGCTCGTAAGCTCGCGTCTTCGTGGTACAGTTGGTGCGCTGGCCTTTTCCATTTCATCCATGCTTGTCGTATGGGGCGGGGTTGATGTGGTGATGCTCGGAAATCAGATCCGTGTATTACAGCAGCGTTCTCTCGAGCTGCTGCGAACGCGCGACCGTGCACGGGAGATTGCCCAGCAGGCACAGGAGCTCTAAGACAAACAGGAAGGGACTTGCTCGATGGCACAGAATCCAAGCGATACCGGATCGGTATCCGAAGCCCTCGATGGCATGGTGTGTAACCTGTTGGGGGCCTATCTTGATTCCCTTGCTGAAGGGGAGGAGCCCGGTGTTGTCCTGGCTATAGAGGACGCTCAGAGCAACTGCTTCCAGGCAGCATTCACCGATGACGGTGAAGAGCAATGTCTGGATGCTGCAGGGGCTTTTGTGCAGGGTCATGCCCAGGGCTACAGCGAAGAGGGCGTGGGGCCCATCGAACGCTACGCTATCGCCTGCACGGGAGCCGTCGATATCGACGGCTGTTACGAGGATGCCATCATGGTGAGCTTCTTTGAATGTGGCATGGACGTCGCCTATTCGGCATATGTTTTGTTCTCACATGCCGGCGAGGGCGAAAACTTTATGTGGAGCGACCCTGAACCCGCAGGTGAAGAACCGCCATTGCTGTAAAACTCTATTACTATAGAGAAGTTTTTTTACGCCGAATCGCAGTCGAAGCGCCTATGCTTTGGCTGCATGTTATGTCGATAGTAGACAAAGGGGAACTGTATGCGTGTAGAGCACTTGAGGGACATCGCGATCATCGCTCACGTTGACCACGGCAAGACCACGCTGGTCGATAAACTGTTGCGTGCAACGGATGCCTTTCGTGCCAACCAGCAGGTGCAGGAGCGCGTGCTGGACTCCAACGACCAGGAGCGCGAGCGCGGCATCACCATCTTGGCCAAGAACATTTCCATCGAGTACAAGGGCGTGAAGATTAACGTTCTTGACACCCCGGGTCATGCCGATTTTGGCGGTGAGGTCGAGCGCGTGCTGCGCATGGCCGATGGCGCCCTGTTGCTGGTCGATGCGTTTGAGGGTCCTATGCCCCAGACCAGGTTCGTGCTGCGTCACGCTATCGACACCGGCCTTTCTATCATGATCGTCATCAATAAGATCGACCGCCCTGGCGCAGATCCCGAGAAGGCATATAACGACTGCCTCGATCTCATGGCCGATCTGGGCGCTACTGACGAGCAGCTCGAATTTGCCATGGAGCACGTGGTCTATGCGAGTGCTATGAACGGCTTTGCCCGCCTTGATCCCAACGATGGCAACATGGACATGTATCCGCTGCTCGACATGATTGTCGACGACATGCCCGCTCCCGAGGTCGACGTGGATGGTCCTCTTGCCATGCAGTGTGTGACCATCGATCACTCGAACTTTGTCGGACGCATTGGCATTGGTCGTGTGTATTCCGGTACTATCCATGACGGCGACAACATCCTTGTGGTCAAGAATGATGGCGAGCGTAAGACCGCTCAGGTCAAGCAGCTGTTCACCTTCGACTATCTGGGCCGCACTGAGTGCAAAGAAGTTGGCGCGGGCGATATCGCCGCTGTCGTGGGTATCGATTCCACCGATATCGGTGACGTCTACACCGACCCCGAGAACCCCGTTGAGCTCGATCCTATCGAGATCGATCCCCCGACTCTTTCCATTGTTTTTGAGCCTTCGACTTCTCCGCTCGTTGGTCGTGACGGTGACATCGTCGGTGGTCGTCAACTCAAGGAGCGTCTGTTTAACGAGCGCGAGAACAACGTGACCATGAAGATCGAGGAGCTGCCCGATAAGACCGGCGTCGAAGTTTCCGGCCGCGGCATCCTGCATCTCTCCGTTCTGATGGAGACTATGCGTCGCGAGGGCTTTGAGTTCCAGGTTGGTCGTCCCCGCGTGCTGTTTAAGCAGGATTCCAATGGAAACAAGATGGAGCCGGTGGAGCAGGCTGTTGTCGAGTGCCCCGACGAGTATTCGGGTAAGGTTGTCGAGGTCTTTGGTAATGCCGGTGGCATCATGACCAACATGGACACCAGCGGTACGGTTACGCATCTTGAGTTCAAGATCCCGACCCGTGGCATCATGGGCCTCAAGAACCGCATCATGAACGTTACGCACGGTGAGGGCGTGTTCTATCACACCTTCCTTGAGTATGGTCCGTTTGCTGGCGATATCGGCGGCCGCAACAACGGTGCCATGATTTCGATGACCACCGAGAAGGCGGTTGCCTATGCTCTCGGAACGCTTCAGGAGCGCGGCCAGCTGTTTGTGGAGCCAGGCACCGAGTGCTATGAGGGTATGCTCGTGGGCGAGCGCTCCAAGCCGGGTGACATGGTGGTCAACATTGCGCGTACCAAGAATCTGGGTAACCAGCGTTCTTCCACGTCCGATATTTCCGTCCAGCTGGTTCCGCCCCGCACCTTCACGCTCGAGGAGGCGCTGGAGTATATCGCCGACGACGAGCTGGTCGAGGTCACGCCCAAGCACATTCGTCTGCGCAAGCGTCTGCTCAACGCGATCGATCGCAAGAAGGCAGCTGTTCGCGCTGCCAATATGAGCAAGTAGTACTGCTCGCGTATAGTTCGCCTGATTGAGGGACGGTCATCGATGTGATGTCGGTGGCCGCCTTTTTTGTCTATAGCCGTCTATGGGGCCTATAGGGATGGCTTCGCTGAGCGGTCAATGAGGGCGACGACGGCGAACTCGCATGCTTGCGGTGAGAAGTTGTTACTGTTTCTCTTCTGAGTTGGCGATGCGTGCCCGGTGCCGTCCGTTCGGCGGGCGATGAGTGCCCAGTGCCGCCTGCCCGACGGGCGATGAGTGGCGGCAAATCGTTCATTTTGAAATGAGTGGCGGCAATTCGCGCGAAACGGGGCCGCATTTTGTCTCCAGGTGTTTTAAAAACCGCCAGCCGTTGGAAAATGTTCGAAAACCGCCACTCATTGTAGAGAGACGGGAGAGACGGCTCTACATATCAATTGCTCTAGAGACCGATTGATATGTAGCTGAGATGAAAGCACCGCCCATATCGGAATCGACGCCGAGCGTAAAGAAAGGGCCGCCCATCATCGTAACCGACGCCGAGCGGAAAATGTAATCCCGAGCACAAGCAGTCGAAGGAGACCCTTTCACCCAGTTGCTTTCTATTTTTTACGATGGAACCAGCGCGCGAAGTCATCCTCGGTGGGGCTTTTTATATCGAAGCGAATGGAGAGCCATCGCAAGGCAAACGTTACGAAAACGCAGGCGACGAGTGCGGCCACGCTGGATATGGGGGTGAGCCGCATGAGCGCCACATAGGTTGCTCCTCCTCCGATGGAGGCAATGGCGTAGAAGTTTGTGCACTGAAAGATGCCGGGCACGTCGCCCATAAACCCGTCGCGCAGCATTCCGCCGCCTACAGCGGTAAACACGCCCATCATGACGCAAACAAAAGGATCGAAACCGTGGACAAACGCCTTGTCTGCTCCGGTTGCCGAGTAGATGCCAACCGAAAGGATATCGAGTACGGGGATAAGGCGTTCGGGTTTGTCGACGATGGCGGGAACGATGTAGATGATGGCGGCGGTTGCGATGGAGATGGGGAGCGCGAGCGGTTGCTTGAGGATATAGACGTCTCCCACCTGAAGGGTCATATCGCGCAAAAGACCTCCTCCGAGTCCACATACAACTGCGAGCGCGATAGCACCGATAAGGTCGAGGTTGCGCTTGCGGGCCGTGAGCACACCCGATATAGAGGCTGCGATGACGGCCGCCAGCTCAAGCCAGACGGGGATGGCAACGGGTTGGGAATACACGGGTGTCGAGATCATGACGGCGCCGCAAACGCCGGATAGAGTATGGGAAAGAAGGGTGCAGATAGCGAACACGGTCACTCCAGGGGGATAGACAATTAGTGACGCGTACGACGGATACGGTGAGTTTCGCATGCGCGTCCGCGCCCTATCTTACACGTCGAGAATGGGTGTTAAAACGCTTCCTCGACTGACGGTTTAAATTTTTGGAAGATTCTCGGTTGCAAGTTTCGGATATTCCGGTAGAATTGCCTATGCACTTAACGGAGAGTTGTCCGAGCGGCCGAAGGAGCACGATTGGAAATCGTGTAGGCGTCAAAAGCGTCTCCGGGGTTCAAATCCCCGACTCTCCGCCAGATTTCACTCAGGGCGTGTCTCATGACGCGCCCTGTTTTCTACCCCACGCGGAGGGGTGGCAGAGTGGTTGAATGCGGCGGTCTCGAAAACCGTTTGGCCTGTATAAGGTCACGAGGGTTCGAATCCCTCCTCCTCCGCCAGTTTGAATTTCGAGCTCCCAGCGATGGGAGCTTTTTTGTTATCGGGCTCTCTCCGTGCAGAAGCAGGGGGAGAGCCCGAACCCGTAGAGGTGTGGAGCTGGGCAAACGCGCGAGCGTTTGCAGCGCAGCGCGCAAGGCGCGAAGGTGTCGCAGCACTCCCGGCACGAAGCGCCGGGGACAGCCCTCTTTCTTTGCCAGTTTGTTTGTGCGCCCGTTGCGTTAAAGATCTTCGACGGGACGATCGTCTTCAAACCACATATCGTCAAGGTTTCCCTCGCCGGTCATGGCGTCGGGCGGGCAGATGGCGTATGTCCCCGTGGCCTGGACGGCTACCTTGCCGTCGGGTGTTAGGATTTCACCTGCTCCCTCAAACGTGCGCCGCGTGATTTTAGTGCAGCGACCATGGCATTCCAGGAGTGTTCCATAGGGGAGTGGCCTGCGATACTTGAGGGAAAGGGAAATGGTAACGCCCCAGATATCGGGATGTTTGAGCTGAACAGCACGCCCGATCACCTCGTCAAGTACCGCTGCCGAGATTCCTCCGTGCACGCGGTCGGGGTAGCTTTGATGCATCTCTTGCGGTGTGAAATAGCACACTACCTCATCTTTCTCGGGATGCTCCACAATCTGAGCGTGGAGGGAGAAAGGATTGTCCTTGCCGCAGACAAGGCACATGGAAGAGATGTTTTGGTTCTTGCATTCGCAGGCGTCATTGCAAGAGCATGCGGATGAAGCGTCGGTGTCTGGTTGCATGGAGTCTCCTTACGTTGATTGATTAACAAACAGTGTAATACGGTGTTGAACCCGGCATATCAAACGTCCTTGAGTGCTTTTTAAGAAATATGAGCCAAGGTCTTCGGGACCTTTATGTGCGATGAGCTACATGTACATAGCCTTGACCTGGCATTGTTTGATTTTAGGTAAGAGTCTACGGAATAAAATGGTCGATTTTATGCCATATCTGTTTGAAGGGGCACATATGGCCATGGCATGCTTTGCCCAAGTTCTCCCGAAGGCAGCATAAAGGGCAAGAAGGCTGTTCCAGGTTGTCCTTCGGGAGGCGTTCGTATAACGCGGTTATGTAGAGCTCATGAGGTTCTAGCTGCGAAGATGCGCACGTGCAGAAGATGATCTAGCATAATCAAGTCTTTTCCTGCCCCGGGCGCACCTTCACGACCCGGAGCCTTATGCCCAGAGGAGGTGACAAAATGAAGGCTTATGAACTGCTGTTCTTCGTCGACCCTACTCTCGACGCCGAGACTCGTCTCGCTGTCATGAAGCGCATCGATACCACGATCGCCGAGGGTAATGGTAAGGTCGACAACGTTGACGAGTGGGGCAAGCGCAAGCTCGCCTACGAGATCAACGACCTCACCGAAGGTGACTACACCCTCATCAAGTTCCATGCAGATCCTACTCAGATCGCCGAGCTCGACCGCGTTATGCGCATCACCGACGCCGTGATCCGTCACATGATCGTCCGTCGCGACGACCAGGAGTAGAAATCCGAGATGAAGCGCGGCCGGCCATCGAGTCGACCGCACCCGAGAGGTAGTGAGTCAGCATGAGCATCAATCGAGTGAACATTTCCGGTAACCTCACACGCGACCCCGAGTTGCGCGCAACCGCCGGCGGCACGCAAGTGCTTTCGTTTGGCGTCGCTGTCAACGACCGCCGCAAGAACCCGCAGACGGGCGATTGGGAGGATTACCCCAACTTCGTGGACTGCACGATGTTCGGCACCCGTGCCGAGGCCGTGAGCCGCTATCTCTCCAAGGGGACGAAGGTTGCGATCGAAGGCAAGCTCCGTTACAGCTCCTGGGAGCGCGACGGCCAGCGCCGCAGCAAGCTCGAGGTCATCGTCGATGAAATCGAGTTCATGAGCCGCGGCAGCCAGGGCGGCCAGGGTGGTTACAGCCAGAATGGCGGTAACTCCTATGGCGGCGGCTATGCCCCCGCACCGGCACCGCAAGCAGCTCCTGCCCCCGTGCAGGCGCCGCCCGCGGTCGACGTCTACGATGAGGACATTCCGTTTTAAGGTTGTATAACCTGCGGGTGTCACCAGTTAGGTGATGGCGCCGGCTTGAATAGCCTGGCGTTGTATCGAAAGGTATTTTTGACATGGCTAATGATTATTCTGCACGTCAGCCGCGTCGTAAGTACTGCCAGTTCTGCAAGGAGAACACCGAGTATATCGACTATAAGGATACTCAGCTTCTCCGTAAGTACATGACCGATCGTGGCAAGATCAAGCCCCGTCGCGTCACTGGCGCTTGCACGCAGCATCAGCACGACATCGCGAACGCAATCAAGCGCGCCCGCGAGATGGCTCTCCTGCCCTACGCCGTTCCCGTGGTTTCTTCCCGCGGCGAGCGCAACCGCGGCTAGGTACCCTGAGTCTTTAGGTTTTGACGATGATCAACGGGAACGACGAACCTCAGCGCCAAATCGTGCCGGCCGGGCCTAAACCTCCGGTGCGACACGCTGTGCTGCTTCAGGGCTTGCTTTGGACGGCATTGGGCGCTGCGTTGAGTTCGTATCTCCCTTATTTGGGAGTGTTTCTTCTTGCCTACGGTATGCGCGAGCTGCTTGAGGCAAAGAAGGGCAAGGGCCTTTGTGCGGGTCTTGGCGTATGCTTGCTGGTTTTTGCGGCTGCGTGCGCTTGGGATTTCATGTTTGCCCTTTCGCTTGTTCCCGTGTATGTCTGTGCTGCAGGCATCTCATGGTGCATGTGGCGCGGACGAGCGAACGTAACCGCGGTGTGCATCGTGATCGTTGTGGCTTCGCTGCTTTCGCTTGGCATTGATGCGACCATCGCTTCGATGTCGGGCATGTCGCTTTCGAAGTCCTTCGTCGCGTTGCTCCAAGAGACCGTTCACTCTGCGGTGGGGTCCGATATCCAAGGCAACTTGCTTGTTTCGCAAGTCATGCCGCTCCTTCGGGTTATCTGGCCGTTTGTCTATGTGGCATCGGCTATGTTTGACGCGCTGGTTGCGGGTATTGGATCTTATACGATGTCTGTGCGCTGCACGGGCATTCACCGCATGCCGCAAATTGCCAATTTCGATGCGCCCATATGGTGCGTCGGCGTATTGGCTCTTTGCATCCTGGGACTCGGGGCGTCCTTTGCAGATATCCCGCAGGCACAGCTGCTGCGCACGGTATGTGCGTCTACGCTGGCAAGCCTGCGTGTTATCTTTGCACTTCAGGGCTTTGGCGTGGTTTCCGCGCTCGAAGCGAAGCGCCGCATGGGTTGCTTAACCAGGTTCGTGATCACGTTTTTGACCGTTTGGCTCGAGGCGATGTTCTTCGCAATGTGCATCGTCGGCCTTATCGACATCTGGGCGAACTTCCGCGGTCTTGCGCGGGAGCAAGCTCAAGTGGAGAAGGCAAAACAATAAACGTTTGGCACCGCGTAAGTGGTGCATTTCCGCAAGGAGATCTCATGAAAGTCATTCTCTTGGGTGAGATCAAGGGCAAGGGTGGCGAGGGTGACGTCGTAGACGTCGCTCAGGGTTACGCCGAGAACTACCTGTTCCCTAAGAAGCTCGCCGTTGCGGCAACCAAGGGCAATTTGAAGCAGCTCGAGGAGCGTCGCAACAACATTGAGAAGCGCGAGGCCGTCCGCATTGCCGACGCCAACGCGCTCAAGGAGTCCATCGATGGCAAGTCCGTTACCGTCGACGCCAAGGTCGGCGACGAGGGCGTGCTGTTTGGCTCCGTTACTGCCTCCATGGTCGCCGACGCGATCAAGGCCGACCTCGGTGTTGAGGTTGACCGCAAGCGCGTCGAGCTTGGCAAGCCCATCAAGGTTGCCGGTGCCCATGAGGTTCCCGTGGCACTGTATCGCGAGATTCGCGCTACCGTAACCGTTCTCGTTGGCGTTACCGCCGAGGAGGCTGTCGAGGAGCCTGAGGTTGAGGCAGAGGAGACTGCCGAGGAGGCTGTCGCCGAGGTCGAGACCGAGGCTGCTGCCGAGTAACTCTACTCGCTGCATATGTCGCATGACATGAAGGCTTGAAGCTTGGTTTGAGCTTCAAGCCTTCTTCTGTATGTAAGTCTTTTAAAGGCGCCGTGGTTTAGCTTGCGAGCGCTGTGACCCATCTCGTTTCGCCGCGTGAGAAATCCACAAGACACTGTATGACCTGCTGTTGAAAAGCTGGCATAGACCAGTAGGAACGAATGGGGTATTTCCATTCTTGTATCAAGTGGGTGCAAGGCTTTTACCTGCGAATTGTATAAACAGCTATCGCTACCTGCGGAAATAATGCAGCTGGCAAATCAAAAACGGTAATGTTCCGGTAAATCACTGGTAAAAAATGAATAATCGCAGGTCGGAGCTTTATTGTTGAAAACTCAGCAAAAGCGCAGGTCACAATTGTTGAAAACGTTGACAACTACTATTACCGCAGGTAAAAGGCACGCCTTCAAGTTGAGGTTGAAACTTGTACGTTGCTTGTACAGAAAAACGTATAGGCATGTTTAAACCATGGGAGCCGTGAAACGCGCTCGCCGTGCCGTACTATTGATACGGTAAGCAACATGAGGAAAAGGAGTGCGCATGGACCTGTCTCTTGCCGAGCGCGGGACGCATCAGGGCCTTCCCAATAACCCGGACGCAGAGGCAAACGTGCTCTCGGCCATGCTTCTTTCCAACGAGGTCGTGGAGGAGGCGCTTACCGAGCTTCTCCCCGACGATTTTTATCGTCCAATGAACAAGGCACTGTTCGAGACCATGTATGATATGTACGATCACAGTATGCCCATCGACTCGATCACGCTTATCGATTACCTCAATTCCGAGAACAAGCTGCAAGAAGTAGGCGGCGAGGCCTACATTCTCGAGCTTATGGGCCAAACACTGTCACTCGTGAACTGGCAGCACCATGCTTCCATTGTTCGCCGTGATGCCATGCTGCGCGAGATTATCGGCGCCACCAACCAGATCAATCAGCTTGCCTATAACGCTCCGACAGATACCAAAGAGGTTGTTGAGCGCGCGGAGAGCATGCTGCTGTCTGTGACCGACCGCGAGGTCAAAAATGCATACAAGCCGCTGAACGACTTTTTGATCGAGGCCTTTAATGAAGCGAAAGAGGTCTGCGAGGCCGGGGGCGTCGCCGCGGGTGTTCCCACGGGTTATCCCAGCCTCGACCGTATGCTCATGGGCCTGCGCGAGGGTCAGCTGGTGATTATCGGCGCCCGCCCTGCTGTCGGTAAGACCTCGTTTGCTCTCAACCTGGCTCTCAACGCCGCGTCTGAAGGGTATACCGTTGCATTTTTCTCCCTGGAGATGAGCGGTAAGGAAATCGCTCAGCGCTTTATTTGCGCCCATGCGCAGGTCAGCATGTCCAATTTCCGTACGGGTAAGATTTCGCCGCAGGAGTGGGCCAATATCGGCCAGGCGGCAGAAGACCTTTCCAGCCTCGATATTTTGATTGATGACACCCCGGGAATTACGGTGACCGAGATTCGTGCCAAAGCGCGTCGCATGCTCCATAACAAGGAAAAGGCCATTATCATTCTCGACTACCTGCAGCTGGTAAGCCCTCCTGCGGGGCGCCGCGCCGAGAGCCGCACCGTCGAGGTTTCCGAGATGTCGCGTGCTCTCAAAATTATGGCTAAGGAGCTTGGCGTTCCCGTCATCTCTTTGTCGCAGCTCTCCCGTGCTGTCGAGTCTCGTACCGGCAAGCGCCCGCAGCTCTCCGATCTTCGTGAATCGGGCTCTATCGAGCAGGATGCCGACATCGTCATGTTCCTGGATCGTTCGAGTAACGAGCAGGAGGCCGGGCGCGAAGACCGCCCACCCGAGGGCATCACGCGAATTATCGTTGCCAAGAACCGTTCGGGTCCTATTGGCGACGTGGACCTGGTCTTCCTGGCTGCCTCCACTAAGTTTTATGAGCTTAACGAGCATGCCGAGGAATAGCACGTACGTGCGCCTATAATAGAAACGTTTGAATGCGCGATCGCGCTTGTATTCGTGAAGGAGTCAAGATGCCGTCTACCGTGTTGGTCGGAGGTCAGTGGGGCGACGAGGGCAAAGGCAAAATCGTCGACCTTATCGCAGGCGATTTTGATGGCATTGTGCGCTACTCCGGTGGCAACAATGCTGGCCACACCATCGTGGTGGGTGACAAGAAATACGGTCTGCATCAGATTCCCTCCGGCATCATGTATGCAGATAAGAAGGCCGTTATCGCTAACGGCTGCGTCGTGAACCCCAAGGTGGTTCTCGAAGAGATCGATATGTTTGAGAACGATGGCGTATCGACCAAGAACCTGTGCATCTCCGGTAACGCACACATCATCATGCCGTACCACATGGATCTTGACGGTGCGTTCGAGACGATGCTGGGCAAGAACAACATCGGCACCACGAGGCGCGGTATCGGTCCTTGCTATCAGGACAAGATGGCTCGCATCGGCCTGCGCATGCAGGATATGCTGGACGAGAATACCTTCCGCGAGAAGCTTGAGATCGCGCTCGCTCGCGTCAATCCCGAGCTGGAGCTTATCTACCATCTGCCCACCTATACGGTTGACCAGATTTGCGAGGAGTATCTGCCGTACGCCGAGCGCCTGCGTCCCTACATCTGCGAGACGGGCCTTTTGCTCAACGACATGATCGACGAAGGTAAGACGCTGCTGTTCGAGGGCGCCCAGGCTACTCTTTTGGATATCGACCACGGCACCTATCCCTTTGTCACCTCTTCCAATTGCACCGCGGGCGGCGCCATCACCGGCTCCGGCGTGGGCATGAAGAACGTTGACCGCGTGATCGGCGTTATGAAGGCATATATCACTCGCGTGGGTTCCGGCCCCATGCCTACCGAGCTCGATTACGATACGGACGAGTGCGGCCACAAGCTCACCGAGCTTGGCTACGAATACGGTGTCACTACCGGCCGCCGTCGTCGCTGCGGCTGGTTTGACGGCCCCATCGCCAACTTCTCGTCGCGCGTGAACAGCCTGACCGACCTGGCCTTGACCAAGCTCGATGTGCTCTCGGCGTTCGACACCATCAAGGTATGCGTTGCATACGACTGCGACGGCACGCGTTACATCTCCGTGCCCGAGCACCAGGAGCTGTTTGCACACGCTAAGCCCGTCTACGAGGAGCTCCCTGGCTGGAACTGCGACATCACCAGTTGCCGTGCGTTTGAAGACCTGCCGGCCGAGGCCCGCAGCTACGTTGAGTTTGTCGAGGACCTGGCGCACACGCGCGTCTCGATTATCGGCGTAGGCGCAGAACGCGAGCAGATTATCAACCGTTTTTGGAAGTAGCGCATAGGCGTATCGTTCCTACCCCTCCGCGGATAATTCCCACGGAGGGGTATATTCGTTTTTGTGAGTATCGCTGCGCTGCGCGCGGCAGGTAACAAGGAGGATCAATGAACGCAGAATCCCAGGCCATCGACATCCTGCTTTTGGGTTCGGGCGGCCGCGAGCATGCAATCGCCAAGAAACTTGCCGCTTCGCCCCGCTGCGGCAAACTCTATATCGCGCCTGGTAACGGTGGTACCTCTCAGGAGGGCGAGAATGTCTCTCTTGACGAGAACGACCCCGCCGCCGTCGCGGCGTTTGCCAAAGACCATGGCTGCGGCATGGTTGTCATCGGTCCCGAGGCTCCGCTTGTTGTGGGCGTGGCCGATGCCGTGCGCGAGGCGGGCATTCCGTGCTTTGGCCCGGGTGCCGAGGGCGCGCAGATGGAGGGCTCCAAGCTTTTTTCCAAGCAGCTGATGGAGCGCGCCGGTGTCCCCACCGCCGCCTATGGCTCTTTTACCGATGAGCAGTCGGCCCTCGATTACGTGAACGCTCAGGGCGCTCCGCTGGTGGTTAAGGCCGATGGGCTTGCTGCGGGCAAGGGCGTTATCGTTGCCACCGAGCTCGAGCAGGCTCTCGATGCCGTGCATGAGTGCTTCTCCGGTGCCTTTGGCAATGCTGGCAACACTGTGGTTATCGAGGAGATGCTCACCGGCCCCGAGTGCTCGCTGCTGGCATTTACCGATGGGATCACGGTGCGCCCCATGGCCACTTCTCAAGATCACAAGCGTGCTCTTGAAGGCGACCTCGGTCCCAATACGGGCGGCATGGGCGTGTACAGCCCGGTACCCATCGTGACGACCGAGGAGCATGAGACCATGGTTGCCATCATGCATCGGACCGTCGAGCAGCTTCATCGCGAGGGCATCGATTATCGCGGCTGCCTGTATGGCGGCTTTATGCTTACCCCTGCTGGCCCCAAGGTCTTGGAGTTCAACGCACGCTTTGGCGATCCCGAGACGCAGGTTATTTTGCCCCGTCTGCAAAACGATCTGGTCGATGTGATGCTTGCCTGCGCCGAGCAGCGCTTGGATGAGGTTGAGCTTTCTTGGTGCGACGACTGGGCTGTCTCGGTTGTGCTCACCTCTGCCGGCTACCCCGGATCGTACGAGAAGGGTAAGGTCATCACGGGCATCGAGGATGCAGAGGCTCTGGATGGTGTCACCGTCTATCATGCCGGTACGCGCGAGCAAGATGGTCAGATTCTTACCAACGGCGGTCGCGTCATCGACGTCACCGCGCTGGGGGCTACGTTTGAGGATGCGCGTAACCGAGCGTATGCTGCCTGCGAGAAGATTGATTTTGAGGGGAAGACCCTTCGTCATGACATTGGCCTGCGCGCCCTTAAGGGTCGCAGCGCATGGGATGCATAACCAGCCAGGGAGGGCAAACGTATACGATGGCAGAAGAGATTTCGAATAACGCGACGATCGTCGATGAGATGGAGCCTGAGGAGGAGTCGCTTGTTTTGGGCGATGATGATCCCCGCGACGCCGCCCTGCATGAGCATATTCTTTCTGAGGAATGTGCATGGCACGGTCGTATCATCGATGTGAACCGTTTGGAGGTCGAGCTCCCCAATGGGCGCCGGACCAGTCGTGATATCGTGCGCCATCCGGGCGCTGCCGCCGTTGTCGCTCTTACCGATTCGGGCAAGATCGCACTCGTTCGCCAGTATCGAACGGCCCTCGACCGCGTGACGGTCGAGATTCCCGCTGGTAAGCTCGATCCGGGTGAGGACCCACTTGAGTGCGCTAAGCGTGAACTGCGCGAGGAGACCGGCTTTGTCGCCGGCCGCATGCGTTATCTCACGACAATTGCCTCGTCTGCCGGTTTTGCAGACGAGCTGATTCACATTTACATGGCGACGCATCTTGAGCTTGATGAGGCTTGTCCTGACGAGGACGAGTTTCTCAACGTGGACCTCGTTCCTTTGTCCGAGCTCATTGACGCTGTCTTGGATGGCAAGATTGAGGATGCCAAGACCGTTGTGGGCGCTCTTGCGTGCGATGCGATTGCGCATCGTCTGGCCGCCGACGCCGAGGCTGCAGCGGAACAGTAGGTACGCGGCCTGCGCGTTTTGACGATCTGGAATCAATCGAAGCCATCGATGTGCGATTGATTTTTAAAAGTCACGCAGAATCGTTTGTTTTTTCCTCTTTGTAGGCAAAAGTTGACGATTGTGCGTGGCTTTTCGGCGTCTCGGTACCGTTTTGAAGGACGAGCGAGCGCCGCATGTTGTATAGGAAGGAGCCTTTCGTGGCTAAAAATAGTATGTTTGGCCGTTTTCTGGGCTACTACAAACCGCAGATGCATCTGTTTGTTGCCGACACCATCTGCGCGCTCATACTCGCGGGCATCGACCTGTCGTTTCCGATTATCCTGCGCAGCCTGACGGGAGGCCTCTTTACGCAGGGACAAGCCGCCATCATGCAGTCGCTCGGGGCTATCGCCATCGGTCTTGTTATCATGTACGCCGTGCGTTGTGGTTGCCGCTATTTTGTCTCGGCTCAAGGCCATATAATGGGTGCGCGCATGGAATCCAAGATGCGCGAGGACCTATTCGATCAGTATGAGCGCTTTAGCTTTGCCTATTTTGACAGCCATAGCTCTGGAGACATGATGAGTCGTGTGGTCAACGACTTGTTTGATATCTGCGAAGGCGCTCACCACCTGCCCGAGTGGCTCATTATCTGCGGCGTCGAGGTCATTGGTGCGTTTGTGATTTTGTTTACCATCAGCCCCGCTCTCTCGGGCGCAATGGCTGTGGTGACCGCCGTTCTCGTGGTGGTTATGGTGCGCCAGAATCTCAACATGAAGGCCGTCTTTAGTGATAATCGCAAGAAGATCTCTGAGGTGAATTCGCAGTTGCAGGATTCGCTCTCGGGTATTCGCGTGGTCAAGTCGTTTGCAAATGAGCGCACCGAGCGCGCCAAATTCCGTCATGCCAACGACCGCTACCTGGATTCTAAGGTCAATCAGTACCATGCCATGGGAACGTATACGGCTACCTACGGGCTCATGAGCGGTGTGCTGTACTTCGTTGTGATCGTTTTGGGCGGCTGGCTGGTGGCCCAAGGCGAGCTGAGCCCCGTTGACATGGCAACCTTTGCCCTCTATATCTCCTTGTTCTGCACTCCCATCGAGACGCTTGTCAATTCGACCGAGATGTTTCAGAAAGCCCTCGCCGGATTCAAGCGCATGGACGAGGTACTTCAGACGGCGCCTGACGTGCAGGACAAGCCCGGCGCGACAGAGTTGCGCGTGGAAGAGGGTGCCATCGAGTATCGCGATGTGTGCTTTAGCTACGACGACTGCGAGCTGGACGACGATGGGCAAAACCGAGTTCGCCCCGTTATCGATCATATGAATCTCTCCATCAGGCCGGGCGAAACCATCGCGCTCGTTGGACCTTCTGGCGGCGGCAAGTCGACCACATGCGCGCTGCTGCCGCGCTTTTACGACGTACAATCTGGTTCCATCACCATCGATGGGCAGGACGTGCGCGATGTGACGCAGGAGAGTCTGCGCCGCGCCATTGGCATCGTGCAGCAGGACGTGTATCTGTTTGACGGCACCATTCGCGACAACATCTCCTATGGCCGTCCCGGCGCGAGCGATGAGGATATCGCCGCCGCTGCCCAGCAGGCGAACATCCTCGAGTTCATCGAGAGCTTGCCCGAGGGGTTTGACACGGTGGTGGGCGAGCGCGGCAGCCGTCTTTCGGGAGGACAGAAGCAGCGTATTGCTATTGCGCGCGTGTTTCTCAAAAACCCCGCCATCCTTATTTTGGATGAAGCGACAAGTGCCCTTGATAACGAGAGCGAGGAGGCTGTTCAGGAGTCGCTCGAGCGCTTGGCAGCCAATCGCACCACGATTATCATCGCGCATCGTCTGTCCACCATTAAGGATGCCGATGAGATAGCCACGGTGGAACGTGGGCAGGTCGTGGAGCGTGGCACACATGAGGAGCTTCTCGCCCGCGGCGGCACGTATGCTCGCTACTATCGAATGCAGTTCGAAGGCGTGCGCGCGGCGCGCACCGAGTAGTACCCGAGGACATCGATGGCTAAGAACGCACCCCTAACAGAAGATGAGGCACAGGAGCTCTTTTCCGAGCTCGACGATTCGGGCGTTATCGACCCGCTGCTGGCACATCGCCGCGTGCGCGGTGGCGATGCGGCTAAGGCCGACGATGAAGCAAGACGTGAGGACGTTCAGGTTGGTCTTAACCTGCGTCGCGCTCGTCGTGCCAAAGTAGATCCCCTGTCCGAGCAGGACCCCTCTGGATCCAAGGCGGGAGAGGCAATCTCGCGCACGGCGATTTTGTGCATCGTCGGTGTCTTGCTGTTTGTGGTTGGCATGCAGATTGTCTACGGCGTGAGCCGCCGTTTGAATACGGCAAACCTCTCGGAGTGTGCGGATTACGAAACCGTGACCAATGCCATGCAGTCCGGCGTGGAGTGGGGCAACGGATTCACGCAGTTTCCGGAGCGGTTTACGGTAGACGCGGCAGATGAGCGCGCGGGCGTCGTCGAGGTCTCGGTGGTGGACACTCAGTCAAAAAACGAGCTGGAGCTGCTCTCAAACTCCCAGATTCAGGCATCTGCTCTCTCCACCAACGCCTTGCTTAACGAGAAGATCAACCGCGTGGTATACAAGGTGTACGCCCTCACAGACGATAAGGGCAACTTTGCCCATGACCAGCTGTTTGGCTTTCTGCCCGCAACGGGTACCCGCCGCGCGATGCTTACGTTTGTGTGGACCAAGGAGAAATCTGCCAACACGACGTATATCGATTGGAACCTCAAGATCATCGGCATGAACGCCAAGCTCACCGACAAGATCCAAACCCAGGTGAACTCCGTGTCCTCACTCACCGATGACACGCAGGTCAAGCAGTCTCAAATTGATGAAGAAACTGTTGAGCGCCAGATGGAACACATGCTGCATGGGCGCGAAATCTTTCGCGGCGGCGCTGCCGAGAAGAAGCCTTCCGACGTCTTATCGCAGCCTTCCGAATAGCATGCCAACACGCCAACAGACCCTCGATACCCTTTTTGAAATGTGTCGATATGAGTCTGTTGGCGTGCTTAATTAAATTGTTGTGCTACAGTCGCCTTATATGACTAATACTTCCAGGCCTAAATGACCTTTAAGCCGGTACCGAGAGACCGAAAAGGAGAGAACATGGGCACGAACCTTCCGGCGGGCATCATGTCTGCCAAGGCTGCGCCAAGCGATTTGGCTCAGCGGATCATGTCCCGCACCAGCAAAGGATGCGCAAACGCCGCGATCCTCATGCTCGCAGATGGAACGGTCTTTTACGGCCGTGCCTGTGGAGCTGCAGGTACGGCATGTGGCGAAGTGTGCTTTAACACTTCGCTCGAAGGATACTTCGAAGTTCTGACCGATCCCTCGTATGCAGGTCAGATCGTCACCATGACGTACCCTCAGATTGGCAACTATGGCATCGATCCGGATGACGTGCAAAGTGCGTATCCCGGTTCAACCGAGCGCGGTGCCGCAACTCCCGCTCTTCGCGGCATGATCGTGCATGATATGTGCCATACCCCCTCTAATTGGCGTAGCTCCATAAGCCTGCCCGAATACCTCAAAGACAACGGCATCGTGGCCGTAGAGGGTATCGATACCCGTGCGCTCGTGCGCCACTTGCGCGACCATGGTGCTCAGCAGGGCATTATTTCGACCGAGGTCTTTGATTTGGCAGAGCTTGCGGCAAAGCTTGCCGAGGCACCTGCGCTGGTGGGCGAGAACCTGGTCAAGACCGTGAGCTGTGCGGACGAGTATCCTTATGCGGCTGCGGACCTGCCGGCCGCCCACGCATTTGCCGACGCTGCCCCCGCGCCCGCCAAGTACCGCGTGGTCGTTTACGACTGCGGTATCAAGCGCGGCATTCTCGAGGGTCTGGTGCGCGTTGGCTGCGAGCTTACGGTCGTGCCATGGAATACGCCGGCTTCCCATGTGCTGGAAATGAATCCCGATGGCGTCTTTCTTTCCAATGGCCCGGGTGACCCGGATGCCGTGGAAGAGACGTACGCACAGGTGCAGCAGCTCATTGGCAAGGTGCCGCTGTTTGGCATCTGCCTGGGCCATCAGATGATCAGTCTTGCCTGCGGTGCCCAGATGGAAAAGCTTAAGTTTGGCCATCGCGGTGGAAACCAGCCGGTTATGAACCTCATCTCGCATCGTGTGGAGATCACGGCGCAAAATCACGGCTTCGGCCTTGTGTTCCCGAGCCTGGGCAAGCTTATTCCCGAGCTCTCTGGTGGCGAGACCGAGCATCCTGCCGATGGCGACCTGCGCATATGGGCGCAGCGCGGCATTGCGCCCGTGGTGCAAAACGAGCGTTTTGGACGCATTCGCCTTACACATATCAACCTTAATGACGGTACGGCTGAGGGCATCCAGCTGCTGGACAGCCCGGCCTTCTCCGTGCAGTACCACCCCGAAGCAGCTCCCGGCCCCACCGACGCGCATTACCTTTTTACGGCTTTCGCGCGCCTGATGGACGGAGATGTCGACTACCTGGACATCGATATTTCCAAGGACCGCCTTGCTGGTTGGGTTTTTGATTCCGAGGATGCTTCCGCGACGGCAGAAACGCAGGCATAGGCCCGTGTGACCGCGCCCGCGGCGCTTCGATGCACCCCTCTGCACGCTCACCGACGATGGCTGTAAGCTCCGCCGGTTTATCTAGGAGGTTTTCATGCCTAAACGTACCGATATCAAGCGTATCCTCGTCATTGGCTCCGGTCCTATCGTCATTGGTCAGGCTTGCGAGTTTGACTACTCCGGCGCTCAGGCCTGCAAGGTCCTCAAGGAGGACGGCTACGAGGTCGTGTTGCTCAACTCTAATCCCGCGACGATCATGACCGATCCCGGCCTGGCCGACCGCACCTACGTTGAGCCCATCACCCCCGAGTTTTTGGAAAAGGTCATCGTCCGCGAGCATCCGGACGCGCTGCTTCCCACCCTCGGTGGTCAAACTGGACTCAACGCTGCCGTTGCCCTGGCAAAATCTGGAGTTCTTGACAAATATGGCGTTGAGATGATCGGGTGCGACTTGGCCGCCATCGAGCGCGGCGAGGACCGCAAGCTCTTTAATGAAGCCATGGCCGAGATCGGCCTTGAGGTGGCGCGCTCCGGCTATGCCTACTCGGTGGAAGACGCCCTTGCCATTGTCGAGCGCGTGGGGTACCCGTGCGTCTTGCGCCCCAGCTTTACGCTTGGCGGCGCCGGCGGCGGCATCGCGCATACCGAGGAAGAGCTCGTCTCCATCGTGAGCCAGGGCATTGAGCTTTCGCCTGCTCACGAGGTGCTGGTGGAAGAATCCATCGAGGGCTGGAAAGAGTATGAGATGGAGGTCATGCGCGACCACGCCGGCAACGGCATCATCGTGTGCTCCATCGAGAACCTCGACCCCATGGGCGTGCACACCGGCGACTCCATCACTGTGGCGCCGGCGCAGACGCTTTCCGACCTTGAGTATCAGCGTATGCGCGTGGCATCGCTTGCCATTCTCGAGAAGGTTGGTGTGGAGACCGGCGGCTCCAACGTACAGTTTGCCGTGAACCCCAAGAACGGCCGCCTTATTGTCATCGAGATGAATCCGCGCGTTTCGCGTTCCTCGGCACTGGCTTCGAAGGCCACGGGATTCCCCATCGCCAAGTTTGCCGCACAGCTTGCCGTGGGCTATACCCTCGACGAGATCACCAACGACATCACCAGGGCCACGCCGGCGTGCTTCGAACCCACCATCGACTACTGCGTGGTCAAGGTCCCGCGCTTCGCCTTCGAGAAATTCAAGGGTACCGACACCACGCTTACCACCCGTATGAAGGCCGTGGGCGAGATTATGTCCATCGGCCGTACGTTTGAGGAAGCCTTTGGCAAGGCGATGCGCTCGCTGGAAGACGGTCATGTGGGTCTTTCTGCCGGTGGCAAGGAGGGTGCCTCCGAGCTGAGCTATGACGAGCTTACGCAGGCTATCGCTACGCCTACCGAGAACCGCATCTTCTATGTGGTCGAGGCCTTTCGTCGCGGCTGGACCGTCGAGCGCGTGCACGACATCTGCAAGATCGATTCGTGGTATCTCAACCGCATCAACGATATGGTTCAGGTACAAGAGGCCGTGCGCGGTATGCGCGTGGAGGATATCGATGCCGACGCCATGCGCCTGCTCAAGCAGTATGGTACGAGCGATGCTGAGATTGCATATCTCACTGGATCCGATGAGCGCTTTGTGCGCGCCTATCGCAAGGGCCTGGGCGTGGTGCCCAGCATGAAGACGGTCGATACCTGCGCCGCCGAGTTCGCAAGTGCCACCGAGTACCATTACAAGACGTACGAGAACCTCATGCGCGCCGATGCCTGCTCGCGCAAAACGGTTGCCGCCGACGAGGTGACGCCTTGTGATAAGCCCAAGGCGATGATTTTGGGCGCCGGCCCCAACCGTATTGGCCAGGGCATCGAGTTTGACTATTGCTGCGTCCACGCGAGTTATGTGTTGGCGAGCCGCGGCTTTGAGACCATCATGGTCAACTGTAACCCCGAGACGGTCTCGACCGATTACGACACGTCCGACCGCCTGTACTTCGAACCGCTTACGTACGAGGACGTCATGGACGTCATCGATGTGGAGCGCCCCGACGGCGTCGTGGTCACGCTGGGCGGTCAAACTCCGCTCAAGCTTGCGCGTATGCTGGAGGATTCCGGTGTGAACATCATGGGCACCAAGCCCGATTCCATCGACTTCGCCGAGGACCGCGAGCGCTTTGCCGCACTGCTCGACCGCCTGCAGATCATGTATCCGCCGGCGGGCCAGGCCACCTCGTTTGAGGAGGCTGAGGCCGTGGCGGCGCGCATTGGATATCCGCTGCTCGTTCGCCCCAGCTACGTGCTGGGCGGCCGTGGCATGATGATTGCGTATGACTCCGAGCATCTGCGCACCTATATGGCGGAGGCCACGCGCATCAGCCCCGACTATCCTGTCTATCTCGATCGCTTCTTGGAGGGCGCGATCGAGTCCGACGTCGATGCCCTGTGCGATGGCGAGGAAGTCTATATCGGCGGCGTTTTGGAGCACATTGAGGAGGCAGGTATTCACTCCGGCGACTCTGCCACCTGCATCCCGCCGTTTAGCTTTAGCGATAGCCTGGTGGAGAGGCTGCGCGAGACTACGCGCCGCATCGCGCTTGCGTTGGGCGTGCGCGGCCTGGTAAACGTGCAGTATGCCATCAAAGGCGAGACGATCTACGTGATTGAGGCCAACCCTCGTGCCAGCCGCACCGTACCCTTTATCTCCAAGGCCACCGGTGTGCCGCTTGCCAAGTGCGCCGCACGCATCATGGCGGGGGAGAAGATCGCCGACCTTCATTTGCCTCGCGATAGCCGTCGCCTTGACTGGTTCTGCATGAAGGAAGCTGTCATGCCGTGGGGTCGCTTCCCGGGTGCTGAGGTTATCTTGGGGCCCGAGATGAAGTCGACGGGTGAGGTCATGGGTATCGCCAAGAGCTATCCCGAGGCATACGCCAAAACGCAGCTTGCCATCGATTACGATATGCCCAGCCCGAGCCAGGGCAAGGTCTTCATCTCGGTGTGCGACCGCGATAAGCGCCATATTCTTTCGGTTGCGCGTATCTTGCGCTATCTGGGCTTCGATATCGTGAGCACGGAGGGTACGGCGCGTGTGCTGCGCGGTGGCAACGTGACGTGCGAGACCGTCAACAAGATTGGCGGCGCACATCCCAACATTGGCGACATGATTGCCAATGGCGATATTTCACTCATCATCAACACTCCGTATGGCCCGGGCTCGCGTGGCGACGGATACCTGTTGCGCACCGAGGCGGTTCGCCGCGGCGTGACCTGCGTCACGGCACTTTCGGGAGCAAACGCCTACGTGAGCGCCATCGAAGCGGTGCGCGAGGAGCGCGCCGGTGTGGGTTCCAACAACGAGGTGGGTATGTCTGCCATCGCGCTGCAGGATCTGCCGCAGTACAACGTGTAGGGATGTGCCGTCACGCGTAGGAGTGGCGCGGACGAGTCTAAAACCGATATGTCATTGAGGGCGTAGCGATGCTGCGCCCTCTTTGGTAAGGCTTTAGCCTGTGCGGCGCGCAGCGCCGCATCTAAACCCACCCGCTATGC